>NZ_JBIISE010000037.1:0-17307 GCF_044341185.1 Flavobacterium sp.
ATATACTATAAAAAAAATTCTATCTTTAGAGAAAAGATAGAATTTAATTAAATATTTTTTAAAAAAAATTAGTTATTGATTAATTGTAATAATTCATTTATTTTTTGTGGATTATTAAATGCGCCGTTAAAAGATGTAGTTACAGTTGCAGAACTATCGTCTTGAACACCACGTGATGAAACACAAAGATGTTTGGCGTCAATAATAACGGCTACATCTTCAGTTTCTAATGCAATTTTTAAATCTTCGGCAATTTGCATCGTCAATCGTTCTTGAACTTGAGGGCGTTTTGCATAATACTGGACAATTCTATTTAATTTTGATAAACCAATTACTTTACCAGAGGAAATATATGCCACGTGTGCTTTACCAAAAATAGGTACAAAATGATGTTCGCAATTAGAATAAAATGTTATGTTTTTTTCGACTAACATTTGATTGTATTGGTATTTATTTTCAAAAAGCGCCATTTTAGGCTTATTTTTAGGATTTAATCCTGAAAAAATTTCTTCAATATACATTTTAGCTACTCTTTCTGGAGTACCTTTTAAAGAATCGTCGGACAAATCTAAATCCAAAGCCTTCATTATTTCAGTAAAATGAAATGCAATAATTTCTTTTTTTTCTGTATCTGATTTTGAAAACGCATCGGCTACCATTGGTGTTTCCAATGACGTGTATAAATGATCGTTTCCTATATCTTCTACAGATAAATTTGTTAGTATGTTGTCTTCAATCATAAAGTTTGATTTCATAAAGTTTATTTTGTTTAACAAAAGTAGTAAATAATTAAACAAAAATGAATTATTTAGATAATTATTTTATTTATGGTTCTATAAGATAAATATATACTTTGTTATAAAGAACATATTAGTTAAGTGAATGCCAAAAAAAAACGACCTCAAAATGATTGAAGTCGTTTGTCGGGGTGGCAGGATTCGAACCTGCGGCCTCCTGCTCCCAAAGCAGGCGCGATAACCGGGCTACGCTACACCCCGTGATTGCGAGTGCAAATATACTCTTTATATTTAAACTTCAAAATGATTTTCAATTTTTTTATTGGACAAAATAATTTTACATTTACCCAACTTTACATTTTATTTATGAAAAAATATTTTTATGTGTTATTACTTCAAATTGGTTTAATTTCTTGTACGTCTAAACCATCTAAAGAATCCATTGTAAAAATAAATGGGTACTGGGAAATAGAGAAAGTGGTATTTCCTGATGGGAATAAAAAAGCATATCAAGTAAATGAATTTATAGATAATATTAATTTAAAAAACTCAGTTGGAACTCGTCAAAAAATAGCGCCTCAGTTAGATGGTTCATTTCTTAAAGGTGCCATACAGGATAAAATTAAGGTTATTGATAGTGCAGGTTGTTATTTCTTGAAAACGCAAGCTAATTTTACCAAATGGGAAGAAAAAATTATCTCCGTTTCAGATGATGAATTAGTTTTAGAAAATGAAGCAAAAATTACCTATTATTACAAAAAATTTGTGCCTTACAGTAAAATAAAATAAAATGAAACGATTTAATGACGATTTTTCTATTGGTGATGTAATGAAAGAGTTTATGAAATCTACGAAGCTTGAAGCGGGTTTAGATATCATAAATGTTAAAGAAGCTTGGTATAAAATGATGGGTCCGGCATTTAAAAATTATACGCAACAAATTGAATTAAAAAGACAGACTTTATACGTACAATTAAATTCTTCAGTTGTAAAACAAGAATTGGAATACGGAAAATCTAAAATCTTAAAAATGCTTAATGAAGAACTTGGAAAAGACTTGATTAAAGAAATTGTCTTTAGGTGAAAAGGTTAAGGGTATAAGGTCTTAGGTTAAGGTTAAAAAAAAGGTGATTTGAAATTTCAAATCACCTTTTTTTATACGAATTTCAATTTTTAGAATTGCTCTCTTCCAGCGAAATGAAAAGCACTTTCGATAGCAGCATTTTCATCTGAGTCAGAACCGTGAACAGCATTTTCTCCAATTGAAGTAGCATATTTTTTACGGATAGTTCCTTCAGCAGCATCAGCAGGGTTTGTAGCACCTATTAAAGTTCTGAAATCTTCTACTGCATTGTTTTTTTCTAAAATTGCAGCAACAATAGGTCCGCGAGTCATAAATTCTACTAATTCACCAAAGAAAGGTCTTTCTGAGTGAACAGCATAAAATTTCTGAGCATCTGCTACAGTTAATTGCGTTAATTTCATAGAAACGATTTTGAAACCGCCTTCAGTAATCATGTTTAAAATTCCACCAATGTGTCCGTTTTCAACACCATCTGGTTTAATCATTGTAAATGTTCTATTTGTAGCCATTTTTCTTAAATTTTTTGCAAAGGTACTATTTAATTCTAAACTGCAAAAGGGTTTATAGAAAATCAAATATGTTTTATATTGTAACTAAAACAAAATTTGTATGAAAGGGATTTGAGTGTAAGATAACTTTACTTACAAATTCATCTGAATAAAACGCACTAAAATTGCTTTCTCGTTCTTGTAAACTTCCATTTGGAAATAATTGATTCTGTAAGTCGATTAAACGTGCTGTTTTTTCAAAATGAACTCGTTTTTCAGCTTTTAATAAACGTTTTTCTAGGTTTTCTAATCCTTTTAATTGCTTCGCTTCTTGAGCTTTAACGGCACCGATAAACGATTTATCAGTTTGTTCAGCAATTTTTAGTAAATCAGAAAACTGTTTTTTTATCGTATCTTTTTGTTCAGAAAAATCAATATTAAAATTCGAAAATTCTTTGGTTTTTTGATTTACTAATTCTTGTTGCTTTAGAAATAATTCAGGAAAAGAAAGACCTATTTTTTTCATTTTTAATACCTGTTTTTCCGTAGTAATTACAAATGAATTTCGTAACATTAAAATAGGGAAAGTGACCTTTTGATTTTCGAAATAATTTTTTAATTCTAACCAATACGCTATTTCACCACCACCACCAAGGTATGCTAAATTTGGTAAAATAACTTCTTGGTATAAAGGTCTTAAAATGACATTTGGACTAAATTTTTCAGGATAATTTTTTAACTCTTTTAAAATTTCAGTTTCTGAAAATTCAATTTCTGTATTGTTAACTTTGTAAATATTGTTTTCAAAAATAATTCGTTCACGTAAATTATCTTCTATATAAAACAAATTGATTTCTCTCGGATTTACTTGAACGGAGTAATTTTTTAATTGATTTATTGTTTTAGAAACAGTTGTAAATGAATTCCGATGCAATAATTCATCTTTTATATATGGTGCAAATAGTGCTTTTAGATTTTTATCATCCCCATCAATAATCACTAAGCCCTCGGATTTAAATAATTCATTAGCTAAATAACGAGTCGCATCTGCTAAATTTGTATGTTCTAAATAAGATTTTTGAAATAATTCTTTTAAATGTTCCGCAGTTTCACCAAGTCCAATTGCTTTAGAAAATTCCTCAAAAACTTCGTTTAATCCTTCTGTAGATAATCTTCCAACAGGTCCAAAACTATCTTTTTTCCATTTGATTTTTTGGTTATTCAAATGAAAATGATTTATTTCTTCAAAATCGTGGTCTTCAGTAGCCATCCAATATACAGGCACAAAATTACAATCAGAATATTTTTGTTTTAATTGCTTGCATAAATTAATAGTAGAAGCAATTTTATAGATAAAATATGCAGGTCCCGAAAACAAATTTAATTGATGACCGGTAGTTATAGTAAATGTTTTATTGGATTTTAGTAATTCAATATTAGCTTGAGTTGCTTGTGAAATCGGGAAGTTTTTATTTTGATTATTTAACGCTTCTGCTACAATTAATCGATTTTCTGTGCTATAATTTTTACTTTTTTCATCTATTTGAGCACTAAAATTCTCTATTCGAGGGAAACGATGATACAACGCTTGTATTTCTGGTTTTTCATCTAAATAATCCACAATTAGTTTAGAAAAATAACCCGATTTTTGATACGAAATACAATCTGTTGGCATAATTTTTTTTACAAAAATAATCATTTTTCGCCATCTACAATTAATTTTTATCTTTGTAAAAACATTTCACCTTGTCAGACATTCTTTTAATCACGCCACCTTTTACTCAATTGAATACGCCATATCCCGCAACGGCTTATATCAAAGGGTTTCTAAACACGAAAAGTATTTCTGCTTTTCAAATGGATTTAGGTATCGAAGTGATATTAGAATTGTTTTCAAAAAAGGGTTTAAGTGATTTAGTTTCAGACGGTGAAATTGCCCATTTTTCTGAAAACTCGCAAAGAATTCTTTCGCTTTGGAATGACTACATCAATACAATAGATGCTGTAATTGCTTTTCTTCAAGGAAAGAATTCCACATTAGCCCGCCAAATTTGTAGTAGAATTTTTTTACCCGAAGCGTCTCGTTTCAATCAATTAGACGATATGGAATGGGCTTTTGGAAATATGGGTATGCAAGACAAAGCAAAACATTTAGCTACTTTGTATTTAGAAGATATTTCGGATTTTATTGTGGAATGCGTAGATGAAAATTTCGGATTTAGTCGCTATGCTGAACGATTGGGAAGAAGTGCCAATTCATTTGATGAATTATACTCTGAATTACAGAATGAAAACACGCATATAGATAAAATTACACTTAAAATTTTAGAGGAAAGAGTAAGAGAAATTCAACCGAATTTGGTACTAATATCGGTGCCTTTTCCAGGAAATTTATATAGCGCTTTCCGATGTGCGCAATATATAAAATTACATTATCCATTAGTTAAAATTGCTATGGGTGGTGGCTTTCCAAATACAGAATTAAGAAGTCTAAAGGACAAAAGAGTGTTTGAGTTTTTCGATTTTATTACGCTTGATGATGGCGAATTACCAGTGGAGCTTTTAAATTCCAATGTTAAAATTCCAAATTCCAATGAGTTCAAAAGGACGTTTATTTTAGAAAATAATGAAGTTGTTTATAAAAATAACACTGCAAAATCAGACTACAAGCAATCAGATGTTGGAACACCAGATTATTCAGATTTATTTTTGGATAAATACATTTCAGTTATTGAAATTGCTAATCCAATGCATAGTTTATGGAGCGATGGTCGATGGAATAAACTTACTATGGCACACGGCTGTTATTGGGGAAAATGTACCTTTTGTGATGTTTCGTTAGATTATATAAAAATTTATGAACCTATTGCAGCTAAAATTCTTGTGGATAGGATGGAAGAACTGATTCATCAAACAGGCGAAACAGGTTTTCATTTTGTAGATGAAGCGGCACCACCAGCTTTAATGCGTGAAGTGGCTTTGGAAATTCTTAAACGTAAATTGGTCGTTTCGTGGTGGACAAATATTCGCTTTGAAAAAAGTTTCACAAAAGATTTGTGCATTTTGTTAAAAGCTTCGGGTTGTATCGCGGTTTCTGGTGGATTAGAAGTGGCTTCAGATAGATTATTAGAATTAATTAAAAAAGGGGTAACGGTTGAACAAGTAGCTAAAGTCACGAATTATTTTACCGAAGCTGGAATTATGGTACACGCGTATTTAATGTACGGTTATCCTACACAAACCATTCAAGAAACTGTAGATAGTTTAGAAATGGTGCGACAATTATTTCAAATTGGTACAATTCAATCTGGATTTTGGCATCAATTTGCTATGACGGCTCATTCTCCTGTAGGATTAAATCCAGACGAATTTGGTGTAATTCCACAACAAAATGAAATTACTTTTGCAAATAACGATATCCAGTTTAAGGATAAAACAGGAATCAATCACGATAAGTTTAGTTTTGGATTAAAAAAATCGTTATTCAATTATATGCACGGGTTGTGTTTCGATTATGATTTGCAAGAGTGGTTTGATTTTAAGATTCCAAACACTAAGATATCACCAGATTTTATAGAAAATGCCATTTTTGAAACTACAGATTTTTCGTTAAAACCAACTGCTAAAATTATTTGGATAGGTAATTTACCTATTGTGGATTATTTTACAAAATCAAAAAAAGGACATACTTGGGAAATGGCGAAGTTGTCGTTTCATTTTAAAACGGAAACACTTGAAATTTCTTTAGAAAAAGACCAAGCAAATTGGTTATTAAAAACCATAAAATTACTTTCAGATCATCCAATTTTATTGAAAAATGTCAAATTAGACTTCGAATCTCAGTTTGAAGATTTTGAATTGTTTTGGTTTTCAAAACAAATAAGTTTATTGCGAAATTCTGGTTTGTTAGTAATTTGAATAATATAATCTAATATTTTTATTATTTAAGTATTTAATTTTGAAAGGATTTTTCAAAATTATATTGTAGAACTAAACCAACTTCTTCGTTTGTATAGTTTATTGAAGCACTAAATAAATTGTTATTAATAAATGAATTATAAATTTCTTGAGTTAATAAATATACATCATCTTTTTCACTATAAATTTTAACTTTTATTTTGTAAAAGTCGTGTTTTCCTAATTTAAGGTCAGATTTAGTTAATTCAAATTTTAATCCTTTGATAGTAGAATATGTTTCTGTTAATAGTTTTTCGCAAAATAATTTATGCTCTTCTAATGTGATTTTTTTTGTTTCAACTAAAGTTTCTAGACTGCTTTTGAAATAATTATATTTATTAAGTTGAAATCCTATTAAATAAGGAGGATGTCTATTAATAGCAATACCTTCGGTAGTTTCTTTTTTAATAGCTTCGTATCCTTTTTTTTCTAATTCTTCAATTCTTTCTTTTTTAATTAATTCATAACCTTCAGGAATTGTTATTTTCCAATCAAAAAGATTACAAATATATACTCCATTTTCAATTTTTCCGTTTTCTATCGTTTCTACTTTTGACCTAATAATTTCTTGATTTTTTACTTGAGTAAAAACTAAGTTTGATGAAATTATTATTAGAATAGTAATTAAATTTTTCATTTTTTCATTTTTTTTGCCACATTCACAAATTCCATCCGTACCAACCCGTCATCATCAATTTTTGTAAGTGTAACTTCGTGCAAGGTGTTTGCTAATTCTGGGTTCCAAGGTGTTTTTACTTTTACGTAGTTTTCGGTAAAACCTGTAATGTAACCTTCTTTATTTTCGTTTTCAAATAGTACAGTGCGAGTCGTGCCAATTTGACTTTCATAATACGCTCTACGTTTTTTAACAGAAAGTCCGCGTAGCATTTTACTGCGTTTACTTCTAACATTTGCAGGTACAACTCCAGGCATATCTGCGGCTTCCGTATTGTCACGTTCACTATAAGTAAACACGTGCAAATACGAAATGTTCATTTCATTTAAATAATTATAAGTTTCTAAAAAGTGTTCGTCGGTTTCACCAGCAAATCCAACAATTACATCCACACCAATACACGCGTGTGGCATTACTTCTTTAATCTTATTCACGCGTTCTGTATAAATTTCACGTTGGTATCGGCGCTTCATTTTCCCTAAAATTTCATTGCTACCACTTTGTAATGGAATATGAAAATGCGGGACAAAAGTTCTACTTTTACTTACAAATTCTATGGTTTCGTTTTTTAGTAAATTAGGCTCAATGCTTGAAATTCTTAGTCTTTCAATACCTTCTACTTTGTCTAATTCTTGCACTAATTCTAAAAACGTATGTTCGTGTTTTTTGTTGCCAAATTCGCCTTTACCGTAATCGCCGATGTTTACACCAGTTAATACAATTTCTTTAATGTTTTGCTCTGAAATTTCTTTTGCATTTTTCAATACATTTTCCAACGCATCACTTCTCGAAATCCCACGTGCTAAAGGAATCGTACAATACGTACATTTATAATCGCATCCATCTTGCACTTTTAAGAAAGCTCGTGTTCTGTCACCAATTGAATAACTGCCTACATAAAAATCGGCTTCTTCAATTTCGCAACTGTGTACTTCGCCCATATCGTTTTTGGACAGGTCGTTAATGTAATCGGTAATTTTAAATTTTTCTGTTGCACCCAAAACCAAATCTACACCATCAACTGCGGCTAATTCTTCAGGTTTTAGTTGGGCATAACAGCCTACGGCAGCAACAAAAGCTTTGTCATTAAGTTTCATCGCTTTTCTTACCACTTGTTTAAACTGCTTATCGGCATTTTCTGTTACCGAACACGTGTTAATTACGTAAATATCGGCTACTTCTTCAAAATCCACTCTGTCAAAACCTTCATCTGTAAAGTTTCTGGCAATAGTAGAAGTTTCCGAAAAATTCAGTTTACAACCCAGTGTATAAAACGCTACTTTTTTTCTATCAGACATACTTGTTTTCTTTGGGCGTGCCCTTTCAGGTCGTGCTATCCGTTGCAATCTTTTTTAAATGTTGCCTTCGAGTACCTCAGGCAACATTTAAAAAAGGATTTCCACTCCTATCACTCACGCAAATCGGGTACAAAATTACGTAGATTTTTCTTAAGTTATAAATCTTTTAGTATCAGATTTTTAGTTAAAGCGGTTTCAAAATAAAAAATAATGGTATTTTGTTTGCAGTATTGGGTAATAGTATTATATTTGCACCCTGAAATAAAAACATAATTAACAAAAGGTTATAAGGCGTTTACACCTTTTTATTGTAAAAAGCCGCGAAACAAATTATAATCATACATTTAAAGATTTACAAAATGAGAAAAGGAATTCACCCAGAAAACTACAGATTAGTCGCTTTTAAAGACATGTCTAACGATGATGTATTCATCACAAAATCAACTGTTGAAACTAAAGAAACTATCACACACGAAGGTGTTGAGTATCCAGTTTTCAAAATGGAGATTTCAAGAACGTCTCACCCTTTTTACACAGGTAAATCTAAACTTATTGATACTGCAGGTCGTATCGATAAATTCAAAACTAAATACGCTAAATTTGAAAAAAAATAATTTCAAATTTTTAAACAATAATAAACCTCGAATGTATTCGGGGTTTTTTTATTTTTATTAGTCAAATTTCTTTGTAAATTTGAATCGTTAAGTTTTCATTAAACCTTTTAAACTTTTTCAATGAACTATATTCTTTTTGATGGACCTCATCGTAATGCTTTGTTGCCATTTACCTTCACAAGACCTGTTGCAGATATTCGTGTTGGAATTTTAACCATTCGTGAAAAATGGGAAAAACTCTTGGGTTCTACCACAACAACTATTACAGAAGACTATTTGTCAGAAAAATGGCCAATGGTAGAAATGGAAAACAACGTGATGATTAACGCTTCATTTTTACCAAATGACATTTTGGTAGCCATGATTAAAAATTTAGAGCACAATCAAGCGATTTTTCAAGAAGAAGAAGTAGTAGCATTTTTTGCTAAAGAAGGTGAAGAAGTCGATTTTGATAGTTTTGAAGTACTTGAATTTTCAAACGACTGCATCAAAATAGAAAACACTTGGGATATTTTTCAAAAAAATGAGGTTGCCATTCGTGAAGATTTTGAGTTGTTAACAGAAGATCGATTTTCGCAACCCATACCTAAATCGGTAAACGTAATTGCTCCAGAAAATATTTTCATTGAAGAAGGCGCTAAATTAGAATTTGTAACCTTAAACGCATCAACAGGTCCTATTTATATTGGTAAAAATGCTGAAATTATGGAAGGCTCTGTCATTCGAGGTCCTTTTGCCTTGTGTGAATCGGGTAGAGTGAAATTAGCTACTAAAGTTTATGGCGCTACTACTGTAGGACCCCATTCTGTAATTGGTGGTGAAGTGAATAATTCGGTTTTGTTTGGCTATTCTAATAAAGGACACGATGGGTTTTTAGGAAATGCTGTTTTAGGTGAATGGTGTAATATTGGTGCGGATAGTAACAATAGTAACTTAAAAAACAACTATGAAGAAGTAAAATTGTGGAGTTATGAAACAGAAAATTTTGCTAAAACAGGTTTACAATTTTGCGGATTAATGATGGGCGACCACAGTAAATGCGGAATTAATACTATGTTTAATACGGGTACAGTTGTTGGGGTAAGTACTAATATTTTTGGAGCAGGATTTCCGAGAAATTTTGTACCAAGTTTTAGTTGGGGTGGTGCAAGTGGATTTACAACGTACTTAACCAAAAAAGCGTTTGAAACAGCTAAAATTGTTATGGCAAGAAGAAATGTTGAATTTTCAGAGGAAGACGCTAAAATTTTAGAACACGTTTTTGAAGAAACAAAAAAATATAGAAAAGAGTAAAAAAAACGGGGTTTCAATATTGAAACCCCGTTTTATATATAATTATATTTTATAAATCAAATCCCATATTTACGCCTAATTTATCGGCAATAATTCGAGCGATTTTACTTCTTAATTCTGGAATTTTTACACTGTTAGTCACTTCACTTGTAAACGCATACATTAATAATGCTTTGGCTTCTTTTTTACCAATTCCACGTTGCTGCATATAAAACATAGCAGTTTCGTCTAGCTGCCCTATGGTACAACCGTGTGAGCATTTTACATCATCTGCGAAAATTTCTAATTGGGGTTTCGCATTGATAGTTGCTTTATCACTTAATAGAATATTATTATTTTGCTGAAATGCATCTGTTTTTTGTGCTTCTTTTTCTACGAAAATTTTACCATTAAAAACACCTGTAGCACTTCCGTCCAATATAGTTTTATAATTTTGATGACTTTCGCAATTTGGTGTTGCGTGTTGCACTAAAGTATAATGGTCAACGTGTTGTTTGTCGCCAATAATTGTAATACCTTTTAAAGTCGAATCAATATGTTCGCCTTGATGGTAGAAGTTTAAATTATTTCTGGTAATGTTTCCACCAAAAGAGAACGTATGAACAGAAACATGACTGTCTTGTTTTTGAGCAATGTATGTATTGTCAATTAAATTCGCAGTTTGTAAATCATTTTGCACTTTATAATAATCAACAATAGCGCGTTTTTGAGCAAAAATTTCTGTAACCGAATTCGTTAAAACGGGATTGCTATTCAAACTCTGGTGACGTTCTACAATTTGTACATGTGCGTTTTCGCCCACAATTATTAAATTTCGAGGCTGTGTCATTAAAGCAGCTTCAGAACCAGTAGAAAAATATAAAATTTCAATTGGCTTGTCAACTACTTTGCTTTTTGGAATATTTACATAGGCACCTTCTTGAGAAAAAGCGGTGTTTAATGACGTTAAACTATCTTCTAAATTCGCAATTTTGTTGAAATATTCGTCAATGTATATTTTGTATTTTGGCTTGTTTAAGGCCGAAGACATTAAGCAAACATCTAAACCATCATGCGTAGTTGATGATAAATGTGAACTGAATTTTCCGTCAATAAATACTACTTTATACGTATCTACTTCATTTAGGAAGTATTTTTTTACATCAGCAAATTCTACTGTATTTTCTTTTTTAGGAAATACACTAAAATCATTTTTTAAAATGGCATTTAACGAGGTATATTTCCAGGCTTCCTCTTTTTTAGTAGGGAATCCTTTATTTTCGAAGTTCTTAATAGCTGAAGTTCTAATGTCGTGTAATTCGTTATTTACATCAACGATTTTATCTTCAAAAGCCATAAAAGACGCTAGTATTTTTTCTTTTAATTCCATAATTTATGTTTATGGTTTATGGTTTTTAGTTTATGGCTGCGAGAACAATAAACAATAAACTACAAACAATTATACCAATTCGTTTTTAATCCAATCGTATCCTTTTTCTTCTAATTCTAATGCTAAAGAAGCATCGCCAGATTTCACAATTTTTCCATCCATTAACACGTGGACAAAATCTGGAATAATATAATCTAATAAACGTTGGTAGTGTGTGATTACTAAAACCGCATTGGTTTCATTTTTTAATTTGTTCACACCATTAGCAACAATACGTAAAGCATCAATATCTAAACCAGAATCTGTTTCATCAAGAATGGCTAATTTTGGTTCTAACATTGCCATTTGAAAAATTTCATTACGTTTTTTTTCTCCACCAGAAAAACCTTCGTTAAGAGAACGAGATAAGAATTTTCTGTCTATTTCTAACAATTCTGATTTTTCACGGATTAATTTCAACATTTCATTAGCCGGCATATCTTCTTGTCCACGAGCTTTTCGCGATTCGTTAATAGCCGTTTTCATAAAATTTGTTACGGAAACACCCGGAATTTCAACTGGATATTGAAAAGACAAGAAAACACCTTTGTGGGCTCTTTCTTCTGGAGCTAATTCAGAGATGTCTTCACCTTCTAAAATAATTTCGCCAGCAGTTACTTTATAGTTTTCGTTTCCAGCAATTATAGACGAAAGTGTACTTTTTCCGGCACCATTTGGTCCCATAATAGCATGAACTTCTCCCGCTTTTACTTCTAAATTAATTCCTTTTAATATTTCTTTGTCTTCTACTGAAGCGTGTAAGTTTTTAATTTGTAACATTGTATGAATGTGTTTTTATTCTGATTTATATTTTGATTATCCTACGGAACCTTCTAAACTAATTTCTAATAATTTTTGAGCTTCCACTGCAAATTCCATTGGTAATTTATTTAAGACTTCTTTACTGAAACCATTGACAATTAAGGCGATTGCTTTTTCTGTTGGAATTCCTCTTTGGTTGCAATAAAACACTTGATCTTCTCCAATTTTCGAGGTGGTCGCTTCGTGTTCTATTTTTGCACTTGTGTTTTTACTTTCGATATATGGAAATGTATGTGCACCGCAATTATTACCCATAAGTAAACTGTCACATTGCGAAAAGTTTCGCGCATTATCAGCGTTTTTACTTATTTGAACCAATCCACGGTAACTATTTTGTGATTTTCCAGCCGAAATTCCTTTTGAAATAATGGTTGACTTTGTATTTTTTCCTAAATGAATCATTTTTGTTCCGGTATCCGCTTGTTGGAAATTATTTGTAACAGCAATAGAATAGAACTCACCAATAGAATTATCGCCTTTTAAAACACAAGATGGATATTTCCAAGTTACAGCAGAACCTGTTTCAACTTGTGTCCAAGATATTTTCGCGTTTTTCTCACATAAACCTCTTTTGGTTACAAAATTGAATACACCACCTTTTCCTTCTTTATTTCCTGGATACCAGTTTTGAACGGTTGAATATTTTATTTCGGCATCATCTAAAGCAATTAATTCCACAACTGCAGCGTGAAGTTGATTCTCATCACGACTTGGAGCTGTACATCCTTCAAGATAAGAAACATAACTTCCTTCGTCGGCAATTACAAGCGTTCTTTCAAACTGACCAGTACCACCTTGATTGATTCTAAAATAAGTTGATAATTCCATAGGACATTTCACGCCTTTAGGAATATAACAAAAACTTCCATCAGAGAAAACAGCTGAATTTAAAGCGGCATAAAAATTATCTTTTTGCGGTACAATAGTTCCTAAATATTTTTTCACTAATTCGGGATGTTCTTGAATAGCTTCTGAAATAGGACAAAAAATAATACCTTTTTCACCTAATGTTTTTTTAAATGTTGTGGCTACTGAAACTGAATCTACTACAATATCCATTGCTACATTATTCATTTTTTTCTGCTCGTCAATAGAAATTCCAAGTTTTTTGTACATTTCTAATAATTCCGCATCAACATCATCTAATGTTTTATTTGGATCCGATTTTTTTGGTGCCGAATAATAAGCTATAGCTTGAAAATCTGGTTTTGAATACTTAACATTTGCCCATTCAGGTTCTTCCATTTGTTTCCACGCGGCGAATGCTTCTAAACGCCAATCGGTCATCCATTGTGGTTCGTTTTTCTTTTTTGATATAGCACGAACAATGTCTTCATTTAAACCAACAGGAAACGTTTCCGATTCTAATTCAGTATAAAATCCGTATTCGTATTCTTTATTTTCTAATTCGACTTTTAAATCGTCTTCTGTGTATTTACTCATTTTTTTATCTAAAAGATCTAAAAGATCTAAAAATCTAAAAAATTTATTAAACTATTTAATATGTAGCCAATTTATTTTTTTAGAATTATAGATTTTTTTGATTTAGTTTATCTTGTTTTTCTAAGTTTTTTAAATATTTTATGTAATTTCCTAATTGTTTTGAAATTTCTAAAACATTATTTTTATATTCATAATAATTGTCATTATTTATGTATTCTAATGACAATAAAAAATTAAACATATTTCTACATTCTCCTGCTGATCCTTTTGAAAAATATAAAAATCTAATTAATTCTTTTTTCGTTTCCCGTTCAAAACCCTCCGCAATGTTGTTAGATATTGATAAGGCAGCTCTTTGTAATTAGTCTTTCAAACCGTAATCTTTAGCAATTTTTTCATCTGATAATGTCAATTTATAAACTTTTACACCAAATTGTAAAGCTTTTTGATAAACTTCCATTTCTTCAAATGAATTGTACTTTGCCATTTTTTGAATTTTTTAGATTGTTCCCTTTTTTAGATTCTGTTAAAGCGAAAAACTTTCCCCACACCCACAAGTTCTTTGTGCATTTGGATTGTTAAAAACAAATCCTTTTCCGTTTAAGCCTCCTGAGAATTCTAAAATAGTTCCAGCTAAATATAAAAATGATTTTTTTTCAACAGCAATTTTCACATTGCTATCTTCGAAAACTTTATCATTTTCGCCTAACGCCTTATCAAATTTTAATTCATAAGAAAGTCCAGAACAACCGCCACTTTTTACACCAACACGGACATAATCAGTTGCAGCATCAAAACCTTCTTCCTTCATCATATCAATAATTTTTTTACTTGCAGATTCAGATACTTTTATCATAACTTAGTTATTAATTATATTTGTTTCGTATTCCTTATTTTGATTTTGTCTAAATTAACTCTGCAAAGATAAACCTAAAAAAACTTTTTACAAGATTTATAACATTTTTATAACTTATATTTTCATAGTTTTCTTTTATTGAAATTTTTGTAATTTGGCAAAAAATAAAAATCATGAAATTATATCCAATAGAAGCAGGAAATTTTAAGCTAGACGGCGGCGCTATGTTTGGCGTTGTTCCTAAAACAATATGGAGTAAAACCAATCCTGCGGATTCTAATAATTTAATAGATATTGCTGCCAGATGTTTGCTTATTGAAGATGGAAATAAACTAACATTAATAGATACCGGAATGGGAAATAAACAATCCGATAAATTTTTTGGCTATTATTCTCTTTGGGGCGATGAAAGTTTAGATAAATCATTAGCAAAATATGGATTCCATAAAGATGATATTACAGATGTTTTTATGACACATTTACATTTTGATCATTGTGGTGGTTCTGTAAATTGGAATAACGATAAAACAGGTTATGAAGTAGCTTTTAAAAATTCGAATTATTGGACAAATAAAAATCACTGGGAGTGGGCAACTCAACCCAATTCTCGTGAAAAAGCTTCATTTTTGCATGAAAATATTTTACCAATGCAAGAAAGTGGTCAGTTGAAATTTATTAATCGTACCGAGAGTGATTTCCTAGCTACTTCAGAATTAGATTTTGGCATCTTTTTTGCAGATGGTCATACCGAAAAACAAATGCTTCCACATATTAATTATAATGGAAAAACCATTGTTTTTTGTGCCGATTTATTAGCAACAGCTGGACATATTCCTATCCCGTATGTTATGGGATACGATACTAGACCGCTTTTAACTATGGACGAAAAAGCAAAATTTATGAATGCAGCTGCAGATAATAATTACTATTTGTTTTTAGAACATGACGCACATAATCAAATTATTACTGTAGAAAAAACAGAAAAAGGGGTAAGATTAAAAGAAGTTTTTAGATGTGAAGATATCTTTTAGTACTTTATTCTTGTAACAAACCTGTTGAAATACTTACTAATTATTAATAATAAATAAATTTACACTAATATGAAAATTCAATTTAAACCTTTATACCTATCTCTTGCTTTAGCACTTGTTTTATCTGGATGTGGTTCAGCTAAAATGGTCTCTACTCCAGTTGAGAATATTGATAGAATGCCATTAAAAACAACTCCTTTAAAAGAAAAAGATTTGCAACGTTGGAGTCATTTAGATTTAGTAAAAGACACGGTACCAGGTATGAGTGTAGATAAAGCTTATGCAGAACTATTAAAAGGAAAAAAAGGGACAAAAGTTATCGTTGGAATTGTAGATTCTGGTGTGGATATTAATCATGAAGATTTAAAATCAGTAATTTGGACCAATCCAAAAGAAATTGCTGGTAATAATATTGACGATGATAAAAATGGATATATAGATGATATTCATGGTTGGAACTTTTTAGGTAATGCTATACATGAGCAATTAGAAATGACTCGTATTGTAAAAAGAGGCTCCAATACTCCAGAATTCGATAAAGCTAAAGCTAAATTAGAAGAAGACATTAAAGGATTGCAACAAGATAAGCAGCAATTAGATATGATTTTAAACGCTGAAAAAGCTATTAAATCGCATCTTAAAAAAGACAACTTTACTTTAGAGGAAGTTAAAAAAATTGAAACTAAAGATCAAAGTTTATTACAAGCTAAAGCTATGTTTTCTCAGTTTTTAACTGGTATGACTAAAGCAGAGTTTGATAAAGAAATTATTGATTTTAAAGACCATGTTTATGGGCAATTAAATTATAATTTGAATGTAGAATACGATGGTAGAAAAATAGTTGGTGATAATCCAGATGATATTAATGACAGAAAATACGGTAATAATAATGTTGTAGGACCAGAGCCAAAAGAAGCTAAACATGGTACGCACGTGGCGGGAATTGTGGCGCAAGTAAGAGGTAATAAAAAAGGTGGGGATGGTGTAGCAGCTTCAGTGGTAGAAATTATGGCCGTTCGAGCAGTACCTGATGGAGATGAGTACGATAAAGATATTGCTTTAGGTATTCGATATGCAGTTGACAATGGTGCTAAAGTTATCAATGGCTCTTTTGGAAAATATTTCTCTCAAAATAAAGAATTAGTTATAGAAGCTATAAAATATGCAGAAGCTAAAGATGTGCTTTTAGTAATTGCAGCAGGTAACGAATCGTATGATTTAGATGTGACTAATAAATATCCAAATGATACGTATGACGGTTCTCCTGAATTTGCTAAAAACGTATTAATTATTGGTGCACTTACTCCAGATTATGGGTCTAAAATGGTAGCGTCTTTTTCAAATTACGGAAAAAATAATGTAGATATTTTTGCACCGGGTGAAAAAATTTATGCAACTACTCCTTTAAATACTTATGAATATTTACAAGGTACTTCAATGGCTTCTCCAAACGTGGCGGGTGTTGCTGCATTAATTCGTGCTTATTACCCAAGTTTAACTGCCGTTCAGGTGAAACAAATTATTATGGAGAGTGGAACATCGTTAAAAAACATGATTTCTGTAGGAGAAGATAAACACAAAGCAAATTTTTCTGAAATTT
>NZ_JBIISE010000057.1:0-6467 GCF_044341185.1 Flavobacterium sp.
ATAGTAAACGCCTATAACGCCTTGCTATTAGCTGAAAAAATGACAAAAAAATAATCAAATAAAAATATATAATAACCACAAAGAGATACGTACTCGTTTATCTTTGTGGTTTTCTTATTTAAGTCAAATTACTACAAATGAAAAACACTTTAAAACACTTTTTAATTCTTTTAACAGGAATTTCTTTTGCACAAAACAATCCAAATTCAGGATATTGGCAACAGCATGTTGATTATAAAATGAATGTGAATATGGATGTGAAAAAATATCAATATAAAGGAACGCAAGAACTAGTATACACAAATAATTCACCTGATACATTAAAAAAGGTTTTTTTTCATTTGTATCCTAATGCTTTTCAGCCAGGAAGTGCTATGGATATGCGATTACAAACTATTTCAGATCCAGACAAACGCATGGTTCGTAAATTCACAAAAGATAAAAAGGAAATAAAAGAAAGTAGAATTAGTACGTTAAAGCCAAACGAAATTGGATATTTGTTGGTTTCAAATTGTAAACAAAATGGTGTATCAGTGCAAAGTAGAGTAGTAGGGACTATTTTAGAAGTTACTTTACCCCAAGCAATTTTACCAAAATCAAGTGCCACTTTTACATTAGATTTTGATGGGCAAGTGCCACTACAAATTCGTCGTTCTGGTAGAAATTCAGAAGAAAACGTAGCGCTGTCTATGACGCAATGGTATCCTAAAATGGCTGAATATGATTTTGAAGGATGGCATGCAGATACCTATATAGCAAGAGAATTTCATGGTGTTTGGGGAAATTTTGATGTAAAAATCACTATTGACAAAGACTATACTATAGGAAGTACAGGTTATCTTCAAAATAAAAATGAAATTGGAAAAGGGTATGAAGACTCAGGTGTTGTAGTTACTTATCCGAAAAAAACATCATCATTAACTTGGCATTTCATTGCACCAAACGTTCATGATTTTGCTTGGGGTGCAGATCCAGAATACATTCACGATAAAATTATGGGTGAAAATGAAACCGAATTGCACTTTTTTTATAAAAACAATAAAGAAAATCTAGAAAATTGGAAAAAAATGCAGCCTAAAACCGCTGAATTATTAGCGTATTTCAATAAAAATGTAGGACAATATCCGTACAAACAATATTCAGTTATTCAAGGTGGCGATGGGGGAATGGAATATGCTATGTGTACTTTGATTACAGGAAATAGAAGTTATGGTAGTTTAGTGGGTGTAACCGCTCATGAATTTGCTCATAGTTGGTTTCAACATATTTTGGCGACTAATGAATCGAAACATTGTTGGATGGATGAGGGTTTTACTTCGTATATTTCTAATTTAGCTATGAATGAAATTTTGCCACCAAAAGAGCCAGAAAGCCCGTTTGCAGATTCGTACAATAACTATGTTTTTTTAGCCAATTCAGGAAAAGAACAACCATTAACAACGCATGCAGACCGATACGATTATAATCAATCGTATGGTATTGGGGCATATAGTAAAGGTGAAATATTTTTAGCACAACTGGGATACATTATTGGACAAGAAAATTTAGATAAAACGATTAAAAAATATTATTCGGATTATAAATTTACACATCCAACTCCAAATGACATTAAGCGAATTGCTGAAAAAGTTTCAGGTGCCAATTTAGATTGGTATTTAAACGAATGGACACAAACTACAAATACAATTGATTACGCCATAAAATCGGTGGAAAACAATAAAATCGTTTTAGAGAGAAAAGGGAGAATGCCGATGCCTTTAGATGTAATTGTTGAATTTGAAAACGGGACTAAAGAATATTTCTATATTCCAAATACGTTAATGCGATGGGAAAAACCAAATCCATATACTTATAACAGAAATGTTTTATCAGGTTGGGATTGGGCAATTCCTACTTACGCCATTGATATAAATTTAAATAAAGGACCTATAAAATCAGTAGTTATTGATCCAAGTGATTTAATGGCAGATGTTAAGAAGGAGGACAATATATTTCCAAAAAAATAACTTTAAGATATCATATTAAATTAAAAATATATAGTACATTAGATTTTAAATTATTCGCAAATGCAAGATAAAACATTAATAGGTAGTGAAGAATGGTGTTCGTTCCCACAATTAGGAATTCCCGCAATAAAAGCTCGTGTCGATTCTGGAGCCAAAACATCAGCGTTACATGCTATTAATATCAAAGTATTTGATAAAAATGGAGAAGAATGGTTGAAATTTGATATCAATCCTATCCAAAATAATTCAAAATCTATCATTCATTGCGAGGCACAATTAGTAGATCAACGAATTGTAAAAAGCTCTAATGGAACCAGAGAAAAGCGTTATGTAATTCGTACAGAAGTAGGATTAGGTAATCACAATTGGCAAGTTGAGGTTACGCTTACTAACAGAGATTCTATGGGATTCAGAATGTTGTTAGGAAGAGAAGCAATGGTGGGAAGATTAATTGTTGACCCTGAAAAAAAGTTTGAATTAGGTCAACCCACTACAGAAAGTTTAAAAGAATTTTATTATAGTGAACCTGAGAAAAAAGGTTTAAAAATTGGATTATTAGCAAGTAATCCAGATTTATATAGCAACCGACGTATTATTGAAGCTGGAGAAATGCGTGGACATGAAATGCATTTTTTAAACATCAAATATTGTTATATGAAGTTAAGTGCTTCTAATCCAGAAATTCACTATCGTGGTGGTTTGGTTTTAAAGGATTTTGATGCCATTATTCCTCGTATTCGTCCAAGTATGACCTATTATGGCTGTGCATTAACCAGACAATTTGAAGCACTAAAAGTCTATGCTTTAAACAATGCTGCGGCCATAACACAATCGAGAGATAAATTATTTTCATTACAATTATTACTAAACAATGGTGTTGATATACCTACTACAGGATTTGCAAATTCTCCTTTAGATACTGACGATTTAATAAAAATGGTAGGTGGTTCGCCATTAATTGTGAAACTATTAGAAGGTACACAAGGAAAAGGAGTTGTTTTAGCAGAAACAAAAAAAGCCGCCGAATCAGTTATTAATGCATTTAAAAGTTTGAATGCGAATATCTTAGTACAAGAGTTTATTAAGGAAGCTAACGGAAAAGATTTACGTTTGTTTGTTGTAGACGGAAAAGTGGTAGCTGCTATGCAACGAGAAGCGGCGCCAGGCGAATTTCGTGCAAATATTCATTTGGGTGGATCAGCTTCAATTGTAAAAGTTACTGCTGATGAAAAAAGAATTGCTATAAAAGCTGCTAAAGCAATGAACTTAAAAGTGGCTGGAGTAGATATTATTCGTTCGTCAAAAGGACCTTTGTTGTTAGAAGTGAATTCATCTCCAGGGCTTGAAGGAATTGAAGGTGCTACTCAAAAAGATATTGCAGGTGAAATGATAAAAGCTATTGAAAAAAACTTTAAGTAAAAAATGCAAAACAATTTTAAAAAATTACTAATTATAATTATTGGATGTAGTTTCGTTGTAGCCTTCGGTGCGTTATTCAAAATTATGCATTGGCCAGGCGCCAATTTAATTATAAGTTTTGGATTGGTTTTAGAAATTATTTTTGGTGCTGCAATTATGATTTATTTAGTAAAAAACAAGAATAAATAATGGCTTTAGCATACAAAACAAGTTGTGAGAAATGCAATATTTCATTAAATACGCAATCAGAAGCTTGTATATGCAGTTATGAATGTACATTTTGTGAAACTTGCGCTACAGAAATGGCTTGTATCTGTCCAAATTGCCATGGTGAATTAGTGAAAAGACCGAAACGAAATATGGATTAATTCATTTCAACTTGAAAACTCTTCAAAAAATGAATTGATTTTTCAATGTCATAATGTAAAATTCTATCTTCTGTAACTAAAGGCACTTCTTCACGATAGGTTTTTACAAACATTTCAATAAAATCACTTGATTTTAATGGTCTTCTATATTCGATAGCTTGTGAAGCATTAAATAATTCAATAGCTATTATGCGTTCTAAATTTTCAACAATTTTTAATGTTTTTGTAGCTGCATTTGCTCCCATACTTACATGATCTTCTTGTCCGTTGCTTGATACAATGCTGTCTATACTTGCAGGAGTTGCTAATTGTTTGTTCTGACTAACAATGCTCGCTGCGGTATATTGCGGAATCATAAATCCAGAATTTAATCCAGGATTACTTACTAAAAACGCCGGCAATTCTCTTAAACCAGAAATTAATTGATAGGTTCTTCTTTCCGAAATGCTTCCTAATTCTGCCAAAGCAATTCCTAAATAATCTAAAGCCATTGCTAATGGTTGTCCGTGAAAATTTCCACCCGAAATAATTTCATCTTCACCAACAAAAATATTTGGATTGTCTGTTACCGAATTAATTTCGGTAGTAAATACTTTTTTTACATGGTCAATTACATCTTTAGAAGCACCATGAACTTGCGGAATACATCTAAAAGAATAGGGGTCTTGCACATGTTTTTTTGGTTGGGCAATAATTTCACTATCTTCTAATAATTCTAGCATATGAGCTGCAGTTGCTACTTGCCCATTATGTGGTCGTACTAAATGAATTAATTCATTAAAAGGCTCTTTTCTTCCATCGAATCCTTCTAAAGAAATTGCGGAAACAATGTTTGCTAAATGAGCTAATTTATTTGCTTGAATTAAATTGTATACGCCATAAGCACTCATAAATTGCGTGCCGTTTAATAAAGCCAAACCTTCTTTTGATTTTAATGTAATAGGAGATAAGTTTAACTTTTCTAATACTTTATGCGCTGGTTGACGGAATCCATCGTAATACACTTCGCCTTCATTTATTAATGGTAAACATAAATGAGCTAAAGGCGACAAATCGCCACTTGCTCCTAAAGAACCTTGAGTATAAACGATAGGTAATATATCATGATTATAAAAATCAATTAATCGATTGACAGTTACTAATTGCACACCTGAATGTCCGTAACTCAAAGATTGAATTTTTAATAACAACATGATCTTTACAATCTCGTGAGGTACTTCGTCACCGGTACCACAAGCGTGAGATTTCATTAAATTCTCTTGAAGTTTGGTTAAATTCTCTGTCGAAATTTTAATATTATATAACGAACCAAAACCAGTGTTAATTCCGTAAATAGCTTTTTCGTTAGAAGCCATTTTTTCATCTAAATACGTTCTGCATCGTTCTATTTTTGAGATAGCTTCTTCTGAAAGGGCTATTTTTTTTCCTTCAAAAATAATTTCTCTAACTTTTTCTATAGTAAGTACGGATGAATCGATATAATGCATTTGATTTTGTTTTAGGTGTCAAAATTCTACAAACAAATTCTAAAATGCAACTATTTTCAGTATTAAAACATTATTTTGTGAATTTCTTACTATTTATGGGTTTTTGGCTTTATTTTTTTAAGAATTTTCAATACATTAGCAACTTTAAATTTTATAAAATCGTACAATGAAAAATACAGCATTAACAGCTATTCACGAAAGTTTAGGAGCAAAAATGGTTCCGTTTGCAGGTTACAATATGCCTGTTCAATATGAAGGAGTAAACGCAGAACACGAAACGGTAAGAACTGGAGTTGGGGTTTTTGATGTATCGCATATGGGAGAATTTTTCTTAAAAGGTGAAAATGCATTGGCTTTAATTCAGAAAGTAACATCAAATGATGCTTCTAAATTAGTGGATGGAAAAGCACAATATTCTTGTTTGCCAAATAATGAAGGTGGAATTGTTGATGATTTAATTGTTTATAAAATTGCAGATAATCAGTATATGTTAGTGGTAAATGCATCTAATATTGAAAAAGATTGGAATTGGATTTCTAAACATAATGATTTAGGTGTGGAGATGCAAAATCTTTCGGATGATTATTCGTTATTAGCTATTCAAGGACCAAAAGCTGCTGAAGCGATGCAGCGTTTAACTTCAATAGATTTAGTAAATATGGGATATTATACATTCCAAATTGGTGAATTTGCAGGAAAACAAGATGTTATTGTTTCTGCAACAGGTTATACAGGTTCAGGTGGATTTGAAATTTATTTTAAAAATGAAGATGCCATAACTATTTGGGCAAAAGTTTTTGAAGCTGGAGCAACTTTCGGAATTAAACCAATCGGTTTAGCTGCTCGTGATACTTTGCGATTAGAAATGGGTTTCTGTTTATACGGAAACGATATTAATGATACTACTTCACCTTTGGAAGCTGGTTTGGGTTGGATTACTAAATTCGAAAAAGAGTTTACGAATTCAGAAAACTTGAAAAAACAAAAAGAAGCGGGTGTTTCTAAGAAATTAGTTGGTTTTGAAATGATTGATAGAGGAATTCCACGTCACGATTATGAAATTGCAGATGCAAATGGAAATGTAGTAGGAGTTGTAACTTCTGGAACACAGTCGCCAAGTTTAGGAATTGCCATAGGAATGGGATACGTTCCAACAGCATTAGCAACTCCAGATTCTGAAATTTATA
>NZ_JBIISE010000056.1:0-6840 GCF_044341185.1 Flavobacterium sp.
AATGATGTAATAGAAATAAAAAAAACAAATAGATTAATGTAGAATAATTTTTTCATTTGTGTTTGCTTTACAATGTTAAGAATTAGTTGTTTAATTGTATTTAGATTGCAAATTTAATGTTAAGAAACTAACTGTAAATACATTTTATATTAACTTATCTTTAAGATATTTTATAAAAATTTACAATAACTTAACATATGCTTTTTTGACAAAAAAAAACCGTCTCAAATGAAACGGTTTTATATAAAAAATTATAATATTATTACACAAATAAAGTAGTAATATAATAAAACAGAGCTGCAATTAATGCCGAAACTGGTATGGTCAGTATCCAAGCCCATAATAAGCTAATGGTTACACCCCATCTTACCGCGCTTAAACGTTTGGTTGCTCCTACTCCAATAATAGAACCTGTAATAGTATGTGTAGTTGAAACCGGCACTCCCATTTGTGATACTGTAAATAAAGTTAAAGCACCTGCCGTTTCAGAACAAACACCTTCAAGTGGAGTTACTTTGGTAATTTTGGTTCCCATCGTTTTTACGATTTTCCAACCTCCCATTAAAGTACCTAAACCAATCATCAAATAACAACCAAATGCAATCCAAGTTGGCATCGTGTCTTTAGTTACCTTAGTTTCTAACTTATGACCTTCTAATAATTTACCATCTTTATCAATATATTTTGAAAAGATTTTGGCGTATCTGTAATTAGGATTTATTTCTTTACCTTTAAATATTACTTCATTAGTAACAACATCTTTGATGTCTTTTTTATCCGAATATACTTCTAATTTAGTAAGTTTTTTTGAAACTTTTTCAAAGTTTTTTAAATCTACTTTATCATTTGTTAATGATAATAAAAAAGGATTAGTAGAAACATTAACCTTTGAATTTAATTTTTCATCTTCATATATTTTTTCGCCAGTTGACAAATCAATAATTTTTTTACCATCCACAAACAAAGTATCTTTTCCAAAAACACCAACGGCAGGTTTAAACTTCTTAATTTTTCCCTCATCATTTTTATATACAACTTGAAGAATTTCTGTTGTATTTAAAAGATTATGTTCTTTAACAAAGTCTGGCATATTTGCGTCAGGATTTGTTCTATAACCATTTGCATAAACGATACAAGCGGCACAAATAATACCCATTACTTTTTGAGAATCGGCACCACCATGTCCTAAAGAAAAAGCAGCTGAAGATAATAATTGTAATTTTTTATACATATTTCCTTCTTTAGTATGCGAAGGATTTTTACCGTGGACAATTTCATACCAGCTATATACTATGATAAATAACGCTAATAAAGATCCAATAATCCAAATCATAATCGGCTTAATATCCAAAGTGTCTTTTAACGCATATGTTACATAAACCGTTAACACAGATATTAAAATAGAAATACTGATTTTTTTGAAGAAACTTCTTTGAATCGTCACCATAGCAATAAAGAAAGATATAATACCTCCAATAAATGGTGCTAAGAAAATAAATAAAACTGTAAAACCAATAGATTCTAAATTCAGTACTCCGAAACCTGCATGTGCAACAGCTGCACCTGCAAAACCACCAATTAAAGTATGTGATGATGAAGATGGAATTCCTAATTTCCATGTTAATAAATTCCATACTGTTGCTGCCAATAAACCAGATAAAATTACCCAAAGATTAATTACAGAACCATCCACTGTTTTTGCTACTGTATTTCCTACACTCATATCAAATACCCAATAGGCGATGAAGTTGAAAAAGGCAGCCCAAATTACAGCTTGTGTTGGTGATAACACCTTTGTAGAAACTACAGTTGCTATTGAATTGGCGGCATCGTGAAACCCGTTAACCAAATCAAACAACAATGCAATTACTATAATTACTATTAATAATGTAAACATAGTACTTAATTAAGAATGTTTAACAGCTACCGCTTCTAATACTCGTGCCACAGCCTTACATTTATCTGAAGCTTTATCTAAAGAAGCTAATACTTCTTTATATTTGATGATATTTTTAACGTCAGTTTCGTTTTCAAAAATATCAGCAATCGCTTTTTCAAAAACAGAATCCGACTTTCTATCTAACTTGTTTATTTTCTTAACCGATTCAAAAATATTTTTGAAATTACTCATTTCTTTCAATTCTTTCACAGAAACCATAATAAGCTGACAAGCCTCCAGGTTAATTTCTGTGATTTTTCTAATTGATTTGGTAATTTTTTCAACCTGATACATTCTAATTCTATTAGATGCTTCTTGCAAATTACTTGCTACATCTTCTATTGTAGTCATTAAAGAGTGAATATCTTCTCTATCAAATGGAGTAATAAAATTTTTACTTAATTCGATATTCATCTTATGAGAAATTTTCTCAATGCTTTCAGATAATTCATCAATTTTTTTAAAATAACTTTCTCTGTCATCTTTAGAAGCATTCACTCCTTCGTGTAATGCATCAGACATTTTTGTTAACTTATTAGTCGCTTCCTCAAATAATGGAAAAAAAGTTTTGTCCTTTGGAGAGAAAAAATTTAAAATGTTTTTAAAGCTCATCTTTTTATATAGTTAAAATTACGAGGCAAATGTAAAAACACAATGTTAAATTAATGTTATGTAATTGATAATAGTAGATTAATTGTTAACTAATTTTTAACAATTTTTTAAAAAAAGCAGACCTATAAGCCGGATTCTGTCTCCAAAAAAATTGGAGCCTTATCATTTATCTAGTTCCGAAATTACTCGCGGAATCCATCTTTCTACCCTTCAACAACGGACGAGAAGCCCTTACATGCTGATATACTTGAAATTTCACCGCATAGAGTTTACCTGGTTTCACTACAGCTTAACCTGTACATACTTTCTGTTGCACTTGTCCTTACCGATAAGTATCGGCAGACGGGCGTTACCCGCTATGCTTCTCTTTGGTGTCCGGACTTTCCTCTCCTAATAAATTAGAAGCGATAAGGCGGTCTGCAGGGCAAAGGTAATTTAAATTGGGCGTTTTTTATGAATTAAATTGATTTTCTGAATAAAATTTAGAAATACAGATTATAGAAATCATATAAATTTTATAAATTTCATTAATCTGTATTGTAAAGTTTATGACTAACAAATTCTTAATAACTTTTTACTTTTCACTTTTGACATTTCGTATTTTAAATCTATATTTGCTATCAATAATACGTTATGGAACAATTTATAGTATCAGCCAGAAAGTACAGACCTCAAACATTTAAAGATGTTATTGGGCAACTTGCTATTACGAATACTTTGTTGCATGCCATTGAAAACAACCATTTAGCGCAAGCACTACTTTTTACAGGACCTCGTGGTGTTGGAAAAACAACTTGTGCCAGAATATTAGCCAGAAAAATCAATCAAGAAGGATACGATGATCCGAATGAAGATTTCTCTTTCAATGTATTTGAATTAGATGCTGCGTCTAATAATGGTGTTGATGATATTAGAAGTATTATCGACCAAGTAAGAATACCTCCACAAACCGGTAAATATAAAGTGTATATTATTGATGAGGTGCACATGCTTTCTGCTTCGGCATTTAATGCGTTTTTAAAAACATTAGAAGAACCGCCAAAGCACGCTATTTTTATTTTAGCCACTACCGAAAAACACAAAATTCTTCCCACTATTTTGTCGCGTTGTCAAATATTCGATTTTAAACGAATTACTATAAACGATACAAAAGAATATTTAATGGAAATTGCTCAAAATCAAAATGTGCAGTTTGAAGAAGAGGCGCTTCGTATTATTTCGCAAAAAGCGGATGGTGCCATGCGTGATGCTTTGTCTATTTTTGACAGAGTGGTTTCGTACTGTGGAAATAATTTAACACGGCAAGCTGTAGCTGAAAATTTAAACGTATTAGATTACGATTATTATATAAAAGTTACCGATTTAATTTTAGAGAACAATATTCCTCAATTACTTTTAACGTATAACGATATTTTAGCGAAAGGATTTGACGGACACCACTTTGTTGCTGGTTTAGCTTCGCATTTTAGAGATTTATTAGTTTGTAAAAATCCTGACACGCTTTCTCTGTTAGAAGTAAGTGAACAAACCCAACAAGAATTTGCTGTTCAGGCACAAAAAGCTTCTCAAGAGTTTTTATTACAAGGTATTTCTATTGCTAATGAATGCGATTTAAAATATAAAGTGAGTCAAAACCAACGATTGTTTGTTGAACTTACACTTATGCAATTGGCTTCATTAACACATGATGCCGAAAAAAAAAAGTTAAATACTTTATAATACCTTCTACTTTCTTTGATTCAACTAAAAAAAGTCAATCTCCACAAATATCAATTCAACCACCAGTTGTTTCTGCACCTGAAATAAAAGCTGTTCCTCAGGAAGAAGTTCCAAATATGGAAGAAAAAGTGGAAGCGAAAATTGAACAAATACAACAAAAATTTACGCCTACAATAGATACTAGTAATCGAATTTCCTCTTTATCTATTAAAGGATTAAAACAAAAAGCAGATGTTTCTAATTTAGCAAAATCAGAAACCTTATCTGTTGGAGAACATTTAGCCGATCCATTCACACAAGAAGATGCCATAAAACATTGGAACGATTACATTGAAATTTTAGAAACTAAAGGTAAAAAGTTATTCGCAAGTTATATGCGATTGAGTAAACCTGTTTTAATGGGAACCAACATTTTGTTAGAGTTTCCAAATCAAGGTTCTAAAGAAGATTTTGAAAATACAAACTCAGAGTTAATTAGCTACTTGAAAACCAATTTACGGAACTACGATGTAAAAATTAAAATTACCGTAATTGAAACCTACAAACCTAAAGTAATTTATACCAACGAAGAAAAATACAAACATTTTAAGGAATTAAACCCTAACATTGAATTATTTAGACAAACTTTTGAATTAGACTTATAAAAAATGGATATTAATTTCAATAAAAACGAAGATCACAACAAGTTATTGGTTTCAGATATGCTACAAAAATTTGCGAAAGTAAAACTTGGTGGCGGACAAAAACGTATTGATAAACTACATGCCGAAGGTAAAATGACGGCTCGTGAACGTATTGATTATTTATTAGACGACAACGCGAAAAGCATTGAAATTGGAGGTTTTGTTGGAGATGGTATGTATGAAAAACACGGAGGTTGCCCTTCTGGAGGTGTAGTCGTAAAAATAGGATATATTAAAGGCAAACAATGCATTGTAGTAGCTAATGATGCTACTGTAAAAGCTGGTGCTTGGTTTCCAATTACTGGAAAAAAGAATTTAAGAGCGCAAGAAATTGCTATGGAAAATCGTTTGCCGATTATTTACTTGGTAGATTCTGCAGGGGTATATTTACCTATGCAAGACGAAATATTTCCAGATAAAGAACATTTCGGTAGAATTTTCAGAAATAACGCCATTATGAGTAGCCTGGGAATCACCCAAATTGCTGCTGTAATGGGAAGTTGTGTAGCTGGTGGCGCATATTTGCCAATTATGAGTGACGAAGCTTTAATTGTAGACAAAACAGGAAGTATTTTCTTAGCCGGAAGTTATTTAGTGAAAGCCGCAATTGGCGAAACCATTGATAATGAAACTCTTGGAGGCGCAACGACACATTGTGAAATTTCTGGAGTTACCGATTTTAAAGCCAAAGATGATGCCGATGCTTTAGACAGAATTAAAAGTATTGTTTCAAAAATTGGCGATTATGACAAAGCTGGATTTAACAGAGAAACACCAGCAAAACCAGCATTAGAGCCCAAAGACATTTACGGAATTTTACCTAAATTACGTACCGATCAATATGATATGAATGAAATTATCAAACGTTTGGTGGATAATTCAGAATTTGATGAATACAAAGCAGGTTACGGACAAACAATTATTACTGGTTATGCTAGAATTGAGGGTTGGGCTGTAGGAATTGTAGCGAATCAGCGTTTGGTTTCAAAAACTAAAAAAGGTGAAATTCAGTTTGGTGGTGTAATTTATTCTGAAAGTGCAGACAAAGCCACTCGTTTTATTGCGAATTGTAACCAAAAGAAAATCCCATTAGTGTTTTTACAAGACGTAACTGGATTTATGGTTGGAAGTAAATCGGAACATGGTGGTATTATTAAAGATGGTGCCAAAATGGTAAATGCCGTAGCGAATTCAGTGGTACCGAAATTTACAGTTGTCGTAGGAAATTCATACGGAGCTGGAAATTACGCAATGTGTGGAAAAGCATACGACCCAAGATTAATTTTTGCATGGCCAAGTGCTGAGTTAGCCGTTATGGGTGGTACGCAAGCTGCAAAAGTATTGGCACAAATTGAAGCCGCTTCTTTAAAAAACAAAGGAGAAGTTGTTGATGAAGCCAAAGAAAAAGAATTATTTGATAAGATAAAAGCTAAATATGACGCACAAGTTTCACCATATTACGCAGCTTCTCGTTTATGGACAGATGCTATCATTGACCCATTAGATACCAGAACTTGGATTTCAATGGGAATTGAAGCAGCGAACCACTCGCCTATTGAAAAGAAATTTAATTTAGGTGTGATTCAGGTTTAGTTTGTAGTGTTGAGATATAATTAATCTTTAAAAACATCAACTAACTTATCTTACTATAATACCATAAAATGAAAATAAAAAAAGAGCAAATCATAATAATATCAGTTTTAATTACTTTGTTTACTTTTCTTTATCTAGGATTGTTAATAGAAAAAATTTTACTAAAGTTTGAGATAATTAATGATTATGGTTATACTGGTACGTCATATTTTGAATCAATATATAATTTATTTTATGACAAAGATGGATTATATGATGCGCCTAATTTATTCTTTTACACTTTTACTTTTATAA
>NZ_JBIISE010000058.1:0-6311 GCF_044341185.1 Flavobacterium sp.
TATTATGACTTATTTGATGATAAAAATAACATTATACAATATCACAACGAGCATGATATTTCCACAGCTATCATTTGGGGTTATAATAAATCATATATTATCGCAAAAATTGAAAATATTCAATATGCTTCTATTCCTGCATCTATTATAACTAACCTGCAAAATTTATCAAATACTGGAACAGAGGTAGATTTAATAACGGCTTTAAATATTCTAAGAGGTTCTATTTTGCCCAATGCTTTAGTAACTACCTATACTCACAAACCCTTAATAGGTGTAAGTACCATTACCGACTCTAAAGGCGATACCCAAACCTATCATTATGATAGTTTTAACCGACTTCAATTTGTAAAAGACAGTAGCGGCAATATTTTAAGTGAAAATGAATATCATTATAAAAACTAATTGGACATGAGAAAAATACTATACCTATTATTGCTACTACCTATATTAGCAATAGCCCAAAGCCCCGACCAAAATTGGATTAAAACCAAAACCTACAAAGAACCTACTTTAAACGCATTGGTAACACCCACACCTGTACAAGCGGTTACACAGGTAAGTTATTTTGATGGGTTGGGACGTCCGATACAACAAGTGGCACATGCCCAATCCAATTCGGGAAAAGACATTGTAACGCACATAGCATATGATGCTTATGGCAGAGTGGAAAAAGAATTTTTACCTTATGCCAACCAAACCCCTAGTTTAAACTATAATGCTAGTGCTGGCTCTAATGTTTTGGGATTTTATAGCACCATTGGGTATGAAAACACAACCAATCCTTATAGTCAAAAGCAATTTGAAGCTTCTCCGTTAAACAGAGTATTAAAACAAGCAGCCCCGGGCAATGCCTGGGCAATGGGTAGCGGTAAAGAAATTAAATTCGACTACAAACTTAACGAACAAAGTGATTTAGTATATAAATTTGTAGCAGATAGACAGTTTGATACCGCCAATATGGTTTATAACTATACTTTAGTTTGCCAAGGCTATCACCCGAATAGAACAGTCTATAAATCCATTGTTAAAGATGAAAATTGGACCACTAGTTCTGGAAATAACAATACCATTGAAGAATATAAAGATAACTTTGGTAGAGTGGTTTTAAAAAGAGCGTTTAATAATAATATTAAACACGACACTTATTATGTGTACGATGCCATAGGAAACCTGATATATGTTTTGCCACCTACTTTATCAGATGAAATAGTATCAATTTCTTCAAATCAGGTACCTTATGTTTTTAATAAAATGATTGGCTATAACGAGTTTTTATTATCGTGTAATGGTTCTAATGTTGTTGGAGGAGGAGGATTATATATAAATATTCAAAACAGCGTTTTTGAATGTCATTTTAATTCAAGTTTTACAACTGCAAAAATTGATTTAACAAAAACATTTTCATTAGAATTACCAAGTTTAGTTCCAAATCAGGATTTAATTAATTTTTACGGATATACATTATATATTGAAAGTAACACACTAAAATTTAGATTAAATACAGCTCAACAAAATTGTTTTATTGCTTTACCAAATAATTTAGCATTTGCATTTTCACTTAATCCATCTCAATTTGCCTATACCACAAATTATACTGCAACAGCTAATCAAGCATTATTACAGCATGCCGCTTACCAATACAAATACGATGCTCGTAACCGCTTAGTAGAAAAGAAACTACCAGGCAAACAGTGGGAATACATCGTATATGACAAATTAGATAGAGTTGTGGCTACAGGTCCTGCGTATAATCCTTATGGTGGAAGCGATACCAACAAAGGTTGGCTTATCACAAAATACGATGTGTTTAATCGTCCTGTATATACCGCTTGGTACAATGCCGCTGTAGCAAGTTCGGCTAACCGAAAAACATTACAAGACACCTATAACAATGCTACTGTTTTTTCAGAGAGTAAAACCACTAGTGCTACCACGATAAACGGCATCGCTACCAAATACACCAATCAAGTAAGTCCAAGTGCGTTTGTTGTACTTACCGTCAATTATTACGACAGTTATGATTTTCCAAATGCACCTCCTATTCCATCACAAATAGAAGGACAAAACACACAAAGCACCAACCTAAAAGGTATGCCAACTGGTAGCTGGGTGCGTGTGTTAGATGCTGCTGGTTCTACTTCAAATGAGTTAAGTTACACTGTTTACGACACCAAATACAGACCCATTAGAAGTTACACCAAAAACTATTTGGGAGGTTATACACAAGTGGACAGTAAATTGGATTGGGCAGGTAAAACACTTTATACCGTAAGCTCACATAAAAGAACCGCTTCAGGACAATTGTTTACAGTAAAAGAACGTTTTACCTATACGGCACAAGACCGATTACTAAAGCATACCCATGAAATTGTAGGGGCATTACCCGAACAATTACTTACTTTAAATACGTATGATGAATTAGGGCAATTACTTGCTAAAAATGTAGGTGGCACAGATGTTACAGGTACACAAGCTATACAAAAAGTAAATTACAAATACAATATTAGAGGCTGGCTTACAGCGATTAACGATGTAAATAATTTAATGCCATCGGCAACAGAAAACGATTTGTTTGCTTTTAAAATTAATTACAACAAAAAAGAAAATGACACGGAAGGACTGTTTAACGGCAACATATCCGAAACCTTATGGCGCACAAGTGCTGATAACACAAAACGAAAATACGCCTATAATTATGATAATTTAAATCGATTATTAGAAGCCAATTATAGCAAACCTGAAGATCCTAATACTTTAGATAATTACCTAGAAAAACTTAGTTATGACAAAGCTGGTAATATTTTAACTTTAGAGAGAAATGGAAATTTAGACCCAAGCGGAGGTGCTCCAGTAAATCAAATAGACAATTTAGAGTACAGTTACCACCCAGAAAATAAAAACCAATTACTAAAAGTAATCGATTTAAGTAACAGCCCACAAGGGTTTAAAGACAATTACGCCTCTACTGAAAATGATTTTAGTTATGACAACAACGGCAACATGACCGCAGATATTAACAAAGAAATCGAAAGCATAACATACAATCATTTAAATTTACCCGTAAAAATAAATTTTGGAGCAAAAGGAAATATATATTATCTTTATAATGCGATAGGAGGAAAAGTAAAAAAAGTAGTTGAAGATAATGTGGCGCATATTACTACCACAACCGATTATTTAAGTGGTTTTCAGTATCTAAACACAACTTTACAATTTTTTCCACATGCCGAAGGGTACGTTCATTACACCAAGCCACTAGCCGCACAAGGCGGAGAAAATAGTGCATTGGGAAGTTTTAATTATGTATTTAATTACACTGACCATTTAGGAAACGTAAGGCTGTCTTATGCTAGAGACCCACTTGTAAGAAACAGGGTAAAAATATTAGATGAAAACCATTTTTATGCTTTTGGATTAAAACACAAAAATTATAATGTAGAGCATTTAGATTTTGACCAATTTCCTGATACAGGTGTAGAGTTAGTTCCTATGCCAGCAGTAGCGAATGCAAGTTACAATTATAAGTACAACGGAAAGGAGTTGCAAGAAGAACTTGGGCTTAACATGTATGATTATGGTGTTAGAAATTATATGGCTGATATTGGACGTTGGGGAAATATGGATTATCATTCAGAATCATATTTAGATTTATCTCCTTATAATTACTGTAAAAATAATCCTGTGAATTATATTGATTTTTTAGGATTAGACCCAATTTTTAAGAATGGAAGATATTATGACAATGGGAAAGAAGTAGATTTTAATTATGTCACAGATTGGCTTCAAAAAAATGATGGTATTGAAGCTACATATAAATTTGAATTAAATAAAGATGGGAATGCAAAATTAGTTGGAACTAAAGAAAGTGGGAATAAAGGGAATACCTTTGTATATCAAGGGAAAACTTTAACTGCGAATAGTTTTATGACTTTAATGGGTAGAGATGATTCAAATAACAATGTTGGTGATTTCAAGGATATACAATATCTAGAGATGGGGCATATATATCAAATTTTAGGACAGGCTGCTCACGTTTTTTATGATTTATATTCAAATAATATCGAATTAGCTGAATTTCGTGAATCTGTTGGAGGTAAACTTGATTATAAAAATGTTTTATATGATATGTTTGGCTTTAATAGAAGAAGTTTGGTTTCTATTGGTGGTGTTGTTTATAATCCTAATGAAGCGGGTAATTTTTTATGGGGAATGGTTTTACAATATCATGGAAGTGTTTTTTCATCTAATTGGGTTGCTGAAAAGGGAACTTCAGGAAGAAATGATGAAAGATGGGAGCAAAAAGCAATTTCTGCTGGAACTTTATTTGGTAGGCAATTATATAATTCCAGAAATAATGCTTCTGAAGATTTAATATTAAAACATAGACTATCTTTTAGAGAATAATATGAAAAAAATAATTTATTTTACAATCATTTTTATTTTTACTTATTGTAAAAGTAAAGAAGAATCAAATTTTGAGAAATTAAAAATTGTTTCACCAAATTTGGAAAAACTAATAGTCAAAATTGAAAAAAAACATAAGGATTATTTTTTTAATTCTGATAGGAATAGAATCGTATTTATTAAAGATAAAAATGAGATTTTAAATACTAAAGATTTTGTTTTGGATTCGGAAATAAAAAGTGATATGATAAAATACAGTATAGACGAAATTAGATTTGAAAAAGTTGAGGATAGTTGTAGTTTAAATAATAGTTTTACTAAAGTATTCTTTAAAATTGAAGACAACAGTTTAGATGAAATTTCTTATTATTTATATGAATATTGTGGTAATTCAAAAGAATTTCACTCTAAAAGTATTTGGTATAAACCATTTAAGTTAAAATGGGGATTATATATTGAACGGTAATGAATCAGATTGGTAATGTATCAAATGTGTTGTTATTAAAATATTAATTTATAACTACTTGATTATTAATACTATTTATAAAAAATAATTTGATAATAAAGGCGACCACTTGGTCGTCTTTATTATTTTTATACTCTTAAATCGTCTAAAATGAAAGAATCTGTAACTTCGTGTATCAAACGTGTTGGTGGCAAAGAAATTTGTGGTTTTTGTAATAATTTTCTAATTAAATATGGAAAGTCGGCTGCAAATAAAGTACGTTTTAAATGTAAATTCTGTAATAAAACGCAAGTAGAAAATTATACTTACAAAGCCTATTTACCCAATATAAATAATAATATCGTTCAATTTACTAAAGAAGGACTAGGAATACGAAGCACAGCAAGAATATTAAAAATATCTACGACTACACTTTTAAAAAGAATAATTGCAATAGCCAAGAAAATACCCAATCAGCCCATTTATAAATACAAATCTTATGAAGTTGATGAAATTAGAACGTTTATACGAAATAAAGAAAAACCAATTTGGATAGTTTATGCCTTAGAAAGGGAAACCAAACAAGTTGTAAATTTTAGTATAGGTAGAAGAACCAAAAGAACCTTGCAATATGTTACTAATTCATTATTGTTATCTAACCCCAAAAAAGTATATACAGATAATTTAGTTCACTATAAGTCATTATTGAATACTACTATTCACAATACAAAACCATTTAGCACCAATCACATTGAAAGAAAAAATCTTTCATTAAGAACGCATCTAAAACGATTAAACAGGAAAACAATTTGCTTTTCAAGAAGCTTTATACTATTAAATTGTGTTTTGAGAATTTATTTTTGGGGATGATTTTTTGGTTTCAATAGAATTATAAGGCAATATGAGATTACGATGGTTTTATCATAGTCTAATTAACGTAAAAATACGCAACGAATTTTAATTATGGTCATTTACTTTTACATAATAAAAATTTTAAACGTTAATAATGAAAAAGAGAATAGTTGTGTTGCTTATGTTGGTTGCGGTTGCAATCCTTAGTTTTACCATAAATACGTATAGTGCTGGTCGTAAATGCACAGGTTCTAGTAAATGTACTGTTTGTAAAAATTGCAAGTATTGTAAGCACTGTTCTAAAGACGGTGGTAGCTGCGGTGTATGTAAGTAATATCGCTAATTAAAGAGTTAAATAGGAGTAGGGAACATATTGATTTACTTTCAAATCACTATTACGATGTTTAGAAATTTATAATTCTTCCAATTTAATAATTCGATTTTTCAGCGTCAAGGTAACCACATCAGTAATGTTTTTTTGATTGGTTTTTTGTATAATTCGCCGTCTGTGATTTTCAACAGTTCTAGGACTAATATTAAGTATTTTAGCTATATATTCATTGTCTTTTTGTTGAGAAATTAAACGAATGATATCAATTTCTATATC
>NZ_JBIISE010000002.1:0-120618 GCF_044341185.1 Flavobacterium sp.
TTAACAAAACTGCGTCGTACAAAAAACATGATAGCGAATCCTACAGCAATAATTGCTTGCAAACTAAAATCTTGATTACTATCAACTTTATAGATTACAGATATCAAAAAAAGTAGTGATGCTATTAAATATAAGTATTGCGTGTATTTAAAATATTTCATAGTTTTTGTATTACATGTTATTGACTTCTCCGTTGTTGTTTTGCATATTAAAAATTTTAAAGTCTTTGCTAAAATCAATTCCCAGTCCTTCTAAGAAGCTCCCGTCAGCATCTCTAAAAGTAAATGCTTCTTCTGTAAAAAACCATTCGTTTTTTTGATCAAAATACAACTGATTGGTTTCTAAAATTTTACCATCGTATGTTTGAATTTTTACATTTCCAATCAAATCGATTACTTCTGTTTTTTTATATGAAATAGCTTTGTCGGCTATTACTGTAGTTTTATTTCCATTTGCATCAATAAGCGTTACTAAAACAGATTTTGGAAATTCAACAAACGGATTTTTTGCAGTTGAATAATCAATCATTTTTAAACTCTGTAAGATGGATTTTACTCTTCCAGAATCGGTATATTTTAAATTAATTGAATCTGCTTCGCCTGTTGGAACAAATGATGTTTTATAAATGCGTTGAACATCTTTTAGATTACTTTCGCAACTTTGCAGAAACAAAATCGCTAAAAGAAAAGCAATATATCCAACCCCTTTTCTCATTATTTTAATTATATAATGTTTTTCTGAACCATTTATCATTAAATAACAAGCCAATATTTATTGAAAAATAATCTTCTTTAATTAAGTTATTTCTTGTTGTTCCTCTTGAACCATATTCGATACCTAAATTCATACTTGAAAAAGTACCAGAAATAGGCAATCCAAATCCTAAAGTAACTGATTTGTCTTTTATAGCCGTATTATTAATTACTAGACCTGTATTTTCATACTTGAAACCACCTCGGTAAGTAACTCTTTGAAAATAATTATTAAATGAATCAAATTTTGGTATAAAAAATCCTCCAATTGCTACTTTTACTGCATTTTCGTACGATACGTTTGAGTAATTTTCAAAACGATTGACTTGGTTCCCTGATCCAGAAAATGCAACATCTCCACCTAAAAACCATTTTCTGTTTCCTAAACCAGCGCCTAATACAAATTTAGAAGGTACTATCAATTTGGAATCGGCAACATTTACTTCGGTATCTGCTGAAGCCGCAACTATAGATCCGTTTGCCAAAGCAGATACTAAAGAAACATTTCTTGTATTAATTGAATTCAATTTAGCTTCAGGAGCGTAGGTTACACTTGAAAAGAAATTTAACTTACTATTAAACTTAGTTTTAAAATTTAACCCAGTATTTACTGCAAAACCAGAGACAGTTGACTCATTGATCTCTCTAGAACCGTAAATAATATTCTGATTTAATACATCGGATTGCGTATTTAATATTCCAAATAAATATTGAAAATCCATTCCGATACTAAATTTTGGAGTAATTTGATACCCTGCACCAAAAAAAACTTTATTTACACCGCCTTTTCCTTTATATTGTTTTACAAATCCATCTACTGATCTAGTATCTGAATTTAATCTATATCCAATCGCACTATGAGGTAAAAGCCCAAGAGAAACACCTATCTTTTTTGACAGTGGAAAACCCATTACCATATAATCAAATGTGGTTTTTTTTGCTTTTTCTGAAGCTGAAGCCGTATTTAAATTATAAAAACTAGACGTCAAACCTACTTGAAAAGTAGTAACTAATTGATTAGAATAAGATGCTGGATTTAATACATTAATATGAATACTATCAGAATACACAGAAATTCCACCCATATTAACAATGTCGTTAGTTCCTTTAAATCTTGCGCTTCCTATTCCGTAAAAAGAATAAGGTGAAGCAGTGTTTTCTTGAGCAAAACCAAAGGTTGCTAGCAATATCGAAATAAATAAGACAATTTTTTTAATCATTTTGTAAACTATAAGTGTATAATTGATGTAAACTTTTTAATAAGAAATTTTCATCGGCAAATATGGTACTTTTTAATCGATTCGCCAAAAAAATAGCGTCGCCGCCTGTTAAAATTATTGTAAATTGTTCTTTTTTAACAGAAAATTCTGAAATAAAGCCTTCAATTTCAAAACATAATCCGTTTACAACACCAGAATGAATAGATTCATCAGTACTGTTACCAATAAAATTATCTGGCGAATTATTTTCTAATAAAGGTAACTTAGCTGTATAATCATTAAGCGCTTGATAACGCAAACGAAGTCCGGGAGAAATGGCGCCGCCTAAATATTCATTTTTATTAGTAATGAAATCGTAGGTTACACAAGTTCCTGCATCAATAATTAAAACATCTTGGCTTGGATATTGTAATACGGCACCAGAGGCTAAAACCCTTCTATCTATCCCTAAAGTAGTTGGAGTAATGTATTTGTTTTTAAATGGGAAATTCGAATCTGCAGTTATTTCAACTACTTCAATATGATTTTTCAACCATATACTATCCATTTCATCCAGCATTGAAACGGAAGCTAGTATTGCTTTTGTATGATTTGGATGTTTTTTAAATATTATTTGAAAATTATTTTGAAAATTATTTTTTTGGAAAACAAAGGTATCAATAATGTTAAACTGCTTAAAAACAGCAACTTTAACATTTGTATTGCCCACATCAATTGTAAGTATCATATTTAATAATTAGAAATGCAAATGTACGAAATTGATTTTTTTTAATAATTGTTTTGGAAAATATAAAATAGGTTCTATATTTGCACCCGCAATGAAAAGGTAGCAATACCCAAAATCGCAAGGTACCTTAGCTCAGATGGTAGAGCAACGGACTGAAAATCCGTGTGTCCCTGGTTCGATCCCTGGAGGTACCACTTAAACCCGAATAGCAATATTCGGGTTTTTTGTTTCTAAAGCACATTACATTCGGAAATCGCAACAGCATCAATTAATAAAATTTTATCATTTATTTTTTGATTATATTGCAATAAATCTTTTACTCAAAAACAATGAAAAAAGTTTATAAATATTTATTCCTAATTATTGCATTTACTTCTTGTACTGATGATTTTGATGATTCCCTATCAGATAATGATAGTAACAATACAAACAATACCACTCAGGGTGCTGCTGTAGTATATGACTTAGAGAAAGTTCCTAAAATCACCTTAGAATTTAAATTAGCAGATTGGAATAAATTACTTCTAAATTATGATTTAAATAGTAAGAATGAGAAAAAAGTAGTTAGTAAATTCTCATATGAAATCAACAGTGAAACAATAATATTAGATAGTATCGGACTTAAATTACGAGGAAATACAAGTAGAAGAAGACCTGAAGGTGCAAATGGTGAATTACATAATCCAAATAATCCGGATTGGCATCATTGTCATTTTGGATTGGACTTTTCTAAATACAAACCAACTCAAAAATTTAAGGGTTTAAATAAAATGGTATTGAAATGGTTTAAAGACGATGCTGCTTATACTCGTGAGATTTATTGTTACAATTTATTTAGAAAATACAATGTTTGGACCGCCCCAAGAGCTTCTTATTGCCGAATAAATATAAAAGTAGATGGAGATAATTTACCCGCAAATTACGGAGTATATGCCATGATTGAAAGTGTTGATGAAGATTATATTGCAGACAGAAGTAGCCAATGGGGTAATAGTGTTGGTTTTTTATGGAAATGTGGATGGGCTGGATGGAATAATGCAAATTTTGTTTCGACTCAAAGTATAGGAATTGAAAATGTAACCTTAAACCCTGCCACATCGGTTTATTATGCCTATGATCTAAAAACACGGGATTTGGAATTAGGCACAGGTTCTGCAGAACTAATCTCATTTATAAATGATTTAAATACAAAAACTGGAACGGAGTTTAAAAATTGGATTTCCCAAAAAATGGATATTGATCTTTTTCTTAAAACTTATGCGGTGAATGTTCTTGTAGGAATGTGGGATGATTATTGGGTAAATGCAAATAATTTTTATTTTTATTTTGCTCCTAATGGTAAAGCTTACTTTATTCCATATGATTATGATAATACCCTAGGAACCTCTTTACTGATGGCTAATAGTGGGACACAAAATCCATTAAATTGGGGTACTAATTCTGGTGAAAGACCATTGATTTCAAAAATACTTGCAATTCCGGAATTTCAAACAAAATACAAATCTTATATCACCGAACTAACTAGTAGCCAAAATGATCTTTTTTATACCACCCATAGTATTAATAGAATTAATGCTTGGCAGGCAATAATTGCACCTTATATTTATAATGACACTGGAGAAGATATGATATTAAATGATGTTCCAGCTTCCTGGGGAAATTGTTCTTTTTATAGATTACTATCTGGAAATAATCAGGGTGGCAATAATGGTGATGCTAATTATTTTAGCTCAAGAATCCTATCAATTCCATTTTAAAAAAATATTTTTAAACGATCGTAAATTACAGCTTCACAATAATAAATTCGCTTCGCCTATTAGCTTGATGTTCTTGTTCTGTACAGGGTATATCGTCAGCGCATTTATTTACTAGTTGGGACTCGCCATAACCTTTACCTGTAAGTCGTTTGGCCTCAATACCATTAGCAACTAACCATTTTATAGTAGCTTTTACTCTCTTGTCTGATAATACTAAATTATATATTTTAGTTTGACGACTGTCTGTATGCGAACGAACATCGATTTCCATAGCTGGATACTGCTTCATTACTTCTAAAATTTTAGCTAAATCTACTTCAGCATCTTTACGAATTATGGCTTTATCTAAATCAAAATATATAATATCAATTCCTAATGTTTTCCTTAGATCTCTTCCTACTTCTAACGGCTGTAATTTTGGAGTCATCAAGATTTTTAAATCTTTCATATCAGACCCTTTAGTAATAATAATCATGTTCTCTACCGTGGCATAATCCTTTTGCTCAGGTACAATTCGGAATTTATTTCCACAATCTACAGCACCAAAATCAAACTTCCCCTCTGCGTCAGATATTTCTTCATCTAGTTTTACATAATTTATATCAAACATGACCACTTTTACTCCATGAATTGGTTCTTGAGTGTAAGAGTCGACAATTACGCCATTTAAATTTTGCTGACAATCTTTTGGAACAGGAATGATTTCGGTACATTTATAAATATCATCAAATCCTAGATTATTTTTTTCTCTATTTGAACTAAAAAAACCATTTTTAGAAGCGGTATCTATAATAAAACCAAAATCATCAAGATTAGAATTTACTGGCTCACCAACATTCTTAACTTTTCCATGTGTCCCATCTTCTTTCAATTGAGTAATAAAAACATCTAATCCGCCTAAACCTGGATGACCATCTGAGGCAAAATATAGTTCGTTATTATTTGAGATAAACGGAAATGTTTCTCTAGCTTCAGTGTTTATTTTATAACCTAAATTTATAGGTGTACCAAAATTTCCATCGGGAAGAATGGCCACTTTATAAATATCAGACTTACCCTTTGAACCTGGCATATTTGAAGAAAAATATAATGTTTTTTCATCTGGAGATAATGCAGGATGAGCGCAACTATATTCGTTACTATTAAATGGTAATTCCGAAACAGCATCCCATTCTTCTCCATTCTTAGTTGCTTTATATAGTTTAAGCAAAACACCTTTTTCGCTATCTCTACCTTTTTTACCATTTAGAAAATTATTTCTTGTAAAATACATGGTCATTCCATCATTTGTAAAAACGGGAGTAGACTCATGATACTTTGAATTAATTTTTTTTGAAAATTTTTCTGGTTCAGACAAGTTACCGTTATCAGTAATTAAAGAGCCATATAAATTTGTATAAGATTGATTTGTCCAACTGTGCTTTTTTACAAAAACACCACCTGTATCTCTTGCAGAGGTAAAAACCAACGTATTTTTATAAAACGAAGTACCATAATCTGAAAATTCTGAATTTATTCCCGCATTTTCAATATTATATCTTCCAGAATTATTTTTTATTTCTTCCAAATAATCAAATTGTTCTTTTGATAATATTGCTCGCAAATCTGAAGTGTTTGCCTGATAGAAAACATCCATCATGTCGTCAGCTTTTTTATAATTGCCAACCGCTTTTAATGTTTGTGCATATCTAAAATAATACTCCGAATTTAATTTTTCATTTAATAAAAATAATTCATTATACCAATTGTTAGCTTCTTTTAATTTAGATTGAAAGTAATAGGAATCGCCCAGTTTACTATACAATTCAACAGATTTATAGCCTTTGTTTGCTACTTTTTCATACGTTTTAATTGCATCAACATATTGAAAATTTTCGTAATTTGAATTGGCTTTTTTTAGTTTAATTTCTTGAGTATAACCAAAAAAAGTAAAGACCAATAAACAAACTTGAAAACTATTTTTTATTTTCATACTATTTATCATGTTAGAAAAATCTAGGTGAAATAATTTTTTCTTGTTTTCCTCTAAACTCGTATCGCAAAAAGATTTCATGTGATCCAGAGTTATAATTAGCTAGTTTTGTACTGTCAGAATCATACGTATAACCGACGAACCAATTACTGTTTATTTGAAAACCAGCTAATGCACTTGCAGCTGCACTCCATCTCCAGGCGGCACCAAGTACAAATTTATCAAAAAACATAAAATTAGCAGTTACATCTGCTTGAAGCGGAGCTCCTTTCACGGATTTAATTAAAAATGCGGGTTTAAATTTTGTAGTTTCTGAGACATAAAAAACATAACCTCCTATAAAATAATAATGCAATGCATCTTTAGCTATAGAAGAAGTATTGTCATCATAATGTTTTGTTTCTAAAATAAATGGTACAGAAACACCCGCGTATAATTTATCAGAATGATAGTAAACACCCGCTCCAATATTTGGTGAAAATTGATTGTCTATATTATTCTGGAACTTTGGATCGTTTTTATCATACTTATTTAGTTTGGTATAATCTACATTCAACAAACTTGCAGAACCTTTAATACCAAAAGATAACTTATAATCTTCTGAAGTATTTACAGTATATGAAAAATCTGTAGAAACTGTTTTTCTATCTGAAATTCCAATTTCATCTTTTGAAAGTGAAATCCCTAATCCAACTCTGGAATTATTTATTGGAGAATGTAGTGATGATGCTGTAGTAGTAGGAGCGCCTTCTAGCCCTACCCACTGAGCTCTATATACCCCAAAAACGCTAAGAACACCTCTTGAACCAGCGTATGCAGGATTTACATTTAAAGTATTATACATATATTGTGTGAACTGTGCATCTTGCTGAGCTACTGAATTAGTAGTGTTTAGCAATATTAAAATAAGCATAAAAAAGAACTTCGTAAATGCTAATTTAATTTTTTTGTTAGTTTTAAATATCATTCAATAGAAATTTTTAATGTAAAACAAATATAGTTTTATATAATTAAAATATACATTAAAAAAAATGATGAATAAAAAGAGTTTATTATTTTTTTATAATTTTAGCAGAATGAACAAACTTATCAGAGGAAAGTTTAACTAAATATTCTGCTGTAGAAAGATGTACTAAATTTAATTTGATTGAATTATTTTCATTTTTAACGTCTTCAGAATAGACTAAACGTCCTAAAACATCAAAAACAAATGCTGAAATTTTTTCACCTGGAGAAATCGAAAATGAAAAATTAATTTCATTTACAAATGGATTTGGATACACCGTTGTGGTAATAGATATTGTATTTTGCTCTAATATTTTACCCCAATTACTTTGTTGAAAACCTTGCTGCACAACATAACCATTTGAAGAAGTACCCGTTACGGATTGTTGACCAACAGTATATCTTACTTGTTGACCATTTTGAGTAATTACAGAACCGCCTTGTGCACTTATCATTTCGTGATGAAGTTGTTGTGCGACTAGAAATTTACTAATAAAAACTAAAAATAGTGTAAAGAAAACTCGCATTGTTATATAGATTAAATAAAATTAACCGCAAAGATAAAAAGTATTCTTTATATAATTAATAAATAAAAGTTGTTTTTTATGTAGAAATTGTTCTACACAAAACATAATTAATTGAATTACAATAATTTAAAATAAATTATAAAAAAAGTGAGTCCGATGGACTCACTTTTTTAAATAAATACTTAATGTATTTTATTGCTGATATTTGTAAGTAAATCTTACTTTATTTCCAACTTCATTTCCATTAACATCTTGTTGAAAAGCTTCTATTACGTATGATACTGAAGTTGCTGGAGTAACGGGAGCAGATGAATTTTGAAATTTATTTGCACCACCAGTTCCGGCTGTACCATTTGCAGGAATAATAATTTGAGCATCATTATTTCTAGGATACAAACTCCCAATTGTTATAGCTGAACCTTGTAAACAAACACCATCATTAACATTAGGACCATAACAAAAGGAAATGCCATTTGTATTTGGCACACCTGTTATTGATATTAATCTCATTCTTACTTTCATTTCAGATGAGGAGGTATTTTTAAAATAAAACTTTAATGCATTTGTAGGATCTACTAAACCTGCTGAGCCAGAAAACAATATAGTACTGCCATCTAAAATTTCTGAATTTGATGGATAATTAAATACTTTTAAAGTATTGGTATCTATAACATCAGGTGTTCCAACTTCATCTTTTGAACAGCCAATTGTAGCAAATCCAACCAATAATGCCATTATTAATTTTTTCATATGATTTGTAATTATTTGATTATTATTTTTTCAGTTTGTTCTCCTAATTCATTTTTCATTTTTAACAAGTAAACGCCTTGTTGTAAGTTGGAAACGTTTATAGATGATTGATTTGTTATATTTGAAGCAGAATAAACTTCTTTCCCTGTAATATCAACAATTTTAATTTCTGTTGTTAAAGCAGTATCAATTGTGAATACTCCGTTTGAAGGGTTAGGGAAAACCTTAATTTTAGCTACTTCAAAAGAATTGTTAGATAATTGCTGTGTAGCTACTGCTGAATTCATGATTTCTTTAGTGTCGTAATCTTGTACAAAAACAATCACATCTAAATCAGTATATTCTTCAATATTAGTTGAAGATAAATTAACTGATAATCCAGTAGAAATAGGAGTATCTGCCGTGCAATTTAATATCGTACCATTTGCATCCGGCATCATTTTCATAAATACATTCTTAAAAGATGTTTCTCCATTAGTTGCAACGTTTCCAGTAGTTATTTTTTCAACTACAGCAACATATAATCTATAATTTCCAGTTAAATATGGTGTTGTATTAACAGTAACATTCATTATACTACCAACTAAATTTTTTGTTGCAGAAACAAGAAAATATCCTGGAATTGCTGCGTATCCATTTACTTCAGCCTGAAGAGCAGCTGTAGAACCGCTTCCAGAAGCTTTAGAGTCTATAAATAATGTTGGGGCTGCTGAAACATCATAAAATGTTCTTCTAACTCCAACTTCTGCAGTATAATATGGATCACCAGTTCCAGGCCAATTAACTTGATAATTAATTAACGAAACATTTGTTGAGTTAGTATTGTAATATGGGGAAAACATATTGGTGTTAAATGAGGCGCAAGGTCCACATGTTGAACTTGTAAATTTTTCTAATAATGGTTTTCTAATTGTTGAATTACTTGCAACTCTAATTATTTTAATTGCTTCATTATCAAGTGTGTTATCTACTGAACCATTTGGATTAGTTACCCATACTTTTAATGAATAATTTCCAGGAGTTGGTGTCCATGTTGTTGCATGTGAAAAATTATAGGTAGCACCTGCTGCTAAATTTAAACCAGTTAAATTTTGAGTATAAATTGTACCATTATTCACTTGCCAATTTAATGTTGCCGTATTTACAACACTGAATCCGTTATTTCTAAAAGAACCTGTAATTGAAGAAGGTGTATTTCCAATAATTGTAGCACCTAATGCAATATTTTCCATGCCTAAATCATTAGAACCCAATTGTTGAACTGAAACAGCATCTACGTATGTATTATTACCATATTGCGATGTTGCCACTAATCTAATAAATCTTGCGCCAGCTGTTGCCGCAGGAATATTAAATTGATATATATACCAACCCTCTGCTGATACAACTGGTGAAAGTGCCATAGATCTATGAACAGTACCTAAAAGTGTTGTAGTTGAAGGCACAGTAGTTGCCGTTGGCACAATGTGAACTTCCACTTTATCTGCATCAGTGTTATAACCATTATCTCGGTACATAGCAAACTTTACAGAATAGTAGTTAGAGCCAGATAAGGTAAATGAAGGTGATGTTAATGCGAACACATTACCAGCTGCCACATCATATGAAGCGAATTTTGCCATACCAGCACCAACATATGGAGAACAATCAGGATTCGTCCCAACTTGAACATTGGTCCATCCAGCATTTGTAGATGTACCTGATAATCTAACAACCGACCAGTTTAAAGCTGCATCAAAGTTTTCAGACATTACTACTTGCGCATTCATTTGAAAAGCTGCAAACAATAATGCAATTAAAGTAATTTTTTTCATATTTTTAGTTTTTGTAATTCATTACAATACTAATAAAATAATTTTGAAAATCAATGAAATATGTCAAAATAATTCTAAAAATAGTAAAAAATTAATTATTTAGGTCCGAAAAAAATTACAAAAATGGTAAAATTTCATTTTTTAATCTATCGTATTCTCCTTGAAGGATTAAACCGTTGTCTAACAGTTTTTTATAATTATTTAGCTTATCAAATAATTCCTCTTTTGATAACTCTGAAAGTTTTTTTTCGTGCGATACAATAGGCTCTTCTAATTCTGTGTCCTGAACTACCGGCATGATTTCTGCATAAAAAGTTACTTCTTCTGCTGGAATCTCTTCAATTTCAACTGATGTATTTGCTACTGAATTTGAGCTTGTCGAAAACCCACTTTTAAAAATATCCAATTGTTCTTTAGCATAGGTATATAATTTACGTGCTTGGTTTTTTGGCAAATATTCTACCGTATGTGTTAAATCGGTTTTCGTTGAAAAAGAAAAATCGGAACCTAGAAAGCCTTCTTTTACAAATGTTCCAGCAATATCATCCCAATCGTAATCCATAAATTCCATAGATAATCCTAAATTTTTAGGTTTACATAAAATAATGCGTTTATTAGTTACCACAATACTATCTGGAAAAACGGTAATTGCAGGTTTTTTTTGTACCGCAATGTATCCTACTTCTTCATTAGACATTAATAAATTTTCCAATTTATTCGTAATTTTTTCAATCGCTTTAGGGTCTTGGTCTTCGTTTAATATTTTTTTTAAATTGTCAATCATTTTGATTAGTTTATTAGTTGAGAGGTTAAAAGTTTTAAAGATAGTATCAAAAGTAATGCCTAATTTTCAGATTCTTTAATTTCTGATTGAATTTTTTTAGTTAAACTCTTAAAAACCAAATCGAACGAGTCATTAATTAATTGACACATCATTTTATCATTCACATCAGAATGAAACTCTATCGTATTCCAATGTTTTTTACTCATATGATATCCTGGATGTATTGCGTCATATTCCGCCCGAAGTACTTCTGCTGCATCTGGATCGCATTTTAAATTTAAACTTGGTTCGTTACTTTCCCATTGTTTTAAAGACGTAAGACAAAACATTTTTCCACCTACCTTAAACACCAAAGTATCTTCATCGAACGGAAAATGTTCGGTTACTCCTTTTTTAGACAGGCAAAATTCATATAGTTGTTGGATGTTCATGTTATCAAAAATAAATAAAATTTATGAATTGTTGAACCTTTATTTATTTTAAATAAGTTAATTTTATTAAATATTCAACTTTTTTCACTAAAAAAATGAAAAACTATATTACTAAAAATCAGATTTTTAACGTTTTTTCAACTGCAAGTTCTAAAGAAATTCCATTTATTAATCAAAAAGAATATTTGGTCAACGGGACATTCAAATCTTGGAATGGTCCATTCAATGAAATTCATGGAGCGATTTGCAAACCAACTTCCGATGATAAATTAGAACGTATTTTAATTGGAAAAATACCGAAAACAGGTTTGCCAGAAGCCATTGAATGTTTAGAAAGTGCTGAACTAGCTTATGATAATGGTTTTGGAGAATGGCCAATGCTTTCTGTTGAAAAAAGGATTTCTCATGTAGAACATTTTGTAGGCGAAATGCTAAAATTGAGAACTGAAGTAGTAAATTTATTGATGTGGGAAATTGGAAAATCTGAAAAAGATTCTGAAAAAGAATTTGATAGGACTATAAAATACATATATGACACCATTGAATCCTTAAAAAAATTAGAACGAAAATCGGCAACTTTCACTATTGAAGAAGGGGTTGTTGGTCAAATTCGTCGTTCGCCTTTAGGAATAACTTTGTGTATTGGACCTTATAATTATCCTTTAAATGAAACATACACTTTGTTGATTCCTGCCTTAATTATGGGTAACGTCATTTTATTTAAACCACCAAAACATGGTTGTTTATTGCATTATTGTTTATCAAAAGCTATAGAAAAAAGTTTCCCAAAAGGTGTTGTAAATTATCTTTACGGAAAAGGAAGTGAAATTGTTGAACCCTTAATGAATACAGGTAAAATTAATGTTTTAACTTTAATTGGATCTAGTAAAGTTGCGTCTGACATTAAAAAAGCACATCCAAAAGTAAACCGATTACGAGCAATTTTAGGTTTGGATGCAAAAAATCCAGCCATAGTTTTAGAAAATGCCAATATAGAAAATGCTATAGAAGAATGTCTTTTAGGAAGTTTGTCTTTTAATGGACAACGCTGTACCGCATTAAAAATATTGTTTGTTCACGAAAATATTAAAGATGAATTTATAAAAAAATTCTGCGAAAAAGTGGATGCATTGAAATTTGGAATGCCTTGGGACGAAAAAGTGCAAATTACACCTTTGCCTGAGGAAAATAAATTTAATTATTTGAACAATTGCATAGCTGATGCCGAAAGTAAAGGGGCAAAAATTATGAATGAGAATGGCGCCATTCAAAACGGCACTCTGTTTTTCCCAGCAGTACTATATCCTGTTATTGAAGGGATGAAACTGTATCGCGAGGAACAATTTGGACCAATAGTACCTATTGTTTCATTTAAAGAATTACAAGAACCGATTGATTATATGATTACATCAAATTTCGGACAACAAGTGAGTATTTTTGGAACGGATACCCACGAAATTTCGCATTTAATTGATGGGTTAGTCAATCAAGTTTCTCGTGTAAATCTTAATGTACAGTGTCAACGTGGACCTGACACTTTCCCGTTTACCGGTCGTAAAGATTCTGCAGAAGGTACACTTTCGGTTTATGATGCACTTCGATCTTTTTCGATACGAACTGTTGTTGCCACTAAAGAAAATAAGGACAATAAAGCTATTATTAACAAAATTGTAACTGAAGGAGAGTCGAACTTTTTATCTACGAAGTTTATTTTTTAAGTTTTAGATAAATTTCTAATATTATTGAAAATTAATCAATTGCATATAAAACTGGCTTGCTCGGACTTGCATCATTTTCAAAAGAGGCAATTTGTAAATTCAATAAATAAGTGCCGTTAGAAACGGAATCTTCTACAAAAATTAGTTCTGTAATTGTACAATTTAAACGCGCATCCTCGTTTAAAATTGCGGTGTTTTTTACATTCCAAAACGCTTTGTGCGCCAATAATTTGCCTTCATCTTCTTCTCTGTCTAAACTTGGCAAATCAATTAGCAGATGATTAATTCCGATTTCACGAATATAATTTGCCGCTTCTTCCAACAAATAAGGTGGATTAGTGTGCGAATAGTTTTTTGATTTTTTATCCGATTTATTTGGAAGGGTACGAATGATTATGGCCTCTGGCATTTTTCCATTTAAAGAATTTTCAATTTGACTTTTCGTAATTACGAAATCGTCATTTCTTTCTTCTGGTGAAATAGAAACTAGTTCTGCTATGAAAAAAAACTGCTTTAAACACTGATTGATAGAATAAAAATCATTAGTTATATGTCCTAAACATTCGGTGTGAGTTCCGTGTCCGTGTGGATTAAAAAATATATTGTTAAAATTTGTAGAACTTCCTTCCGATACTTTTCCTACCCAATTTTCAAAAGTTACGGGTTCAATTACCGGTTTTTGAATATACCAAGCAATTGGATTGGCATCTGTATTAGATATAGGTAAAGAAATATCAATAGGTTTTGATAAGTCGATGTTGAAGTTGTTTATTATTGCTTTCATTTTTAGCACATGGATTTAACGGATATTTTTAGCACAGATTTAATCAGATTTTTAATATCCGCGTACCAATATCAGTTCAAATTTAGCAAAAACAAATCACTTGCAATACCATCACTTAAAAATTTTCCTTTTTTAGTGGTTTTTAAAATATTATTTTCAACTTCTAACAAATTATCTGAAATATATTTTTCTGCTTGATGATGCAAATACTCTAAATAACTACTTCCAAATTCGGAATCAATTCTATCGAGGGAAATACCCCAAATGGTTCGTAAGCCCGTCATAATATATTCATTATACTGATCTGTTTTTGATAAAATTTCCGTTTCTGAAGGGAGCTTATTTTCTGCAATTGCTTTCAAATACAATGGATTATTTGAAACATTCCAACTTCTACTTTTTCCATTAAAACTATGCGCAGACGGACCAATTCCAATGTATTTTTTACCTAACCAATAAGCGGTGTTGTTTTTTGAAAAATAATTTGGTTTTCCAAAATTCGATAATTCATAATGTACAAACCCGTTTTCTTGCAATTTATCTATTAAAATATGAAAATGTTGTTGCGCTAAATCATCATCCAAGGTAGAAATGGTGCCCGATTTTATCATTTTATACAATGCCGTTTTTGGCTCTACCGTTAAGGCATAACAGGAAATATGTGAAATATTAAAACTTAGTGCTGTTTCAATATTTTTTAGCCATTTCTTATTACTCATATTTGGCATTCCGTAAATTAAATCGATGGAAATATTATCAAAATGTTGCGTAGCAACTGCTAAACATCTTTTAGCTTCTTCCGAATTGTGTGCACGATTCATAAGTTGTAAATCATCTTCAAAAAAGGACTGAACACCAATTGATAATCGGTTTATTGGCGAATTGGCATATTGAATAACTATTTCAGTATTTAAATCGTCAGGATTGGCTTCTAAAGTAATTTCTGGATGTTCAACTACTTGATAATTTTGGTAAACAGCGTCAACCAAAAATCGTAAATCGTCAATAGATAATACGCTTGGTGTTCCTCCTCCAAAATAAATGGTTTCTACTACTTCATTTTGAAATTCGTCTTTTCGAAATTCCAATTCTTTTACCAAAGCCAAGACCATTTCCTCTTTCTTCTTCATTGAAGTAGAAAAATGAAAATCGCAATAATGACACGCTTGCTTGCAAAAAGGTATGTGAATGTAGATGCCGCTCATTTAAAAGTGTTCACTATTTTCTAATTTTATCATCATTCTGTTTCACAAAAGCATCCCAACCAGAATAGCTTGTGGTTCCCACTACTTTTCCAGTATTGAAGAAATGACAAACCGCAGCTGCTAAACCATCAGTAGAATCTAAATTCTTTGGCAACGATTTAAGTCCTAATAATTGTTGTAACATTTTTGCTACTTGTTCTTTACTGGCATTTCCATTTCCTGTAATGGCCATCTTTATTTTCTTGGGTTCGTATTCAGTAATTGGTATTTCTCTTGATAAACCTGCTGCCATTGCTACACCTTGTGCCCTCCCTAATTTCAGCATCGATTGCACGTTTTTTCCAAAAAACGGCGCTTCAATGGCTATTTCATCTGGGTGATAGGTGTCAATTAATTCGATAGTTCGCTCAAAAATTCGTTTCAACTTCATATAATGATCATCCATTTTATTAAGTTGTAATTCGTTTAACTGAATAAACTCCATTTTTTTATTTACCACACGAATAAGTCCGAAACCCATAATAGTAGTTCCTGGATCGATACCGAGAATGATGCGTTCGTTTGACAAAATTATTGTTTCAGGATTAAGGATTCAAGTTCAAAGTTTTGTTTCTTTGCAAAATGATTTCAAACAAAATTAAACAATATCTTACACTTATAATCAAACTCACGATTGTTTTTGGTGCTTTTTATTTCATATATGAAAAATTAGCAAATGACGACAAATTAAGTTGGAATCAATTTTCTGAAATCATACAAGAAAAATTTACTATTACATGGTTGATTTTTATGTTAGGATTTAGTTTTCTTAATCGGTTTTTAGAAATTTTAAAATGGCAGAATTTGGTTGAAGTAGTTGAAAGAATTTCGCTTTACACGGCTACAAAACAAGTTTTAGCAGGTGTAACTGCAGGATTATTTACTCCAAACGGAATTGGTGAATATGCCGGAAAAGCACTTTATTTCCCAAAATCTGAAACCAAACGAATATTATTTTTAAATGTAATTTGTAATGGAATTCAATTAATTATTGCTATTTTTTTTGGGTTAGTTGGCCTTTTATACTTGGGTTATTTGTACTCTTTTTTAATTATTTTATTTATTTTATTACTACTAGTAAGCTTTTTATTTTTAACAAAAAACGCTACTATAAAAGGATATTCTGTTCAATTATTTATTGATAAAATTATAGAAATTCCAAAAAAAATTCATCGAAAAAATGCATTGTTAGCTATTGCTAGATATATTACCTTTTCGCATCAATATTATTTTTTGTTTTTGTTGTTTGGTGTGAAAATTGATTATTTTACTTTAATGGCTACAATAACTGCAGTATATTTTATTGCCAGTTCTTTACCGTCTTTTCAATTTTTAGATTTTGTTGTAAAAGGAAGTGTCGCCATTTGGTTTTTTAATAAATTACATATTGATGACTACGTTGTTTTGTTTATCAGTACTTTTATGTGGATGGCAAATGTAGTAATACCCGTACTAATTGGGAGTTATTTTGTATTGATTTTTAAACCAAAAAGAAATTAAGTTTATTTTTCTTTCTGTAAAACTACTGGTAATTGAAATTCAGATTTTACAGGAATACCTCTTTTTATTGCTGGATTAATTTTAGGAAAATCGGTTAATCGCAATTGAAAAATACTATCTAATTGAATTTTATTATAAGCAATTGAATCCGAAATAATGGCTTCAAAATTAACATCCGAATTTGAAGAAATAATTACTTTTACCTGAATGGTATCTAATTGCGGAAACAATTTAGCAATACTATCATCTTTTAATTTAGAATGCAATTGCGAAGAAAGTGTTTCATAAAAACAAGATTGTTTGCTATACGTATCTGACAAGGAATCACAAGCTGTGAATGATGGAAATTCATCTACTTGTTCCCAATTTATTTTTTTGAGTTCTTGTTCTAATAATACTTTTTCATCCGGCACTTTCTTATCGAAAAACTGGCACGATTGTAGTAAAAATATTAAAAAAAAAGCAATTACTTTATTCATTTTGATTTTCAACTATTTAGTTTTCAAAAATACAATTTTATGGAATATGTTTTATTGATTTTTATATTTTTATTCGAACTAGTACAAATCCTTATTTTTAGACATAAAAAAATCCCGAATAATCGGGATTTTTTATTATTTTATTAAGATTATTTTTTTACAATCTTATGAATACTTCTTTGATTATCAGTTGAAATAACTTCTAAAACATATAATCCTGGAGTATAATTAGTTAAATCAAGTTCTGTGGTAGAAACAGTTACTTTTTTATTGATAAGTTTTTTACCTAATAAATCGTAAATATTTACTTCAGAAATAGTTTGATTGTTTTTAGATTGAATATTCAAAATTGAATTCGTTGGGTTTGGATATACCATAAACTCATTAGTATTGAATGATTCTGATTCTAAAAGTGCCACAAATTCAGTTGTAAACGTATTCGTTACAATAGCTGGGTTGTAGTCAAAATAAATAGATGCCGCATTTGGAATAATATCACCAACGGCATAACCTGCTTTTGGCTTGATTTTGAAGGTTACATATCCTTTACCAATGGTAGAATTGGCAACTGAAACGGGTAATTGAATATTGTTAAATTTCCAATTTAATTCTGTACCTACTCTGTCTAATTCATAAGCATGACTAGAACTAATCATTGATAATGTACTTTCATCTAATTTACTATTTAATACATCATTGATTCTTACATTAATAGCACTAGCGTTACCCGTGTTTTCAAAACGAATAGTGTAGTATAAATAATCGTTAGAAGTGAAACTAGAATGTAATATTTGAGGGCCACGTGCTTCCATTTTATCATTTGGATCGTATGCATTTACTACCATTTGAGTTAATGTATTACTGTTGTTCTCAAGAACCACATCACCAGTAGTTGGTACGATTGAAGCTTGACTTACCAAATAATCACCTGCATTTACTGTTGGAATAGTTGGTACTAACATAATTACATCAACTGTTCTTACTTCAAAAGGTAATAAGTTAGTGAAATTATAAGTAAATCCTGTTGTTGTACTAGTAGTCGCTGGATTAGTAGATACAATTGATACTGCACTAGGCTTTGTAAATGTTAACGTTCCAGAAGGAATAATTTGATTTCCTAAATTAGCATACACAATTCGGTTTATATAATTAAATCCTGGTCTTGGTGCATTAAATGGGACAACAGCAACTCCTAAATCGTTATAATTTTGAAGCGATGTTACTGGAAAATTATAAGTTGTCATTCCAGCTCCTGTTGGTGTTAAATTTAAAAACTGAGAAGGATTTACATTATACATTGTTGTATATGCTGGGTTTACTACAAAAGAAACATCATATGAATTAGTAGTAACCATATCATAAATACTAAATGATCCTGTTGGAGCTATTACATTATGAACCACGCCATTATCATTTTTCTCATGTGTAAACTTTCCTAATGGAAAATTCACTTCGCCAGTATCTTTTGTACCATTATTATTTGCATCTAAAAAGGCATTAAATGTAAAACCTGTACAGTTTATTACTCCAGTAGAAGTTGACATATTATTAATGGTTACAAATCCATTTTGATTAGAGAAATTAGTAACCATCATTAAATAGTATTGTCCAGCTTGTGCATTTTGAATTACAGGATACTCTGTAGGAGAAGCCGAATAACTACAACTAACAATATTGTTTGGTCCTACTAAGTTACAACTTGATGTACCACTAGTAAACGGACCATAAATAATATAATCTACATCTTGATTATTATAACTAGGCGCATTATTTCCTTGTGTAATTACTAAATTAATATTTCCAGAAGTGCTAATAGGTAAATAGAACCAGTTAGGATTTGGTGTGGTATTTAAACATCCTGAAGCGCCAGTACTAGCAACACTTATAGTATTTGTAAATGGGACACCTAAAGAATTACATAATAAATTTGCGTTTGCACAAGATGAAGCTAAATTACAATTAGATTGCGCAAAAACAGTTCTTGGATAAATTTTGTCACATGCATCGCCAATAATTTCTCTAATAAAAATAGTACTACTCAATGCTGAAACAGGAACTACAAAATTAGTAGCCGGTGTTAATGGGTTTACTTGATTTTGTGCTGCAACTAATGTTGGGTAATAAACTAATGCGTTATTCGTATTAATTACTGCTTGTGAAGTAGTTAAATCAAACACCACTTGTTGGTCGTTATTATCATCACATTGCACCATAGGATTTAAGGCTGGCATAACTTGATAATCAACAGCATTTATTGTGAAACCACTAATTTGCATCATATTTCCAGAAGAAATTTCTGTAGCTCTAGAAAAAATAGTATAACTTCCTTGGTTTACACAATGTGGGCTTACTAGAGGATTAGCGCCAGAAACAGCATCCGCTTGAGAAGAATGATACGATACCGTATATAAATTCGCAGGTTGATTTGCTAAAATATTTGGTGTATTGCTAGCTAAATTAAAACATCCGAAACCATTTGTTACACATGCCGTCATGCTTTGTGGTTGACCAAACTGTGGTGGGCAAGGCAAAGTTGTAAAAGTAACTAAAACACTTGGCGGACTAATTACATTAGGAGAACAAACCGAAACAATTTGAGCCGTACAAGTCGTTCCACATGGTAAACCTGTTAATACATATGGACTTGTTTGTGCTGCAAAATTTCCAGCAACAGTTCCGTTCATAAACAACTGAATGTTGTAGGCATAAGTAGAAGTGGTATTCTGTACCCATGAAACCGTAGCGGAATTGTTTGTAATATTTGACACAAAAACATTCGTTGGTGGCAAACATTGAGCGCTAACAAAGTTAATGGCTACACTCAAAAGTACTAATAATACAAGTAGTTTTTTCTTCATTTTATAGATTTTAAGTATTAATTTTTATAATTTAAGTGGCTAAATATAAGTAAATTAAATATAAAAACAACAATTTGTGTAGAATAAATCAGACAAAAAGTAAAAACTCTATTAAAAGACGTATTTATTAATTATGTTTTTGGAGTAAAATGAAACTTGTGTAAATCAAAAAAGCCATCCACAAAAGTGGAAAGCTTTTCATCGGTCTAACTACTAAACCATCGTCCGCCAAGGCGAACTAAACAACACAACTACGTTTCTCTTGAAGACTCAAGATTTTTGGGCAAAAAAGCATTCTAATAAATTAGAATGCTTCCCAAAATTTGCGGTCTGGACGGGACTCGAACCCGCGACCCCCTGCGTGACAGGCAGGTATTCTAACCAACTGAACTACCAAACCGTTGCTGTAATGCGAGTGCAAATATACTACAGTTTTTGTAACTTACAAATATTTTAATGAAAAAAATCCGAAATAAGAATCATTACTTATCCAAACTTCTGTTTTTCAATTAAATATGTGGTTAGTATTTTTTCAAAATTTTCATTTACTGAAACTGGAACGTACTTAATTTTATAGGACGCACACGTATTAGCTATGCTTTCAAAATAAGTATTTACAACTTTTTCGTAACTTACTTTCATGTTTTCGGCAAATAAATTTACTTCTTCACCTGTTTCCATATCAATAAACTTTCTTGGTGTGTTATCGAAATCAAAATTCAACTCTGTTTTTTTATCAAAAACATGGAACAAAACCACCTTATGTTTGTTATGCTTTAAATGCTGCAAAGCACTAAATAGTTTTTCATTGTCTTGATCGATAAACATATCTGTAAACAAAATAATCATCGAACGACGGTGAACTTTTTCAGCAATTTGATGAAGAAATGTAATCGTATCGGTTTTTTTTGATTCTTTTGAGTCGTTTAATATGTTTTCAAACTGATTTAAAATCATTCTGTGATGGCGTTCACTTCCTTTTTCTGAAGCGTAATATTCATAGGTATCAGAGTAAACGGAAACGCCAACCGCATCGCGCTGTTTCTTCAATAAATTCATCAAAACAGCAGCTGCTAAAACAGAAAATCCAATTTTATTTTCGGAAAAATTTTGATTAGATTTTAATTTTGGATAATGCATCGATGAAGAATTGTCTATAATTAGATGACAACGTAAATTAGTTTCTTCTTCGAACTTTTTCGAATATAATCTGTCTGTTTTAGCAAATAACTTCCAATCTATATGCTTGGTGCTTTCGCCCTGATTATAAATTTTATGCTCGGCAAATTCGGCAGAAAACCCGTGAAACGGACTTTTATGCATACCAGAAATAAATCCTTCAACTATTTGATTAGCCAAAAGTTCTAAATTCTTAAATTGGGATATTTTTTCGAGTTGCGATTCTAAATTCATATCGTAAATATATAAAAAGATTTTAAATCCTATATGGAAATTTATGAGTAAAAAAAAGGCTCAACTTACGTTGAACCTTTTGTAATATATATTTCCTATTGATTATAGTAATGCGTCGATTGCGTCAGTATAGGTTTTTTTAGGAGCTACTCCTACTTGTCTTCCAACTACTTCTCCGTTTTGAAACACTAAAACTGTTGGAATATTTCTTACACCGTATTTTGCAGCAAATTCTTGATTTGCATCAACATCTACTTTACCAACAACTGCTTTTCCTTCGTATTCTGTAGCTACTTCATCAATAACTGGACCAACCATTCTGCAAGGTCCACACCAAGCTGCCCAAAAATCTACTACTACTGGTTTGTCTGATTTTAATACTACTTCCTCAAAAGTAGCGTCTGTAATTGCTAATGCCATATTTTTATATTTATTTTTTTATACTATAAATTATTATACTGCGAAAGTAGAAAATATATTTAAGCTGTGAAAAAAATTATGATTTCTTTTACCTATTTAAGAATTAGAAAAATCAATTTATAAGTTTTTCAAGAGTTGATTTCATTAATTCAATTTAAAATTAATTTGCATTCTTTCCAATCCTTCCAACAAATCTTTTGAAATATTAATTTTTAGTTTTCTACTAGGCATTTCTAACTTGTTTTTTATAATAGTTTCTTCAATTTCTTCCATTTGATTTTCTATTATTATTTCCGCATTATTTTCTGCCTCATCCTCTATTTCTATAAGATTTTCATCTTGAATTTCGTCATCAATTTCAATCTCTCGTTTTACAAATCGTTTCACTTTTTCTAATTCTAACAATTCGAATGTTACATTAAAATCCCCTTGATGATATGAGAAAAGTTCATTTAATTTTGAAATTAATTGTTCTTTTAACTCTTCAACAGGTAACTGAATGGTTAATTTTTTTGCAAAATCTGGCAAAACATCTTGTAAACTCTGAAGATGTGTAAAATTAATTCTTGGTTCTGATTTTTTTCCGGTTTCTTTATTTGCCCAACCTTCTTTCACGAAAATTTTAACAAATACAAACTGATTTGCAACCAAATAATGACGGAATTTCAAATATTCTTCATTAAAAATTCGGAATTCAAAACTTTCTTCGTATCCTTCAATATTAAACGTTGCCCAACCTTTATTTTGTTGCGTAGTGCGATGTTGTACATTGGATACAATTCCTCCAAATGATAGATTTTTACCAACTAAAAGCTCCAAATTATGTAATGCTTGCAACTTAGTATTGCAGAAATATTTCATTTCAAATTTATAATCGTCTAGCGGATGCCCTGAAATGTAAATTCCAACTACTTCTTTTTCTCGAGATAATTTTTCTAAGGTATTCCATTCTTCACAAGGCGGCACAATTGGTTCGGCAATTTGTACGTCAGATGCATCACCAAATAAGCTTACTTGAGAAGAGTTTTCGTTTTCTTGAAATTTCGCACCAAAACGAATGGCTTTTTCCAAAAAGGTACTATTATCGCCATCCGTATGAAAATATTGTGCACGATGTGTGTCCCCAAATTCATCAAAACCACCAGCTAATGCTAAATTTTCGAAAGCTTTTTTATTGGCTGCACGCAAATCTATTCGTTTTGCTAAATCGAAAATAGACTTGTAACGGCCTTCTCTTCGTACTTCGACTATTGTTTTTACTGCGTTTTCTCCAACTCCTTTAATTGCTCCCATTCCGAATCGAATAGCATTATTATCATTTACGGTAAACTTATAGAATGATTCATTGACATCTGGACCTAAAACTTCTAAGCCCATTCGCTTGCATTCTTCCATAAAAAAAGAAACCGATTTGATGTCATTCATATTATTAGAAAGCACCGCCGCCATATATTCTGCAGGATAATGTGCTTTTAAATAGGCGGTTTGATAAGCAATCCAAGCATAACAAGTAGAATGCGATTTGTTGAATGCATAACTTGCAAACGCTTCCCAGTCTTTCCAAATTTTTTCTAATATTTTAGCGTCGTGTCCTTTTTCTTCAGCTTGCGCGATGAATTTAGGCTTCATTTTATCCAAGACCGGCTTGTCTTTTTTACCCATTGCTTTACGAAGCACGTCGGCATCACCTTTTGTAAAACCTGCTAATGATTGTGACAAAAGCATTACTTGCTCTTGATATACAGTAATTCCGTAGGTTTCTGCTAAATATTCTTCACAGGCATCTAAGTCATATGCAATGGGTTCTAACCCGTTTTTTCTTCGAACGAAAGAAGGAATATATTCTAACGGACCTGGTCGATATAATGCATTCATGGCAATTAAATCTCCAAAAACCGTTGGTTTTAAATCTTTCAAATACTTTTGCATTCCTGGCGATTCGTACTGAAATATTCCTACCGTTTCACCACGTTGGAATAATTCGTATGTTTTTTTATCGTCAATAGGAAATGCATCGGGATCTAAATCGATATTTCGCTTATATTTCACGAGTTTAACCGTGTCTTTAATAAGTGTTAACGTTTTTAAACCTAAAAAGTCCATTTTTAATAAACCCGCACTTTCAGCTACGGCGTTATCAAACTGGGTAACATATAAATCTGAATCTTTTGCTGTAGTTACGGGAACGAAATTGGTAATATCATCTGGCGTAATAATTACACCACAAGCGTGAATTCCTGTATTTCGAAGCGACCCTTCTAATATTTTTGCTTGTTGAATCGTCTCTCCAGAAAGTTCGCCTTGATTGGCTATCTCGATTAATTCTTTTACGCGGTCAAATTCATCTGAACGAACGGCTTTTTTAACCTCTTCTTCTTTTTCGGATAAAAATCGTGCTAAATTCCATTTTCCAGGCATCATAGCTGGAATTAATTTTGCAATTCTATCCGCTTCGAATAAAGGCAAATCTAAAACTCGAGCGGTATCTCGAATAGCGGATTTCGTAGCCATTTTTCCATACGTGATAATTTGTGCCACTTGATTGGAACCATATTTTTTTATTACGTAATCCATTACTCGACCTCTTCCTTCATCGTCAAAATCAATATCAATATCGGGCATCGACACACGGTCTGGATTTAAAAAACGCTCAAAAAGCAGGTTGTACAACAACGGATCAATATTCGTAATCCACAAACAGTAAGCTACCACTGAACCCGCAGCAGAACCCCTACCTGGACCAACCGAAACATCCATTTTTCGGGCTTCGGCGATAAAATCTTGTACAATTAAAAAATAGCCAGGATAACCTGAATTACTAATTGTTAAGAGTTCGAAATCAATACGTTCTTTAATTGCATCTGTGATTTCACCATAACGTTTTTTAGCGCCTTCGTAAGTTAAATGTCTTAAATATGCATTTTCACCTCGAACACCTTTATCTTCCAAATCTTCTGGAACTTGAAATTGTTCTGGAATATCAAATTTCGGAAGTAAGACATCTCGCGAAAGCGAATATATTTCAATTTTATCTACAATTTCTTGAACATTACTAATAGCTTCCGGAGTTTGCGGAAATAATTTTTTCATTTCATTTGTTGACTTGAAATAATATTCCTGATTGGGTAATCCAAAACGATATCCACGTCCCCGTCCAATTGGTGTAGCTTGCTTTTCACCCTCTTTTACACATAATAAAATATCGTGTGCGTTGGCGTCTTCTTTATTAATGTAAAAGGTATTGTTTGTTGCAATTAGCTTTACATTATGTTTTTTTGAAAACTGAATTAAGGTAGTATTTACCGCTTTTTCATCCTCTTGATTGTGATTCATTAATTCGATGTACAAATCGTCACCAAATTGGTCTTTCCACCACAATAACGCTTCTTCTGCTTGATTTTCTCCGAGATTCAGAATTTTATTTGGCACTTCACCATATAAACTTCCAGTTAAAACAATAATATCTTCTTTATATTGTTTGATTAATTCTTTATCGATTCGAGGCACATAGTAAAACCCATCTGTATAGGCTTTTGATGACAACTTCGCTAAATTATGATATCCTTTTTTATTCTTAGCTAAGAAAACAACTTGATATCCGTTGTCTTTATTTGATTTGTCTTTATGATTGTTACACACAAAAAACTCGCAACCTACAATTGGTTTAATGATGGTTTCTGTTGGTTGTTCACCAGCCTCAACTAGTTCTTTGTTTTTGGCTTCCGCCGATTTATTATGATTTAGAATTCCACTTACAAATTGAAAAGCACCCATCATATTTCCAATATCTGTAAGGGCAACAGCTGGCATTTTTTGCTTTACTGTATTTTCTATCAATTTAGGGATCGATATGGTAGATTGCAAAACCGAAAACTGCGAATGATTGTGCAAATGCGCAAAGGCAACATCTGAAACATCTTCCAAATTTTCAGGTAAAATTTCAATATCTTTAGGCAGTTGTTGTAACTTTTCTCTTAAAGTAGCTGAAGCCTGTTTTAAATTAACATGTTTTAATCCGATTGGTTTAACAACTGGATTATTAGTTTTGAAAGCTGTATAATATTCTTCAGAAACGGGTAATTCGTTGGAATTAAAATTTCCGCGTTTTACTAATTCTAAAAAACAACGCGTTGTGGCTTCTACATCGGCGGTTGCATTATGAGCTTCTGCAAATTTTTCTTGAAATAAATATTCGTGTAATTCTGTTAATGTAGGCAGCTTAAATTTTCCACCACGACCTCCAGGTAATTTTAATAGTAATGCAGTAGTTTCTGTACAGGTATCTAAAATGGGCATTTTAGTTAAATCGGTAGGTATTCCAAATCGATGAAATTCGCAACCCATAATATTCACATCAAAACCTATATTTTGCCCTACAATATATTTTGATTTTGATAAAGCAATATTAAATTTCTCAAGGATTTCACTTAAACCAAAACCTTCTTGATTAGCTAATTCAGTGGATATTCCGTGAATTCTTTCTGCATCAAATGGAATGTTATATCCTTCTGGTTTTATTATATAATCTTGATGCTCGATAAGATTTCCCATATCGTCATGTAATTGCCAAGCAATTTGCACACAACGAGGCCAGTTGTTAGTGTCTGTTATTGGAGCAGACCAACTTTTAGGTAATCCTGTGGTTTCGGTATCGAAGATTAAATACATAAATTATAAATTCCAAATTAATAAATTCCAAATCTCAAAACTATACTACATTTTAAAAAAGTGAAAGATTTCAAAAATACAATTTATCTTTTTTTAAGGCAATTTTAGTTATTAACAAAAACAAAAAACCACTCCTAAATGAAGTGGTAATTAGAAGTATATGTTAAAAGATTTTATAAAATAGGTACTTTATAAAAAATCCCTTTATTAAAATTCACAACTGTTCCTTGTTCGTCAACTGCATTAAATTTAAACGTTCCTGAATACAAGTTGCCTTCAATTTTTTCAATTTCAACTTCTCCATTACTTTTTGACACATTTAAAACAGTAACTTTAGCATTGCCATTACCACCATTAATAGTTATCAAATCTCCTGGTTCATATCCTACTCCTCTACTTGCAATAGTTGCTCCGGTTACGGCACCTGAACTATTGGTTTGAATTTTTAAGGTTAAACCGTTTCCTGAGCCCCCAGTTGTAGTTACATTGTTACCGTTTAATGCCGCATAACCTGTACCTGGAACAGTTACTCCTTGTAATTTAAAAACAGGCCCTTCAATTAATGCTGTTTCAAAGTATAATAATGATTGCTGATTGCTATATGAATACGTTGCATTTACACCTTGATTGGTTGTTCCTAAATAATGTGTACCAACTGCATTGGGCACCGTTATTGTAACCATCTCATTATCTTTATATGCATTTATTGTAATCGTTCCACCTGGATTTGTAGTGATTTTTGTATCCGAAGCACGCCATGCAATATTATCTTTTTCACCTAAAAATGCTGGTAAATTAGTTTTAATATCATTTTCACACGACACTAGTAGAATGACAAGGGCAACAATTTGAACTATTTTTTTCATTATACGTTTATTAAATAAGGAATTACAAATATATATTTTATTTTAATATTATTGATATTTGAAACAAAAAATCCGCCTTTAAAAAGACGGATTTTTTTAATTATTTTTTAAATTAACAACTTCTTGTTCCGTTAATACTCTCCAATTTCCTCTTGGTAAATTCTTTTTAGTTAATCCTGCAAACACTACTCGATCTAATTTAATTACGTTATATTTTAAGTGTTCAAAAATATTTCGAACCACTTTAACATTAGATGTTTTCATTTTTACACCAATTTCACTTTTAGCTTCTCCGTCAATATAAGTTACTTCTTCTACATATACTTTATGTCCTTCAATAGTAATACCGCTTTGAATTTTTTCTAAATCTTCGTATTTTAAATTCTTATCTAAAGAAACTTGATAAATTTTAGAAGAACGTTGATTTGGTGTTGTAAATTTTCTAACCATATCTGGATCATTAGTAAACAATAATAATCCTGTTGTAGTTTTATCCATTCTTCCGACTGGCTCTAATCGAACATTTGAAGGCGACTTGATTAACTGTAACACGTTGTTTGCGCCTTGGTCGTTCTTTTCAGTAGAAAAATTCTTAGGTTTGTTTAAAAGTATGTATTCTTTTTTCTCAGGTGTAATGTTCACGCCGTCAAAATTAACGACATCGGTTAGTTTTACTTTATGTCCCATTTCTGTTACCACTTCACCGTTTACTTTTACGTTTCCGCTTTGAATATAAATGTCCGCATCTCTACGACTACAAACTCCTGAATTTGCTACATATTTATTTAATCTGATTTCATCTTTATCAGATTTAATTTTAACCACTTGTTGTTTTGGCTTGTCTGTTCTATTGAACTTTGGAGCAGGTTTGTTTTCTGAATAAAAAGATTTTCCTGATTCGTTTTTCTTAAAATCTGGTTTTTTACTTTCCGAAACTTTACCGCTTCTTTTGGCTCCTGACGATTTTCTCATGCTTTTATTTTTTGCAAAGATAGTCAATTTAAGTGAGAAGTACGAAATTGGCAGTTAGAAGCCGATAAGCTATGGAATTAATAGTAATTTTTGACCGTTTTCAATAACATCTGGCTTAATTAATATGATACAAATTACACCAGCTAATAAAATTATTTTCAGTAAAAAATGAAGTTTAATATAATCCACTTTTCCTTCCGACTTCCATAATTTTATTATAAAAATTAGTAGCAAAATATAACTTGAGTAAAAGTAAATGTCCATATAGCCTACATCGAAAACATTAATTAGAAAATATACAGGAACGATTGTACAAAATAGTAATAATGAAATAATTTTTTTAGCAAAATTTTCCCCGAAATTAACGGGTATGGTTTGATAATTATTAGATAAATCGCCTTCAATGTTTTCTAAATCTTTAATCATTTCACGAATTAATATGATTAGAAATAAAAATGTTGCGTGGGCAAAAATTACTTGATAAAAGTTTTTGAAATACAATAAAATTCCGAAAAAGGGCAAAACAGCTAATAAAGATGCTGAAATATTACCAATTAATAGTATTTTTTTTAGCTTATGCGAATAAAGAAAAATAATAAAAATATAAACCGAAAAAAATAAAGCCGCTCGCCAAGAAACAATAAAACCAAATAAAGCAGAGAAGAAATTTAAAGTAAAATAAACTTGTAGTTGGGTTTTCTGACTGACTAATCTATCTAAATACGATTTTTTGGGACGATTGATGATGTCCTTTTTGGCATCGTAAAAATTATTAATAATATACCCCGAAGCAATAGCAAAAGTAGACGCCATCACTAATAAAAATAATCTCCAATCTAAAATAATGTCTAACGCTCTTCTTTCTGGAGCTAAAATAAAAATAGCAGATAAATATTGTGCTAAAGCGATTACAAATACATTGTACCCACGAGCCACAGAAAAGAAACTGAAGATTTTAGTAAGTACTAATTTAGAGTTGCGACTTAGCATTTGGGTAAAAGGTGTTGGGTGTTGGGTGTTGGGTGTTGGGTTTTTCTACTTAAACCTTATACCCTAATCCTCATACCTATTTTAAAACTGATAAACCATTTCTAATTTATAATCTTTTAAAGACTTTTTAGCTTTTTCAAAATCTTGCGTGAAACCTAAAATATAGCCGCCACCACCAGAACCACACAATTTTAAATAGTAATCGTTAGTTTCAATTCCGTTTTGCCAAATTTGGTGAAATTGTTCCGGAATCATTGGTTTAAAATTACTTAAAACTACTTTAGATAATTCTTTTGTGTTTTTAAATAACGATTTCATATCGCCTTGTAAGAAGTTTTCCACACAAGAATCGGTATATTTTATAAACTGAGATTTTAGCATGTTTCTAAAACCTTGGTCTTTTAAATTTTCCATAAATATATTTACCATCGGAGCCGTTTCTCCAACAATTCCTGAATCTAATAAGAAAACTGCGCCTTTTCCTGTAGCCGATTGACTTGGAATTCCAGCTGCTTCAATATTATCTTTTGAATTGATAAGGATTGGCAAACTTAAGTAACTATTTAATGGATCTAAACCAGAGCTTTTTCCGTGAAAAAAAGACTCCATATTAGAAAAAATTGATTTTAATTGTAATAATTTTTCTCTAGTTAGGTTTTCTAAAACGGTAATTTTATTTGCAGCGTATTTATCGTAAATAGCGGCTACTAAGGCGCCACTACTTCCTACTCCATACCCTTGAGGGATACTAGAATCAAAATACATTCCGTTATTTACATCGTTTTGCAACAACTCAATATTAAACGTTACTAAATCTGGTTGTTCCGATTGTAATTGCTTTAAATAAGTTACGAATTTAACCAAACTTTGATTTGATTTTTTTGCTTCATTTGTCGGATTTTCATCTGACTTCAGCGCACCTTTGTAAAAATTATATGGTATAGAAAGTCCTTTGGAATCTTGGATAATTCCATATTCTCCGAAAAGTAATATTTTTGAGTAAAAAAGTGGTCCTTTCATAATTTATTGTTCAGTTTACAATATTTAGTAATCAGATGTTTGAGTAAAGATATAAAAATTATTTCAAATCTTGTGCACCATTCCCAATTTCATCACAAATATACTGACCATTTTGACAATAGCCAACTAATTCGTCCTGAATAAATTGCAATACTTTTTCTTTTACATTTTTAGGATACAAAACGTGCACATTGGCACCTGCATCTAACGTAAAACAAACCGGAGTTTGCGTATCGCTTCTAAACTTCCAAATTTTATTAATAATTTCTAATGTATTGGGTTTCATTAAAATAAAATAAGGCATCGAAGTCATCATCATAGCGTGTAACGTCAGTGCTTCGCTTTCTACCAAACTCATAAATTCGGTTACATTTCCTGTTTCTAATAACGTAACAATTTTAGCAATATTATGATGTGCTTGTTCGAAACGCTGTTCGGCAAAAGGATGGTTGTGCATTAAATTATGTCCAACTGTACTTGAAACTTGTTTTTCGCCTTTATCTACTAATAAAATGGTGTCTTGAAAATTATGAAAATTCGGATGAATATTTTCAAATGCAACTCCAAATAAGTCGGAGCTATTTTTTATGGTTTCGTTTTTTCCCCACCCAACTACTTTGCCAATTATACTTCTGCAAGCACTTCCTGAGCCTAATCGGGCTAAAAAAGAAGCTTTTGCATAAAAATAATCATCGGAAATTTCAGGTTTTAACGCCTTTTCTAAACTCATAATATTCATGGCAAGCGCTGCCATTCCTGAAGCAGAAGACGCTATTCCTGAACTATGCGGAAAAGTATTTTGGGTATTAATTGTAAAATGATATTCTTTTAAATACGGGCAATATTTATAAATTCTTTCGAAAAAATTTTGAATTTTAGGTTTAAAATCTTCTTTTGACTTTCCTTCAAATAACAAATCGAATGAAAAATTAACTTTTTCAACTTTAGAAGAAATCGTAACCGATGTAATGGTTTTGCAATTTTTCAGCGTAAAACTAATCGACGGATTGGCTGGGATTTGATCACCGTTTTCTTTTTTTCCCCAATATTTCACCAAAGCAATATTACTTGGCGCACTCCACGAAAAAGATGCCGCTTCTATTGAATTATAATTTGAAATAATGAAGTCTAAATCAGAATACATAAAAAATATTTTTTACAAAGATAGAAAAGGAAGTTAAAACTTAGTTGTCAGATGTCAGAAGTTTTAAATATATTTGAATAAAATTATGAAAATGAAAAAGTATTTAAGAATATCGTATTGCATAATTATTTGTTTGACTGTAGGCTTTTTCTCAGGAAAAATTACACAATCGTCTATAACCACTTGGTATCCTACTCTAATAAAACCTATATTTAATCCTCCAAATTGGGTTTTTGCCCCTGTTTGGACTTTGTTATACATTTTTATGGGAATTGCTGCAGGATTAGTTTGGAATGAAATTGAAAATAAACCTAAAGAAGTTAAAATAGCGTTACAATATTTTATTTTTCAATTGGGGTTAAATGCGTTATGGTCTTACCTATTTTTTGGGTTGCAAAATCTACTATTAGCCTCAATTGAAATTATTTTATTGCTTTTGGTTATGTTAGAATGTTACAAATTATTTAAGCCGATAAACGTAACTGCAGCAAAATTATTCATTCCTTATATTGTTTGGGTTTCTTTTGCAACACTATTGACTTTTAGTATTTTTTATTTAAATTAAATATTTTCGGCAACGATAAAACCGCTTGTCCAAGCATTTTGAAAATTGAAGCCACCAGTTATAGCATCAATATTTACCACTTCGCCAGCAAAATAGACTTTTGGTAAAATTTTACTTTGCATCGTTTTAAAATTAATTTCTTTTAAATCGATACCGCCAGCGGTTACAAATTCTTCTTTAAAAGTGCTTTTACCGTTAACCTGAAATTCAGCTTGGGTTAACTGATTGGCTAAGCTATTAATTTGCTTATTGGTTACCTCAGCCCATTTATAATCTAAAGCAATATCTGAAGCGGTTACGATATTTTCCCACAATCGTTTTGGAAAATCAAACGGACAAAATTTGCCAATTAGTTTTTTATTATTTTCTTCTTTAATTTCTTTTAATTGTTCGATGGCTTCCTCAAAAGACATCTCATCTAACCAATTTACAAGCAGGGCAAAACAATATTTTTTATCAAACAATTCTCGTGCACCCCAGGCGGAAAGTCTCAATATTCCAGGTCCTGAAAGTCCCCAATGTGTAATTAATAATGGCCCCGAAGATGCTAATTTTGAGTTTTTTATTTTAATGCTGGCTTGCGCCGAAAGCCCCATTAAATCTTTAATTCTTTTATCGGTAATATTGAATGTAAATAAGGAAGGAATGGGTTCGACAATTTGATGGCCCATTTGATGCATCATTTCCCAAATTTTAGGATTACTTCCTGTTGCGACTACAATTTTATCTGCAACAAAAACATCGTGTTGGGTTTCAATTTTCCATTGTTCGCCCTTATTAAAATATAAAGACTGCACACTTTGTGAGGTAAAAACTTTAATGCCTAATTTCTTTACTTCTTTTTCAAAACAGTCAATTATGGTTTGAGAATCATCTGTAATTGGGAACATTCTTCCGTCTTCTTCAATTTTTAATTCGACACCTCTTTTTTCGAACCAATCTATCGTATCACCAGAACAAAATTGCGAAAAAGGCCCTTTTAATTCTTTTTCACCACGCGGATAAAATTTGACCAAATCGTTCGGTACAAAACACGCGTGCGTGACATTACAACGTCCACCACCAGAAATTTTAACCTTAGTTAAGCATTCCTTCCCTCTTTCCAGAATGGCTACACTAAGTTGCGGATGTTTCTCTGCAATATTAATAGCTGCGAAGAAACCGGCTGCGCCACCGCCTATAATTATGATGTTGTATGATTGCATTTGAAGTTATCTTTATTTTCCTATTAAAGGTAAGAATAATTACTTGTTAATTTTAGATTTTTCAGACCTGACAGGTTTTTAAAACCTGTCAGGTCTGAAAATAGTTACAACGTCTCTTTCAACCATTTAAAAAATTCACTTTGCCAAACTAAAGCATTTTGAGGTTGTAACACCCAATGATTTTCATCTGGAAATAGTAAAAATTTACTTTTTATTCCTTTTAATTGTGCCGCTTGAAAAGCTTCTTGTCCTTGACCTATTGGCACACGGTAATCTTTTCCACCTTGAATAATTAAAATCGGGGTATTCCAATTGTTTACCAACTTAATTGGATTGAATTCGTTATATGTTTTCTGTGCGATTTTATTGTCTTTTTCCCAATAGGCGCCGCCCGAATCCCAATTCGTAAAGAACACTTCTTCTGTAGTTCCGTACATACTTTCTGTATTGAAAATGCCGCAATGCGAAATAAATGTTTTGAAACGATTTTTATGAATTCCAGCTAATTGAAATACCGAATAGCCGCCATAACTCGCGCCAACAGCACCAATTCTGGTTTTATCTACATACGATTCTTTTGAAATATCATCAATGGCTGATAAATAATCGTCCATTACTTGTCCGCCCCAATCTCCTGAAATTTGTTCGTTCCATTGAACACCATGACCTGGCATACCTCTTCTATTTGGCGCCACTACAATATATCCTTGTGAGGCCATAAGTTGAAAATTCCAACGGAAAGAATAATATTGCGTTAAAGCACTTTGTGGACCGCCTTGACAGTATAAAAGTGTTGGATATTTTTTTGTTTTATCAAAATTTGGAGGTAAAATTACCCAAACCAACATTTTTTTGCCATCAGTTGTGTTAACCCATCGTTTTTCGGAAGTGCAGGTTGCAATTTTCGAATAAAATTCGTCATTTACATGTGTAATTTGTTTCCAAGATTTCTTTTTTAAATCGTACGAAAACACTTCTGTTGCACTATTATGCGTGGTTTTTGTAACTAAAACAGAATTTCCTGAAAATCCAATGATGCTATTTACATCAAAATCGCCATCAGTAAGTTGTGTTACAACAGGAAACATTTTAGTTAACCCAACATGATTTACTTCAAAAAGTTGTTTTGTTCCTAACACAGGTGCAATAAAATAGACTTTATTTCCTTCTTTTGCCCATACAAAACTATCAACAGTTCCGTCCCAATTAGCAGTTAAATTGACATCAAATCCTTGAACTCTTACGATAATGTCATTTTTATCTGCTTCAAAACCATCGCGTTTCATTTGCAACCAACTTAGTTCGCCTCGAGGTGAAAAGGTTGGATGTGTATCATAACCTAAATTTTTCTCCGTAAGATTTTTTGTGGTTTTTGTTGCTACATCGTACTCGTATAAATCGGTATTTGTACTTGTTGCGTAGGCTGTTCCTGCTTTTTTCTTACATACATAAATGATTTTATTTCCATCTGGTGACCAAACATAATCTTCATCACCACCAAAAGGTTTTTGAGGTGCATCATAAGGTTCATTTGGCATAATATCAATAGGCCCAAGTATTTTTTCGTTTGGTTTACCAAGTAATCCTACAAACAAATGATTGTGCGTGCCATTATTCCAAGTATCCCAATGACGATAATCTAAACCTTCATACACTTGTGCTGATGTTTTTGTCAAACTTGGATATATATCAGATCCTAAAATTTTTTCAACTTTTACTTGTTGCACACTTATGTATTCTTGTCCGTTTGGCGAAATACTTTTATCTGCAACTAAGCCATCAATTTTATCTAAAGTAACCGGATTTCCTCCTCCAACAGGAACAGAATAATATTTAGAAACTAGTTTATTTTCTTGAATATTTGGTGTGCCCACTTTGTAAATTAGCGACTTTCCGTCTTTAGAAATCCCTATTGGTGTGACTCTGCCTAATTGCCATAACTTTTCTGGCGTCATTATTTGTTGCGCATTTGAACTCATACTTAGTACACTGAAAATGAGAAAAATATATTTTTTCATACTGTTAAAATTTAAAACGAGGTTAAAAGTAGCACTTTTTTGAAAAAATATAACTATTTTCACGGTCTAAAATAAAAATGAAAAATGAAAAACAATAAACTCTTTATATTAATTATCATTTCGCTTATTATTGGAGTTGGCTTAGGTGGAATTGTGCATTATCAGTTTCCTGAAGCCATTGACACCTTCTCAAAAAATATAAAATTACTTGGAACCATTTTCATACGATTGGTTCAAATGATAATTGCACCCTTAGTTTTTTCTACTTTAGTAGTTGGAATTGCCAAAATGGGCGACATGAAAATGGTTGGCCGCGTGGGTGGAAAAGCGATGGCTTGGTTTATTTCTGCTTCCTTAATTTCCTTGTTATTAGGAATGGTTTTAGTGAATTTTTTCGAACCAGGAAAAGGAACAACAATTAAATTAGATGACGCTTCCAGTGCTTCTGAATTGTTAGAAAACTCAAAAGGATTTTCATTAGAAGAATTTGTAAAACATGTTATTCCAAAAAGTTTATTTGAAGCTTTAGCTACTAACGAAATCTTACAAATTGTAATTTTTTCTATTTTATTTGGTGTGGCTTTAGCGGCATTTAGTAAAAAAGAAGCGAAACCCATTCTTAAATTATTAGATTCGGTTTCGCATGTGATTTTAAAAATGGTTTCTTTTATTATGTGGACGGCGCCATTAGGCGTTTTAGGTGCTGTGGCAAGTGCGATTGCGAAACATGGTTTTGAAGTATTTACACTTTACGCCAAGTATTTAGGCGCTTTTTTAGTGGGTATCGTTTCACTTTGGGTGATATTATTACTAGTTGGCTATCTTATTCTAGGAAAACGTTTATTTGTATTGTTACAACGTATTAAAAGTCCTTTATTAATTGCCTTTTCTACCACAAGTTCTGAAGCTGTTTTTCCAAAAATGGTAGAAGAGTTAGAACGTTTTGGATGCCAACCAAAAATTGTATCCTTCACTTTGCCGCTAGGGTATTCTTTTAACCTTGATGGAAGTATGATGTACATGACATTTGCCAGTATTTTTATTGCGCAAGTATATGGTATAGAAATGAGTTTACCTGAACAACTTACCATGCTTTTAGTTTTAATGCTAACAAGTAAAGGCGTAGCGGGTGTGCCAAGAGCCTCGTTAATTGTAGTAGTGGCTACTTGTGCTATGTTTGGCATACCACCAGAAGGAATTGCTTTGATTTTGCCAATTGACCATTTTTGCGATATGGCAAGAAGTATGACGAACGTGTTAGGAAACGCGCTTTCTACAGCGGCAATTGACAAATGGGAATCTAAACACGAAGCCTCAGAAATCGAGAGTTAATACTAATTCTTGCTAAAAAATAAAATTGAAACCCATGAAAATCATCATAGACCTACTTGAAAAATTAAAATTAAACGTAGTATTACAAGCCCAAGAAATTGATAAAGAATTTACATGGACCCAGCTTTTTAATCCCGAATTTTACATTAACTTAGAATTAGGTGGCGTTCCTATTGGAATTTATATGGTTTTGTTTATTGTATTTGCCGAAACCGGTTTGTTTATAGGATTTTTTCTTCCTGGAGATAGTTTATTGTTTTTATCTGGAATTTATTGTGAAGCATTGGCGCAACCTTTAACTTTTTTACCTCAAGGCTACTCGCCTGTTTTTGTGATTGCCACATTAATTGCACTTTCTGGAATAATTGGTAATGTTTTTGGCTATTGGTTTGGTTCGGTGTACGGAAAAAATTTATATCAAAAAAAGGATGGTTTTTTCTTTAAGAAAAAGTATTTAGAACACTCCGAAAGCTTCTTTCAAAAGCATGGTGGAATTGCTATAGTTTTTGCAAGATTTTTACCCATTGTAAGAACTTTTGTACCTATTATTGCTGGAATTGTACACATGAAAAAAAGCAAATTTATGTTGTATAATATTTTAAGTTCTATTTTATGGTCGTTTATTTTGGTGTATGCAGGCCATTATTTATACGGCTTGTTTTTAGAAAAATTTGATATTGATTTAAAACATCATATCGAAAAAATTATTCTAATTTTAGTAGCCGTTACCACATTTCCTTTAGTAATGAAAGCCATTAAAGCAAGAAAATTAGGGAAAGTAGATGGGTCTGGTGATGAGTAAATGATAAATCATACTAAAATAAGTTTCCGTGTTATTAGAATTTTAAGCAAAACTGTTAGCGCTATTCGAGTTTTATAAAAGGTTTTCAAAATCAGCGATATACTTCTTCGACAGTCTTTTACACCAATGTACTAATTTGATGCATTACCATAAATATCATTATAGAAAACTAAAACCTTCCTTAAAACAAATACTGAAACAAGAATAGAACAAGCGACAACCATCATTAAAAGTCTAAAGTTTCTTGAATTTTGGTAAAAATTATAAATCGAATCATTTGATAATGCTTTATTTTTCTTAATTTCTTTAACAGAAAAGAACAAAAGAATAATTAAAATTACAATATAAAAATAATCCATAATTTAAAGTTTATCTATTATATATCCGATAGTATAGATTTGCTATTCGTACATATATTATAACTCACAAATTTAATCAAAAAACTAAGACTTTTTATATTTTTTGTTTTTTTACTCAATATTTTAATTATAAGCACAAATGTTAAATCCTTACTACCCATTACTTCGACAGGAATCGATTAGAACATCTTTTTTATTCTCAATATTTTCAATACTTTTACAACAAATACCTGTATTACTAACAATTGAAATATAATATGCAACTGAGCTATTGGGAAATAAAAAATTGGTTCTCCAACGTGGATTTCACCATAGTAGGTAGCGGAATTGTAGGGTTACATACCGCGATTCGGTTAAGAGAACGGTTTCCAAAAGCCAAAATTATACTTTTAGAAAAAGGGGCTTTACCTCAAGGTGCCAGTACTAAAAATGCTGGTTTTGCTTGTTTTGGAAGTGTTTCCGAAATTATTGACGATTTAAAAACACATACCGAAGAAGAAGTTATACAATTGATTCAAAAAAGATATGCTGGTTTACAACTGCTTCGTAACAACTTAGGTGATGCAGCCATTGATTATCAACCTTTAGGCGGTTACGAATTGTTTCTGAAAGAAGACGAAGCGTTTTATAGTGATTGCGTTTCCAAAATTCCTTTTATAAACGACATTGTTAGTCCATTATTCAAATCCGATGTGTATACTAAAGTAAATGATAGTTTTAAATTTAAAAATACGTTTGAACATTTGATTTTTAATGCTTTTGAAGGTCAAATTGACACTGGAAATATGATGCAAACCTTATTAAAAAAAGCCGCATTACACGATATTTTAATTCTAAACCATCAAACGGTTTCTGATTATCAAGAAACAAATAATAATGTGGAGGTGGTTACCAATGAAGTTACTTTTAAAACCAAAAAACTGATTTTCACTACAAATGGTTTTGCTTCCGAATTAACCAAAAACGAAGTCAAACCTGCAAGAGCGCAAGTTTTAATTACAAAACCAATTGAGAATTTACACATCAAAGGTACTTTTCATTTAGACCAAGGCTATTATTACTTCCGAAATATAAATAATAGAGTACTTTTTGGCGGTGGGAGAAACTTAGATTTTGAAGGAGAAACCACTACTTCATTAGAAACTACTGAAAAAATTCAAAATCGCTTGGAAGATTTGTTAAAAAATGTAATTTTGCCTGATACCCCTTTTGAAATTGAGCATAGTTGGAGTGGTATTATGGGTATCGGAAATTCTAAAAACCCAATTATAAAACAACTAAGCAACCATATCTATTGCGGCGTTAGAATGGGCGGAATGGGCGTTGCTATAGGAAGTTTAATTGGAAAAGAAGTAGCAGATTTAGTATAAAATGGCGGCAATAAAAGCAACAATAAAACCAAAAAGCACTGGAAAAAAAGGATTTTTCAGCCATATAATGCGTTTCTTTTGGAAACTAGTTATTTGGTTCAATATTATTAGTTTGTTTTTTGTGGTACTTTATAAATTTGTACCCGTGCCTTACACGCCACTTATGGTAATTCGATATTTTGAAAATAAATCTGCAGGGAAAAACATTGAAACCAAACATCATTGGGTACCCATAGAAGACATTTCTAAAAACCTACAAAAAGCGGTTATTGCCAGTGAAGACGGTAGGTTTTTTGAACACAATGGCCTGGATTTTTCTGCGATGCGAAAAGCTGCAGTAGGAAATTTTAAAGGCAAAAAACTAAAAGGTGGAAGTACTATAACACAACAAACTGCAAAAAATGTTTTCCTTTGGCAAGGAAGAAGTTATTTCCGAAAAGCATTAGAAGCTTATTACACCGTATTAATTGAATTAGTTTGGGGCAAGCAACGCATACTTGAAGTCTACCTAAACAGTATTGAAATGGGCGATGGTATTTATGGTGCTGAAGCCGCTACACAACATTGGTACAAAAGAGATTGCAAAAGTTTAACACGAATGCAAGCCGCCGGAATTGCAGCAATTTTACCAAACCCAAGAAGATTTAGTCCAAATGGTTCTGCCTACATTAGTCGAAAACAAAGCAAAATTGCCCGCTATATTTTAATGACAAAATTAAAATATTAATAAAAAACTAATATGAAAACAGTCTTAATAACTGGTGCTGGTGGAGGAATTGGCAAACAAACTGCATTATATTTCGCTAAAAATAACTGGACCGTTATTGCTACGTTACTTCATCCTTCTGAAGGCGAAGATTTTAAAGATATTTCTACTATTTTTTGTTATGAAATGGATGTAACATCCACTGAAAGCATTGCATCGGCTACTAAAATTATTTTAGATAATCATCCGAAAATTGATACGATTATTAATAATGCAGGAATGGGCTACAGAAGTTTTGTAGAACTATCAGAAGACAAAAAAATTGATACGATTGTAAATGTAAATTGGCTAGGGGTTGTAAAAGTATGTAGGGCATTTATTCCAACATTTAGACAACAAAAATATGGACAATTTATAAATATTACTTCTGTTGCTGGATTAGTAAATTTGCCACTTGGAAACTTTTATCATTCGACCAAACAAGCAGTAGAAAGTTTTTCCGAATGTATGGCATATGAACTGGTAGATTTTAATATAAGTGTAGCAACGGTACAATTTGGTAATGCACCAACTTCGTTTCAAAAGAACGTGACCAAATGTGAAGCAACAGAAATTTTTTCTTACAATAAATTAATGGATAAAATTTCGAAATTGCTTTTGGATAAATCAGGTAAAAACGAAGATTTACCCCAACAAATTGTTGAAAAATTATTTAAAATTGCCGAAAAACCAAATAAAAATTTCAGAAGATACACCATAGGTTTTGATGCCAATATAATGCGGATTTTAAGACGTGTATTTGGCTATAAAATATTTAACTATATCATTAGAAAATTTACTTTAAATAAATAAAAAAGCGACTTTCAAAACCATAAAAATCGCCTTTTTGATATTTTAAATTACAAATTAAAATTTACACCTAAAACTATATTTCTTCCCATATTATAAATTCCATCTGTTTTTAAACGAGACAAATGGGCTACATATTGTTTATTTAATAAATTGGTAGCTGTTAGATACAAATTAAATGTAGCTTTTTTCAACTGGATATCAGTTCCAATTCCTGATGAAAGCAATAGATAATCGTTGGTTTTAGTTTCAAAATTTCCAATTCTATTTTGATTGAAAGTATAATTCGCTTGCAAGAAAACAAAACTATTTTTAATATTTTTAGTTATATCAAAATTCGCTCTAAAATTATTTTTCCATTGATTTGCAGGGATTAAAGGCAAATTCAAATTGTTTTCTAATTCGCCAATTACCATTTCGTAGCTACTGGTCATATGCAACCAATCTATTTCGTGTAAATGGAAATGAATTCCTGTTTCTCCACCATATAATACGGCGTTATTTTGCAAATAATCATATACGAAATTAGTATCAATAGTACTTCCGTTTGGTGAAATATAAATATAGTTATTAATGTTGTTATAAAATCCATTCACAAAAAAATCAAAGTGTTCCGAGTTATAATCGACATTTAAATCGACTTGAAAATTTTGTTCGTTTTTTAAGTTTGAATTACCAATTTCGTATCGATTACTTCCTTCGTGTACTCCATTTGATGAAAGTTCGGATAAGTTAGGTGCTCTAAAACCTGTTGAGAAATTTACTCTTGAAGTAATATTATCCGTAACATTTGTTTTAAAACCTAAAGACGCATTGATGCTTTCATAATTTTTATCTAATTTTTGAAAAGCGCCTTCTGTTCCATTTTCTCCAAATTCTTCAATATTTACTTTTCTGAAATCATAACGAACACCAAATTGTAAGAGATTCTTATTGAATTTATATTGCGAAGTTCCAAAGAAACCAATATCAGCAATTTTTGCATTTGGAATCAATCGTTTTTCTCCAAAATTTCTGTTTTCTTGATTCATTCCTTGAAAACCAATTATCGATTCAAATTTTCCGAAATCAGGTAAATAATAACGAACATTGTAATTAAAAGTCTTCAATTTCATAAAAAGTGCCGTTTCGTCTTCACTTTCCAATTCTTTTCTATCATTAAACACGTAACCAGCCGTTGCTTCTAATTTTGAATTTTTAAAATATAATTTCTGGTTAAAACTCAACAAATGATTTTCAATTTTCTGACTTGGAAATAAAGGCGTTCTAAAACCAATACTTTCTAAATTTTCTTCGGGTAAACCCAAATTCAAATCGTTATAATTATATCTTAAATCGGCAACATAACGAGAGGTTACATAGGACGTTCCTAATTTAAAGTCCTTTTCAATAAATCGCGTATTCAAAACCCTTTCACCATTTGGAAGTTTGTAATCGGCGTGTGCAGAATAATTATTTTGAACTAAAAACTTAAATTTATCTACAGAATTTTTAAAGGTTACCGAACTATTTATGCCTTGTGTGTTACTATTTACAACTTGATTTACAGCAAATTCTGTTTTGTTATTGGCAGCATATTTTTCTGGATTAAAATACAAAACACCGCCCATAGCATCTGAACCATATAATAAAGAAGCGGGTCCTTTTATAATTTCTACACTTTCTTGTCCGTTTGCATTTAAACCTAAACCGTGTTCTTCACCAAATTGTTGATTTTCTAATCGGATACCTTGTGCATATGTCAAAACTCGGTTTCCACTTAACCCTCTAATTACAGGTTTTCCTATTGAAATTCCAGTTGAAACAACATTTACTCCTGGGTTAGTAGCCAATGCATCCGATAAATTTATGACACCCATATTTTGTATTTGTTTTAAATTAATATGGTCAATTTTTACCGCATTTTCGTTTTGTGTGGTATTAAAAACAGAAGAAATTAAAATTTCATCGATATGATGGACTTCTTTTTCTAAAACAATATCTAAATTTATTTGCGCTAATTTTTCGATTAAAATTGTTTGCGATTTAATTTCGAATTTTTCTTTTTTGAAAATTAAAGTCCTTTTTCCGATAGGCAAATTTTTTATTTCAAATTGTCCGTATTCATTAGATTTTGTTTGAATTGTAGCATCTAAAATTGAAATTTCAACATTAGATATAGGTTCGTTATTTTGGTTTTTAATTGTTCCTGAAATAGCATTTTGGGCAAAGCCCAAAGAGGTAAAGCCCATCAATATGATGAGAAAAATATATTTTTTCATTTGTATACGTTTAAATTTTATTAAAATAAAAGCTGTGAGAGATATATAACATTCTTACCACAGATTTAAATGATTAAAAAGATTTTGAAAAATCCGTGTTAATCAGTGGAATCAGTGGCAGCTATATTTATTCGATTCTGACCCGAGCTTGCGAATTGACGAAGTAAACAAGTTCAGAATGACAAAAACTTAAACTAAAGGCGGACCTCGATAGGAAAAATATAAAAATCCATTTTCTTTTACGAAGGATTCGTAAACAAAAGAATAGTGAAAGGTATGATTGGGATTAATAAAATCAAAAGTAAAAACAGCTTCTGCTAAAAAGGCTGCAAATTCAAAATCACAAACCGGACAATCGTTATGGTTTCCTTTTGAAAAATGAATTTTAGAAGAGCTTTCTTGAGTAATCTCATTTTGAAAATGATGCGCTTCATCTGTAAAAATATGTAACGACTGATAGCATATGGCAAAAAGTATTGCCAATGCCATCAGTACGTTATATTTTACATATTTTTTTTGCATTACACCAATTTATTCGCCACTAAATATTCGGCTATTTGTACGGTATTTGTTGCGGCACCTTTTCGTAAATTATCAGCAACAATCCACATATTCAATGTGTTTGGTTGGCTTTCATCTCTACGAATACGACCTACAAATACATCATCTTTACCTTCAGCGTAAAACGGCATTGGATACGTAAATGTATCTAAATTATCTTGAACCGTAATTCCTGGTGTATTGTGTAAAAGGGTACGAACTTCATTTACATCAAAATCTGAATAAAATTCCACGTTAACCGCTTCACTATGTCCGCCAACTACTGGAATTCTTACCGCAGTAGCCGTAACACCAATTGTTTTATCGTTTAAGATTTTTTGTGTTTCACGAACCAATTTCATTTCTTCTTTCGTGTAATCGTTCTCTTCAAACAGATCACATTGAGGAATCGCATTTCTATGAATTTGGTATTTATAAGCCATTTCGCCTTTAACACCAGCATATTCATTTTCTAATTGTTGCACACCTTTTACTCCTGTTCCAGTAATAGATTGATAAGTAGAAACAATAATTCGTTTGATTTTATATTTTTTATGTAAAGGTGCTAAAGCCATTACCAATTGAATCGTAGAACAATTTGCATTTGGAATAATCTTGTCGGCTGCAGTTAAAATATCCGCATTAATTTCTGGAACAACTAACTTCTTAGTTTCATCCATTCTCCAAGCCGAAGAATTATCAATAACTGTTGTACCGGCAGCAGCAAATTTTGGCGCCCAAGCTAAAGAAGTTTCTCCACCAGCAGAAAACAAAGCAATATCAGCTTTCATATCTACTGCAGTTTGTAAACTGACAACTTTATATGTTTTCCCGTTAAATTCAATTTCTTTACCTACAGATTTTTCTGAGGCAACAGGAATTAATTCCGTTACCGGAAAATTTCTTTCTTTTAATATTTGAAGCATTACTTCTCCCACCATTCCAGTGGCTCCAACTACGGCTACTTTCATTTATTTACATTTATTTACATTTATTTACATTTATTTTTTTAACACTGCAAAAGTATAAAACTTATTGCAAATAATTTTTATATAAAAAGGTATTAATCATAAAAAAAACTGCCCGTAAGCAGTTTTTAAAAATTTTATTTTACTAACGAATCTAATAACGTTACTAATTCAGGTGACGAAGGCCTTGGTGCATCTGCATTTACAATTTTTCCTTCTGGACTAATGATAATAAATCTTGGAATTCCATTGATTTTATAGCCTTGTACGAAATCAGATTTCCAATCTTTATCAGCTAATAATTGAATACCTCCTAAGTTTTTTTCAGTAACAAACTTGCTCCATTTGTCGTGATTTTTTTGCTCATCAACTGAAATACTTACAAATTCGATATTTTTACCGTGATAAGCCGCTTCTGTTTTTTGTAAAAAAGGAATTTCTTGACGACAAGGTCCGCACCAAGTTGCCCATACATCTACATATACATATTTTCCTTTTAAATCTTCTAAAGACGTAAAACCACCTTTATGATTTTCATATTTAAAAGTTGGTGAAGCCGTTCCGTTTAATTTTTTTAATTCAAAACCTGCAGAAAGATAATCAATCATACCTTTCATACCTTTTTCAACATCTCCTTTATATTTAGCTACAAAACCAGCGTCTAAATCTTTAGGTAATGCTGCAAAAACAGTTTCTTTATATTTGGCCACTTCCGCAGTTAAAGTTTCTAAATTTTCTGCTTTCATCATAGGTTCAAAAGCAGTTTGATCTGCTTGTTTTAGCATTTCAGCAGCTAAAAACGAGTTTTCTTTTGCTCCTTTTCCTTTAAAAGAAATGGTATTGTCAAAATCTTTATAATCTAAAGAAACTTGTATATCTGAAGAATTTGTTAAATATAAATCTGCATATTGCTCATCAACTTCAAGTTTAAACATCCCATCTGTTACTTTGAAAGTTGCATTAAAATCGCCTTTTTTATCTGCCACAATCATTTGGCTAAAACCTCTTGATTTTACATATATGGTATCTGTTGGTTTATTTACAATTTTAGCTGAAAATTTAACTTGAGCACTGGCTGTTAAAGAAAAAAAACCTGCTACTACGCTTAATAAAAATGTTTTGTGGTTTGTCATTTTGAAAAATTTAATTTATAAAGTGTAAATATAACAGAATAAAAAAAATAAAATACAAAAATTTGTTAAGATTATTAATTGTTAAACTAAAATAAAATTTAAAATTATTATACTTTTGCAAAAAACAAATAACAATGTATAGAAGTCATAATTGTGGTGAACTTAATGCTACACATATTAATCAAGAAGTTACCTTAGCGGGTTGGGTTCAAAAAACACGTGATAAAGGTTTTATGATTTGGATTGATTTGCGTGATCGATATGGAATTACGCAATTAATTTTAGACGAAACCAGAACGAATAAAGCCATTTTTGAAGCTGCAAAATCTTTAGGTCGTGAATTTGTGATTCAAGTAAAAGGAACTGTAATTGAAAGAGAATCTAAAAATAAAAATATTCCAACGGGTGACATTGAAATTTTAGTTTCTGAAATGACTATCTTGAATGAATCATTAACACCTCCATTTACCATTGAAGATGAAACGGACGGTGGTGAAGATATTCGAATGAAATACCGTTATTTAGATATTCGTAGAAATCCTGTAAAAAACAGTTTATTATTCCGTCATAAAGTAGCGCAAGAAGTAAGAAATTATTTATCTAATCAAGGATTTTGTGAAGTAGAAACACCTTATTTAATAAAATCTACTCCAGAAGGCGCTCGAGATTTCGTAGTACCAAGTAGAATGAATGAAGGTCAATTTTATGCCCTGCCACAATCGCCACAAACCTTCAAACAGTTATTGATGGTAGGTGGAATGGATAAATATTTTCAAATAGTAAAATGTTTCCGTGATGAAGATTTACGTGCTGATAGACAACCTGAATTTACACAAATTGACTGCGAAATGGCCTTCGTAGAACAAGAAGATATTTTAAATCAATTTGAAGGATTAACCCGTCATTTACTTAAAGAAGTAAAAGGTGTTGAAATAGATAAATTCCCTCGTATTACTTACGATTATGCTATGAAAACGTATGGAAATGACAAACCAGATATTCGTTTTGGAATGGAATTTGGCGAGTTAAACGAAGTAACCAAACATAAAGATTTTCCTGTATTTAATGCCGCAGAATTTGTAGTTGGTATCGCCGCACCAGGTTGTGCAGCTTTCACCAGAAAAGAAATCGACGCCCTAATTGATTGGGTAAAACGCCCTCAAATTGGGGCAACAGGAATGATTTACTGTAAATATGAATTAGACGGAAGCTTAAAATCATCTGTAGATAAGTTTTTTGATCAAGATGATTTAAAAAAATGGGCAGACATTACGGGAGCGAAACCTGGAGATATGATTTTTGTTTTATGTGGAAATACGGATAAAACAAGAACGCAACTTTCTGCTTTGCGTATGGAATTAGCGACACGTTTAGGTTTAAGAAATCCGGATGAATTTGCGCCGCTTTGGGTATTAGATTTTCCATTATTAGAATGGGATGAAGAATCTGAAAGATACCACGCGATGCACCATCCATTTACTTCTCCAAAACCAGAAGATATGCATTTAATCACAACCGAACCTGGTAAAATTAGAGCCAATGCGTATGATATGGTTTTAAACGGAAACGAAATTGGTGGCGGTTCTATTCGTATACACGATAGAAATTTACAAGAACGAATGTTTGAATTATTAGGATTTACTAAAGAAGAAGCAGAAAATCAATTTGGATTTCTAATGAACGCCTTTCAATTTGGCGCACCACCGCACGGCGGATTGGCTTTTGGATTAGACAGATTGGTAGCTATACTTGGCGGTCAAGAAACTATTAGAGATTTTATTGCCTTCCCAAAAAATAATTCTGGAAGAGATGTGATGATTGACGCACCTTCATTAATTGACGAAAAACAATTGGAAGAGTTACAAATAAAATTAAATATTACAAAATAAAAACACAATTTTCTTGCTTGTGTAAAATAAATGTATATATTTGCTCATTATTAATAATTAAATACGCATATAATGCAAACAGGAACAGTAAAATTCTTCAATGAAACTAAAGGTTTTGGTTTCATCACTAACGAAGATACAGGTAAGGACATTTTTGTTCACGCTACAGGAATCAAGGTTGAAAACTTAAACGAAGGAGACCGTGTTAGTTATGAAGAAGAAGAAGGAAGAAAAGGAATTGTAGCAACAAACGTTGTAATATTAAACGATTAATTTATTACCCTCTAAAACGCTCCCGAAAACGGAGCGTTTTTTTTATGTTTTAGTTTTTTATTTAGAATGATTATAAATACATTATTTTTGATAAAATTACTATTCTTATTGTAGTTTAAATTTTGATAATCCCTCAATACAAATTAATTTTGTGGCTATTTTAAAAAAAACATTAAAATGCAAAATTCTCAAATAGATTTTATACCTATTCTAATGCAAGTACTTCTTGCTGTAGGGTTTGTTGCTTTAACAATTTTTGGCTCAAGTTTATTAGGCCCAAAAAGATCATCTGTAAACAAAGATAAAAGTTTCGAATGTGGAATTGAATCTGTTGGAAACGCACGTATTCCATTTTCTGTTAAATATTTCTTAGTCGCTATTTTATTCGTTTTGTTTGACGTGGAAGTAATTTTCATGTACCCTTGGGCAGTAAATTTTAAAGAATTAGGCACTGAGGGACTAATTAAGATGATTGTTTTTATGACTTTATTACTAATCGGTTTCTTCTATGTAATTAAGAAGAAAGCATTAGTTTGGGAATAACAAATTAAAATGTATGGAAAAGAATAAAGTTAATATGGTTGATGCTCCAGAAGGACATGCAGGTGAAGGTTTCTTCGCAACGAAATTAGACCAAGTTGTTGGTTTGGCTCGTGCCAATTCATTATGGCCATTACCATTTGCTACTTCATGTTGTGGTATCGAATTTATGGCAACAATGGCATCGCATTATGATTTGGCTCGTTTTGGATCGGAACGTGTGAGTTTTTCTCCTCGTCAGGCAGATATGCTTCTTGTAATGGGAACCATTTCAAAAAAAATGGCACCAATTTTACGTCAAGTTTATGAACAAATGTCAGAACCGCGTTGGGTTATTGCTGTGGGAGCTTGTGCTTCATCGGGTGGTATTTTTGACACCTATTCTGTTTTACAAGGTATTGATAAAGTAATTCCTGTAGACGTTTATGTACCCGGTTGTCCTCCACGTCCAGAACAAATAGTAGACGGCGTAATGCAACTACAAGAACTAGTAAAAAGTGAATCTCAAAGAAGAAGACATTCTGCAGAATATAAAGAATTGTTAGCTTCCTATAACATAGAATAATAATGGCTTTAGAATCAGTAGATATACAAAGTAAACTTCAAGAAACTTTTGGAGACCACGTAAAGTATTTTAGAACAGAATACGATATGTTTGTTTTGGAAGCCGATGTAGATGTTGTATACAACGTAATAAAATTCTTAAAAGAAGAACCTTCTTTAAACTTTAGTTTTCTAACCGATCTTTGCGGTGTGCATTATCCAGATAATGATGTAAACGAGCAATTTTGTGTGGTATATCATTTACATAATTGGTACGAAAACAAAAGAATACGAGTAAAAACATTTTTAAACGGAACAAATCTTGAAGTTAAATCGGTTGTTTCATTATTTAATTGTGCCAATTGGATGGAACGTGAAACTTATGATTTCTATGGAATTAATTTTAACGGACACCCAAATTTAGTACGAATTTTAAATATGGATGAAATGACTTCTTTTCCAATGAGAAAAGAATTTCCAATGGAAGATTCAGGAAGAACAGACAAAGATGACCGTTTCTTTGGTAGAACCATTAATAATTCAACAATTTAAGATGGGAAAAGTAACATTACCTGCGGATCACAGATATTATAAATACATTGAGGAGCGTCATAACGAAGACGGTAGCGAATTAGCTATCTTAAACTTAGGACCTACTCACCCTGCTACTCACGGAATTTTTCAAAACATCTTATTGATGGATGGTGAACGAATTTTAGACGCAGAACCAACGATAGGATATATTCATAGAGCATTTGAAAAAATTGCTGAAAATCGTCCGTTTTATCAAATAACACCACTTACAGACCGAATGAATTATTGTTCATCGCCAATTAACAATATGGCTTGGTGGATGACTTTAGAAAAATTATTAGATATAGAAGTTCCAAAACGTGCACAATATTTACGTGTAATCGTAATGGAATTGGCGCGTATAACAGACCATTTAATTTGTAACTCCATTTTAGGTGTAGATACAGGTGCATATACCGGATTTCTTTATGTATTTCAATTCCGCGAAAAGGTATATGAAATTTACGAAGAAATTTGCGGCGCCCGTTTAACTACAAATATGGGAAGAATTGGTGGATTTGAAAGAGATTGGTCGCCAAAAGCATTTGAATTACTAGATACTTTCTTAAAAGATTTCCCAGTAGCTTGGAAAGAATTTGAAGATTTATTTACAAGAAATAGAATTTTTATTGACAGAACGGTAAACGTAGGTGCAATAACTCCAGAAATGGCAATGGATTACGGATTTACAGGTCCTAATTTAAGAGCCGCTGGTGTAGATTATGATGTTCGTGTTGCACAACCATATTCTTCATATGAAGATTTCGAATTTAATGTTCCTGTTGGAAAATCAGGTGATACTTACGATAGATTTTGCGTAAGAAACGCCGAAGTTTGGGAAAGTTTAAGCATTATCCGTCAGGCTTTAGATAAAATGCCCGAAGGAAATGTATTCCACGCGGATGTTCCAGATTATTACCTTCCTCCAAAAGAAGACGTATACCATAATATGGAAGCCTTAATTTATCACTTTAAAATTGTAATGGGTGAAGTACCTGTTCCTGTTGCCGAAGTATACCAGCCTGTTGAAGGTGGTAATGGTGAGTTAGGTTTTTATTTAATTACAGATGGAAGTAGAACACCATATAGATTGCATTTCAGAAGACCAAGTTTTATATATTATCAAGCTTACCCTGAAATGATTAAAGGAGCCATGTTGTCGGATGCCATTGTAATCTTATCAAGTTTAAATGTAATTGCTGGAGAATTAGACGCGTAATAAAATTATAAATGATGAATTTTAAATTATAAATCAGTACAAACATTTAAAATTTCTAATTCAAAATTTAAAATAAAAAAAATGGAAATATCAAATATCAAACAAGAGATTCATATAACTGAAGCGTTAATGACTCGTATTAACGAACTAATCAGTCATTATCCTGCAGATAAAAAGAAATCGGCATTAATACCCGTTTTACATGAAGTACAAGATGCTCATGACAATTGGTTAAGTGTAGAATTGCAACAAAAAGTAGCTGAAATTTTGGAAATTCTTCCAATTGAAGTGTACGAAGTAGTGACTTTCTATACGATGTTTAACACAAAACCAGTAGCAAAATACATGTTCGAATTTTGTAGAACATCTTGTTGCGCTACTCGCGGTGTTGAGGATTTAATGGATTACGCTTGTTCTAAATTAGGCGTGAAAGAAGGAGAAATTACTTCAGACGGTTTATTTCAAGTAGTTGGTGTAGAATGTTTAGGCGCTTGTGGATATGCTCCAATGTTGCAATTAGGCGATTTTTATCACGAAAAACTATCAAAGGAATCCTTCGATACTTTAATTGAAGATTGCAAAGCAGAAAAAATAACTTTACACGATAAATAATATCATGGGAAGAAAAATATTATTAGACAAAATAAATATTCCAGGAATTAAAACCTATGAGGTTTACCGTGAAAATGGCGGGTATAAATCAGTGGAAAAAGCATTAACCATGCAACCAGACGATATTACTGAAGAAGTAAAAGCTTCAGGACTTCGTGGTCGAGGTGGTGCCGGTTTCCCAGTAGGGATGAAATGGAGTTTTATCGATAAAAAATCAGGAAAACCACGTCATTTAGTTTGCAATGCAGACGAATCAGAACCAGGTACTTTTAAAGACCGTTTCTTAATGGAATATATTCCTCACCTTTTAATAGAAGGAATGATTACTTCAAGTTTTGCTCTTGGTGCTAATCTTTCTTACATATATATTAGAGGAGAATATATGTGGGTTTTCAAAATTTTAGAAAAAGCTATCAAAGAAGCTTACGCTGCAGGTTGGTTAGGAAAAAATATTAAAGGTTCTGGTTACGATTTAGATTTATATGTTCATGTTGGTGCAGGAGCATATATTTGTGGAGAAGAAACCGCATTAATCGAATCCTTAGAAGGAAAAAGAGGAAATCCTCGTATTAAGCCACCATTTCCTGCAATTTCAGGTTTATGGGCGAACCCAACTGTGGTAAATAATGTAGAATCAATTGCTGCTGTGCCATGGATTGTAATGAATTCAGGTGCTGAATATGCAAAAATTGGTTTAGAACGTTCTACGGGTACCAAATTAATTTCTGCTTCTGGACATATTAAAAATCCAGGCGTGTACGAAATTGAAATGGGTATTACAGTAGAAGAATTTATGAATTCAGACGAATACTGTGGTGGTATGATTGATGACAGACCTTTAAAGGCTTTAGTTCCTGGAGGTTCTTCTGTGCCAATTTTACCAGCACATTTAATATACAAAACTGCCGCAGGAACAGACCGATTAATGACCTACGAATCCTTATCAGATGGAGGTTTCGCAACAGGTTCAATGTTAGGTTCTGGAGGTTTTATTGTTTATAATGACACGACTTGTATTGTTAGAAATACATGGAATTTCTCTCGTTTCTATCACCATGAAAGTTGCGGACAATGTACGCCTTGTAGAGAAGGAACAGGTTGGTTAGAAAAAATATTATGGAGAATTGAAAATGGTCAAGGTCGTGAAGAAGATATCGATTTACTTTGGAATATTCAATCAAAAATTGAAGGAAACACCATTTGCCCATTAGGCGATGCGGCTTCTTGGCCAGTAGCGGCAGCTATTCGTCATTTCAGAGAAGAATTTGAATACCATGTAAGATTCCCAGAAAAAATTAAAGATAGAAATCATTTTGTAAATGAGCCTTTTTCGAAAGTGCAACATTTAGTAAGCAAACAAACTGTTTAATAAAAAATTAAAAAATGATTCTATTAAGGATCAAACAATTATAACATGAAAGTAACCATAGACGGACAAAGCGTTGAAGTAGAACCAGGAACAACTATCCTGCAAGCTGCACGTATGATTGGAGGCGATTTAGTGCCACCAGCCATGTGTTATTATTCTAAATTAAAAGGAAGCGGTGGAAAATGTCGTTGCTGTTTAGTAGAAGTGGCAAAAGGTAGCGAAGCTGATCCAAGACCTATGCCAAAATTAATGGCATCTTGTGTTACAGGATGTATGGATGGTATGGAAGTGAATAGCAAAAATTCAGATAGAGTAACAGAAGCAAGAAAATCTGTAACCGAATTTTTATTAATTAATCACCCTTTAGATTGCCCTGTTTGTGACCAAGCCGGAGAATGTAATTTACAAGATTTAAGTTTCGAACACGGTAAATCAGAAACACGTTTCATTGAAGAAAAAAGAACTTTTGAACCAGAAAACATAGGCGATAAAATTCAATTACACATGAACCGTTGTATTCTATGTCAACGTTGTACGACTTTAGCGGATCAATTAACAGATAAAAGAGTTCACGGTGTTTTAAATCGTGGAGACCATGCACAAATTTCAACTTGTGTTTCTGCTGCGATTGATAATGAATTTTCTGGTAACATGATTGATGTTTGTCCTGTTGGCGCTTTAACAGACAAAACATTCCGTTTCAAAAGTAGAGTTTGGTTTAACAAGCCTTTCAATGCGCACAGAGAATGTACTACTTGTTGCGGAAAAACTACAGTTTGGATGTTTGGAAACGAAATTCAAAGAATTACGGGTAGAAAAGACCAATATGGTGAAGTAGAAGAATTTATTTGTAACACCTGTCGTTTCGATAAAAAAGAAGTGTCAGATTGGACAATTGAAGGTCCGAAAAAATTTGCAAAAGATTCTGTTATCAACCAAAATAATTATACACGTACTTTGGAAAAAGTAAATATAGATACAGAAAAAAACATATTATTAGGCCGCGATGAAGATCGTACTAAAATTAGTATGTCAGGTGTTCCATTAAAAAATACAAATAACTAATGGATAGTGCATTTATCATAGAAAAAAGTGTCATCATAGTTGTTGTTTTTGCATTAACTATGCTAATGGCTATGTATTCCACTTGGGCAGAACGTAAAGTAGCTGCTTTTTTACAAGACCGTGTGGGTCCAAACCGTGCAGGTTGGGGTGGATTATTACAACCGCTTGCCGATGGTGCCAAATTATTTACCAAAGAAGAATTTTTTCCAAACACACCAAATAGATTTTTATTTATTTTAGGACCTGCAATAGCAATGAGTACGGCATTAATTACAAGTGCAGTTATTCCATGGGGAGATAAAATTCACGTTTTTGGAAGAGATGTTATTCTTCAAGCTACAGATATTGATGTCTCGATTTTGTATGTTTTTGGTGTATTGTCAATTGGTGTATATGGAATAATGATTGGTGCTTGGGCATCAAACAACAAATACTCATTAATGTCTGCCGTTCGTGCTTCTTCACAAATGATTTCTTACGAAGTGGCGATGGGATTAGCTATAATTTCCATATTAATGATGTCAGGTTCTTTATCTCTGAAAGCTATTACAGAAATGCAAACAACGGGTGGTTGGAATGTAATTTATCAACCTGTAGCATTCTTAATTTTCTTAATTTGTTCGTTTGCAGAAACAAACAGAACACCTTTTGATTTGGCAGAATGTGAATCGGAATTAATTGGAGGATATCATACCGAATATTCATCAATGAAAATGGGATTTTATTTATTTGCTGAATATGCAAATATGTTTATTTCAGCAACAATTATTTCAGTTATTTTCTTTGGTGGCTATCATTTTCCATTCATGGCAGAATGTAAAGAAGCAATTGGAATAAATTTAACAGCACTTATCGGTTTTATAGCATTATTCGCAAAAATATGTTTCTTCATCTTTTTCTACATGTGGGTAAGATGGACGATTCCACGTTTCAGATACGATCAATTGATGCATTTGGGTTGGAAAATATTAATACCATTAGCGGTTATTAATATTATTATTACAGGAATTGTAATGGTTTTATTTAATTAGTAAGAAAATGTCAATACAACAAATATCATTATCAGGAAGAAAAATGGAAGTTTCCAATAAGGAAATGACATTCTTAGAACGAATTTACGTTTGGACAATTCTGAAAGGATTATGGACTACTCTTAAACATTTGTTTAGAAGAAAAGTAACCATAAAATATCCTGAAGAAGTTCGCGAAATGAGTCCAGTAGCTCGTTTACAACATATGCTAATGCGTGACGACCAAGGTAGAGAAAGATGTACCGCTTGCGGATTATGTGCCTTATCTTGTCCTGCAGAAGCCATCACAATGAAAGCTGCAGAAAGAAAAGTAGAAGAAAAGCATTTGTATAGAGAAGAAAAATATGCCGAAATATATGAAATAAATATGTTGCGTTGTATTTTCTGTGGTTTATGTGAAGAAGCGTGTCCTAAAGAAGCCATTTACTTAACAAAATCTAAAAAAATTGTCAATTCTGGTTACGAAAGAGAAGATTTCATCTACGGAAAAGACAAACTGGTGATGCCTTTAGAAATGGCTATCAAAAACACGCAAACTAATACCGTAAATTAATTATGTTAGAAATAGTTTTTTATATATTATCAGCCGTAACATTAGGAACTGCTTTCTTAACAGTTTTTAGTAAAAACGCTATTCATAGTGCTATTTATTTAGTAATATGCTTTTTCTCATTAGCAGGACATTACTTACTTTTTAATGCGCAATTTTTGGCTATCGTACATATTATAGTGTATGCAGGAGCTATTATGGTATTATTGTTATTTACCTTAATGCTTATGAATTTAGACAAAGAAGACGAAACATCTAAACCACTTTATGCAAAACTTGCAGCCGTTTTTTCAGCTGGAATTTTAGGATTGGTTTTAATTGCAGCACTTCGTAAAGCACAACCAGAAAATATAGAATATGTAAATTCTGGTGTAGATTACCAATCTATTAAAGTTTTAGGTAATGTATTATTAAACGAATACCAAGTTCCATTCGAATTTGCATCTGTTTTATTACTTGTATCTATGATTGGTGCCGTTTTAATTTCTAAAAAAGAAGAAAAAATTTAATTATGAACATATTAGAACACGTTGGTATTGGAAACTACATTACACTTTCAGCATTGCTGTTTTGTATTGGTGCGTTTGGACTTCTATACAGAAGAAATGCCATAATCATGTTTATGTCAATTGAAATTATGTTAAATGCTGTCAACTTACTTTTGGTTGCTTTTTCTTCGTATCATGAAGATCCATCTGGGCAAGTATTTGTGTTTTTCACTATGGCCGTTGCCGCAGCTGAAGTTGCTGTAGGATTAGCCATATTAGTTTCAGTATTCAGAAATATTGGAAATATTGACATCGATAATTTAAAAAATCTAAAAGGATAATTCTAAATGAATACTACAATATTACTCTTATTATTTGCACCGTTAGTTGGTTTTTTAATCAACACATTCTTTGGTAAATCATTAGGAAAAACAATTTCTGGTGTACTAGGAACAACAGCAATTGTTGTGTCTTTTTTATGTGCGATTTGTTTATTCTCTCAAATTAATGCTAATGGGAAATCATTTACTTTTCATTTGGCAGATTGGTTTTCAATTGGAAACATTAAAATAAATTTTTCTTTCTTATTCGATCAATTATCTGTTTTATGGTTATTGTTTGTAACAGGAATTGGATCATTAATTCATTTATATTCAATCAGCTATATGCATGAAGATGAAAATATGCATAAATTTTTCTCCTATTTAAATTTGTTTGTATTTTTCATGATTGCTTTAGTGGCTGGAAGTAACTTATTAATTATGTTCATTGGTTGGGAAGGCGTAGGTTTATGTTCGTACTTACTAATCGGATTTTGGTATAAAAACCAAGATTATAATGATGCAGCGAAAAAAGCGTTCATTATGAACCGTATTGGAGATTTAGGTTTCTTAATTGGAATATTTATTTTAGGTAAATGGTTTAATACATTAGATTTTGTAGAATTAAAAGAGGCCATTACACATCTTTTAGATATGCCATTTACGACAGAAACGGAATTGACTTTATCAATCGCAGCTTTATGTTTATTCATTGGAGCTTGTGGAAAATCGGCACAATTACCTTTAGCTACGTGGTTACCAGATGCTATGGCTGGACCAACACCTGTTTCTGCATTAATTCACGCAGCAACGATGGTAACAGCAGGTATCTTTATGATTACCAGAATGAATTTCTTATTCGATTTAACACCAGAAATTCAAAACGTAATTGCAATCGTTGGTGCTATCACTGCAATTGTAGCTGCATCAATTGGTTTGGTTCAAAACGATATTAAAAAAGTATTAGCTTATTCTACCGTTTCGCAATTAGGATTAATGTTTTTAGCATTAGGTTTAGGCGCGTATGAAGTAGCGGTTTTTCACGTAATTACGCACGCTTTCTTTAAAGCTTGTTTGTTCTTAGGTTCAGGTTCTGTAATTCACGCGTTACAGGGAGAACAAGATATGAGAAATATGGGTGGTTTAAGAAAAGTGATGCCGATTACGTTCTGGACGATGATGATATCAACTTTAGCTATTTCAGGTATTTTTCCTTTCTCTGGTTTCTGGTCTAAAGACGAAATTTTAATGACAGCTTTTCATAGTAACATTCCTTTATGGGTTGTTGGTTCGATTGCTTCTATTATGACCGCTTTTTATATGTTCCGATTGATGTATTTAACTTTCTTCAACGACTTTAGAGGAACGGAAGAACAAAAACATCATTTACACGAAAGTCCTGCTTTAATAACTATTCCATTAGTAATTTTAGCAACATTGGCCGCAATTGGTGGTGCAATTAGTTTACCAGGACACAGTTGGTTAAATCATTATTTAGCGCCATTATTCGCACATAAATCACACGAAGCCCATACTTTAGGAACAACTGAATATACGTTAATGGCAGTGGCAACTATTGGAGCCTTATTAGGAATCGCAATAGCTTACTCTAAATATTTAAAGAAAAAAGAAATTCCAGTTGCCGATTCAGAAGTTAAAGGTATACACAAAGTTTTATCTAATAAATATTATTTAGATGAAATTTATATGGCAACAATTGTGAAACCAATCTATATGATATCCAATTTTGCTAAAAAATATGTGGAGAAATTTATTTCACAAGCAGTTATTGGAATAGGTGGTGCAACATATGCATTATCTATTAAAGGGAAGAAAATTCAAAATGGTAATATTGGTGTGTATTTATTTGCATTCATATTCGGAATGGTTGGGTTTTTAGTTTATGTATTTATAATTCGAGATGTAAAATAATGGATATTAGTATCGTTTTAATTGTATTATTAGTTGGCGCAATTGTCACCTATTTATCAGGGAACAAGTTCGCACCTAAAATAGCTTTAGTTTCAAGTATTGCTGCTTTCGGAGTGACACTATTATGTTTAAATGCTTATCAAGCAGGTGAAAATTTAGATGTAAATACATCTTGGATTACTCAACTAAACATAAACTTCGCCTTACACGTTGATGGTTTATCTTTAGTGATGTTATTATTAACAACTGGATTATTACCCTTAATTATCTTATCTGGATTTATTACAAAATTTGAAAATTCAAGATCTATTTATGCATTAATGCTATTTATGGGATTTGCAATGGCAGGAACGTTTTTAGCCTCTGATGGAATTTTATATTACATTTTTTGGGAAATTGCATTAATTCCAATTTATTTTATTGCCTTAAATTGGGGTAACGGTGATTTGGAAGAACGTAAGAAAGCGATTTTAAAATTCTTTATTTACACGTTTGCCGGATCCTTATTTATGCTTTTAGCTTTCATTTACTTGTACACAAAAGGTGGTAGTTTTGATATCAATAAATTATATGCATTACAACTAACAACTTCAGAAAAAACATATATTTTCGTTGCTTTCTTTTTAGCATATGCTATTAAAATTCCTTTGATTCCTTTTCATACTTGGCAAGCTAACACGTATAGCAAAGCGCCTGCTGTAGGTACGATGTTATTGTCTGGGATTATGTTGAAAATGGGATTATATAGTGTGTTAAGATGGCAATTGCCGTTAACGGATGAAGTAGCAAAAGCACACATTCCATATATTGTTGCATTATCAATTGCAGGAATTATTTATGGTGCGATTGTAACATTAAAACAAAAAGACATTAAAAAGTTTTTAGCCTATTCTTCTTTATCACACGTTGGACTGATAGCTGCTGGTTTATACTCTTTAACTTTTGAAGGATTTCAAGGTGCAGTTTTACAAATGCTTTCTCACGGAATTGTAATTGTTGGATTATTTTATGTTGTAGAATTAATTTATAACCGATACAACACCTACGAAATTAAAGAAATGGGCGGAATCAGAATTCAAGATACTTATTTTGCTTCATTATTTATGATAATAATGTTAGCCTCTGTTGCGTTACCAACTACATTTAATTTTATTGGCGAATTTAATTTACTTTACAGTTTATTTAAAGTAAACATTTGGTACGCGGTAGTAGCAGGTACAACAATTATTTTAGGCGCATTTTATATGTTACGAATGTTTCAAAAAGTAATGTTAGGATCAGAAACAAAATCATTTCAAAGAATAACAAATCAAGAAAGCATTGTATTAGTAATAATTGTAGGTTTAACAATTTTCTTCGGATTATTTCCACAACCAATTATCGATTTAATTACGCCAAGTTTACAATCAATTTTAACTCAAATTAAATAATAATCATCATAAAATGACTACATTAATTGCTATAATAGGAATCGGAATATTTTGTTTATTAGCAGAAATAATGAATCTAAAAAAGATTATTATTCCTGTATCAATAATCGCCTTAATGGCATTATTTGGTGTAAACTTAATTGATGAATTACCTGAAATATCAGGTTACGAATCTATGATAATTTCAGATAAATTTGCAAAAGCATTTTCAAGTTTATTTATTTTATTAACGGCTTTGCTTATTTTAATGAGTGCGCCGAGCTACAAAAACAGTTCAAAATTATCAGATTTTATTTCGATAAAAATATTTATGCTTTCTGGAGCAGTGGCAATGGTAAGTTTCAGTAATTTAGCTATGTTTTTCTTAGGAATTGAAGTGTTATCTATTGGATTATATGTATTAGCAGGAAGTGATAGATTAAACATAAAAAGTAATGAAGCCGGTATGAAATACTTTTTAATGGGTTCTTTTGCTTCAGGTATTTTATTATTTGGAATTACGATGTTATACGGTGCAACAGGTACTTTTGATATCGGAACATTATACGAAGCATCAATTTCTGCAAGTACTGAATTTTGGTTTTACATAGGTGTGATTTTAATTACAATTGGAATGCTATTTAAAGTAGCCGCTACACCAATGCATTTCTGGGCTCCAGATGTGTATGAAGGTTCTCCAACTCAAGTAACGGCAATAATGAGTACGTTAGCTAAAGTTGCTGCTATGGCTTCCTTCTTTAAATTGATTACGATATTAAACAGCCAAATGCTTTACAGTTATACACAAGTAATAGTTGTAGTGGTAATTGCAACTATGTTATTTGGAAACGTAATGGCACTTCGTCAGAAAAAAATAAAAAGAGTTATTGCATATTCAGGAGTTTCTCATACCGGATTTATGCTTTTAACTTTATTAAACATAAATGCCGCAGAAAACAATTTATTATTTTACGCCGCATCCTATGCAATAGCAGGATTAGCAGCATTTTCAGTAATTCTATTTGTTACTAAAAATGAAGACAATGATTTCATAGACAACTTTAATGGCTTAGGTAAAAAAAATCCATTAATGGCTTTTATTATTACCATTGCTTTATTATCAATGGCTGGAATTCCAATTTTAGCTGGATTTTTTGCTAAGTTTTTCTTGTTAAATCAAATAATCGCAAGTGGTTTTATTGGATTGGCAATTGTTGCTATTATTAATTCAATGATAGCTGTATACTACTATTTTAAAATAGTAATTGCTATGTATACAAAAGAACCTACTTATGGCAAAGAATACGCTAATCATTCAGAATATTATATAGTTGGAATAGTTGCTACAGTACTATTAATTCTGATAGGAATTTTCCCAGATTCGATACTGAATTTAATATAAGAAATAAGAGAGTCCAAATTTACATTTGGACTTTTTTTACAACTCAATTAAAACAGAAACAGCATTACCGCCAAATCCAACGGCATTTACCAATACACTTTTTAATTTCTTAGTCGTATTTTGATTTTTATAAAAAGGGGATTCAATGAAATGTTGATTTTGAAGCATTAATATAGCCAATTCTATACTTAATAATCCAGAAGTAGCAAACGTATGCCCTACTTTCCACTTATTTGAAGTTAACAAAGGTAAATTGTTACCAAACACTTTTTTTATAGCTTCAAACTCCGTTTTATCACCCTGAATAGTTCCAGGTGCGTGCATTACTATCGCATCTATATCATCAACGACATAGCTCCCAATAGCCATTTTCATCGATTTTTGAAAACATTCTGCCTCAGTTGAAATAGAAGTACTACTTGATAAAATTTCTGTGGCAAAGCCAATTCCTGTAATTTTTGCAATTGCTTTTTCTGAATTAAGTGATAATGATAAACAAGCTGCCGCTTCACCCAAAACCATAGTATTTGAAGCTTTTTCTAAATCCAAACATCTATTGGCTAAAGCAGTATCTTCATTAGAATACACTTTTAAGGCCGTCATTTGACTTAACGTAAATGGTGTTAAAGGTGCTTCACTTGCCCCAACTAAAAACTCATTGCTCATTCCCGATTGCAACCAAGCAATTCCGTTTAACAAAGCGTGTAAACCTGTAGAACAAGTAATAGAATGGGAGATTTCTGGGCCATCTGTTTGTAAATCGTGCGACACCCAACTCGAAATATTACCTAAAGTTGTAGCTGGAGAGGTAAACGAAGAAACCGATCCTTCATTAATAAAATCAGTATGGTACTTTTCAAATAATAAAGTGGCGCCTCGAGAAGAACCAAAATTAATTCCAATATTTTTTTTGGAAAAATTACAGTTTTCAAAGCATTTTCTGGCAACCAAAATCGACATTACTACCGATTTATCTAGATGTTTATATTTTGAATCTGAACTTATAATAGTATTTAAAAAAGTAATTTCTTTATCTGAAAATTTAGAAACCCAATATTCTTTTTTATTGGCTGTCAGCTTTTGAAACAATGAATTTTTCTGCAAATAATTGGCCCAAATTTCGGCAGAAGTAATTCCTAATGCAGATATAGAAGCAATTGAATGTATATAAACGGGTTGTTTTAACATGGAATCTCGTTTAAAGCTTGTTCGATAGTGTTATAAATTTGTTGTAAACTTTCTTTTGAAATAATGTAAGATGGTAAAATATAAATCACATTGCCGACTGGTCGTAAAATAACACCTTTATCTATAAAAAAATTATAAAATTGATTGCGCAAATTACTATAATACGATTGTTTTTCAGAAACCTGAATTTCTAAAGCAAAAATAACCCCTAAAACACGAGTAGATTTTACCTTTGAATGTTTAGAAATATGTTTTTCAAACTCAAGATGCGAATTGTTAATTCTATTGATATTTTCATAAGTATCAGGCTTTTCTAATAAAGAAATACTCGCTAAAGCTGCCGCACAACCTGTTGGATTTGCCGTAAATGTGTGCCCGTGTAATAATGCTTGATTCACGTTATCACTCACAAAACCATCAAAAATTTCTTGTGAAAAAGTCGTTATCGCCATTGGAATTGTGCCACCCGTAAGTGCTTTACTCAAACACATCATATCGGGTTGGTTTTTCAAATAATCACAAGCGAAAAGTTTTCCTGTTTTTCCAAATCCTGTCATCACTTCATCTGCAATGGTGAAAACGTTATTTTTCTTACAAAATGAAAGCAACTTGTCTAATTCAGCAGCATCGTACATAACCATTCCAGCAGCACCTAAAACCAAAGGTTCGAAAATAAAAGCAGCGACTTCATTTTCAGAAATTGCTTTTTCTAATGCTAATTTAGAAATTTCTTCATTGCCCTTTGTAGGTACTGGAATTCGGATTACATTAATTAATGCTTCTTGAAACGCTTCGGTAAACAAGCCAATACCACTTACTGCCATAGCTCCAAAAGTATCCCCGTGAAAAGCATCCTCAAAAGCAATTATGGTGTTTTTTTTAATTCCTTTATTATAATGATATTGAAAGGAAGCTTTTATAGCCACTTCCACTGCCGTAGAACCATTATCAGAATAAAAGAACTTTCTTTGATTTGAAGGTAAAATTTCAACTAACTTTTCAGCTAATTCTACTACGACATTATGCGTGAAACCACCAAATAAAACGTGCTCTAACGTCGTAAGTTGTTTGTAAATAGCATCGGCAATAATCGTATTACTATGCCCGAAGGGATTCACCCACCAAGACGCAATAGCATCGATATATTGCTTCCCGTTTTCGTCCCATAAAAATTCGTCTTTCCCTTTTACAATTGCAGGAAAATGCGAATTTATTTTATGTTGTGTATACGGATGCCAGTTATATAAACTATCTTTTTCTGAAAGTGTCATTTTTTTTTAGAATATAGAAAATAGAGATTAAAAAATGATGCTCGTAAATTCTAAAATTATAATGCAAAGATAAAGGCTATTTCTATATTCTATTCTATTTTTTGAAGATTTTCTCGAAACAAATCCGCGTAATATTTAATTACATTTTGGTCGAAATACGGTTCGTTGTCAATTCTTCCAATCATAGGAACATTTGTTTTCTGTAAAATGATGCTTTCTGTAGCTTTATTTTCATCACCAGAAAAAATAATTCCTGCCACAGTTAACTTTCTTGATTTTAGAATTTCAATGGTCATTAAGGTATGATTGATGCTTCCTAAATAATGACGAGAAACCACAATTACCTTGTAATCAGGTTGAATAATATCAATAACGCAATTCTTATTATTCAAAGGAACTAAAATTCCACCGGCCCCTTCAACTACCAAAACATTTTTAGTTTTGGGCTGCTTAATTTCATTTAAATCTATTGTAATTCCATCTATTTCCGCAGCATAATGTGGGCTTGCGGGAGTTAGCAACGCGTAAGCATTTTCATGAAAAGTTGTAGTAGTATTCGATACGTATTTTTCCACTTTAATTGTATCAGAATTATCTAAATCGCCCGCTTGTATGGGTTTCCAATAATCGGCTTCTAAGGCTTCTACAATAATTGATGAGGCGATAGTTTTGCCCACATCGGTTCCGATTCCTGTTATAAATAGTTTCATTTTTTTGAATTGTTTCGCAGAGATTCACAAAGTGTTCGCAGAGCTACACAAAAATACAAATAAAACTTTGTGAAACTCTCTGTTGAATTTTTTTATTTAAAATTCAAAGTTACAGTTTTCGCATTTATATTTTTGTTTAGAGAATAAGGGCATAGATAAAGTTAGTAAACCATAAATAAAGGCTAAAAAAGATTTAATATCTTTAATAGTGGTGACCATCGTGATTTTTTGAGAACCACAATTTGGACAAGATAATAATTCGCCTTTATCGTCAAGAGAATACTCTGGGATATCATCTAAAATTTGTTTTGATTGTTGAACATCTTCAGAATTTACAAATAATTTCACACCTCCTAAAGCATTACTCAATAATGGATCGGTATTAATTGTGTTTTCATTTTGCAAAAACACTTCAATGCCTTCTGATTCTAATTTTCCTTTAAATAAATACGCTTCGGAGGAGAATTGATAATTAGCAATTTCAATTAATGATTTTCTCATATTTATTAAAGAATTAGTTCACTTAATTCGTCTAATACGCTTTTCATTTCTTGTTCTGTATTATAAGAATGTAAACAAAATCGCAATCTTTCTTGACCTTCTGGAACGGTTGGCGACAAAATTGCTTTCACTTCAAAGCCTTTTTCTTGCAATTGAGCTGCGATTTTTTTAACATTATTATTTCCAGGAATTATAGCCGAATGTATAGCCGATTTACTATAAACAAATAAGGATTTTATCCCTAATAGTTGCTTTTGTTGATTGAAAAAAGTAATGTTCTCTTTTAATTTTTGAAGTTCATCCGATTGATTTAAATTTTGATAGGCTACTAAAATTGTAGCTACAGAATGAGGCGAAAGTCCGGTTGTATATATAAAACTTCTTGAAAAATTGACTAAATATTCAATTAAATCTGCATTTCCTAAAATAGCAGCACCGTGACAACCCAAACCTTTTCCAAACGTCATAATTCTGGCAAAAACTTTATTTTGAAGTTGTTGCGATTGAATTATGCCTTCGCCTTTTTCTCCAAACACACCCAATGCGTGCGCTTCATCAACCACTAAAAGTGCCTTAAATTTTTCTGAAAGCTGCACTAATGTTTCTATGTTAGGCGTATCGCCATCCATAGAAAAAACAGATTCTGTAACAATATAAATGGTTTGGAATTCGGAGTTTGTAGTTTGAATTTTGGAAATTTTTGATTCTAAATCTTCGTAATCGTTATGTTGAAATTTATACGATTTGGCGTGACTCATTTGAATGCCATCACGAATGGAAGCGTGACATAACTCGTCATATAAAATAACATCATTTCTTTGCGGCACAGCGCTAAAAAAACCAACATTAGCATCGTAACCCGAATTAAAAATTAAAGCGGCTTCAGATTGATGAAATGTCGCAATATATTTTTCAGTAATATCATACAAATTATGATTTCCTGAAATTAATCTGGAACCTGTTGCTCCATTTACTTTAATATTATTCTCAACTAAATATTGGTGTGTGGTTTCGAATATTTCTTCGTTTTTAGCAAACCCTAAATAATCGTTGGATGAAAAATCAATTCCATTTATAGGCGTAGGCAATTTTCGTAAAGCATTTGTTTCTTTTCGAAAAAGTAATTTTTGCTGAAGTACATTTGGAATTTTCATAATGTAAAAATAAAAAAATCCCGATAAGAAAACACTTATCAGGATTGTTATTTTAATAAATAACGTTTTAGTCTGCTAAAACAATTACTTTATTGTTATTCATTTCTATAGTACCAGACTGAATGGCTAACCAATACGTTTGCTCATTTACTTTTGTAAATTTAGCTTCGTTGTTTTTATCAATATTAAAACTTGCTGCACTGATTTTAACATTTCCTTTTTGTAAAATGGAAACTACAGCCGCGTGATTGTTTAACATTTGAAACTCGCCATTAATTCCTGGAACAGAAACGGATGTTACTTCTCCTGAAAATAAAGTGGCTTCTGGTGATACTATTTCTAAAATCATACTTTTATTATTGATAATTAATAATTGAAATGGATAATTAATTGTCAATTATCAATTGATAATTGTCTATTTATTATGCTTCTGCTAACATTTTTTCTCCAGCTTCAATAGCTTCTTGGATACTTCCTTTAAGGTTAAATGCTGATTCTGGTAAACGATCTAATTCACCGTCCATAATCATATTAAATCCTTTGATAGTATCTTTAATATCAACTAAAACACCTGGAATCCCTGTAAACTGTTCCGCTACGTGGAAAGGTTGAGATAAGAAACGTTGTACTTTACGAGCACGAGATACGACTAATTTATCTTCTTCAGATAATTCTTCCATACCTAAAATCGCAATAATATCTTGTAATTGTTTGTAACGTTGTAAAATTTCTTTTACTCTTTGCGCACAATCATAGTGCTCATCACCTAAAACTTCAGGCGTTAAGATACGAGAAGTAGAATCTAATGGATCTACCGCTGGATAAATACCTAACTCAGCAATTTTACGAGATAATACTGTTGTTGCATCTAAGTGAGCAAACGTTGTTGCTGGTGCCGGGTCAGTTAAATCATCCGCAGGTACATAAACCGCTTGCACCGATGTAATAGAACCCGTTTTTGTTGAAGTAATACGCTCTTGCATTACCCCCATCTCTGTTGCCAAAGTTGGTTGGTAACCTACTGCAGAAGGCATACGTCCTAAAAGTGCAGATACTTCAGAACCCGCTTGAGTAAAACGGAAAATGTTATCTACGAAGAAAAGAACGTCTTTTCCTTGTCCTGTTCCAGCTCCATCACGGAAATATTCCGCAATAGATAATCCTGATAAAGCTACACGAGCACGAGCACCAGGTGGCTCATTCATTTGTCCGAAAACGAAAGTAGCTTTAGATTCTCTCATTCCTGGCATATCAACTTTAGATAAATCCCATCCTCCATTTTCCATAGAGTGCATAAATTCATCACCATATTTTATAATTCCAGACTCTAACATCTCACGAAGTAAATCATTTCCTTCACGCGTTCTTTCACCTACTCCTGCGAATACTGAAAGTCCACCGTGACCTTTTGCAATATTATTAATTAACTCTTGAATTAATACCGTTTTACCAACTCCAGCACCACCGAATAAACCAATTTTACCTCCTTTTGCGTAAGGTTCAATTAAGTCGATTACTTTAATGCCTGTAAATAAAACTTCAGATGAAGTAGCTAAATCTTCAAATCTTGGTGCGGCACGGTGAATTGACATTCCGTTGTCTCCGTCTTTAGGTAATTCACCTAAACCATCGATAGCATCACCAATAACGTTGAATAAACGACCATAAACATCTGGTCCAATTGGCATTTTGATTGGATTTCCTGTTCCAACCACTTCAGTACCTCTTGATAAACCATCAGAAGAGTCCATTGAAATAGTACGTACCGTATTTTCTCCAATGTGAGATTGTACTTCTAAAACCAATTTAGTACCGTCTTTTTTAGTAATTTCTAACGAATCATAAATTTTTGGAAGTTCTCCGTTAGTAGTGTCAAACACTACGTCTACAACTGGTCCAATAATTTGTGCAACTTTTCCTGTAACTTTAGACATTGCTTATGTATTTATTTAATAGCTATTTATTATTGAAAAAAACATACTTTTTTCAGAGTGCAAAGATAGTTTTTTTAGATGCAATTATGCAATATATTTTTTGACTTTTTTTCAATAAAAAAGCGAAATAGTAATTATTTCGCTTTTTTGTATATTTTATATATTTTATTTTGTTTTATTATTTAATTCAAAAATCCTTTTAAGTATGAAAATAAACTAACATTATGAATCTCAAAAGTTACATTTCAAAAAAACCCGATTCATTCTATGAATCGGGTTTGAAGTTAATTTATAATTAATTTTTTAATTTGCTTTATTAAAGTATCGGAAGTAATTTCAACCATATACAATCCTTTAGACAAATCAGATGTATTTATTTGCACCTCTTTGGAGTTTACTCCATTTACTTCTTTCACTTTTTTCCCTAAAATATCATAAATTACAATTGATTTTATATTTTCAGAATTACTTTGTAAATAAACTTGAACAAAATTTGAAGCAGGATTTGGAACTAATAAAAAATTACTCGTTTCAAATACTAAATTCCCTAAAATTGAAACAAATTGTGTATTAAAGGTATTTGTTACAATTGCAGGATTTGTATCAAAGTAAATATTTGCAGTATTTGGAACAATATCTCCAATAGCAAAACCTGGTTTTAATTTTATTTTAAAGAACACATAACCTTTACTCATCTCCTCATTTGAAAGCGCAGGCGGTAAATTAATATAATCAAACTTCCATATGATTTGGTTATTTATTCTTTCCATTACGTAACCATGACTTGCATTAATCATTTGTATGCTAGTTTCATCTAATTTTGAATCTAGTAAATCTTCAATTTTTACACTAATAGCATTTGCGGTTCCTTCGTTTTGGAAACGAATGGTGTAGTAAAGGTAATCACTAGCGGCAAATTGATTAAATTGAATTTCTTTTCCATGCGATTCCATTTTATCATTTGGATCATATGAAGCTACTACAATTTGAGAATTTGAAAAAGCATTATTAGATACGTTAATATCTGAAGATGGAGCAGAAACTGTTGCGTTATTTATCAGTACATCATTAATATTCACAATAGGTATTGCTGGAACACTCATTGTAACATTGATAAAACGAGTTTCATAAGGAGTTAAATTTGTGAAATCATATGTAAATCCTGTTGCACTACTAACAATTCCAGGCTGAGAAACAGATGTTATTGTAGCGTTAGTGTCCTTTGTAAATGAGATTTGTCCACTTGCTGTTGCAACACCTAAATTCCTATATACAATTTTATTAGTATAGTTAAATCCAGGTCTTGGTGGAGAAACCGAGACTATGGAAACAGCTACATCATTATAACCAGAAACTAGAGTTATAGGGAAATATAATGTTTGTGTACCACTTCCTAATGCAATGCTTACATCATTATAATTGGTTGTTCCAGCAGAATAATATGGCGCATATTCTGAACTTAATGTATAACTAAAATCATATGTGTTAATTGGGTTTGAATCATAAACGGTATACATTCCAAAAGGAGAAGAAATATTACTTATTGGTCCTGAATTATTTTGTTGTGATACAAATGAGCCATAAGTGAAATTAACCTCACCACTATCTTTAACACCGTTATTATTTGCATCAACATAGGAAATTAAATTAACTTTATCTGAACATTGCGGCGGGCCAGTAGTAAAACTTCCAGCTTTAATAAAAACAGCAGAGTCAAAAGCACTATCACTTCTATCAGCAACAACTAATTTAATATGATAAGGATGATTAGGAATAATAGCTGATGAAGCAGTCATTTCAGCAGTTTGTCCATTAAAATTTATTGCTGAAGTATAATTAGTAGCTCCCGAATAATAAGTGTCGAAAAAACCAGGGTTTACGGAAGCACAACTACTGTTATAAAGTGTATCTCGAATTGTAACTACTGATACTGGCGCTGATGTTCCAGGTACAACTGCTAAATTTGTGGTAACACCTGTTACTAAATCTGTAAGTAAAAAAGCAAAAGCATCTGCAAAAGTACATTGAAAAGTTCCATATTCATCAGAAGCAAATAAAAAATTAAAACTCATAAATTCGTTCAAACTTGTGAAATCAAATTCAAGTTTTGATGCGTTTTTTGAATTCATTGCTGTTCCTGTAGCTGTTAAAATAATATTTTCAAGCTCTGAATCACCTGTCCAAGTAGCAGAGCCATCACTTAAAATGGATGTATTCGGCCCAGGTACATTATTTACATTCCCAGTAGAAAGAACAATTCCAGATGATAATGGAAAAGTTGGGTTTGTATTTGTAAAATATCCAATACCGTTAGTTGAACCAAAATTCGTACCCGTACTAGAAGTCACATTAGAAATTGTGATACATGGATTATTTACTAATACATTCGTAACTAATTGTTCATTTGTATACGTTGTTGAATTTGTGACTAAAGGTGGTAATGTTATATATGGAGTAAAAGCATAACCTGCAGACCAATTACTAATAAAATTAACCCCACAAATTGCTCGTACATAAAATTTATATGTAACTCCAGTTGTTAATCCAGATACAGTATGAGAATTCACATTTACTATTGTTCCAACAGATGTATTTGTTGGTGCAGTTTCAGTTGCCAATGTAACAATTACTTCCCATTGGGTTGCAGAACCAACAGCCCAAGTTAATATTGCACTTGTCGGACTAATCCCATTTGTAGTTATTAGAGTGGGAATTGAACATGTTGATGTTGTAAAAATTGATGATAATGCCCAATTGCTTGAACTTGTTGAAGAACAAACTGATCTTACATATGCTTTATACGTTGTGCCAGATAATAACCCTGAAGCTGTATAAGAATTTGTATTTGTCAAAACACCTGTTGAAGACCCAGTTGGAGCAGCCATAGATGATGGTTGAATGATTATTTCCCATTGAGTTGCTGCATTATTTTCAGTCCAAGAAACTGTTGCTGAATTAAATGAAATTGCAGATGCTACTACATTTGTTGGTTTTTGACAAAATGTAAATGGTCCGCAAATTACATTTGCATCCCAACCAGGTTTATTTACTGAACTATCACTTCTGAATCTAAAGGTTAGACAACCATCAGGACTAGAAGAAGTAATTACTTCGGGAATTGATGTACCCCAAAAAGCTCCAGGTAATCCACCAGGAACATTTGCCGCTGGATTCGTACTAGAAATTTGTGGAGCAGTAATTGAATTCCCATTGTAAACATATAATCCATCCCAGTTTGCTTCTGTATCAAATGAATTAAAAATTACACTTACCATTTCACCTGCCGTTGATGGACAAATAACATAAGTAATATCTGAACTGTTTGCATAATTTGCTGTCAAACCTCCATTATCAATAAAGGTTCCCCCACAAACTGGAGGTGATAATTCAGTTGTTACAGTAACAGGAATTGACCAAAAGCTTGATTCTGAAAGAGAACAAACTGATTTAACATAAAGATTGTAACATGTCCCTGGTAATAATCCTGTGAAAACAAATGGATTTGTGGTGACATTTGTACCAATACTTGTATTAGATGGAGCTGTACCACAAGGCAAAGCAATAACTTCCCAAGAAGTTGCAGTACCAGTTTCAGTCCAAGCTAATGATACTGTATTTGTAGTTACTAACGAAGTTAATAGCGTTGATGGCATTAAACATGTTGCAGCTGGAGCACATGTTACATTAGCAATCCAACCTGGTTTGTTAACTGCATTGTCACTTCTAAATCTAAAAGTTAATGAGCCATCTGAACTTGACGACGTTATAGATCCAGGACTAATAGTACCCCAGAAAGCTCCAGGTAAAGCACCAGGAATATTTCCTGCTGGATTTGTACTAGAAATTTGTGGAGCAGTAACAGAGTTTCCATTGTAAATATATAGCCCATCGAAATTTGCTTCTATTTCGAAAGACGTAAAAGTTACTGTTACAAAATCTCCTGGATTATTTGGATAAATAGTTACTAAGTAATCACTATTATTTGCATAATTTGTAGTTGCACCTTCAGGATCAGTAAAAATTCCTCCACAAACTGGTGATGTTTGTGCAAAAGTTAATAGGGTTCCGAAAAATAATGCAAAAAAACTTAAAAGTAATTGTTTTTTCATGATTTGTTGATTTATAATTTCCAAATATAGATTGATTTTTAATGACTTACAAACAAAAATCAAGTTTTTATATAAAAACAATCTCAACTTCAATGAAATATAGTTATAGCTAAAGACAATATAGAAGATTTCAACAACTATTTTATTGTTTATTAACAGAATTTTTTGTGTTTCGAAATTTAAATTTGTAAGAATAATTATTAATTAATACTTAAAGGTATAATTATACTATTTTATTAATAAGAACATTTTGTTAAAATTAAAATCGAATAGGTATCTAATTTTAATATTTTTCAATAAAAAAGCGAAATAGTAATAATTTCGCTTTTTTATTTATTCTACTGTAACGGATTTTGCTAAATTTCTTGGTTGATCCACATTACAACCTCTTAATACTGCAATATAATAGGATAATAATTGCAACGGTATTGTAGTTAATAAAGGCGTTAATGCTTCCGAAGTTTCTGGGATTTCAATCACGTGATCTGCTAAAGCCCTTACTTGCGTATCCCCTTTAGTTACAACTGCAATAATTTTTCCACTTCTAGATTTTATTTCTTGAATATTACTTACCACTTTATCATAATGCCCTTTATTTGGTGCAATTACTATAACTGGCATTTGTTCATCAATTAACGCGATTGGTCCATGTTTCATTTCGGCAGCTGGATATCCTTCAGCGTGAATGTATGATATTTCTTTTAATTTCAATGCGCCTTCTAATGCTACCGGAAAGTTAAACCCTCTTCCTAAATATAAAGCGTTAGGTACATCTTTATAAATATTTGCAATTTGTTTACAAACTTCATTAGTTTGCAACGCTTCTTTTACCTTTTCTGGAATCATTTCTAATTCCAACAAATATCGTTGGTAATCAGAATGATTCATAGTTCCTTTAGCTTTAGCTAATCGTAATGCTAAAAGAGTAAGAATTGTAATTTGAGTAGTAAATGCTTTTGTAGAAGCTACTCCGATTTCTGGACCCGCGTGTGTGTATGCTCCAGCATGAGTTTCTCTTGAAATAGATGAGCCTACAACATTACATACGCCAAAAACGAAAGCGCCGTTTTCTTTGGCTAATTTTATAGCCGCTAAGGTATCAGCGGTTTCTCCTGATTGAGAAATAGCAATTACCACATCGTCTTTATTTATGATAGGGTTTCTGTATCTAAATTCTGATGCATATTCTACCTCAACAGGTATTCTTGCAAATTCTTCAATAATATATTCGGCTACCAAACCTGCATGCCATGATGTACCACAAGCAATAATTAAAATTCGTTTGGCATTAGTAAATTTTTCTAAATTGTCTTCCACCCCTGACATTTGAATGATTCCTTTATTGGCCAACAATCTACCTCTATAAGTATCTTTAATTACATTTGGTTGCTCATAAATTTCTTTTAACATGAAATGTTCGTAGCCTCCTTTTTCAATTTGTTCTAAATTCATTTGCAATTCTTGAACGTAAGGATCTACTAAAGAATCATCTTTAATTTTACGAACTTTCATTGGTTTATTCAAACGAATAATTGCCATTTCTTCATCTTCTAAATATATAGCATTTGAAGTAAATTCAATAAATGGAGAAGCATCTGAAGCTACAAAATATTCGTCTTCACCAATACCAATTGCTAAAGGTGAACCTAAACGCGCACAAACAATTTCGTCTGGCTTGTTTATATCAAATACTACAATTGCATAGGCACCGACTACTTGATTTAAGGCAACCTGTACTGCTTTTCCTAATTTTAAATTGTCTGTTTTCTGAACGTCTTCAATTAAATTAATTAATACTTCAGTATCCGTATCAGAATGAAAAACATAACCTCTTTTAATTAATTCTTTTTTTAAAGGTTCGTAATTTTCAATGATTCCATTATGTACAATGGCTAATTTCCCAGAATTTGAAAAATGGGGATGTGAATTTACATCATTTGGAACTCCGTGAGTCGCCCAACGTGTATGTCCAAAACCTATATGACCGTCTATAGTTATTTCTTTCGCAACTTTTTCTTCTAAATCGGAAACTTTCCCTTTAGTTTTACAAAGTTTTAAATTTTTTCCGTCATATAAAACTAAACCAGCACTATCGTAACCACGATATTCTAATCTTTTTAATCCTTTAATAATTATTGGATATGCTTCTCTATGACCAATATAACCTACGATTCCACACATATAAATAGTGATTTAATTTGGTTTTGTATAATGTATAACTAATTTTAATTTTTTAGCTGCGTCTGCTGGTGCATTCGGATTTGTTCCATGAAGTACAACACCTTGTTGTTCCATAATTGAAGCTACTGGGAAATATTCAATGTCATCTGTTGAAACAGTTGGTGTATTATTCACATCAAAAGGTGATTTGTAATAATAATTATTGCTGTAATTAATATTATCTGTAACTGTAAGTCCTAATCTAACGTTTTTATTCAAATCAACATTTGTACTGTTAATTAAATTATTTATATGTTGTGTAATTCTAATTTTATATTTAATTCCTTTTTTATCCGCAGTATCATCACGTTCGATAATACCTCCATAAATTAATTTATTGTATTTTGTATTTGAATTTGTTGTAGCATCAAAAGAATAATCTACTAAAGGTTTTTGATTCGTAGCATCAAATAAATATAACCTTTCTGCTTCTAATTGATTGGCGCCTGCCATTGCTGTTTTATCTATATAAAACTCTAAGTATGCTTCATTAATTAACCATCCTTTTAATCGTAATTGATCCAATTCATCTGGGATTTGATTGGCTCCAGTAACCAATTGTCCATTAACTGGTTTTAAAACATCGGTATCTCCAAAAACATCCAAATATACTACAGAACCTTTTCCTCCTTTTAGATATAATTTAGAGTCTTGTCCTGTTACTTGGTTTGAAGCTGACAAACCAGCATCATATGCTCCAGAATAGGAATAATCTTGCAAAGAAACTGAATTCGCGCCAGAACCTACACCAAAGTTCAATACAAGACTTTTTGATGTAGCAGCTGTTCCTGAAGCAGCACCATCGTTTATTGAGCTATAGTTTACGTTTAATTTAGCATTTGAGAAATTTAACATTGCCATAGCGCCTTCTTCTCCTGGAAGTTGTTCCATTTTAAAATACAATCCTTTAAAATATTGTTTAAAATCATTGTTATTAAATAAATTTGCACTTCCTGTTTCTAATATTCTTTTCTTAAAAAAAGCTTTGTTTAAGGTTAAATATATCCCTGGAGCTAAACGCTCTTTAACTACTCGTAATGATACATCATTTTGATTGGCTAAAACCACATCATTTGCATCAACATATTCTAAAATTCCTGTTGTGGTATTAAATTTAGTTTTATAAATAATAATTTCTGCTTTGTTAAAAAAGAACTGGTCATTTTCTGCAGTATTTGGACTATCATTTAATCGTGTTCCGTTTTGTACAGAATTTCCATTCCCATCATTTCCTCTTTTTAGATTCTCAAAATTTATTAGAGTTCCGTTTACAGAGCCATCTGAAAAATAACGTTGTTGAGTTTGAAAATTATCATTTGGATTGAAAGCATTTAAATAATATCCATTTTCGTAAACGCTTAATTTCATTTTACTTTCTTTATTTGATCCGTAAATAGATTGCAAAGAATATACTTTTGAACCATCTGCATTAGTGGTTTCTACCGTGTTGAAATACGGAACATATAGCGTCACATTTTCTATTTGCACACTGGTTCCGAATTTTGGCTGCTCAGTTACTAATGAAACTTGCGTAACAAAATTTGCTTTAGTAACACCAAAATATGGATTGTTATAAATACCCAAAGGATTAATTGGTAAATTATTGGTTTGCACTTCTTCTGTTTTAACAGAATACGCTTTCAATTGCGCTTCGTGTGTACTGAAATCAAAATGTTCATCACCAACTATATCGGAACCAATAGTATTAAAATCTTGATCACAAGAAATAAATACTAATGCAAAAACTAAAAATAAAACGGTTATATTTTTTTTCATTATTATTATTGTACTTTATTTTTTAAAAACTCTAAATATGTTTCTTTAAACGATTCTTTCGGAGTGAAAGGTAAAAAAGGTTTTTTAGAAGTTTCTATATATTTTGTTAAATCTGAAGTTAAGTTTTCTGATGCCATAATTATAGCATCTGAGTGATCAATTGTTGCCTTCATTAAATTAGTAAAAACCGGCTCTTTATATTTAGAAATAGCATCCTGTGGTAAATTATCAAATGCTAATTTAGTAATCAATTCTGTATCAAGTGTTCCATCAAAATCAGAAGCATAAACAGAAGTGATAATTTTTGTATCTTCAAAAATACCTTCATCTTTATAATAATGTTTTAGGTATACAGGCAACAAAGAAGCCATCCAACCATGAACATGAATAATATCAGGTACCCAATTTAATTTTTTTACGGTTTCTACAACTCCTTTTGCAAAGAAAATAGCTCTCTCATCATTATCTGCATACAACACGCCTTCTTCATCTGAAAAAGTAGCTTTTCTTTTAAAATATTCATCGTTATCAATAAAATAAACTTGAATTCTTTCTTTTGGTATAGAGGCAACTTTAATAATTAAAGGCATATCCATATCATTCACTACCAAATTCATCCCAGAAAGACGAATTACTTCATGTAATTGATGTCTGCGTTCATTGATATTTCCGTATCTTGGCATAAAAATTCTTATCTGCCCTCCTACTTCATTTATCATTTTCGGCAACTCATAAGAATGTAGTGATACTTCGTTTTCAGCTAAATAAGGCACTACTTCAGATGATACATATAATATCCTCTTGTCATTCATATAATAAATGTTATGTTTTTGTTTAATATGCAAAATTATAAAAATTTATGGACTTATCTACTAAAATAGTAAGTTTGCACTTTATTATAATATATTATGCCTGTTTTTCAAACACAAAATGCGTTACAAATTGAATTAAAAAAAGCTCAAAATCAATCAAAAAAAATTGGTTTTGTGCCTACAATGGGCGCTTTACACATGGGACATCTTTCGTTATTAGAAGAATCTTTATCTGAAAATGAAATTACCGTTTTAAGTATTTTTGTCAATCCTACGCAATTTAATAATGCTGATGATTTAAATAAATATCCTAGAACTCTAGAAAAAGATGTAGAGCTTGTTAATAAATTAAACAAAAACATCTTTATTTATGCACCAAGTGTTTCAGATATTTATGAAGGCAATACCGTTTCTGCTTCTTTTGATTACGATGGATTAGAACATCAAATGGAAGGCAAACATCGGCCAGGACATTTTGACGGAGTGGGAACTATTGTGAAGAAATTATTTGAAATTGTAAAACCAACAAATGCCTATTTTGGTGAAAAAGATTTTCAGCAATTACAAATTGTAAGAAAATTGGTCTCAAAACATAAAATTCCAGTAAACGTAATTCCTTGTAAAATTTACAGAGAAACTTCTGGGTTAGCGATGAGCAGCCGAAACGAACGGCTTTCTGAAAAAGCTCGAAACGAATCGAAATTAATACACAAAATACTTTTAGAAGCTAAAGATAAATTTAGACTAAAATCAGCCAAAAAAGTTTCTCAATTTGTAGTAAGCGAATTTAATAAACATAAAAATTTTACTTTAGAATATTTTGAAATTGCCGAAGAAGAAACGCTATTAACTTGTAAAAGAAAAATAAAAAATAAAAATTACAGAGGGTTTATTGCTGTTTTTATTGAAAATATACGATTAATTGATAATATTTCGTTAAAATAAATTATAAAATTTACATGAATTAATTAACTTTGCGGCATGCAAATACAAGTAGTAAAATCTAAGATACACAGAGTTTCTGTTACTGGAGCCGATTTAAATTATATTGGAAGTATTACAATTGACGAAGCTTTACTTGAAGCTGCCAATATTGTAGAAGGTGAAAAAGTGGCCATTGTGAATGTAAATAACGGAGAACGTTTAGAAACTTATGCCATTAAAGGGCCTAGAAACACAGGTGAAATCACATTAAACGGACCTGCTGCACGAAAAGTACATCGGGGTGATATTATTATTATTATTGCTTACGGAATTATTGACTTTGAAGAAGCAAAAACATTTAAACCTTGTTTGGTGTTTCCAAATGAAAAAGATAATTCCTTAACCTAGTTTTGAGAACAAAAGTTAGCAAAATTGCCTCTGTTTTTATTCCCTTATTATTGGGTTTCGGACTTATATATTATCAATATACCTCACTATCTGTTGAAGAATTAAATAAAATAAAATTTTGTTTTCAAAAAGCCAATTATTTTTATATTTACCTTTCATTAATAATCTCACTTTTTGGTTATTGGGCAAGAGCCTACCGTTGGAAATATTCCTTACAACATCTAGGATACCAAACAAATTTCAAAAACGATTTTATGTCGGTTTGTGTTTCTTATTTTATGAATTTAACCATTCCTAGATCGGGCGAAATTACTAGAGCTGCCTTATTAAAAAAATATGAAAACGTACCCTTTGATAAAGGATTTGGAACTATTGTAGCGGAAAGAATAGTAGATTTAATACTATTTTTATTATTTGTAGGTTTAGCATTTGTTCTTCAATTTGAAAAACTTTACCATTTCATCAAAGAAAAAATTGCGTTTGAAAAAATAATTTTCTTCGGAATTATTGGTCTATTCCTAGGAATCGTATTTCTTTTAATTTGGATATATGCAGAATGGAAAATAATAAAAAAAATAAAAAATAAATTTTCAGGATTAATTGAAGGCATGTTGAGCATTGTAATGATGAAAGATAAATGGAAATATATTTTCTTATCTTTTTTAATTTGGTTTTCCTATTTGTTAATGTTTTACATTCCTATTTATGCCTTACCTGAAACAGAAAATATTGGTTTTAACATCGTGATAATGGGATTCATTTTTGGCAGTCTTGCCGTTGGATTCACAAATGGCGGACTGGGCGCTTATCCGTTAGCCATTGCGATGATTTTTTCGTTATACGGTATATCAAATGAGATTGGAACGGCTTTTGGCTGGCTGGCATGGACTTCACAAACGATACTAACCATTATTCTTGGTTTACTATCTTACGTATTTTTACCACTTTATAATAAAAAATAAGTAGTATATTGCTACATTATTAAACCAATTACTTATGAAAATTAAATTTATCCTACTGTTTTTTATGGTCGCAATGTCTGCTTTTGCTCAAAAAGTAGCTGATAAAATTCAATCTAAAAAACTTAACGAAGAACGAAATTTTTCAGTTATTTTACCGGATTCATATGAAAATAGTCCAGAAAAAAAATATCCGATTTTAGTATTATTAGATGGCGAATATTTAGCTGATCCTTTTTCAGGAATTTTAAAATACGGGAATTATTGGGACGATTTACCTGAAATAATTATAGTTGCGGTGAATCAGAATTATGGAGAAACCCGTTTTAACGATAGCAATTATGGTGAAGATGGCTTACCGGCAGAATCAGGTGCTAAATTTTTTGAATTTATAGGATTTGAGTTATTGCCGTATATACAACAAAAATATAGAACACTTCCGTTTAGAATCATAGCGGGTCACGATACTACAGCCGGGTTTTTAAATTTTTATTTATATAAAGATGACCCAATATTTAATGCCTATATTTCTATTTCACCAGAAATGGCTCCGGAAATGGAAGTTCGAATTGCAGAACGATTAGCAAAAACACAAAAACCGGTGTTTTATTATCAAGCTACATCAAAAGCCGATTTAGAGGAAATTCAAGAAAACACAAAAAAACTTGATGATGTTGCAAAAGAAATTAAAAATACGAATCTTAACTATCGATATGACGTTTTTCAAAATACCTCACATTATTCATTAGTAGCAGAAGCTATTCCAAGTGCATTTTACTTTATTTTCAATGGTTATCAACCCATTTCAAAATTAGAATTCAACGAAAAAATATTAAAATTAGAAAGTGGTTATGCTCAATATTTAATTGATAAATACGATAATATTGAGAAAAAAATCGGGTTAAAAGTACAACCAAGATACTCAGATTTTAAAGCCATAGAAGCAGCAATAATTAAAAATAAAGCGTATTCAGATTTTGAAATATTAGGTGCTTATGCCGACAAACAATTTCCGAAAACTATGTTAGGAACCTATCATAGAGGTTTATATTTTGAGAAAATTGGGGATTACAAAAGAGCCGCAAAAGAATATCAAAGCGCTTATACCAAATCAGAAATTGGGGATTTAACCAAAAATTATATTTTAGATCGAGCAGAAGCTTTAAAATCAAGAAAAGAAGAACCTAAACAAGAAATTGAAGAATCAGCGCCAGTAGAAACGCCAACTGAAACACCTACAGAAACTCCAAAAAAAGACGAATAATTTCGAAAAATAAAAATACAAATGGCTAAATTAAAAACGTCCTTCTTTTGCCAAAGTTGCGGCACCAACTATTCTAAATGGCTTGGACAATGTACGTCTTGCAAGCAGTGGAATACAATTGTAGAAGAAATTATTCAAAAAGAAGAAAAACAAGCCTGGCGAAGCACTACTTCTGAATCAAAAAAAGTAGCCAAACCTTTAAAAATTAACGAAATTTCCACTTCGGAAGAAGTCCGAATGAATACAACTGATGGCGAATTAAACCGCGTTTTAGGTGGCGGATTAGTGCCTGGTTCTCTTACACTTTTAGGTGGCGAACCTGGAATTGGAAAAAGTACACTTTTACTTCAAATTTCTTTAAAATTACCTTATAAAACGCTTTATGTTTCGGGAGAAGAAAGTCAGAAACAAATAAAAATGCGTGCCGAAAGAATTACGGGACAAACGGATAATTGTTTTATTTTAACCGAAACCAAAACACAAAACATATTTCGTCAAATTGAGGAAATTGAACCTCAAGTAGTAATTATTGATTCGATTCAAACTTTACATACCGAATATATTGAATCTTCTGCAGGAAGTATTTCACAAATTAGGGAATGTACCGCCGAATTGATAAAATTCGCTAAAGAAACCAACGTTCCTGTCATTTTAATTGGACATATTACGAAAGATGGTACGATTGCAGGACCGAAAATTTTAGAACATATGGTTGATACCGTTTTGCAATTTGAAGGCGATAGAAATCACGTGTACAGAATTCTACGAGCTTTGAAAAATCGTTTTGGTTCTACAGCCGAATTAGGGATTTACGAAATGTTAGGAAACGGCTTACGCGAAGTTAGTAATCCATCGGAAATATTAATTTCTAATAAAGATAATTATCTATCTGGTACAGCAATTGCTACTACAATAGAAGGTATGCGTCCGTTAATGATAGAAATTCAGGCATTAGTTTCTACTGCCGTTTATGGCACACCTCAACGTAGCACAACCGGTTATAATCTGAAACGATTAAATATGATTTTGGCTGTTTTAGAAAAACGTGCAGGATTCCGTTTGGGAGCTAAAGACGTATTTTTAAACATTACAGGTGGTATAAATGTGGACGATCCGGCAATTGATTTGGCTGTAGTTGCCGCTATATTATCTTCTAATGAAGACATTACGATTGATAAAGATTTTTGTTTTGCTGGCGAAGTAGGTTTAACAGGCGAAATTCGTCCGGTAAATAAAGTAGAACAGCGCATACATGAAGCTGAAAAATTAGGTTTTTCGACCATTTTCGTATCCAAACACAATAAAATTAATCCAAAAGATTTTATAATTGATGTGCGATTGGTTAGTAAAATTGAAGATTTAGTGGAACAATTGTTTGGATAACTGGTATTTAAATTAAAAAACCCTTCGGAAGTGCAAAACTATCGAAGGGTTTTTTACTTTATGGCGCTGGGTTTGGAATTAATTCTTGTATTTTATTGATTTCTTCAAAAACGGAATCCGTTAACATCACATCAAATGCATTAATATTTTCTTCAAGCTGGTCAATTGTGGTAGCACCAATTATGGTTGATGTTACAAATTCTTGATGGTTTACAAAGGCAATCGCCATTTCGGTTAGGGTTAAGCCCAAACTGTGTGCTAATTCTTGGTATAATTTTGTGGCTTTAAAACAATTTTCATTTGTATAACGAACAAAATTTGGAAATAATTTCATTCGTGAATTTTCTGGAGTACCATTTAAATATTTACCAGATAAAAATCCGAAACCTAATGGTGAATACGCCAATAAACCAACATTTTCACGCATTCCAATTTCAGACAAACCTACTTCGTATAAACGATTTAACAAAGAAAATGGATTTTGAATGGTGACAATTCGAGGTAAACTGTGTTTTTCACTTTCCATTAAAAATTTCATTACGCCCCACGGATTTTCATTAGAAATACCAATATGTTTTATTTTTCCTTCTTTAATTAAACCATCAAAAACGGTTAAAACTTCAAAAATATTTTCTTGCCAATGTGTATCTAATTTCTCCACACCTCTTTTTTGAAACATATTCATAATACGTTCTGGCCAATGTGTTTGATATAAATCAATATAATCCGTTTGTAAGTTTTTTAAACTTAATTCTACCGCTTCAGTGATGCTTTTCTTAGAGAAGTCCAGTGGTTTACGGATATAATCCATACCTCTATTGGGTCCTGCTATTTTAGTGGCTAGCACTAAATCATCTCTTTTGTGTTTGTTTTTGGCTAACCAAGTTCCAATAAAACGTTCGGTACTTCCAAAAATATGCTCGTTACCGCCAATAGGATACATTTCGGCTGTATCAATAAAGTTAATATCTCGTTCTACGGCATAATCTAATTGAAAATGAGCTTCCGCCTCAGTATTTTGATTTCCGAATGTCATCGTACCTAAACAAGCTTTGCTGACTTTTAAATTGGTATTTGGGAGCGTAGTGAATTTCATTATAAAAATTTATTGAATGACGAAGTTACAAAGTTTTAAAAACAGAAAACTGAATGTGATATAGATTTTATTTATTTCAATATATCTTGTATTATTTTTAAATGATGTTTGGTGTGAATCGTTAAAAATTTTTTGGTTTGTTTTACATTTAAATCCTTAAAATAAGGGTGATTAAAAAACTGATTTTCAGAAAAAGTATCCAGTTTTAAAACATTGTTTTTTGCTGCGGCTAATTTTGCGATTAGTTCCTCTTGAGTAGCAACCTGAGTTGGAATAACGACTTTTGGCGCTTTAGCTTTACCTCTTGGGATTTTACCTGTTGTAAAAACCATAAATTTAGGAAAGGTCCATTTGGGTTGATATTTAGATGGGGCTGAAATTTCTAATTGACCAATAATGACATTTATCACTAACAAACAATGATCTATTTGCCAGCCAATAGTGCTGTTGGAGACTTTAAAATTGGTTTTGTCAAGATTTGGTAGATGACTTTCTAATTGAAGAAGTAAATGTTCGAGTGGGTTCATAATTTCTGAAAATAAGAAAGTTGCCTAAAAAAATAATTTCCTCTTAGGCAACTTTTATTATTATATTAAATTTTACAATTCGTTCAACAACTTAGACAATTCGTCTAATTTTGGTGTTAAAATAAATTCAATTCTACGATTTTTTGCTTTTCCTTCTGCGGTTTCATTTGATAATAAAGGTGCGAACTCACCACGACCAGCTGCTGTTAAATTTTCTTTTTTAACTTTGGCATTAGCCGATAAAATGGTTACAATTGCTGTTGCACGTTTGGTAGATAAATCCCAGTTATTTTCTACACCACCACCTATAGAACCAACAATTTTATCATTATCTGTATGACCTTCAATAAGTACTGAAATATCAGGATTATCACCTAAAACTTTCCCTACTAAATCAACTGCTTTTTTACCTTCTGTTCCAACAGTCCAACTTCCCGACTCGAAAAGTAATTTATTTTCCATAGAAACATACACTTTTCCATCTCTTTCAGTAACGGTTAACCCTTTTCCTTCAAAGGCTTTAAGTGATTTAGATAACGTTTCTTTCAGTTTTTTCATAGCCGCTTCTTTGTCGGCCATAATTTTTTCTAATTCTGCTAAACGCGTAGATGATTTTAATAAATCGGCTTTCAATTTATTTAATTTATCTTGTTCAGCAGCCATTGCTTTTTGTTTGGCTTCTAATTCGGCTAAAAGTTCACGATTTTTTTTAATATTAGCATCTAACGCTTCATTACTATCTTTCTCCAATGCATCGTAAGATGATTTTAAATTGTCTAAACTTTTCTTAGTTGCCGCATAATCAGCAGCTAATTTATCGCGTTCTGCCTTTAATTTTTCTGCTTCTGTTTTGTATTTGTTTAAATCGGTTTGCAAAGTAGAATTATTGGTTTTCAACCCTTCATTTTCATCTGCTAACGCGTTGCGTTCTTTTTTTAAATCCGCAAACTTGTTTTCTAAATCTTGATAGATTTTTTTTGAAACACAAGATGTACTCAAACTTAATATCGCAAGTCCTAATGTGATTTTTCTTATCATCTTTTTATTTATATTTGATTCTGTTCGAATCGGTTATTATTATTTACTTTAGACGTTTCTTTTTCTAATTTGGTTGTGTACTATTTATCTAACCTATTTCTACCAAAACCGGACAATGATCTGAGTGTTTGGCTTCTGGTAAAATTAATGCTCTTTTTATTTTATCTTTTAATGGTTCGGCAGCTAAACAGTAATCAATTCGCCAACCTTTATTGTTATTTCTTGCATTTGCTCTATAACTCCACCAGCTATAATTATGTGGTTCTTTATTTAGATGACGAAATGTATCAATCATTCCTGTTTTCATAAAACCATCTAACCAAGCACGTTCTTCGGGTAAAAATCCTGATGTTTTTTCGTTTCCTTTTGGATTATGAATATCAATAGCTTCGTGACAAATATTATAATCGCCACAAACTACTAAATGCGGAATTTCTTGTCGCAAGTTTACGATATAGTTTTGAATTTCGTCCATATATTGAAACTTATATCCAAGTCTGTCATTATTGGTACCAGATGGCAAATACATACTCATTACGGAAAGGTTTTCAAAATCTACACGTAAATTCCTTCCTTCAAAATCCATACTTTCTATGCCAGTTCCAAAAACAATATTTTTAGGTTCCGTTTTACATAAAATGGCAACGCCGCTATACCCTTTTTTTTGGGCTGAAAAATAATATTGATACGGATAACCCGCAGCCGTTATTTCATCTGTAGGAATTTGATCTTCAGTAGCTTTTATTTCCTGCAAACATATCACATCCGGATTTGCACTTTGTAACCATTCTATAAACCCTTTGGTTATGGCTGCTCTAATTCCGTTTACATTATATGAGATAATCTTCATTAACTATTTTAAGTTTAAAACTGTACTAAATTTTTATTTTCAAACCTACTTTTGCTTATTTTCAGAATGTACGTTTGTGTTTAAAAATCTAATTCTCAAAAATAGAAAAAGTTTTCAATAAAATGTGTCATTAAATGAGTAATTTATAAAAAATTTAGCAAAAAATGCCAATTATTAAATTGTTAGCAATTGTTACAGCAAGTTATACGGAAATTGAATAGAATTGCTATCTTTGTTTCTCTGTCTAAACACAAATAAATGGGATTAGTTACTGCAAAAGAAGTAGCGAAAGCGATAAAAACGGATAAGTATGGTTTTTTAGGAACTTTTTCTGGGTGGTTACTCATGAAAGTTCTCAAAATTTCTACACTCAATAAAATATACAATCGAAATAAACATTTAAGTGATTTAGAGTTTTTGAATGCTATTTTAGATGAGTTTCAAATTAAATTTGAAATTCCGGAAGAAGATTTAAAACGTTTACCAAAAGACGGCGCTTATATTACCATTTCAAATCATCCTTTAGGTGGAATTGACGGTATTTTATTACTGAAATTAATGCTTGAACGCGAACCTAATTTCAAAATAATTGCCAATTTTTTATTACACAGAATTGAACCGATGAAACCGTATATTATGCCGGTTAATCCGTTTGAAAATCATAAAGATGCTAAATCAAGTGTAATTGGAATAAAAGAAACCTTACGTCATTTGAGTGATGGTAAACCTTTAGGGATTTTTCCTGCGGGAGAAGTTTCCACATACAAAGACGGCAAATTAATAGTAGATAAACCTTGGGAAGAAGGCGCTTTAAAAATTATTAAAAAAGCAAAAGTACCAGTTGTTCCTATTTATTTTCACGCTCAAAACAGCAAGTTATTTTATAGTTTATCCAAATTAAATGATACATTACGTACGGCAAAATTACCAAGCGAATTATTAACTCAAAAACATCGTATAATAAAAGTTCGAATTGGAAAACCCATTTCGGTTAATGAACTAAATGAACACGAAAGTATTCCAGAATTAGGAAAGTTTTTAAGAAAGAAAACCTATATGCTTTCTAATTCTTTTGAAGAAGAAAACTTTAAGTTGACGTTTCCAAAATTCACAAGTCCTAAAGCAGCGAAACAAATTGTAAAACCTGCCAATCACGAACAAATTATTGAAGAAATTAATTTCTTAAAAGAAGGTGATTATCAATTATTGCAAAGTAAAAACTATAAAGTATTTTTAGTAACTGCCGAAAAAATTCCAAATATTTTACACGAAATTGGTCGTTTACGAGAAATTACTTTTAGAGAAGTAGGCGAAGGCACGAATGAAGCCATTGATTTAGACAAATATGACCAGTATTATCATCATATGTTTTTATGGGATGACGATGCTCAAATGATTGCCGGAGCATATAGAATGGGATTTGGCTCGAAAATATTTCCTAAATATGGTTTAGAAGGTTTCTATTTAAACGAACTTTTTAAATTTGAACCCGAATTAAATGATATGATGAGCCATTCTATTGAAATGGGAAGGGCTTTTATTATTTCGCAATACCAACAAAAACCGATGCCCTTGTTTTTACTTTGGAAAGGAATTGTGCATACGACTTTACATTATCCTGAACATAAATTTTTAATTGGTGGTGTGAGTATTAGTAATCAGTTTTCAGAATTTTCGAAATCGTTAATGATTGAATTTATGAAATCCAATTATTACGATCCATATGTGGCGCAATATATTAAACCGAAAAAAGAGTTTAAGGTAAAATTAAAAGACGCAGACAAAGATTTCGTTTTCAATGAAACTGAAGCCGACTTAAATAAATTTGATAAAATTATTGATGAAATTGAACCAGGATCGTTACGATTGCCTGTTTTAATTAAAAAATACATCAAACAAAACGCTAAAGTTGTAGCGTTTAACGTTGACCCAATGTTTAACAATGCAATTGACGGGTTGATGTATATAAAAATTTCAGATATTCCAGAAAGTACAGTAAAACCCGTTATGGAAGAATTTCAAGCGGAATTAGAAAGAAAACATAAAGGCTAATTAAAAATTATTAATTAGCCTTTAGTTTGGTTTAAAAATTATTCTCTGTTTTTAGCAACATTTTCTTTAAATGCTTTAAATGCTTCTTTTGAAAGAATTGCTTTAGATTTAATTTTCTTTCCTTTTAAATAATTAAGAATGTATTTCGCACGATCTTCCGCTTCTGGGTGCGTAGTTATCAAATAAGTATATTTATGCATTTCGTTATCTAAAGACAAATCATACATAAAATCTGCAAAAGGTCTTGGGTCTATTTTTGCTTTTAGCATATATCGAACACTTTCCATATCGGCTTCTCTTTCCAAACTTCTATCATAAGCAGAAGAGGTTAACGTATTCACCACTTTGGCAATTTGACTACCATTTGCTCCTGTTGCCATTGAAACCAAAACTGAAAATCCAATTTCCTTTGATAATTTTTTCATAACATGGTTTTTTTCAATGTGAGCCATTTCATGCCCTAAAACCCCTAGTAAAGCTTGTTCGTTTTTACTAGCTTCAATCAGTCCAGAATAGACTACTAAATGATTATCTGGCATAGCAAAAGCATTTACTTGACTGTTTTTTACTATATGCACTTTTAAACTATCTCTTTCTATATTATTTGCTTTACACAATGGCAATAATAAAGCATCTAAAGTTGACACAATTGAATCATCATAAATTACATCCTCATTTTGTTCAATTTCGTCCCAAATAATATCTCCAATTTTATCTTCTGCAAATACTTTATTTTGTTCTATTTCAAAAAATGAAACAAAATCCACTTGTGCAAGTAAAAACCAACACAAGAAAAACCCGCCATAAACGAGTATTGCTTTACTTATAATTTTCATCTTTCTTAACTAAAATATTTGTTAAATCACTAAAGAAAAACAGCTGAGCATGTATTCCTTTTCTTGTTCTTGACGCTAAAATAATAGTTGAAATAAATTCAACTAAATTAAATATAATTAAAGTTAACATGTATCCAAAATATACGTTTGTGACCTTTTCATCGTAAAAAATAATTGAAACCGTCCACCAAAAACCGGTGCTATTTAGAAAAAACAAACCAAATTGCGACAATAAATTTTGAGTACAATGCCATTTTACAAATGGCGTACTTTTTCTATTTCCTAAATAGAAAAATATGGATGCTAATAAATTCAAAATTGGCAATGGCAATCCTCCAATAACCGCTACTAAAGACATTAAGTAACTATTTGAAGCGCGTTCTAATTCAGAATCATTAGGCTTGTAATAAAAGTTTGTGTTTGAAATCATAATTATATATTTTTTTTAATATTCCAATACCAATTTAATATAACCAATAAAAATAAAAGAATTGCTATTGGTTTTTTTGAAATAAATCGTTCTGACGCTTTATAAAATTTAAAAAAACTATCCGATTTTTTTATTAAATCTATGCCAATCCAAAATGGCACCACCAACATAATTGTTGCTACAAGAATGCCAAATGGATTTAAAAGTAGTGAAGAAAAAAATTCTCCATTAAATACCAATTGAACAGACCTAGTTGTTCCGCAAGAAGGGCAAGGATAAGTAGTGACTTTTTTAAATAAACAACCAATATGCTTTTCTTTAAAAAAAGTTACGTTTGAAAAAACGAGCCAAGCATATCCAAAAGCAATTGCAATTAACAGAAAAATATACAGTTTGTTTCTCTTCATTTCCATTAATCGTTTAAAAAAATTGTCTAAAAACATCAGAGATTTTAGACAATTTTATTTAATACATCATCGCTTGATTAAATTTTTCTAGATTCTTTTGTTTCGTTGCTCCTTGTATTAAGAACCAATCTACAATTGCCCATATTCCGACACCACCACAAGTAAGTAGTTTACCCACTCCCATTCCTGTATCTCCTATGTAAAATCTATCAATTCCGTAGGCTCCTGCAAAAATTGAAATCAATAAAGCAGTAGTAGGGTCTTTAAATTGAACCATTTGTATCATGGGCCATTTTTCATCGTCTAATGCTAATAATCTTTCTCTAATCGCATGTAAATTGTGTCCTTCAAAAAATTTTGTGTTTGACATCATAAACATGTCCACTTTGTTTGCTTCCATAATAGTTTGGTTATTTGTTTAATTTACGAATATATTAATTTATTTGTTTTTTTCAAACATCTTAAATTAAATTTCATACAGTTTCAAAATTTTATTTACAATAACTTGGGCAAGTTTTTCTTTACTTTCAATTGTCCAACCTGCTATGTGTGGTGATAAAAGCACATTATTAGCGTTTAGCAAGTATTCAAAAGCAGCTGGTTTTTCACCTTCAAATAAGGTTTCAAATGATAGTTTTTCGTATTCTAAAACGTCTAAACCTGCTCCTAAAATTTTACCAGATTGTAAAGCAGAAACTAAATCGGAAGTAACTACACTTTTCCCTCTTGCGGTATTGATAAACCAAAATGGTTTTGAGAATTGATTAATAAATATAGTATTTACCATTTTATCTGTTTCTGGTGTCCACGGAATGTGTAAACTTAAGACATCTGCTTTTTGTTGTATTTCTTGTAAGGGAACTTGTTTCGCATTTGAATCGGCAACATTTGGTAAAATATCATAGCACAAAACATCAACTTCAAAACCTCTCAATTTTTTTGCGAATGATTTTCCCATATTTCCATAACCAATAATCCCAACAGTTTTGCCGTCCAATTCAGTTCCGCGATTACTTTCACGATTCCATTGTCCAGATTTCACTTCCTTATCGGCAGTATTTAATTTATTAAACAGCGACAAAAGCATCCCTAAAGCATGTTCGCCTACAGCTGAAGCGTTTCCTTCAGGAGCTGCAATTAGTTTTATGTTTTTACTTTCGGCATATTCACAATCGATACTTTCTAAACCAGCGCCCACTCGTGCAATAAATTGTAAGTTTTTAGCTTTATCAATAAAGGTTTTATCAATTTTAAATCGGCTTCTAATGACAATTCCGTGATAGTTCTCTATTTTACTTTCTACTTCTTCTTTGGTGGAAGTATAATCTGCTTCATTCTGAAAACCTGCCGTTTCTAATTGCTCCCAAAGCAACGGATGATTGGTGTCAAGATGAAGAATTTTAATCGTAGAAATAGTTTGCATAATATCAATTTTGAAAATGGAAAGTTAAGGATTTAGGGATAGATTCGCAAAATAGTTTTATGCAACGCAGCGAAACTATAAATTAAACCAATTGTTCATAATTCGCATACACTTCTTTTATTTGATTGAAAATATCAAATAATTCGTTGTGCCCGTCTGTTGTAACTAAACGTTGTTTGTATTGTTTGAAATCTTGAATACCTTTAAAGTAATTGGTATAATGACGACGCATTTCTACGATTCCCACTCGTTCGCCTTTCCATTCCATGGACCAAATTAAGTGGTTTTGAGCCGCTTCTACTCTGTCTGCAACAGTTGGTGGGGCTAATTTTTCGCCCGTTTTGAAAAAGTGTTTGATTTCGTTAAAAATCCAAGGGTAACCAATGGCGGCACGACCAATCATCATACCGTCTAAACCAAATTTATTTTTATATTCTAACGCTTTTTCTGGAGAATCAATATCACCATTTCCGAAAATTGGCATAGAAATTCGTGGATTATTTTTAATGCGCTCAATATGTGTCCAATCGGAATGTCCTTTATACATTTGTGCTCGGGTTCTAGCGTGAACGGTTAAGGCTTGTACGCCAATATCTTGCAAACGTTCGGCTACTTCATCAATATTTATAGAACTTTCGTCCCAACCCAAACGGGTTTTTACAGTAACCGGTAAATGTGTGGATTTGATTACCGCTTTGGTTAATCGCACCATTAAGTCGATGTCTTTTAATACTCCTGCACCAGCACCTTTACACACTACTTTTTTAACGGGGCAACCAAAATTAATATCTACCAAATCCGGTTGAACGGTTTCTACAATTTTTGCAGAAAGTGCCATAGCTTCTTCGTCGCCACCAAATATTTGAATCCCAACTGGTCGTTCGTAATCGAAAATATCTAATTTCATTCTGCTTTTCATAGCATCACGAATTAAACCTTCTGAAGAAATAAATTCAGAATACATTAAATCTGCTCCGTGCATTTTGCATAAACGACGAAATGGCGGATCGCTTACGTCTTCCATAGGTGCAAGAAGCAAGGGATAATCGGGCAAAATAATGTTTCCAATTGTTGGCATAGTGCAAATTTGTGCAAAGATAAGTAAAGTTTATGAATTTGATAGGTACACAGATTTTAGGGATTGAACGGATTTACGCAAATTTTAATAAAAATCTATGTAATCTGTGATAAAAAAACACATAGACACTTTAATGGATACACAGATTAAACGGATTTCGCTGAAAGTTTTTTGAAAACAATTGTTGTGTTTTAGCCCCGATAGGAGCGGCATCTTTTTCTTTTATTGCCTTCGAGTGCCTCAGGCAACAAAAGAAAAAATATAGCGGATAGCGGGACCGAAAGTCTTCTGGAAATAAGGGTTTTGCTTCTAAAAATTATTTAGGTTTTAACCAACTTTTTGGATTTAGAACCGTTGTATTTTGATTGATTACAAATTTTAGAACCGAATTTCCTTTGGCGTTGGTTTTAATTTTACCTAACGTTTGTTTTGCCGAAACTTTGTTACCCACAGAAACCGAAACGCTACTTAAATTACTATACGCTGTAAAGAAATCTCCGTGACGCACCAATACAGTATAGGTATTTGTAGTTTGAGACACTTGCACACCTGATACTTCACCAGCAAAAACGGCACGTGCCGAAGAACCAGAATCCGTAGTGATGTCGATTCCACTATTGTGAATTACAATATTGCTATAATCTGGATGCGGCTGATCTCCGTATCCAGTGGAAATATATCCTTTTTCTGTTGGCCAAGGCAATTGTCCTTTGTTGGCTTTAAAACTATCTGAAGATAATTTTCCTTCAGGTGTTAATTCAATTTTTGTGGAAGAAACCGGAGCTGTTTTCACAGGCGCAGTATTCCCTGAAGCCGTTGCAGCAGCTTTTTTCTTAGCGGCATTTTTCTTGTTTTCTGCAGCAATCGCATCGTTAATCATTTTCTTGATTTTTTTATCGATGGATTTTCTTTCTTTATCCATTTTGGCGATATCAGCTGCGATTTTTTTCTTGTCTTTTTGTATAAGTTTTGCCGTTGCTACTTTTTCTTGTTTTAGTTTTTCGTGTTCGGCTTTGATTTTTGTTTTTTCTACAATAACAATTTCTTTTTCTTTTTTATTGGTTTGCAATTCACCAACAGCAACTCCTAATCGGGCTTGTTTTACTTTAATTTCCTCGGCTTGGCGTTTTCTGTAGCCTGCATATTGTTTCATATATTGTACACGCTTGTAGGCCTGTAAAAAACTCGTAGAAGACAACACAAACATAAATCGACTTTGTTCTGAACGACTTTTGTATGATTTCACAATCATTTTTGCATAATCTTCCTTCATTATTTTTAAATCTTTATTTAACTTATTAATTTCTAATTGCGTTAAATAAATATTGTCATCTAAAATTCGTGCTTGTTTGGCAATTGTAGAAATGATCTTTTCTGAAATTCTAATTTGGGCATCTTGTCCTGCAATTTCTTTCAAAACGGATTTTTCTTTTTTCTTTTCGTTCTGAAGTTTGGTTTTTGCTTCAGACAATTCTCTTTGTAATTGTTCTTTTCTTTGTTCTAATTTTTCTTTCTCATCAATTTGTGCCATTGCTGAAAAGGAAAAAAAGAGTACGAATAGGGATAAAAGAAATTTGTTCATGCTTGAATTTTTTTACAAAATTAATCTATTTTTATTTGAGAATAACCATCTGGGATAGAATATGGATACGATAATGCTTCATTAAACGTAATTTTTTTATATTCTACATTAATTTTAACTTGATTTTGTTGATTGGCAATAATAGAAACGCCAGTTGGTAATAATATATTGTCCTGATTTGTAAATGAAGGATAAGTAACCAAAACGTTTCTGTTTTTTGAAATTTGATTGATAAATTGCTCTTTTAATAAATAGTTTGCGGTTTCAAAACGAAATAATTTTTCAATATCAGCTTGTTTTTTTAATTTTAATTGGAACAAATTAGTAACAATTTCTGCTATAAAAACTTCTTTAGTTAAATCATCAACAGGTCGTCCTAATAACAAATTCTGCACTTTTTGAAAATCTAAATCGGTGCCTAACATTTTAGTTAAAATAGAATAATTGCCATCAAAATAGGTACCATTTGCTTTTTCATAATAACTTACTCGAGTTGGTGAGATAAGTGCTTTTGCCATTGGAATTCCGAAAAATTTTAGATTGATCCAAATGATTTCATCTTTTTTAATTCGGATATCTGCACCAATGGAAATGGATTGTTTTTGGTCTTCATAATCCGCAGCAGAACGAATAGAAACCGTTTGAAAATCTACTTTATTTTCATAATGTTTTTCAATAATTTCTTTAGCCATATTATCTACAACTGTCTCTTTAGCAACAGATTGTTCTACGACTGTTTTTTTCGTTTTACACGAAACTATAACGACTACTAATATCAGGAATGTGAAAAATTTTTTCATATTATTTTTTAGAAATTACATCTAATCTTTTTTGATAGGTTTGTTTCATTTTTGAATCCGATAATCCGTCGGCACAAAAAATAAATTGTTTGCAAAATCCAGCTTCTAAATTTGGATCATCAATAACATAATCAATTCCTATTTCTAAAAAATCTTTTGCTTTTTTATAATTTTTTAAATTGTTATTTCCTTTTCCAGCGTAATAATACAAATTGGCTTTGGTAGGATACAAGTCAATATATGCTTCTGATTTTTTTGCCATTTTTTCAAATTGCTTATTGAAATCATAAATATTTAGAAGCAAATCAATCGCTTCAACGTCACTTTCTTTTGATTGTTCAATATATTTTTGAGCCAATTCAAAATTATTTTTATTGTAGAAAAATTTTCCTAATTCTTTATTAACATCCATTCCAACTGTGTTGTCAAAGAACGTTATTGTATTATCAATTTCGGTTAGTAATTGCGGATTTTTTGTAGCAAAAATTAAATATTCATTTAAAACGCGTTGCTTAATTTTTAAATCGATTTTGCTGCTTTTTACAACTCTTTTGTAAGAATCAGTAGCTTTTGAAATGTCATTCGCTAGAATATGAAATTTAACTAAACTTACGTGTGCTAAATCAGAATTTGGGAGCTCTTTTTCTAACAACAAAGCCGTTTGAAATGCTTTATCTTCTTGATTGTTTACAGAATACGCATAAATTAAATCGATATAATTTTGTTCTGCTTTAGGATTGTTTTTTATAGCTTCAACCAAATCGTTAACATTTGATTTGTTTCCTTTTTGCATACTTTGAATTTGCATTTGGTACGATTCCATAGCTTTGGTCAAAGTGCCTTTGCTTTCAATATCATTAATTACAATTTTAGCTTTATCAAATTGCTGGGTATTCATATATAATGACACCAAATCTTCTTTCATATTCGCATCAAAAGCGACTAATTTTTCAACAATAACTATTGCTTTTTCATAGGCTTTTGTTTGATAATGCACATCGTACAAGCCGTTCCAATACCATCGTTGTTTGGGTTCTAAGTCTACCGCTTTTTGGAAGGCGTTTTCCGCTTCGACATACTCTTTTTGAGCTAAATAATTTATCCCCAATTGGTAGTGAATTTCTGGGTTCAAAGGTTCTTTTAGCAAACACTTTTGTAAGGCTATAATAGCTTTGTCATAATTTTCTATAGCTTTTTCTTTTAAAGCATCAAAAAAATTAGTTTCAAATTCATTTTCCGCAGTTTCCACTTCTTCTGGATTTATTTGTCCGAAAGAAATTTGAAAAAGGAAAAGAAATGCTATTATTTTATACATATTTTGTTTTAAATGAAAGTATTACAAAAATTATTCCATTGTTGAATAGTCACCTAAACTTACGCTTGTAAAATCACCATTATAATTCACGTGATTTCCAATCATAGCATTATCTAATTTTGCATTTTTAATATGTGAATGCGTTTGAATTAAACTATTTTGTATCTTACTATTTTGAATATGTGATCCTTTTCCGATAGAAACATTTGGTCCGATTACGGAATCAATAAGTTGCACTCCTTCACCAATAAAACAAGGTGGAATGATTTGTGAATTATCTAAACGTACATCATCCGCAACTAAATTTTCGCCATCTTGAAGTAAAAATCCTAACATTCTGTTATTGGTATCCACGGTAACATCTTTATTTCCGCAATCCATCCATTCGTCAACTTTTCCTGGTACGAATTTCATACCTTTTGCCATCATTTGTTTGATACCATCATTAATTTGGTATTCGCCACCGTGAATAATGTTGTTATCTAAAACCGCTTGTAATTCGTTTTTAAGAACGGCAATATCTTTGAAATAATAAATTCCGATAACGGCTAAATCAGATACAAATTCTTTTGGTTTTTCTACTAACTCTATAATTTCATTAGCTTCATTTAAGTTAATTACACCAAATGCTTCCGGTTTATCAACTTGTTTTACCCAAATTACGCTATCGGCAGTTGCATCCAATTCAAAATCTGCACGAATTAACGTATCTGCGTAAGCAATAACTGCTGGTCCAGATAAAGAATTCTTCGCACACATAATAGCGTGACCCGTTCCTAAAGCTTCATTTTGGTAATATATGGTTCCTTTTGCTCCAATTTTAGTAGCAATCGCAAGTAAATCTTTTTCTACAGCTGCACCGAAGCTTTCGTGAATAATAAACGCTACTTCGTTAATTGGTTGATTAATTACTTTTGCAATATCTTCTACTAAACGGTGTACAATTGGTTTTCCTGCAATAGGAATTAATGGTTTAGGAATGGTTAATGTGTGTGGGCGAAGACGTGAACCACGACCAGCCATTGGTACTATTATTTTCATGTTATTTTTTTTAAAACTTCAAAATTCGTTATTCAAAATTGAATATTCAACATTTTTAAACATACATATTCAACTTTGAATAATGAATTAAATATTATTTGTTTTTATTTCTTGATGTTTCAATGCTTTTTACAAAAATTGATATTAATTCATCACTTTCTTTAATTGCAGAAGTTATTTCAATTTCTTGTCCTATATACAATTTTGCTCTAAATATAATCTTTAAATTAGATTGGGTTTCTCTGAGTTCTTTCAAAACAACTGACATTTTATGAACAAAATCATTTCTTGATTCAGCACTTTGTGCTTCACTATAGTTCAAAGATGGTGCTGTTCCTGATCTAACAATTTGACCTGACAAATGATTACCAGCTTTTGATGTTTTTACATTATCTGTAATGTTAATGATTTGAACGGCAAAATCAATTAGTCTCTCATGTAAATCAAATTTTTTCATGGCTTATATAATTATTTCTGTTACTATTTACTTTTTCAAAATTCGTTAATCAAAATTGAATATTCAACATTTTTTAACTTGGAATATTCAACTTGGAATTTTGAATGTTGAAGTTTTACTTAACTCCGGTACTACCAAATCCACCTTCTCCACGAGACGTTTCGGTTAATTCTATGGTTTCTTGCCATTCGGCGCGTTCGTGTTTGGCGATGATTAGTTGTGCGATGCGTTCTCCGTTTTCAATAACAAAATCCTCATTGGATAAATTGACTAAAATCACACCAATTTCACCACGATAATCCGCATCCACTGTTCCAGGTGAATTTAAAACGGTAATTCCTTTTTTTAAAGCCAAACCACTTCTTGGTCGCACTTGTGCTTCATAACCAATTGGTAATTCTATAAAAAGACCTGTTTTAACTAAAGTTCTTTCTAAGGGTTTTAAAGTTATTGATTCCGTTAAATTCGCTCGTAAATCCATTCCTGCAGAAGCATTCGTTTCGTAGTTAGGTAATGGATGTTGCGATTTATTTATAATTTTTATTTGCATTTTAATCTTATTTTTAACTGCTAAATAGGTTTTATTTTCGTTTTATAATTTTTAAAATTACTTCTTTTTCATTTTTGTAAATATAATAACTAAAGCCAATGATTGCAAGTATTCCGAAAACAAACGTTTCTCTTAGTTCTTTAACGTAAAATGAAATACAAGCTAATGTTATGGACGCAAAAAGATAGGTTAAGATCTTTTTCATTTCAAAGGGAATTGGGTATTTTTCTTTTCCTAAATAGTACGAAATCAACATCATACTCCCATAGGCACAAATAGTTGCAATAGCTGAACCCAAATAACTCAGGTTGAATTTTACAATTAAAATATAATTCATGCTTAATGTAATAATGGCGCCAATTGCCGAAATGTAGGCGCCAATTATTGTTTTATCAATTAATTTATACCAAACAGACAAACTGGTGTAAATCCCTAAAAAGAAATTCGCGATTATTATTAATGGCACTATTGACATAGCTTCCCAATATTCAGGTTGTCTTACTAAAAAGAATTTAACAACATCAGCAAAAACTACAACCACTAACAAAATTAATGAACCTAAAATAACAAAATATTTAGTAATTGTAGCGTACGTTTGAGGCGCATTGTCATTTCCAGCTTGACTGAAGAAAAACGGTTCAATACCCAGTGAATATGCAGTACGAAACAAAACCATAAACAAGCCAATTTTATAACAAGCCGAATATGCCCCAACTGCCGCCTTTGCAGTTATAGGGTCTAACCATTCTGATAATAAAATTTTATCTAAATGTTCATTGATTCCAAAAGCCAAACCTGCAAATAATATTGGCCAACCATAATGAAGCATTTTTTTCCATAATTCATTATTAAAAACCCAGTTAGGCTTAAAATAATGCGGCATAAATAATACAAAAGTGAATAAACTCGCCATTAAATTTGACAAGAAAACATACCCAATTTGATAGTCTTCCACATAAAAAGAACTCCAAAAACCTTGCGGATTGGCTTGTGCTAATTTGGGTAATATTGCTAATAAAAAGACGTTTAATAGCAAATAAATAAGCACATTAGAAATTTTTAGTACAGAATATCTAATCGGCCTTTGTTCAGCGCGAAGCTTAGAAAAAGGTATAATTACAAGCGCATCGAAAGCTAAAATCCAAATGGCATAGTTTACGTATTCTTTATCTATGTTTAGTAATCCTGCAAGTGTTTTTTGAAATAAAAGCGCTACTGATAAAAATAAAATGGTGCTCCAAAAAATAGAAACTGTAGCGGTACTAATTACCTCTTTTTTATTTTCTTCTTTATGATAAAATCTAAAAAAAGCCGTTTCCATTCCGTAAGACAATATCACATTGAAAAATATCATATAGGCTAAAAGAATAGTAATTTCTCCATAGGCTACTTTCGGCATTAAATCCGTATGTAATCCTACCAATAAAAAACTCATTATACGAGGCATTACAGTTGCAATACCGTAAATAAGGGTTTGTTTAAGAAGTCTTCTGTTTGAACTCAATTTATTTTATTTAAAGAACAAAAATAGTTAATTATTTATTGGTTTTGCAGAAGGATAAGCTAACATTGGTAATTCTTTTACATCTTCAATGATAATGGTGCTTTCCTTACTATTAATTTTGAAAAAAATCTGAGCTTGATTGGGTTTTAAATTCGTTTTTATTGTTGGTGTTGGAATCGTTTCAGACTCGTTATCAAATGTTTTAATTGAAGCTTGATAAGATACATCATTCAATTTTATGATATTTCCTTCTCTATTTTGAAATTGAATTTTTATAAATTGTGTATTTTCCGGAATACTTTTAAGTAAATTAATATTAATAATAGTTCCGCCTCCAGCGCCTTTTATGCCACCAACCCAATTTTGAAAGGTTGCTTTTTCGATATATTGCTTGGTTTCTTGTTGTGCTTTATTAGAAGAACAAGAAACTAAATTCAAAAACACTATTGCGAATAGTCCAATTATCTTCATTTTATTTTAATTCAATATTTTAACAAAATGGAATCCTTTTGGTTGAAATCCGTGATTGATATAAAATTTTCCAGCTGTAAAATTGGTTGTAAATGCATCTAAAACAATCTGATTTGCACCTTCTTTTTCAGCAATTTTATGTACTTCTTCAATTAAAATATCACCTATTTTTTGACCTCTAAAATCTTCGTGAACTACAAAACTATCAATTTCTATGTATTTCCCTGACCATAATTTTGTTCCAATCCAAACACCTGTTAACGCTATTGTTTTATTGTTTTTTGTAACAATAACTTGTTGGTAGTTGGCTTTAAGCATTTCATCTAAAAGTGTGCCATATTTTTCAATGGTAAAATCAGGATATAATTGTTTTACAATATCCAAATGGGCTAACATTTCTGATTTTTGAAATAAAATACGAATTTCCATTACTTTTTACCTAATAAGTTTTCATTAAATAAGTCTAAAATTCTTCGGTATTCATCTACCCAAGAATAGGTTTTTTGAAATCCGTGTGCTTCAACTGGAAATACGGCTAAATCCCAATCTTTTTTACCAAGTTCAATAAAACGCTGTGTCAATCTAACAATATCTTGAAATTGTACGTTATCATCAACCATTCCGTGAAGCATTAACAACTTGTCTTGTAAATTATCCGCAAAATAAATTGGCGAACTTTTTTTGTAAGCTTCCGGGTCTGTTTCAGGAAAATTTAAAATATTTGCGGTGTATCCTTGGTTATAATGTGCCCAGTCTGTAACTGAACGTAATGCTGCGCCAGCTTTAAATTCACCAGGTTTGGTTAAAAGTCCCATTAGCGTTATAAATCCACCATATGATCCGCCATAAATTCCAACTTTATTAGCATCAATGCCTAATTTTTCAACTAAATATTTTTTTCCATCTAATTGATCCGATAAATCTTTTCCTCCCATATGACGGTAAATTCCGGTTCTAAAATCGCGTCCGTATCCATCACTCGCACGGTAATCTATATCTAAAACCGTATAGCCTAAATCGGTTAACAAATTATGAAACATATATTCTCTATGATACGTACTCCAATACTTGTGAGCGTTTTGCAAATAGCCAGCTCCGTGAACAAATATAATTGCAGCTTTATTTTTATTTTCTGCTTTTGGATTGTAAACTCTAGCGAAAACATCGGTACCGTCAGTTGCTTTAAAAGAAATGACTTCAGGCTTTTTCCAATTGTATTTTTTGAAGGCATCTGAAATTGAAAACGTAATTTGTTTTAAAGTTGGATTGGGTTTATTCTCCGCAAGATATATTTCCCAAGGTTTGTTGCTAAATGAATATCGTACTGCTAATTGGGATTCATCTGGAGATAATTCAATTTCATACGCTCCATCATTGGTTAAAATTGGTGTTTTTTTTCCTGAAGAAATATCTAATTTATAAAACGAACGATTTCCAGGGTGGGTTTCGGTACTTGTAATATAAAAGGAATTTGATAATTTTGATAAAACTACATCACGAACTTCCCATTTACCTTGCGTGAGTTGCGTTTTCTTTTTTGTTTCCAAATTGTACGTATACAAATGAGAAAAACCCGTTGCTTCTGATTGAAAATAAATGGTTTTGTTGTCGGCTAAAAACCCTAACGTTCCATTACTAAAATTATAGCCTGGAATTCCAGGTCCACCTATCCAAGCTTCATCGTGTTGGTAATCTAATTCGGAAACCGTTGCGTCATTTAAGTTTAGTTGTAAAATCCAACGGTCTTTGTTATCCAAGCTTCTGGCTTCAAAAACAGCTAAATTCCCCAATGCATTGTATATTGGCGCTTGCATCGTTATTACTTTTTCAACTGGTTCTAAAGATTTTAAATTATCGTATTCTTGATAATAGTTTGGAAAGATTTTTATCCCTGTTAAATTTGAAAAAGAAATTGGCATCACGCTATCTTTCTCGATACTATAAACATACATTTTATGTTTGCTATTATTGTTTACAGACACTTTTTCTCGTGCCGATTTACTTTTTGTGTATCCATCAGAAGTTATAAAATTTTCAACTTTTGTGTCTTTAGCCGTTGGATATTCCGATAGATTATAAGTTACAAACTTTCCGTTTGGACTAATTTTTATAGCTTCTAAAGTAGTTGCGCCATAAAAAATTTCAGAAGGAAACTTTAATTTTTTCTCTTCAGATTGGGATTTATTCCATTCCGATTTGGCTTTTTCTTCGTTTACAAATTGAAACAAATCTTTTTGTTGTAAGCTTAGAAAGTTATCTTTATTAGAATCAGATGAAGCTGTTCCAGATTTAAAATTAGTTAGTTGAAGTAATTGAAAATTCTTTACATTCAATTGATACAGGTTTTTATTTTGTTGAAAATAAATTACATCAGTATTACTACTTCTTTGAACAGCATTGATATTTGAAGTTGTTTGATAAATTATCTTGTTTTCTTTCGTTTTTTTATGATATGAAAATAATGCACCTTGATTTGTGTAATATACAACATCAAATTTTTCTTGACCTTGATATTGAATATTCGAAAAGTTTAAGGCGTCTTTTGCTACTAATTTTGGTTGAGAAAAACCTATTTGCCAATGATATGTTTTATCGGCAATTTCATTGTTTGGATTCCAATCAAAGTAAATAGTTTTCCCATCTACCGACCAACGTTGATTGGAAGGTTGATGACCAATAAATTCGTTCCCTTTCATTATTTCTTCTAATTGAAGGTTTTGAGCTAATAAATGAGAACTGAAAATTAAAAGAAGCGCGGTATAAATATTTTTCATATCAAATCGGTTTTTACAAATATATAATTTTTTTCGCCACGGATTAAACTGATTAAAAGGATTTAAAATTTATTTGGAAATAAGTGCAAATAAAAAAAGTCCCAATAAATTGGGACTTTAAGAAGTTAAAAACAGTAAATAAAATTAATTATTTAATGCTTCCGCACCACCAACAATTTCTAAGATTTCTCCTGTAATTGCAGCCTGACGTGCTTTGTTGTATGTTAATTTCAATTGATTTCTTAAATCAGTTGCGTTATCTGTTGCTTTGTGCATTGCTGTCATACGTGCACCGTGCTCTGCCGCGAAAGAATCTCTAACTGCTTTATACAATTGCGTTTTTAACGATTTTGGTATTAATTCTAATACAATTTCTTCTTTTGATGGTTCAAAAATATAGTCCGATGATATTGCAGCAGCGCCTTTAATTGGTGCTAATGGCAAAAATTGTTCGTTTACAACATTTTGTGTAGCTGCATTCACGAACTGATTGTAAACCAATTCTACTTTATCATATTCACCATCTAAAAATAAATGCGTTAATGACTGAGCTATTTCTGCTGTATTATCAAAAGTTAAATCGTCAAAAATATCACTTCTGTTGGCTATTACATAGTTTGTTTTATGTAAACCATCATTTGCTTTTTTACCAATGGCAAAAATACCAACATTATCGTGACCGTATTTCTCAGTTAAAATTTTAACTTGTTTTAATACATTTGAATTTAAAGCACCACATAATCCTCTGTTAGAAGTAATAGCTACAACTAATACCTTTTTTACTTCTCTTTGAGTCGTATAATTAGCCGCAACATCACCTTCTAAAGAAGCACTTAGACTTTGAATTAACTCGGTTAATTTTTCAGAATAAGGTCGCATTGCTGTAATAGCATCTTGTGCTTTTTTTAATTTAGCAGCCGAAACCATTTTCATAGCAGAAGTGATTTGCATCGTTGACGATACAGATACAATTCTATTACGTATTTCTTTTAAATTTGCCATTTTTATTGGGTATTGGGTGTTGGGTTTATGGTGTTGGGTATCCTTTTTACTGAATACCCAAGACCTTTTTCCTTATACCTAATTAATTAGTATTTTGCAGAAATTTCTTTTGCAGCAGCTTCTAATACATTTGTGATATTATCATCAAATTTACCTGCTTTTAATGCATCTAAAACGTCTTTATGTTTTAAGCTTAAGAATTGTAAATAATCTTTCTCAAATTCTTTTACTTTATTTACAGGAACATTTCTTAATAAGTTTTTTGTTCCCGCATAAATAATTGCTACTTGATTTTCAACAGCAAACGGATCATTTAAACCTTGTTTTAAGATTTCAACGTTACGTTTTCCTTTTTCAATTACATTTAAAGTAACTGCATCTAAGTCAGATCCAAATTTCGCGAAAGCTTCTAATTCACGAAATTGTGCTTGGTCTAATTTTAAAGTACCCGATACTTTTTTCATTGATTTAATTTGAGCATTACCTCCAACACGAGATACAGAAATACCTACGTTAATTGCAGGACGTACTCCAGAGTTAAATAAATCTCCATCTAAGAAAATCTGTCCATCCGTAATCGAAATTACGTTTGTTGGGATATATGCAGAAACGTCACCCGCTTGTGTTTCGATAATTGGTAACGCTGTTAATGAACCACCACCTTTTACAATTCCTTTCAAAGAATCTGGTAAATCATTCATATTTTTAGCAATTTCATCATCGTTAATTACTTTACAAGCTCTTTCTAATAAACGAGAGTGTAAGTAGAAAACGTCTCCTGGATATGCTTCACGTCCTGGAGGTCTTCTTAATAATAAAGATACTTCACGGTAAGCAACCGCTTGCTTAGATAAATCGTCATAAATAATTAATGCAGGACGACCTGAATCACGGAAGTACTCACCAATTGCAGCACCTGCCATAGGAGCATATACTTGCATTGGCGCTGGGTCAGAAGCATTTGCTGCAACAATAACTGTATAAGCCATTGCGCCTTTTTCTTCTAATGTTTTTGCGATTGATGCAACAGTAGACGCTTTTTGTCCGATTGCAACATATATACAGAATACTGGTTGACCAGCATCGTAAAATTCTTTTTGATTTAAGATGGTATCTAAACAAACTGAAGATTTACCAGTTTGACGGTCACCAATCACTAACTCACGTTGTCCACGTCCAACAGGAATCATGGCATCGATAGCTTTGATACCAGTTTGTAATGGTTCTGTTACTGGTTGACGGAAAATAACTCCAGGTGCTTTACGCTCTAAAGGCATTTCGTATAATTCGCCACCGATTGGTCCTTTGCCATCAATTGGGTTCCCTAATGTATCCACCACACGGCCAACCATTTGTTCACCAACTTTTAAAGACGCAATTCTGTTAGTTCTTTTTACGTTAGAACCTTCTTTAATTCCAGTTGATGGTCCTAATAAAACCACACCAACATTGTCTTCTTCTAAGTTCAATACGATAGCTTCTAATCCGTTGTCGAATTGAACTAACTCACCGTACTGAGCATTTGATAAACCATATACACGAGCAATACCATCACCAACTTGTAGTACAGTACCTACTTCTTCTAACGTAGCGCCAGATTGAAAATCTGATAATTGTTTCTTTAATATTGCTGAAATTTCAGCTGGTTTAATTTCTGCCATTTTATATATATTTAATGGTATTTATTTAATATGTAAATTCTCTTTTTAACTGTTGTAATTTGTTTGCAACAGATGCATTATATTGTTTGTCGCCAATTCTTAAAACAAAACCTCCAATAATTGAAGGATCTACTACATTAGTAATAGAAATTTTGTTTGAAGAAAATTCTTTCAACTTATTTGTTACTTGTGCTTCTAATTCGGCAGTTAACGGAACAGCTGTAGTAACAACTGCTTGCTCAATACCGCTTGCAATATCAAATAATGTATTGAATTGAAAAGTAATTGCAGACAAAATTTCAAATCTTTTATTTGCTAATAACAATTGAAACAAACCTTTAGTTTCTGCTTGTAAAGATGGAAATATTTCAGTTAATGCATTCATTTTTATCGTTCCATTTACAATAGGATTTGATAAAAAATCGTGTAACTCATTATTTTCTTTAATTGCAGCGCCAATAGTTTTCATATCGTTATTTACAGCTAAAGCGTTATTGCTTTCTGTAGCGATATCTATAATTGCTTTTGCGTATCTAATCGCAGCTCTTGACATAACTTTAGATTAGTTTAATTTAACATCAGCTAACATTTTCTCTACTAATTTAGTTTGAGATTCTTTGTTAGATAATTCTTCTTTTAATAATTTTTCAGCGATTTCTAAAGATAATGAAGACACTTGATTTTTGATTTCAGCAACTGCATTATTTTTTTCGCTTTCGATTGTAGCTTTCGCTTGTTCAATCATTTTTGCGCCTTGAGATTGTGCTTCAGATTTTGCATCAGCAATCATTTTTTCTTTGATAGCAGTTGCTTCTTTAATCATTGTATCTCTTTCAGCTCGGGCTTCATCTAATAATTTTTGGTTATCCGATTTTAAAGCCATCATTTCTTTTTTTGCATTTTCTGCCGAAAGAATAGCTTCTTTAATACCTTCTTCACGTTCGTTTACTGCATCTAAAATAGGTTTCCAAGCAAACTTTTTAAGTAAAAGGATTAACCCTACGAATAAAACCGTTTGCAAGATAAATAAACCAAATGAAAATTGACCTAATAATTCTTCCATTATATATATTGTTTAATTTTAATTTTCAGTGTAAACAATTGTTGTAACCAACCGTTACAACAATTGTTTGTTTTAATTATTTTACTGCGAATAACGCTGCAAAACCAATTCCTTCAATTAACGCTGCTGCAATAAGCATAGCTGTTTGAATTTTTCCAGACGCTTCTGGTTGACGAGCAATAGCATCCATTGCTGATCCACCAATTCTACCAATACCTAAACCAGCACCGATAACGATTAATCCAGCTCCTACAAGGTTAAGAGTTCCTTCCATAATGTATATATATTTAATTAAACATTCAATTTATTAATGATGAGCTTCCTCATCATGGTGATGTTCTTCTTTAGCAGCTCCAAAATATAAAGCCGTTAACATCGTAAAAATATAAGCTTGTAATAAAGCTACTAAAATTTCTAATATTGATAATACGAAAGCCAACACGAATGATAGCGGACTTCCGATTGGACTACTAAACGTATACATTAACGCAATGATACTCATTAAAACCACGTGACCAGCTAACATATTCGCATATAAACGAATCATTAATGAAAAGGGTTTGATAATAGTTCCTAAAAATTCAATTGGCGCTAAAATAATTTTCATTGGAACCGGCACACCTGGCATCCAGAAAATGTGTCCCCAATAATTTCCATTAGCAGTAAACGTAGTAATTAAATATGTAATAATAGCTAATGAAGCAGTAATTGCAATATTACCTGTTACGTTTACTCCAAGTGGTGTTAAACCAAACATATTTAAAAACCAAATAAAGAAGAAAACAGTCAATAAATGACTCATATATTTTTTATAATGTTTCTCTCCAATATTAGGTATTGCAATTTCGTCTCTGATATATAGTACTAAAGGCTCGAAAAATCTTCCTACACCAGTAGCAATACCACCATTTTTACTGTATGATTTACCTAAATTTCTAAAAATCATAAACATTAATAAAGCAACGATTAATATCATTACAATACTTTTTGTTATAGAAAAATCAATAGGTTTTGTATTTGTAGTGTGATGCTTTTCATCAACATTGAAAGTCCCTTTTGCGTCTGTATTATAAATCATTCCATCGTGATGATTTATTTTGAAATATTTCCCGTTTGACTCGGCAACAGCTTCACCGTGGTGAAATTCAGACGACATAAAGAAATGCAATCCATCTTCCCATAAAATTACTGGTAAAGGAAACCCAATGTGTGTTTCGTGACCTGTTTCTTTTCCATAAGAAAATAAATGAAAATCGTGAGAATCTAATAAGTGATGTTGAATGAATTCCGCTCTTTCTTCTTGCGCTTTCATTTCTTCAGAAACAACTTCTTTAGTTGTGGTATTTTCGTGATTTACAACTTCAGAATGTGCTGGTTTTGCAACGTGACTTGTATCTGCATTTGCAAAAGTAACTACTGGCAAAACCGCAAAAATTGTGGCTATAAATAATTGAATTGTTTTTCTTGAAATCAACATAAAATATATATTCTAAAAAATAGTGTCCTAAAAATTTTTGCAAAGGTATATTTTTTCTTTAAATTACAATACTAGAAAATTACTTTTTTTACCAAATTATTCAAAATTAAATTGGTTTATTGTTTTTTATTTAAAATACCGATTGTAATAATCGTTTCAATTGCTAAAAAACACATAAAAACAATTAAGCAATTTGTTTTTTCAATTTGATGATTTGGTAAATTTATAATTGGTTTGACGATAAAATAAACTATTCCAGTTTTTACGAAAGTTGCTATCATAAAAACCATTCCAGTGTTATCAAAGCTTTTTTCTGAAACCTTTTTTACAATAAATAAAATCAGGCTTGAAAGTACAAAAAATAATAAAAACAAAAAGGCGATTGGGAAATGGAATTTTTCTTGGGCTTGTTTTAATACCGGCAGCATAAAAACCAACCGATTGATGGCGAATAACGAAAGTGTAAAAAAGAAAATTTGTTTAAAAAACAAGACGTTATTTTTCATTTTTACTCATTTGGTTGACTTGACGAATCACATTATACAAGGCTAAAAAAACACCAAGAACTGTAAAAATTTTTACATAGTTTTCGGATTGGTATTTTTCGTCTAAATATTGACCTAAATAGGCAAACAAAAATATAACTATCCCCATTTGCGCTGGAATACTTATCAATTGAATCCATTTATTTAATGGTTTGTTTTTGTTGTTTAGCATTGTTTTTGTTAGGTCAGTAGAAACCCTATTCCTAAAAATGGTGGTTGCTCTAAATTCGATACGTTTTTACTAATAAACGTAGTATGATTTTTTTACTTATTTAATTTTAGCTAAATATTCTTCAATATTTTTTCTTACCTGAACTACTTTATAATCTTCATTAGAAATAATTATAGGCGAATCTTTTAATTTGTACTCTTTGTGTTCTTTAAGATAATTAGCCACCGATTCTGCAGTTGCTTTATTTATAATGCCGTGTAAAACTATCATGTTTTTATCTACATTATAAATGTCATTTGACACTTTAACTTTGCTGTCACCAGATTCTTTGGCATATTTATTTAATTTTTCAATTAAATTTTTATGCGAAACTTCGTTTGGATAATTGGTTATAAATACCAAATTATAGGTTTTCGGTTTTTCTCCAAATTTTAATGATTCTAAAACAGGGATATCTGAATTTAAAATTGACTCTATCTTTTTCGTTTCATCGGCTTTTGGATAGTTTTTTACAATCTTTTGCAATGCTTCTTTATATGCAGAAAGCCCAAATAATCTTGCCGTAATTTTTGCTTTTAAAACATCGAATTTAGCATTTAATTCATCACCGTCGTATTTTTTTAGCAAAGCATCTATTTCTAAATTTGCTTCTCTAAACAATCCTTTTTCAACTTTCGTATACAACATATTAAATTCGGAATCCGCTGTAATATCTGCATTTATTGTAGTGTTATTAAAAGCTGAAGCATATCTACTTTCTGGATATTCAGTTAAAATTTTTTGTTTATAAACCAGAGCTTTTTCGTTATTTAATGTGCCATATAATTGGTATAAATTATAGTAGGTTGGCAATACTAATTTGCTTTCTGGTTTGTATGCTAAAATGTCTTCAAAAGAAGTTATGGCCAATTGATTTTCTTTAAGTTTTTCTTTAAAAATAGAACCTAATTGAAAGCGAGCGTAATTGGCCTCAACATTTAAACTATCTAGTGTTTTAGAATCTTTAGGTAACTTATCAATGTAAAAGGCTGTTTTGTATTTTGGCTCAACACCAACTTCATCTGATTTATCAGCTGTTTCTTCTTCTGATTCCTCTTCAGATGCAGTATCTGATTGGTTTTGATTTGAAACCGCGACAGATTTCCAATTGTCGCCATATTTAATATCGCCCCATTTTTTCTTAAAATTAATTTTACCCTGTGCAACCGTTACGGCATTGTAAAAATAAAAATTACTTTGTAAACCTCCTGAATTCACTGGTGATTTTGTTAAATTTGGTTCTAAAACTGGATTTTTAGCCATTGAAATTCCGCCTGCTGAATTTTTATCTTTTGGGCTTAGGTTATCACTAAAATTATCTCCAGAAAACATATCTGCTTTTTGATTTTGTTTGGATAACGTTAAATTGTCTGCTGCTTTTTTGGCCGCAATAGAGTCGGATATTTTTAATTTAGCAATATGGTTTTGATAAAATTTTACTTTTTCTGAAGCAGACATTTTTGAAACACTAATGATACTATCCGAGTAACTAATAATGTCTAGATATTTTACAACATCTGTAATGATTTCTAACCTTTTTTTGGTCGATTTTACTTCGATATGTTTTTCAGGTAACTGCACCAAAGTAGAATCTAAATATTTTTTTACGAAATGGAAATTTCGATTTCTGTAATATATTTCCGAGATATTTCTATAATTTAATGAAGCTAAATATTTATCTGATACACTATTTTTTATAGATTTATTATAGTTTAAAATGGCTAATTTGTCTTTCCCTTTTTTATCATAAAAAACCGCTCTTTGATGGTGAATAACATCTCTAAAATTTTTATTTTCGATATTCTCAAGTAATTTATCTAAATTTTTATGAAAAGCAACCGTGTCGCCTTTTGCAAAATCAAACTGATTCGCTTGTTTTAAATGCGAATAGATAGTATAGCTTCGTGGCGATTTACGTTTCATATCAATTACTTCCTGATAGGCAACAAATGCACTATCTGAATAATTTAATTTTTCGTATAATTGACCTAAAATAAAAGTATAACGCGCTTTTTCTTCCTTTAGTTTTGTTTCTTTTTTAGATATTTTTACCGATGCTAATGCACTATCTAAGACATTTTTTTTAATATACGCTTGTGCTAAAACGGAATGAATATCAGCCAAATCCTGACCTGTAACTTTTTGTCCTTTTAGTGTTCTATTTAAGTTATTTATGGCTAATTGTTCGTTTTCTAACTTAAGATTAACTTTTTCGCGCCACACTTGTGCTTGGTACACGTTATTACTTGTTGGATATTTATATAAAATATAATTAAATGCTTCCATAGCAGGTAAATAGCGGTGTTCATAATACCTAGATTTACCTAACATCAAATACGATTCGTCAATTTGATTGTTTTTTTCATATCCGCCAATATTCATAGAATGAATTTGAATGGCTTTAGTAGCCTTTGTTTCGGCGCGTTCAAAATTTGCGTTTTTGGTTGCTTCGCCTTCTTTTTGTTCAGTAGGGGTTATTTGCATTCTTTCCAAAGGAAGCACATTCCAAAAGTCATCGGAATAGGTCGCTTTTACATCTGTAATTCCTTTTTCTAACGCTAAATTTCCATTATATAATACATTATATTTTGTATTTGTTGAATGCCATTTTCTGTTTATATAGTTGTCTTTTTTGGTAGAACAAGCCAAAATTAAGGCAAGTATACCAAAAGTGAACATGTATTTTAATTGTATCTTTTTCAATGTATTGTGATTTTTATAAATAACTTTAATTTTGGTTATTTAGTATGCAAACGTGTAAAAATAAGTTTTTTTTTTGAAAAATGAACATTACTTTTTTAAGATTATATCATTTCAATTAATTCCAAAGCTTTATGAATGCTTTTTACGTTTTCAAAAGTGATTAAAAGTCGTAATCCGTTTTTAGTTTCTTTTTCTTTTACTTTACATAAATTTCCGTTTTGTTGTGCAAATTTCATTACATTCATAAAACGATTACTTTGGTAAAAATTAGATTGCTGATCGCCAATAAAATAACCAACCATTTTGTTTTGTTTCAAAATTAAGCGTTCTAAACCAATTTGTTTGGCTTTCCATTTAATTCGTACACTATTTAATAATGAAACCGCTTCTTTAGGTAAAACACCAAATCGGTCAATTAACCTTTTTTCGTAAGCTTCTAATTCCGAATTATTTTTTACCGAACCTAATTCATTATACAAACTAAGTCGTTCCGTAATATTATTGATGTATTCGTCTGGAAACAACAATTCAAAATCGGTATCAATCTGAAATTCTTTTACAAATTCTTTGGTTTCAATATCGTTTTCTTCTTCATACAAATTAGCAAATTCATTTTCTTTTAATTCGTCTATGGCTTCATTCATAATTTTTTGATAGGTATCAAAACCAATTTCATTAATAAAACCACTTTGTTCGCCACCTAACAAATCGCCAGCACCTCGAATTTCTAAATCTTTCATCGCAATATTAAACCCGCTACCCAATTCTGAAAACTGCACTAAAGCATTAATTCGTTTTCTGGCATCATCTGTCATAACAGATTCGGGTGGCGTGATGAAATAACAAAATGCTTTTTTATTGCTACGCCCTACTCTACCTCGCATTTGATGCAAATCTGATAGTCCAAAATTATTGGCATTATTAATAAAAATTGTATTTGCATTCGGCACGTCTAAGCCACTTTCAATTATTGTTGTAGCCACCAAAACATCAAATTCGCCTTCGATAAAGGCAAGCATTAATTCTTCCAGTTTTTTTCCATCCATTTGTCCGTGTCCGATTCCAACTTTTGCATTGGGAACCAAACGCTGAATCATCCCGGCAACTTCTTTGATGTTTTCGATACGATTATTGATAAAAAACACTTGTCCGCCACGTTCAATTTCATAAGAAATAGCATCACGAATGGTTTCTTCATTAAAACGAATTACATTGGTTTCAATTGGATATCGATTTGGCGGCGGCGTAGTAATAACTGATAAATCGCGAGCTGCCATTAATGAAAATTGTAGCGTTCTTGGAATGGGTGTGGCGGTTAAAGTAAGCGTATCAATATTTGCGGCAATGGTTTTTAATTTGTCTTTTACATTTACCCCAAATTTTTGTTCCTCATCTACAATAAGCAATCCTAAATCTCGGAATTTTACATTTTTATTTACCAATTGATGCGTTCCGATTACGATGTCTATTTTTCCTTCTTCCAAACCTTTTAAGGTTTCCGCTTTTTGTTTTGCAGTTCTAAATCGGTTCAAATAACTTACCGTTACTGGCATATCTTTTAATCTATCTACAAAAGTTCGGTAATGTTGGTAAGCCAAAATAGTTGTTGGCACTAAAATGGCGACTTGTTTTCCGTTATCAACTGCTTTAAAAGCCGCACGAATAGCGACTTCTGTTTTTCCGAAACCCACATCACCACAAACCAATCTATCCATTGGACGATCGTTTTCCATATCCATTTTTACATCGTGAGTAGCTGTAATTTGGTCGGGCGTATCTTCGTAAATAAATGAACTTTCTAATTCTTTTTGCATATATGAGTCGGGTCCGAAAGCATATCCTTTATCCAAACGACGTTTCGCATACAACTGAATTAAATTAAACGCAATGTGCTTAACACGTGCTTTTGTTTTTTGTTTTAATGCTTTCCAAACACCACTACCTAATTTATATATTTTTGGTGGTGCGCCTTCTTTTCCAGTGTATTTTGAAATTTTATGAAGCGAATGAATACTTACATACACAATATCATTATCGGCATACACCAATTTAATAGCTTCTTGAGTTTTACCTTCTACTTGAATTTTTTGTAGTCCCCCAAATTTTCCAATTCCGTGATCAATATGTGTTACATAATCACCAATTGACAAAGCGGTTAGCTCTTTTAGAGTTACCGTTTGTTTTTTAGACGCATTATTCTTGATAGAAAATTTATGATATCTTTCGAAAATTTGATGGTCAGTATAGCACGCAATTTGTAATTCTGTATCTATAAAACCTGAAAACAAAGGGAATACAATGTTTTCATATTTTTCTTTCACATGAATGGCTGCGTCTTCATCTATATCTTTAAAAATTTCTTTAAATCTTTTGGCTTGATTTTCGTTCGATGAAAATAAATAATTTTTAATTCCATTATGGAAATTATCGTTTAAATTATTCATCAACAAATCGAATTGTTTGTTGAATGATGGATGTGGTTGCGTATAAAATTCGAAGATTTTTTCCGATTTAAAAACTGGATTTTTATCTAATTCGATTATCGAAAAATCTAAGGCGCGTTTTAAAAATGTTTCCTGATTTACAAATAATTCTTCTGGTTTGGCGTGATGAATCGTTAGCGTTAATTTCGAATAGGCTTCTTTTGCTTTTTCGAATAATCGGTCTAATTTTCCACCTAACAAATCGGTATTTTGAAGCACAATAACGGTTTTTTCAGAAATATAATCTAAGAAATTTTCTCGTTTTTCTTGTAATATTTTATTTTCAACATTAGGTATAATGGAAATTTTTGTAACTTTTTCTTTAGACAATTGCGTTTCAATATCAAATGTTCGAATGCTGTCAATTTCGTCACCAAAAAACTCTATTCGATATGGCACATCATTTGAAAATGAAAATACATCTATAATTCCACCTCGAACAGAAAATTCACCAGGTTCCGAAACAAAATCGACACGTTTAAAATGATATTCAAAAAGCGTTTCATTAATAAAATCGATAGATAATTTATCGTTAACACTAAGTTTTAACGTATTTTTATCTAATTCTTTTCTGGTAACTACTTTTTCAAAAATGGCATCTGTATACGAAACAATTATGGCGGGTTTTTTTCGAGAATTAATTCTATTTAATACCTCAGCACGCAATAAAACGTTGGCGTTATCTGTTTCCTCAATTTGGTAGGGACGACGATAAGAACCCGGATAAAACAACACGTCTTGGTTGTTAATTAACGCTTCTAAATCATTCAAATAATAGGCTGCTTCTTCCTTATCATTAAACAATAATAAAAAAGGAAGTTCCGATTTTTTAAATAAAGCATCAATCACAAATGAAAGTGAAGAACCTACCAAACCAGTAGCATTTATTTTTTTTCTGGACGCAAAAAATTCAGCAATTTGTCCAATTTTTGGATGTTGCTGATATTTTTGAATGATTTCTGATTTACTCAATTTATAGTATTTGTTTTTTATATAATTGAAGTCCTTTTACCCTTTACCTTTAACCTTAAAGTTACTTCTTTTTTGAAATTTCTTTTTGTTCTAAATCGTCAAAATTTATTGCTTTTGCATTTCGGGTAGTATCGCTGATACTTATAATTTTTGGCTCGCCAATTTCAGTTGGAATTCGGTTTTTAATAATAATTTCTTCGCACTGCATATAAAAAGCATTCAATTCTTTATTAATGGCTGCAATTAAATTTTGCACTTTTTCGTGTGGTACAATATCTAATGAAAAATAAGTATCTAATGCTAATATTTTAGTTTGTAACGCTACAATTCTGCTTCGCACTTGAGGAACGTTAAATTTTACAGGTACATTTGTATGTAAAGTACTAGATTTGGCTACTAAATTTAAAACCTTTTGCTTAAAAGCGCTAATGGATGATTTTGGTTTTTGTTGGAGTTCTTCTTCAAAATTTTTCCAATCTTGCCATTGATTTAAAACGCCACGCACTTCAGGACTTGTGATTGGAATGTTTAACTGCCAAGCTTTATTGATTTGCTCAAAAGATTCTCGGTTTTTTTTCTCCATTTTTTTCACAAGTAGTACTTGCTCGTCATTTTGTTTACAAGAAAAAAACAAAATACTGCAAAAAACGGATACTATAAGTAGTTTATAAAAATTCATTCTTTTTCAATTATGAGTCGCAAATTTACAAATGTTTATACGATTTTTTTAAAATTTAAGTGAAATAAATAATTAATAATCTGAATAGCTGGTTTTTACGAAATTCGAAAAAAACTAACAAAATAATGAGTTATTATTGCCAATATTTTATATTTGTAAGACAAAACTACTAACTATGCAAACCAAAATACTTATCATTGGCGCTTGTGGTCAAATTGGTACCGAACTTACTTCTAAATTACGTGCCACTTATGGTGTAGAAAACGTAATTGCTTCCGATATTAGAAAATTAGAAAATGACGTAGTAAATAACGGAATTTTTGAAGTTATAAATGCTTTAGATTACAATCAGATTGAGCAATTAATTGAAAAATACCATATTACTGATGTGTATTTAATGGCTGCTTTATTATCTGCAACTGCCGAAAAAAACCCCGCTTTTGCTTGGGATTTGAATATGAATTCGTTATTTCACGTTTTAAATTTAGCCAAAGCAGGAAAAATTAAAAAAATATTTTGGCCCTCCAGTATTGCTGTTTTCGGACCCACAACTCCAAGAGAAAATACGCCACAATATACCATTATGGAGCCAAGTACCGTATACGGAATTTCAAAACAAACAGGGGAACGTTGGGCAGAATATTATCATTTACAATATGGTGTGGATATCAGAAGTATCCGATATCCAGGTTTAATTAGTTGGAGTACTGAAGCTGGTGGCGGAACTACCGATTATGCTGTTGATATTTATCACAAAGCAATTACTGATGGAAAATTTACGAGTTTTTTATCTGAAAATTCGGCTTTACCGATGATGTATATGGACGATGCGATAAAAGCTACAATTAGTATTATGCAAGCAGATGCAGATGCTATTAAAATTCGTTCTTCGTACAATTTATCTGGAATGAGCTTTACTCCGAAAGAATTGGCAGCAGAAATCACGAAACATTATCCAGATTTTACAATTACTTACGAGCCCGATTTCCGTCAGAAAATTGCCGACAGTTGGCCAGCGAGTATTGACGATAGTGCAGCAAGAAAAGATTGGGGTTGGAAAAACGATTTTAACATAGAAAATATGACCGTTGATATGTTTAAGAATTTGAAAGCAACGATTTATAAATAGAAAAAAGGCGAGTTATTCGCCTTTTTTTAGTTTTTCTATTTCTTTGTCTTCAATTAAAGACTTTATTTTTACAACCTCATCTGTATGATTATTTGGAATTGTCATCGATAAAACATATTGTTTTATTTTCCAATTTCCATTTTTATCAACTACCAAAACACCACTTCCTCTGCAAATTTTCATTTGTGTATTTAACAATTCATCAAACCATGCTGTTTTTTTATCCGAAGAAAAATAAATATTTCTTTCTAATGAGGTAAAATTCCAAGCTTTGCCTTTATCAAAATAGGGTTTTGCAAATTGTATAAATGCTGGTTTGTTCCAGTTTTCTGTAGCATCAGTCCCTATAAAAATAGCATCATCAGCCATCGCATCAAAATATGAATTAAAATTTGCTTCAGCAGCCGCTTTATGCCAATTATTTAAAATTAAATTAATTTCAGATTCTTGATTCTTTTGATTTGTTATTTGTTTCGATTTACATCCAATTATAACCAATCCGATTATAACAACTATAATTTTTCTCATTCTAATAATTTTTTAGTTACGGTACTACTGGCAATTTTAGAAGCAATACATCCTAAAATTACAATGGTAAACAATACAATTATTACATTTTTAACTTCAAAAACAACTGGATAGGCTAAGGTTGGATTTATCATTATTAATTCAAATTGTTGCTGCACTAAAACGATAAAAATTCCTAAAATCAAACCCAAAATTCCGCCAAAAATAGAAATGATGTTTCCTTGAAATAAGAAAATATTCTTTAAATATTTAATTTCTGTTCCTAAATTGTATAAGGTTTTTAAATTGGTTTTCTTTTCGATAATCATCATAATAATCGCACCAATTAAATTGAACAGCGCAATAATAATTACCAAAGTAAAAATAAGATATACTACAATGTTTTCGGTATTAAGCATTTTATACAAAGCATCATTTAATTGCGCTCTGTTTTTTACTCTTACTTGATTTGGAAATATTTTATTGATGGTTTCTATTGCATCTGTTTCGGATACATTTGGTGCCAGTTTAAAATCGATATAAGTCAATTGATTGGGTTTGTAATTTAATAACCCTTGTACTAAAGGTATAGAACAAAAAATATATTTTTCATCAACATCTTCGCTAACTTGAAAAATTCCTGAAGCTAGTAAAGGCGATTTATTAAAAGCATCATCTGGATTTTCAATTAAACCCGAACCTGGTTTAGGAATATAGACTTCTAAAACGTTATTAAAATCGAAAAGTCCTAAAGCTAATTTTCTGGAAATTCCTGAACCCACTACAACCTGATTGGTGTTTGGCTCTAACCAATCGCCAGCGTATAAAAATGTGTCAAACGCGTTTACTTGGCTAAAATTGGTGTCAACACCTTTTAAATAAGCCACATGCTCTTTATTTTTATAATAAAACAAGGCGCGTTCTTCTACAATTTTGGTGTATTTAGTAAATTCTTTTGAAGATGTTAACTGAGCTTCTTGTTTTTCAGAGATGAAGAAAGATTTGCCTGCAAGGGTTTCAATTCGTAAATCGGGATCAGTTGCATTGGTAAAGCTTAAACTAAAATCGCGCAAACCACTAAAAACAGAAAGCACTACAAAAAGTGCCATAGCGCCTACAATTATTCCAAAAGAAGCAATAAACGTAATCACATTTATGGCGGTAGTTTTAGACAAACTAAACGCGTATCTTTTGGCTATGTAGAACGGAAAATTCAAATTATGATTTTTTTCGTTTTTCTAATAAATCTGGGTTTTCAATTGGATTATCTTTTCTTGAAAGTGCATTGTCAATTTTTTCAATATAATCTAAACTGTCGTCTATGAAGAAAATTAAATTCGGCACACGTCTTAATTGCAATTTTACACGTTGCGATAAATCGTGTTTAATTAAAGGTGCGTTACTTTTTATAGCGGCTAATAATTCTGGTCCTTTTTCGGAAGGAAAAACACTTAAGTACACCTTTGCGATAGATAAATCTGAAGTTACATTTACTTTAGAAACAGAAATAATTAAGTTAGAAATTGAATTTTTTCTAATCTCACCTTGTAAAATGTCTACTAAGTCTGTTTGCAATAATGCACCAATTTTTTTTTGTCTATTTGTTTCCATTGGGCAAAAATACAATTTTTACTCACAAAATAAGCAGAAATACATTTATGAATGTTTATTTTTGCATATTAATTCCTGTAAAAATGAGAAAAATAGAACATATTGGCATCGCGGTTCATAATTTAGAAAATTCAAATGAATTGTTTTCAAAACTTTTCGGACAAGCCGCTTACAAGACAGAAGAAGTAGCAAGTGAAGGTGTAAAAACCTCTTTTTTTATGTGCGGTCCAAATAAAATTGAATTGTTAGAAGCTACAAATGAAGACAGCCCGATTGCTAAATTTTTAGAGAAAAAAGGCGAAGGCATTCATCATATCGCTTTTGATGTGGAAGATATTTATGCAGAAATAGAACGACTAAAGCTGGAAGGTTTTACTGTTTTAAATGAAATACCAAAAAAAGGAGCCGACAATAAATTAGTAGCTTTTTTACATCCAAAAACCACAAACGGCATGTTAATTGAACTTTGCCAAGAAATAAAATAGATTGATTTCAAGAACGTTACCCAACATTTTTAGAATCGAATAAAAAAAGATTTGCTTGCAAATAAAAATAGTAGTAATATTGCACCTCCAATAGAGGTCCTATAGCTCAGTTGGTTAGAGCACCTGACTCATAATCAGGTGGTCCCTGGTTCGAGCCCAGGTGGGACCACAACAAAACCCTTGTAAATATTAGTATTTACAAGGGTTTCTTATTAAAAAGTTGAGCAAAAAGTTGAGCAAAACCGAATGCTCAACTATTTTTTGTTAAAATATTAGTTTTTTTATTTCCTTATAAATTAAATTTATATTCTATTTCTATTTATTAGTTAAGATTAATTTATAATCAGTTAGATTTCAAAAAAAATTCGATTTTACAAAATATTTTTATGAATTTTTATCTTAAATAATAAAATTAGAATTTTTAAATAAATTAAAATATCAAAATAAATAGTTGTATTTTAAGTTTTAATTTCCTTATTTTATAATTAATTTAAAAACTAGACTATGGAAAATTCGATTCGAGAATTAATAGAATCAGCAACCGTAAATGGTTCTATTTCAGATACTGAAAGAGACTATATTATAAAAAAAGCAAGTGAAATTGGTATTGATGAAATTGAAGTTAACATTTTTATTAAGGCTAACCTTCAAAAGAATCAAGATAATAGAGAAACTCAAAATAAATCTATAAAACAAAATGAAAGTTTTATTGAGGAAGGCTGGCTTAAATTTAGCGAGTTTAAGTTGGGCAATTGGATTTTATTAATCTCTGTGGTTTTAATGTTTTTCTCTGGCTTTCTACCTTGGGTAAAATCAAGTGTTTCAGGGACAGTATTAAATAATAATTATGGCTCTAGTGGTTCAATTGGTGGTGGTATCTTCTATACTTTACCTCTTAGTATTGCAGCAATTATTTTTGCAATGAAACGTAATTTGAAGAAATTCTGTTTGTTTTTTGGGGTTTTTGTTATTATAGTTGCTATTGGACTTGTTGCCTCCTATACAAGTAAAGTTAGTGGTTCGGCTGGTTTAGCTAGCGTCAGCGCATCAACAGGAGCTGGTCCTGGTGTTCTTTTTTTAGGATTATCTGGTTTAATTTTTATAATTGGCTCATTAATAACTAGTTCAGTAATTACGATAGATAAAATTTCAAAGAATAGAAGTATAATAACTCACGATTATACTATAATTTCAATTATATTAATAACAATTTTAATCCCACTGTCTTTTAACAATTATAAATTTAATTTAAGATTATTCGATTCGTTATTATATGCTTCATTTTTTGGTGTTATACCATTTTTATTATCTAAATATAAAAAGTTTAATAACACAAAAAACATCTTAATTGGAAATTTTGTTTTTTGGGGTTTTATTATTTTATTCCCTCATAATTATTACAATTCATCGTTCTTATATTATGTAAATAAATCATTCAATTCTATATTAAATTATTACCAGTACTTTTTCTCATTTATTTGCATAAGTGCTCTTATTTATGATTATTTTGAATCTAAAAGCAAAAAAATAATACAAATTGAAAAGTATAAAATTTTGTTCAAATCATTTATTGTTGGCATGGGATTTTTAATACCTTTAACGACATTAATTTTAATATCAACACTTACAAAACACAGGGTGTCATCTGAAGAATTAACTACGTTTAATGAAAGGAATTTAAATTTTGATGGGTATTGGTATTTTATTAATTCTGATTCAACAAGAGTTGACATGTTAACCTTAGATTTAACTTCTAATATTTCTCCCGAGGAGAATGGCGATATTATAGTAAATGTTACTGCAGAAGTTGATGAATATGAATCAAATAAATTTACTAAAAACAACTTTAAAACAATTTTAGAAATAGATTATTCATCAAATTTAATTTTCCCAATAAAATTTGATGAATCATTTCAAATAAAATCCATAAAAAATGAAGTTCTTACCTGTAATATTAAAACTTCGGAAGGAAAAAGTATTAATATTATTGCTAAAAGAGAAATATCAGAACTTGAAGCTATAATAAATAACAAAAAAAATTCTGTGAATATTAATGAAAATAATGAAAAAATAAATTATTTGTCATTTAAAAATTATGAAGAGTCAGA
>NZ_JBIISE010000019.1:0-43403 GCF_044341185.1 Flavobacterium sp.
ATAAAGGTACGAGCTATAATTTTAGTAGTATACCAAACACTTATAAATTAATAGATGAAAACAATAATATTAATCAACAATATTTAAATAAGAAATTCAAAATTAAGTGGAAAGCTATAGCTGGTACAGACGAAGAGTTTGGGTACCCTTATAATGAAATTATTAGTATTGAATTAATAAATTAGCTATATTGTGGGACCACAACAAAACCCTTGTAAGTATTTGTATTTACAAGGGTTTTTTTTAATAAAAGATTACCCTCTTAATTCATACATCCTAGCAATATACTTACCCACCACATCAAATTCTAAATTTACTTTTGTGCCAATTTCAAAAGTATGAAAAATAGTATGTTCATACGTATATGGAATAATTGCTACGCTAAAACTATTTTTAGCTGAATTTACAACTGTTAAACTGGTTCCATTTACTGTTATAGAGCCTTTTTCAATAGTAATATTGTTTAAAGCCGTGTCGTATTCAAAAGTAAATTCCCAACTACCACTTTTTTCTTGAATAGATGTACAAACTGCGGTTTGGTCTACATGGCCTTGTACAATATGTCCGTCCAGTCTATCGCCTAATTTCATAGCTCTTTCGATATTTACTTTGTCGCCAATTTGCCACAAACCTAAAGTGGTTTTATTAATTGTTTCTTGAATAGCTGTAACCACATGTTTGTTGTCAAAAATTTCTACAACGGTTAAACAAACACCATTATGTGCCACACTTTGGTCAATTTTTAACTCATTCGTAATATTTGTTTGAATTGTTAGGTGTACATTTCCCTGATCTTTTTTGATATCTGAAATTATTCCGATAGTTTCTATGATTCCTGTAAACATATGACGGTTTATTTTTATAAATTTGCATCAAAATTAAGAAATAAAAATGGTAAAACATTCGGAAAATATAATTGTTGGTGTTTCTATTGGAGACATGAACGGCATTGGACCAGAAGTAATTTTGAAAACATTCGAAGACACAAGAATGTTAGACATCTGTACACCTGTTATTTTTGCCAATGCTAAAATTGTTTCGTTTTTAAAAAGAAACTACAATTTAACAGCATTCATACAAGGAATTGACAAACTGGATCAGATTGTTTTAGGAAAAATAAATGTTTTAAATGTTTGGCGCGAAGGTGTTAATTTAGAAAATGGCAAATTAGATGAAGAAATTGGTAAATACGCCATAAAATCATTTCAAGCAGCTACTACAGCGTTAAAAAATAATCAAATTGATGTATTGGTAACAGCACCTATAAACAAATACAACATTCAAGCAGAGGATTATAAATTTGCAGGACATACAGATTATTTAAACGAACAATTAGAAGGTGAAGCCCTAATGTTTATGATTCATGAAGATGTAAAAGTAGGCTTAATTACAGACCATGTGCCTATTGCAGACTTATCAAAACATATCAATTCAAAATTAATTGAGAAAAAAATCAACACCATACATCAAAGTTTAATTGCCGATTTCAAAATAAACAAACCAAAAATTGCTGTGTTAGGACTAAACCCACATAGCGGCGATAATGGCGTAATTGGCAAAGAAGATGATGAAATTGTGAAACCAAGTTTAGAGAAAATTTTTAAAAGTGGTATTCAAGTCTTCGGCCCGTTTTCGGCAGATAGTTTTTTTGGTTCCAACCAATATAAAAATTACGATGCGGTAGTTGCGATGTATCACGACCAAGGCTTAATTCCTTTCAAAACCCTATCCTTTGGAGAAGGTGTAAATTTTACAGCAGGATTAAACAAAGTAAGAACCTCGCCAGATCACGGAACGGGTTTTGATATTGCAGGAAAAAATATAGCCAACGAAAGCTCTTTTAGAGAAGCCGTTTACAGTGCTATAGATATATATAAAAACCGAATGGAATATGTTGAATTAACCAACAACCCGTTGAAAAAAGGAACAGGAAAAGTTTAATTTAAAAAAAAGCAAAGAAAATTATTGTAATTCCAATATTTTTGTATCTTTGCACACCCTTATAAAAAGGGAAAAACTGATGTTATGGATATATTAAAAGAATTTTTAATCCCATTTTCAGGATTAAAACTGGGTAAACACCAGTTTGAATTTCAAGTAAACAATACGTTCTTTACTCATTTTGGCTATGACGAATTTAACGATTCTAACATCAAAATGAATGTAGTATTAGAGAAAAAAAGCAACATGCTTGAACTCAATTTTTCGCACAAAGGAATTATAAATGTTCCTTGCGATTTAACAAATGAGGATTTTGATTTACCTATTAAAGGAAAAATGAAACTTATAGTTAGATTTGGTGATGAATTTAATGATGACAATGATGAATTTATCATTTTGCCTCATGATGAATTTCAAGTAAACGTAGCACAATATTGTTATGAAATGATGGTTTTATCGGTTCCAACCAAAAGAATACACACCGGAATAAAAGATGGAACTTTACAATCAGAAGCATTACAAAATTTAGAAAAATTTTCTCCAAAAGAAACAAAAGCACAAGAGATTAAAGAAATAGACCCAAGATGGGAAGGTTTAAAAAAACTATTAACGGATAAAAAATAGAATAAAATGGCACATCCTAAACGTAGACAGTCATCGACTAGAAGAGACAAAAGAAGAACACACTACAAAGCATCTGCACAACAAATTGCAACTTGCGTAGTAACTGGTGAAGCTCACTTATATCACAGAGCTTACTGGCATGAAGGTAAAATGTATTACAGAGGTCAAGTTGTTATCGACAAGACTGAAGCAATGATATAATTTCACTAAAATTATTGAGAAACTCTCACCTGCGTGAGAGTTTTTTTATTTTAATGAAAATTATCTAATTGTATTTTTAGAAAATTCCGAAATAATTCGTAATTTTCGCCTCTTTACGCACACAAAGTTGCTAAGAAAATTATTTATTTATGAAATCGCTATAAATACTGCGTGATTCGAAAGAAAAACCAAAAAAATAGCGATACATATGTTACCAAAAAAAATAACATTAAAACATATGAATAAAATTACTGCCGCAATTACTGCAATTGGCTCGTATGTACCAGAATATGTATTATCAAATCAGGTTCTAGAAACTTTGGTTGATACCAATGATGAATGGATTACATCAAGAACCGGAATAAAAGAGAGAAGGCTTTTAAAAGAAGATGGCGAAGGAACTTCTTACCTTGCTATAAAAGCGGCTCAAAATCTTATAGAAAAATCAAAAATAGACCCAAAAGAAATTGACTTGGTAATTATGGCAACTACCACGCCAGATATGCCTGTAGCAGCAACTGGAGTATATGTAGCCTCGCAAATCGGTGCCACAAATGCTTTTGCTTACGACTTGCAAGCCGCTTGTTCAAGTTTTCTTTTTGGTATGTCAACCGCTTCTGCTTACATTCAATCTGGAAAATATAAAAAAGTATTACTTATTGGTGCCGATAAAATGTCGTCTATAATTGATTATACTGACCGTGCCACATGTATTATTTTTGGTGATGGTGCCGGTGCTGCCTTGTTTGAGCCTAATTATGAAGGTTTAGGATTACAAGACGAGATACTTAAATCTGATGGAATTGGAAGAGAGTTTTTAAAAATTGAAGCCGGCGGTTCTATTTTGCCTCCATCTGAAGATACTATTAAAAACAAACAACATTTTGTATTCCAAGATGGAAAAACCGTTTTCAAACATGCCGTTTCAGGAATGGCTGATGTAAGTGAAAAAATTATGGAACGCAATAACTTATCGCACGATGATGTGAATTGGTTAATTGCGCATCAAGCAAATAAAAGAATTATTGACGCCACTGCAAGCAGAATGAATGTGGATGAGTCTAAAGTGTTAGTCAATATTCACCGATACGGAAATACTACTTCTGCTACATTGCCTTTGCTTTTAGCAGATTTTGAAGATAAATTTAAAAAAGGAGATAATTTAATTTTTGCAGCATTTGGAGGGGGATTCACATGGGGATCTATCTATTTAAAATGGGCATATTAATAAAAACAAACTATAACTAAAACAACTTAATTATGGATTTAAAAGAAATTCAAAACCTAATCAAATTTGTATCTAATTCTGGAGTAGCAGAAGTAAAATTAGAAACGGGCGATGTAAAAATTACTATTAGAACTACTTTAGAAGGAAATTCTCAAGATATTACTTATGTGCAACAAGCACCGATGCAACAAGCAATTCAGCAAGCAGCGCCAGTTGCTCCTGCAGCAATCGCTCCTGCAGCTGCGGCACCTGTTGAGACTGCTGTAGAAGATAATTCTAAATACATTACAATTAAATCACCAATGATTGGTACATTGTACAGAAAACCAGCTCCAGACAAACCAATGTTTGTTGAAGTAGGAAGTACTATTAGCAAAGGTGATGTAGTATGTGTAGTTGAAGCCATGAAATTATTCAACGAAATTGAATCTGAAATTTCAGGTAAAATTGTAAAAGTATTAGTTGATGATTCTTCACCAGTTGAATTTGACCAACCTTTATTTTTAGTTGATCCATCATAGTTATTTTAAATTTTGAATTTTGAATAATGAATTTTTTTCATCATTCAATTAATCATTTAAAATTTATAATTTATAATTTAAAATAATAAAAAGATGTTTAAAAAAATATTAATTGCCAATAGAGGTGAAATTGCTCTACGCGTTATTCGTACTTGTAGAGAAATGGGAATTAAAACAGTAGCCGTTTATTCTACTGCTGATGCCGAAAGTTTGCACGTTAAATTTGCAGATGAGGCGGTTTGTATAGGACCTGCACCAAGTAATTTGTCTTACTTAAAAATGTCAAACATTATTGCAGCTGCAGAAATTACAAATGCAGATGCTATTCATCCTGGTTATGGTTTCCTTTCTGAAAATGCAAAATTTTCAAAAATCTGTCAAGAACACAACATCAAATTTATTGGTGCTTCACCTGAAATGATCGACAGAATGGGAGATAAAGCTTCGGCTAAAGCTACCATGATTGAAGCTGGCGTACCATGTGTTCCGGGTTCAGTAGGGATTTTAGACTCTTACGAACAAGCAGAGAAATTAGCCGCTGAATTTGGCTATCCAGTTATGTTAAAAGCAACTGCTGGTGGTGGTGGAAAAGGAATGCGTGCTGTATGGAAACAAGAAGATTTATTAAAAGCTTGGGAAGGGGCTCGTCAAGAATCTGCTGCCGCTTTTGGAAATGACGGTATGTATCTTGAAAAACTTATTGAAGAACCAAGACATATTGAAATTCAGGTTGTGGGTGACTCATACGGTAAAGCATGTCACTTATCTGAAAGAGATTGTTCTGTACAACGTCGTCATCAAAAATTAACCGAAGAAACTCCTTCTCCGTTTATGACAGATGAATTACGTGAAGCTATGGGAACAGCAGCTGTAAAAGCAGCTGAATATATAAAATACGAAGGTGCTGGAACAGTAGAGTTCTTAGTAGACAAGCATAGAAACTTCTACTTTATGGAAATGAATACCCGTATTCAAGTTGAACACCCAATTACAGAACAAGTTGTAGACTATGATTTAATTCGTGAACAAATTATGGTAGCTGCTGGAATTCCAATTTCTGGTAAAAACTATTTTCCACAATTACATGCGATTGAATGTAGAATTAATGCTGAAGATCCGTATAACGACTTCCGCCCTTCACCAGGAAAAATTACGGTATTACATTCGCCAGGCGGACACGGTGTTCGTTTAGACACACATGTTTATGCTGGTTATACGATTCCACCAAATTATGACTCGATGATTGCAAAGTTAATTACAACGGCGCAAACCAGACAAGAAGCAATAAACAAAATGAAACGCGCTTTAGACGAATTTCATATTGAAGGCATAAAAACCACCATTCCATTCCACAGACAATTAATGGATCACCCAGATTATGTGGCTGGAAATTACACCACGGCCTTTATGGACACCTGGGTAATGGATGCTAAAAAAGAAGAATAAAAAATAGGCTAGTCGTTGACTAGCCTATTTTTTTTAAATCTTTTATTACACTAAATGCTAAATCAATTTGATTTTCATTTACTACTATAGTAAATTCATTTGATGTAGAAATTACTTCATCAATAATAATACCTTCCCAAGCTAACGATTGAAAAATATAATAATATACACCTGGAACAGAAACATTTTCATGAGGTAATTTTACAGTTATAGAAGATAAATTTTCGTTTTTACTAATTAATCTTTCAGATTTTAAGCAAGATTCTACAATGGCGTTAATTTCTGAGCTTACCACAATATTTGTTTCATTAACACCTCGAGATGACGTATAGAATAAATTTTTATTCGTTTTTAACTCAAACATTAATTTGGTTTGATTTTCTAACAAAGTATCAGAAATTTCATAAGTATAATCTGTTAGTGAAGAACGAACCGTAATTTCTCCAATATTTTGTAACACTTTAGTTACCTTATGATTAATTTTAAAATCAAGTTCTTCAGAAATTCTTTTTAGAGCCATAACTACGGCACCTTGTTTAATATCTTTGCCTAAATACAATTCAATTTCAGGCATAATAATTCGGGCTAAAGATGTTAAATTGATAATTCCTTCAGATAAAGAACTCAATAAAAAAGGTTTAGTTTTTAAGTGTTTTTCAACAACTGAGGCTACTGTTTTCATAAAATTTGGGATTTATTTACATACAAATATATAAATCCAAATTTTAATATTATAACTAATTGTTGAAATAATAGAAAGCCGCCTCTAAATGTTCTATGTCAAATGATGTACCAGTTGCATGAATTGCAATAATATCAAAACGGACTTCAACGTCTAAATCATTAGCAATCACGTATTCATTAATGGCTTTTACTAAAAGTTGAATTTTTTTGGGCTTTACAAAATCTTGCGGTAAACCATAATCTAATGAAGAACGTGTTTTCACTTCTATTACTGCCAAAATAGCATCTTTCTTAGCAATAATATCTACTTCTGCTTTTTGAAACGTCCAGTTGGTTTCTAAGATTTCATAGCCGTTTTTCTCTAAAAAATCAACTGCGATTTCTTCTCCAAGTTTTCCTAAATCATTATGATCTGCCATTTTTTAATGTGTCAATTTCAATGTTTCGAATTGCTATTTTTAAATAAATTGAAGTTTTATTTCTTTTTCATTTACTTCAAAATGTACTTGTTTTCCTAAAATCAAAGTGCGATTGTCTTTTTGATGTCCTGCTGGAAATTGAAAAGCTATTGGAATACAATTTTCTTTTGCAATTTCTGTAATAATTTGCACTTCATTTTGCCCAAACGGAATTTCGTTATCGTGCATATCCGTCATACTTCCTACTATAATTCCTTTTACATTTTCGAAATAACCATTACGCTTTAAATTGTACATCATTCGGTCAATATGATACAAATATTCATCCAAATCTTCAATAAAAAGAATTTTATCTTTCGTATCAATTGCTGATTTTGATCCTAATAAACTGTACAAAATAGAAATATTTCCGCCTACCAATTCGCCCGAAGCAGTTCCATTTACATCATAACTTTTCGAAGGAATTAAATATGAAATCGTTTCTCCAAAAAGTGCTTGTCGCAAGGTTTCTTTCACTTCTTCAGGTGCAGTTGGAACTGTAAAAGGCATTATGGAATGTAAAGACGCTACGCGTTCCACATTTAATTGACTATGTAAAACGGTTACATCAGAAAATCCCATTATCCATTTAGGATGTTGTTTGAAATTTGTAAAATCTAATGAATCTATAATTCTAACCGTACCATATCCCCCTCGAGCACACCAAATGGCTTTTACGTTTTCATCATCTAATTGTGCCTGAAAATCAGCAGCTCTTTCGGAATCAGTACCTCCTAATTGAAAATTATCTAAGCCTATTGTAGTTCCTAATTTAACGTTTAGTCCCCAAGATTCTAATAAATCAATAGCTGGTTTGGCGTCTTCGGGGAAAAATTTACGTGCTGTACAAACAAGAGCAACGGTATCTCCGGCCTTTAAAAATGGTGGTATAATCATATAAAATTCAATAAGAATTCAAAAATAAGGAATTTGAACAGAAAAATTCGTCTATTCCTCTTAAATGAATTATTTTTGTATCAAATTTAATGACATTATGTTAAAAAATCCGAAAAGATATACCATTACAGCGGCACTTCCTTACACCAATGGCCCCATTCATATTGGGCATTTAGCAGGAGTTTATGTGCCTTCTGATATATATTCAAGATATTTACGATTACAAGGAAAAGACGTGGCTTTCATTTGCGGAAGCGACGAGCACGGTGTAGCAATTTCAATGAAAGCTAAGAAAGAAGGCATCACACCTCAACAAGTAATTGATAAATATGACGGAATTATTCGTCAATCGTTCATAGATTTTGGAATTTCTTTTGATAATTATTCCAGAACTTCATCGGAAATACATCATAAAACAGCTTCCGAATTTTTTAAAAAATTATACGATAACGGTGATTTCATCGAAGAAACAACCGACCAATTATACGATGCAAAAGCAGACCAATTCTTAGCAGACCGTTTTGTAACTGGAACTTGTCCAAAATGTGACAATCCAGAAGCGTATGGCGACCAATGTGAAAAATGTGGTTCGACTTTAAATGCAACCGATTTAATCAATCCGAAATCAACTATTACAGGCGAAACTCCTATCTTAAAATCGACAAAACACTGGTTTTTACCTTTAAATCGTTACGAATCGTTCTTAAGAGAATGGATTTTAGAAGGTCATAAAAACGACTGGAAACCCAATGTATACGGACAAGTAAAATCGTGGGTTGATGGTGGTTTAGAACCAAGAGCCGTAACACGTGATTTAGATTGGGGTATCGATGTGCCTGTTCCAGGTGCCGAAGGAAAAAAATTATACGTTTGGTTTGATGCGCCTATTGGTTACATTTCTGCAACCAAAGAATGGGCAGCTCGCGAAGGAAAAGATTGGGAACCGTATTGGAAAGATGCCGATACAAAATTGGTTCATTTCATAGGGAAAGACAATATCGTATTCCATTGTATCATTTTCCCAGCGATGTTAAAAGCGGAAGGAAGTTATATATTACCTGATAATGTTCCGGCAAATGAATTCTTGAATTTAGAAGGAAATAAATTATCGACTTCAAAAAACTGGGCGGTTTGGTTACACGAATATTTGCAAGATTTCCCAGATAAACAAGATTCGTTGCGTTATGCGTTAACAGCTAATGCTCCAGAAACAAAAGACAACGATTTCACTTGGAAAGATTTTCAAGCCAGAAATAATAATGAATTAGCTGCGATTTTTGGTAATTTCATCAATCGTGTTGTGGTGTTGACTAATAAGTATTACGACGGAATTGTTCCAACGCCAAATGAATTTTCTGAAGTTGACAAACAAACTTTAGCAGAGTTAAAAGCATATCCAGCCGTAATTTCAAGTTCGATCGAACGTTACCGTTTCAGAGAAGCATTAGGCGAATTAATGAACGTAGCCCGTTTAGGAAACAAATATTTAGCCGACGAGGAACCTTGGAAAATGGTGAAAGAAAATCCGGCAAGAGTACAAACTCAAATGTATGTAGCGTTGCAAATTGCTTCTGCATTAGCGATACTTTCTGAACCGTTTTTACCGTTTACTTCTGCTAAATTGTGCAACATTTTAAACATTAAAATCAATAATTGGAATTTGGAATTTGAAAATTGGAATTTGACAAAACCTGGACATCAAATTGGTCAAGCTGAAATTTTGTTTGCTCAAATAGAAGATGCCGAAATCCAAAAACAACTAGATAAATTAGAAGCAACTAAAACCGCCAATCAAGTGGAAAACGCAAAAGCAGAACCGCAAAAAGAAATCATCACATTTGAAGATTTTGCCAAAGTAGATTTACGAATTGGAACCATTATCGAAGCAGAAAAAATGCCAAAAGCTAACAAATTGTTAGTTTTAAAAGTAGATACCGGAATTGATGTAAGAACCATCGTATCTGGAATTGCAGAGCATTTTACGCCAGAAGAAGTCATTGGAAAACGTGTAACGGTTTTGGTCAACTTAGCGCCAAGAGCTTTACGTGGTGTGGAAAGCGAAGGCATGTTATTATTAACCAATACTGCTGAAGGAAAATTGATTTTCGTAAATCCAGAATCAGAAGGTGTGATTAATGGTGCGATGATATCTTAATATGAACCCAAAAATAATCGCATTTGATGCAGACGACACCCTTTGGCACAACGAACCTTATTTTGATGAGGCGCAAGAACGCTTTTGTATGTTGTTTCAAGATTATGCGTCACATCAAGAAATTTTAAGATTGATTTTGAACCATCAAGTCAACAACTTGCCGTTGTATGGTTTCGGAATTAAAGCATTTACATTATCAATGATTGAAACCGCTTTGGAATTGACTAATCATCAAATTGCAGGCAAAGGCATTGAGCAAATTTTAGCTATTGGTAAAGATTTACTGCAAAAACCAGTAGAATTACTCCCAAATATCACTGCTGTTTTAGAACAATTGCAAGGAAAATACAAATTAGTTGTCGCTACAAAAGGCGATTTAAAAGACCAACATCGTAAACTTCACGATTCTGGAATAGGTACTTATTTTCATCATATTGAAGTGATGAGCGACAAAACCGAATTGGATTACGAAAAAATGTTAGGTCGTTTAGATTGCAAAGCAGAAGATTTTTTAATGATTGGCAATTCATTAAAATCCGATGTTTTGCCCGTTTTGAATTTAGGCGGACACGCCATTCATATTCCATATCATACAACTTGGGAATACGAAAAAATAGATTTTGAAATTCAGCATAACAACTTTAAATCGGTTACCCAAATAATAGATATTTTAACCTTAGTGTAATGAAGCAAAAGATTGACATCACAACTTGGAACCGAAAAGAGCACTTTGAATTTTTTAGCAAATTTGAAGAACCATTTTTTGGGACTACTATTCAATTTGATTGCACAAATGCCTATCATAAAGCTAAAGAATTAGGCGTAAGTTTTTTTGTATATTATTTACATAAAACCATAGTTGCCGTAAATAAAATTGAAAATTTTAGGTTTCGAATAGAAAATGAAAATGTGTATCTTTTTAATAAAATTAATGCGTCAGCTACTATTTTACGTGACGATAAAACATTTGGTTTTTCAGAAATAGAATACGATGAAAACCTTGATGTTTTTATTAAAAACTATTCTAATGAAGCAATTAGAGTCCAAAACACAACCGGACTTTTTACTAAAGAATATAATGAAAATATTATTCATTTTTCGGCTTTACCTTGGGTAAATTTTACTTCAATTTCTCATTCTAGAAGTTTTTCAATGCCTGATAGTTGTCCGAAATTTTCATTTGGTAAAATGACAGACGAAAACGGGGTGAAAAAAATTCCAATGGCAGTTTATGTGCATCACGGATTAATAGACGGATATCATTTAGGTTTGTTTTTTGAAGAATTTGAACGTTTAATGAATGAATAAGAAGAACACTAATAAGCACTCTTCTTATCCTTCAAAATTTAAACGGCATTTAAAATCGCTAAAATATCTTCACCAAATTTATCTGCTTTTTGTTTTCCAAAACCCTTAATCTGTTGTAATTCGTCTAAATTACTTGGCTTATATAATGCCAAGTCAATTAATTCTGAATTATGGCAAATCATAAATTTCTTCTGGTTTAGTTGTTCTGATTTTTCAGTTCTCCATTGATTTAAGTATCCGTAAACTTGTTTGTCATTCGGAAGTAAATCTTCGTAAGACTTTCGTTCTAATCGTTCGGATTTTTTCTGCTCTTCTTTTTCATAATGAACAATAACAGACCAATACGCTGATTCACTTTCCAAAAATTGTGTGCTAGATTTTTAAATGCAACCGTTTCTAAAAAAGCATTTAATTTTTGTTGGTCTAGCTCTAAAAATGCGGGATCTATTCGGATAGAAAATACACTAACTTGCATAACAAATTTATTTACCGATTAACAAAATTTCATTTGCAATTACTTCTGTAATGTAGCGTTTGTTTCCATCTTTGTCATCGTAACTTCTGTGGGTTAGTTTGCCTTCAATGGCAATGTCTTTACCTTTAGTTACATATCTTTCAATAATTTCTGCTGTTTTACCCCAAGCCGTTACACGGTGCCATTGCGTTTGTTCTACTTTATCGCCATTTTCACGAAAATATACTTCATTTGTAGCGATGTTTATATTTGCTAATTTTCTTCCTCCTTCAAGGTTTTTGATTTCTGGTTCTTGACCCACATTTCCGATTAATTGTACTGAGTTTTTCATAAGGCTTATAATTTAATTGTTTATTTATTTCGCGTTTCGTAAAGTTGTAGCTTAAGAAATAAGCTTATTTCATGGCGTATAAAAATATATTGTTTTTGTTATTTAATTTTTTGAAACACAGATTTAAGAAATTTACATAATTTAATAAATCTTATTATTGAAATGCAATTGCTATTTGCTCAATAAAACCAACTCGTTCGCCACGACTTCTTTGATAAATCGTTTGTTGCCGTCTTTGTCATCGTAGCTTCTATGTGTTAATTTCCCTTCTATTGCTACGTAACACCCTTTAGTAATTAATTTTTCAACAATTTCTGCAGTTTTTCCCCAAGCAGAAATTCGATGCCATTCGGTTTGTTCTACTTTTTCACCTTTTGCGTTGGTGTAATTTTCATTCGTAGCGATAGTAAAATTGGCTACTTTTCCAGATTCTAAGTTTTTAACTTCTGGTTCTTGACCTACATGTCCGATTAATTGTACTCTGTTTTTCATGGCGTTTAAAATTTAAATGTTTATATTAATTAAAATTTGTTTATCGACTGAACTCGTTCTTTCAATTCGACAGTGCAAAGATGTGACAAGAAAAAAAGGTTATTCGGTTGTTATTCAATTAATATCGATTGTAATTGTTTGTTGTCGTTTGTAAATGGAAAATAAAAAATCTAAAAGCATCCAATATTTCTATTTTTTTATTACTTTTATAGGACCTCAAATAATAATATTATGAATAAAACTTGTTTAGAATGTCAAGATAAAATTGTCGGAAGAGAAGATAAAAAGTTTTGCAGCGATGGTTGTCGTAATGTCTATAACAATAAAATGAATAAAGATCAAACCAATTTGATGCGAAACATAAACAATAAATTACGCAAAAATTATCGTATTTTAACCGAATTAAACCCCGAAGAAAAAACCAAAACCACTAAAAACAAATTAATAAGTAAAGGTTTTGATTTTGATTTAATTACTTCTTTATACACCACAAAAACTGGAAATATTTATTATTTTGTTTACGACCAAGGTTATTTAGCGGTGGAAAATGAAAATTATGTACTTGTAAAAAAATAAAATGAAAGTATCGATACTTGGTTGCGGCTGGATAGGTTTTCCTTTAGCTAAAAAATTAATTGAAATTGGTTTTGAAGTAAAAGGATCTACCACTTCTGAAAATAAATTAGACCTTTTAAAATCTAATAACATTGAACCTTATTTATTGGAACTTTCTGAAACTAAAGTTAGTGAATGTATTTCTGATTTTTTGTATAATTCTGACATTTTAATTATTGATATTCCGCCAGGGCTGAGAAAAATTACAGAAGTTACTTCTGAAAAAACGTTTGTAAATAAAATAAAAACTTTACTTCCATTTATAGAAAATTCTTCTATTAATAAAGTAATTTTTATTAGTTCCACTTCCGTGTATACTGACACTGATTCAATTCCAACCGTTACAGAAAATACTGTTTTACATCCGGATACAGAAAGCGGAAGACAATTAATTGAGGCTGAAAATTTATTATTAAATAACTCCCATTTTACTTCAACAATAATTCGTTTTGGAGGATTGGTTGGCGAAGACCGGAATCCTATACGTATGTTAGCTGGAAAAACGAATATTCCCAACCCAAATGCGCCAATAAATTTAATACATCAACAAGATTGTATTGAAATTATTTGTGAGATACTGAAACAAAATCAGCATGACAAGGCTGGGAATGAAGTGTTTAATGCTGTGGCGCCAATTCATCCCACACGAAAAAATTATTATACAGAAAAAGCTAAGCAGTTACATTTAATTACTCCATTATTTAATGAAAATGAAACTAGTATTGGAAAAATTGTCTCAAGCAAAAAATTAGAGACAATTTTAGGATATAGGTTTATAAAATTAAACTTATAACAAACTAATTTTTCATTAAAATAATCCATTTCCAGTCGGCAGGATTACCTATACCAACACTTGGTGTATAAAGATATAAATGTACCACTCCTGTTGGATTTGAAATTAAATATTGTCTAACTTTTACCAAATTTTGCACAGCCATCCAAACCTGATTGTAGTTATTTGATAGATTTGGTTCTGGTAAAATATGATGAAAATTTGTAGTTGGAAAAACAACATCGTTTGTTAATAAGGCTTCAAATTGATTGGCTGCAAGCATACTTTGTGGATAATGAATTTGTCCTAAACCCATCCAAATAATATCACCATCAAAAAGAATTTGATTGATCTCATTATATTTCAACTTAATATTTCCAAAATCAACGGCTGGAACAGATTGATGAGAAATAGTAAATGAATTTGAATTTTCGGTATACGTAGTTTCTTTTCCGCCCTGAAAAGTATTCGTTAAATAATCTACTTTTAGTAATAACACTTTATTAGGTTGGGTTGTGTTTTCAGCAGGAGTACTATTTTCTTCTGTACAAGATGAAAATAATGAAACGAAAATAAATAAAATAAAAAGTATCTTTTTCATACAAAACTATTTTTTGATATATATGCTTATTAATGAATTACTTATGTAAAAATAATGATTTTTTATTAAATAAATTAATTAAACTAAAATCATTTCCTCATACGTCAAAATAGTGTCATAACCTTTTGAATGAAAATAAGGCGTTGGATTTTCTTCTGATAGCACCATAACGAAATCGCCTCCCCAAGCGCCTAAACTTTTAATAGCTCCATTAAAATCAGAAAACAATCGTTCTTTTACGGTTTCTAATTCTAAAATATCGCTTAAAATAATTTCATGATGTTCTAATAAATCAATGGTATCTTCTATATTTGTCGAAAGCAGTATTCTATTGGTAATCTCAGAAATGGTTGCTGTCTTTTTGGTTAAAAACTGTTGCTTATTCATATAATTTTGAATGGCGTGACGACTATTTTGCTTTTTATTCAAATACACAAAATAGATATTTCCCTTATATTTTGGATAAAAATCAACTACCTCAACAATGGGTTTTTCATTTTTAACTAATTGATATGTAATTGGAAAGTTGTTATTGGCACAAGCAATATCGTATCCGCTTCCTCCAAAACTTTTCCTTAATAATTCAAACGCATCAATATGTAACCATTGTGCAATATTATTTATTAAAGTAGAAGACGTACCTAAGCCCCAATTTCTTGGAAAAGTCAATTCGGTTTCAATTTTATACCCTACTTGTGAAGCTAAAAAATTAGGGTTTTGTAAATATGCTTGATGTAAAATTTCAACTAAAGTATGTTTTATGGGATGTTCTTCTTGAAAATTTTTAGCCTCTCGAATTTCCTCAAAAGTGAATTCAGTTTCAAACCAAACACTTTTGTCAGCATCCAAACTAGTCCAAAATATTTTTTTTTCTACACACGAAGAAACGCGTAAATGCTGACCAAATTTTGTAGGCAAGGCTAATGCTTTGGCACCATTTAAGACCAAATATTCTCCAGTAATTAGGAGTTTTCCGTTAGAATAATACGTTTCATTCATGATTTTAAACGCAAAGTTCGCGAAGATTTTCGCAAGGCTCGCAAGGGTTTTACTTAGTTCTTAAACGCTCTAAAAAATCTACTACTAAATTATGCGCAACTGTTTGGTTTTCAAAATGTGCTAAAACTAATAGTTTCTCTTCTTTTGTAGCTTGGTGTTGATTTAAAATATTATTCAAATGCATTTTCATATGTCCTTGTTGAATTCCTGAAGTAGTTAACGAACGTAAGGCTGCAAAATTTTGAGCCAATCCAGCAACAGCGACAATTTCCATTAATTCCGTTGCAGAAGGAGTACCTAACATTTCTAAAGAAAATTTGACTAAAGGATGTAAATTAGTTAAACCTCCAACGGTTCCTAATGCTAAAGGCACTTCCAGCCAAAACGTAAATATTCCGTTTTCTATTTTAGCGTGAGACAAACTTGTGTAGCTTCCGTTTCTACTTGCAAATGCGTGAATACCAGCTTCTACAGCACGAAAATCGTTACCTGTTGCTAAAACCACCGCATCAATTCCGTTCATAATGCCTTTATTATGTGTTACAGCTCTATATGGCTCTACTTCTGCTATTTTTACAGCGGTTAGAAACTTTTCTGCAAATTCACTTGACGTGATGTTGGCATCTTCATTAAGATCTGAAACTGGACAAGAAACTTCGGCACGAACTACACAATTTGGTACAAAATTGCTCAAAATACTCATCACAATTTGAATCGATTGGATTCCAAATTCTTCAGATTTGTTTTTAAATGTTTTGGCAAATTGTTCCAAACAAGAATTGATAAAATTAGCGCCCATACTATCCTTTGTCTGAAAAGTAGCGTGCAATTGGTAATAATTTTCTAACGCCTCCGTTTTATCAATTAATTGGATATCTGAAATTCCGCCACCACGCTTTTGCATATTTTTAGTTATGCCTTCTGCTTCAGTAAATAAAAACGGCTTAACAAAATTGAAATATTCAATAAGATTTTGTTTATCGCCTTCATACAAAAAATGAACTTGACCAATTTTTTCTGTACCTAAAATAGTCGTTTTAAAACCTCCACGAACACCCCAGAATTTTGCTGCTTTACTGGCAGCTGCAACCACAGAACTTTCCTCAATAGCCATAGGAACGGTATAGTTTTTACCGTTAATGGTGAAATTTGGAGCTACACCTAACGGCAAATAAAAATTCGTTAAGGTGTTTTCTATAAATTCGTCGTGTAGTTTTTGAAGGGAAGCATCAGAATTCTGATAGCTTTGTAATACGGCAATTGCTTCTTTTGGATTGGAAAAATGCTTTTCGGCGATCCAATTTATCTTTTCTTCTTTTGTTAGTTTTGAAAAACCTGTTTTATTTAGTGCCATTAATTTCGAATTGAATGACAAAGGTAATAAAAGTAATTTTTAAAAAAATAAAACTTAGAAAGTAAAAAATTCATTATTTTTTATGAATATGTCGTAAATTTTCACTAAAATTGGAGGTTTTTAGAATTTAAAAATATGAGAAATTTTACAAGTATTCTATTATTAATACTAACCACTTCAGTATCAGTTGTTGCACAACAAAAATTAACTTTAGAAGAAATTTGGGGCGGCGCTTTTAGAACAAAAGGTATGGACGAATTAAATGCCATGAAAAACACCAATCAATATACGGTACTAAATTTCGATAGAAATTCTAAAACTATGCAAATTGATTTGTTTGATTATGCGACTTTAAATAAAGTTGCAACCCTTATTGACACCAAAGATTTTCCAGCATTAACTTCAATTGATAGTTACACATTTGATCAGGCTGAGAAAAAGATATTAATTGCAACAAATAGCGAATCAATATTTAGACGTTCATTTACTGCAAATTATTTTGTGTACGATATTGCATCAAAAAAATTATCAAAATTTACCGATAAAGCCATTCAAGAACCAACTTTTTCATCCGATGGAACTAAAGTTGCATATGCTTTCGAAAATAACTTGTATATTTTTGATTTACTTTTAAATAAAGAAACGCAAATTACTTCGGATGGTAAGAAAAATAGCATCATTAATGGAATTACAGATTGGGTATACGAAGAAGAATTTGCTTTTGTACGCGCTTTTGATTGGAATGCTGACGGAACTAAAATAGCCTTTATTCGTTTTGATGAAACGGATGTTCCCGAATTTTCAATGGATATGTATAACCAAGGTTTGTATCCCACTCAAGCAGTTTTTAAATACCCAAAAGCAGGAGAAAAAAACGCAGACGTTTCGTTACATATTTATGATGTAGCTTCGACAAAAACTCAAAAAATTGATTTAAGTAATTACTCAGATTTTTATATTGCACGATTAAAATGGACGAACGATTCAAATGTTTTAAGTGCGCAAGTAATCAATCGCCATCAAGATAATTTAGATGTAGTATTTGTTGATGGAAATTCAGGTAGTAAAAAAGTAATTTTAAACGAAAAAGATAAAGCTTACGTGGATGTTACAGATAACTTAACCTTTTTAAAAGATAATAGTTTTATTTGGACTTCGGAAAAAGACAGTTTCAATCATATTTATTATTATGACAAAACCGGAAAGTTAAAAAACCAGGTTACAAAAGGGAATTGGGATGTAACCGCTTATTATGGATTTGATGAAAAAAACAAAATTGTATACTATCAATCTGTAGAAAACGGTTCCATAAATAGAGATGTGTACTCCATTTCAATTGACGGAAAAGCTAAAAAAAGACTGACATTGAAAACAGGAACAAATAGTGCTACTTTTAGTCCAAATTTTCAGTATTTTATAAATACCTATTCAAGTGCTACTTCAGCGCCTTACTATTCTTTAAACGATTCAAAAACCACCCAAGAGATTAAGAAAATCCAATCTAATGAATCTGTAGAAGAAAAATTAGCAAAATATAACGTGGCTTCGAAAGAATTTTCAACCATCACTACAGAAAAAGGGCATATTTTAAACACTTGGATGATTAAACCAAAAGATTTTGATCCGAATAAAAAATATCCTGTTTTTATGTTTCAATATTCGGGACCAGGTTCACAGCAAGTAGACAATGCTTGGAACGGAACAGACGATTATTGGTTTATGATGTTGGCTCAAAAAGGCTATATTATAGCTTGTGTTGATGGTAGAGGAACAGGTTTTAAAGGGGCAGAATTTAAAAAATGTACGCAAAAAGAATTAGGAAAATACGAAGTTGAAGACCAAATTGATGCGGCCAAAGTTTTTGGAAAATATACTTTTGTAGACAAATCTAGAATTGGAATTTTCGGATGGTCGTTTGGTGGTTTTATGGCAGCTAATTGTGTTTTTCAAGGCGCAGATGTCTTCAAATCTGCTATTGCAGTTGCTCCCGTAACGTCTTGGAGATATTACGACAGCATTTACACCGAAAGATACATGCAAACCCCACAAGAAAACGCAAGTGGTTATGATAACAATTCGCCAATTTCACATGTAAATAAATTAAAAGGAAACTTTTTATTAATTCATGGTACGGCTGATGATAATGTGCATGTTCAAAATACCATGAAAATGGTAGAAGCTTTAGTACAAGCCAACAAACAATTTGACTGGGCCATTTACCCAGATAAAAATCACGGAATTTATGGTGGAAAAACACGTTTACAATTGTACACCAAAATGACCAACTTTATTTTAGAAAAACTATAAATTAACCAATATAACTAAATTAATTAATTATGAGCGAAACAGTTAAACAAGGACATCCAAAGGGACTTTGGGTATTATTTGGAACCGAAATGTGGGAACGATTCAATTTCTATGGAATGCGAGCCATATTAACCTTATTTATGGTAAATTCATTATTAATGAAAGAAGCAGACGCCTCTTTAATTTACGGTGGGTTTTTAGGCTTATGTTATTTAACGCCTATGTTAGGTGGATTTGTAGCTGACAGATTCTTAGGAAATAGAAATTGCATTATGCTTGGAGGATTAATGATGGCGGCAGGACAATTTTTATTGTTTATTAGTGCAACTGTTTTTACTTCCAATATTGAATTAGCCAAAATTTTACTTTGGGTTGCTTTAGGAATTATCATTTTTGGTAATGGTTTCTTTAAACCAAATATTTCTTCTATGGTAGGAAGTTTATATCCTAAACAAGAAAAAAATAAATTAGACACAGCATTTACCATTTTTTATATGGGAATTAACTTAGGTGCTTTCTTAGGTCAATTAATTTGCCCAATTGTCGGAGATGTTAAAGACGCTGGAGGGATAAGAGATATTTATGCTTTCAAATGGGGATTCTTAGCCGCTGCTATAGCAATGGTTTTAGGAACTATGGTTTTCTTTTATTTAAAAAATAAATACGTGATTACTCCGGAAGGAAGACCAATTGGTGGTTTACCATCAAAAAATGATGCTTCAGATTTTGAAGAAGGAGAATCTCAAAAAGCCGTGTTTTCAAAGAATGCTTTAATTGGAGCAGCTGTTGCTTTCGTAGGATTAGGATTCTTATTTCATTATGCATTTGGGCAGAATATTATTTATGCAATAATTTATGCAAGTGGATTGTCTTTGGCTGGATTAATTATCTCAGACACCTCATTAACTAAAATAGAAAGAGATAGAATTTTAGTAATTTACATTGTTGCCTTTTTCGTTATCTTTTTCTGGGCAGCCTTTGAACAAGCAGGTTCTTCATTAACGTTTATTGCAGATAATCAAACAGATAGAAATTTCTTTGGTTGGAATATGCCGCCATCAATGGTACAAATTTTCAATGGATTATTCGTAGTAATGTTTGCTGTACCTTTCAGTATGTTATGGGATAAATTAAGAGCCAATAACAGGGAACCGATTTCTCCTTTTAAACAAGCTATTGGTTTACTATTAATTGCAGTTTCCTATTTTATTATTGCTCACAACGTAAAAGATTTAGGGAATAATGGTTTATTAGCCATTAAATGGTTAATCTTATTGTACTTAATACAAACGTGTGCAGAATTATGTTTATCTCCAATTGGTTTATCATTGGTTGGTAAATTATCTCCAAAACGTTTTTCTTCTTTATTGTACGGAGTTTTCTTCTTATCAAACGCAGCAGGATATGCATTAGCAGGAACATTAGGTTCTATTATGCCCGCAACTGGAGATAAATTCAATAAAGCAAAAGAATTAGGAATAGATTTACAAGCTGTTTTAGATAAGAAAATAGTACCAACTAAAGAACAACTTGCTCTTTTAGATACAAATCAAATTAGTCCATCTAATCCAGTTTTTGCTGGTTTTGAAATTCATAATTTGTTTGAATTCTTTATGGTATTCGTAATATTATGTGGTATTGCAGCTGCAATCTTATTCGCATTAACACCTAGATTGAAAAAAATGATGCACGGTATTAACTAGTTATTTTATAAAATATTTTTTATATCTTTCAAGCTCCGATAATATCGGAGCTTTTTTTTAACTTAAAAAAACAAAAATAGTATGTGGAAATCACACCCAAAGGCATTGCCTTACTTATTTTTATCTGAAATGTGGGAACGTTTTGGCTATTATTTAATGATTGGAATTTTTACACTTTATCTTAAAGATGTCGAATCTGGTTTTGCTTTAACAGAAAAAGAAGCCTCAGATTTATATGGAACTTTCATTGCTTTAGTTTTTTTAACTCCATTTATTGGAGGGCTTGTAGCTGATAGATATTGGGGATATAAAAAATCGATAATTATTGGAGGATTGATGATGGGTGTTGGGTATTTATTAATGGGAATACACAATATTACTATGCTTTATGTAGCCATGACGCTTGTAATCATTGGAAATGGATTCTTCAAACCAAATATTTCTACTCTTTTAGGTAATTTCTATTCTGAAGATCAGTACAAAGACAAAAAAGATGAAGGCTATAATATTTTCTATATGGGAATTAATGTTGGCGCTTTTATTTGTAACTTTTTTGGAGCAGCACTACAAATTCTATTAGGCTGGCAATATGCGTTTATGGCAGCTGGCGTTGGAATGTTTATTGGTGTTATTGTTTTCTTATTAGGTACAAAGCATTACGGAAACAAAACCGATAAAAAAGGAACACAAGAAGGCGATATGCCATTTTATAAAATTGTTTTATTTATTTTATTACCTTCTGCTGTTTTTGGAATTATTGGTTGGTTACTAAAAGGTGTAGCTTCTGATACTAACTTAAATAGTTCTGTTTTTGGTTCAGATAGTACGGATGCCTTTATTTTTGCTTGTATTCCAGTTATATTTTTTTACGGAAGTTTATATTTTAAAGCAAAAGCAGAAGACAAAAGACCAATTGGTGCTTTGTTAACCATATTTTCAGTGGTGATTTTATTTTGGGCGGTTTTCAAACTAAATGGTTCGGCGCTTAATACTTGGGCAGATAGATATACAGATAGAGAAATCACTGGGACAACTAAATCTGTTTTCAATAATCTTAAATTAGCAAAAGAAATAGAGTATAAAAAAGATTCTACTGAATTATACGATGCCGCTTTTCGAATTCAAAAAGAAAATGGCGAAGTTCAAAAAACAGTGGATTACCCAATATACTTTAGAAATGTAGCCAAAGAAAAACTACCTGAAGAAAGTTCAAAAATTTCTATTTGGGCAACTAATTTAAGTCAGTCTATCAATCCAGGTTGGGTCATTATTTTAACACCATTAGTGGTTGCTTTCTTTACCTTTTTACGAGGAAGAAAAAAAGAGCCATCAACTCCAACAAAAATTGCATTCGGTTTATTAATCTCAGCGTTATCCGTTTTAGTAATGATTGCAGCTGTAAATATGGGTGCAAATGGTTCTGAAAAAGTTAGTGTTTGGTGGCTTGTGGCCAATTACGGAATTATCACAATTGGAGAATTATTTCTAAGTCCAATGGGATTATCGGTTGTATCCAAATTGAGTCCGACAAATATAACATCATTAATGATGGGTGGTTGGTTTTTATCTACTTCAATCGGAAATAAATTAAGCGGTGTTTTGGCAAGTTTATGGGACACGTACGATAACAAACAAGATTTCTTTTGGATTAATTTCGGATTATTGATGTTTGCTACATTATTAATGTTCGTGTTGTTAAAACAATTAAATGCAGTAATGAAAGAAAAAGGAATTAACTAATGCAAACTATAGAAGAAATACAAAATTTTAAAGGGAAATATCCAAAACAACTGTGGTATTTGTTTTTCTCAGAAATGTGGGAACGCTTCTGTTTTTATGGAATGCGCGGGATGCTTTATTTCTATATGGTTCATTATTTATTGATGGATAAAGAAGCTGCTAATTTACAGTATGGTGCCACACAAGCTTGGGTGTATGCGTTTACTTTTATAGGTGGTTTATTTGCAGACAAAATTTTTGGGTTTAGAAAATCCCTTTTCTGGGGCGGCTTATTAATGATTGTTGGAAGTTTAATTTTGGCTATCGATCCAAAATCATTCTTCTTTGTAGGTGTTAGTTTTAGTATTGTTGGAACAGGTTTTTTTAAACCAAATATTTCTTCAATGGTTGGAAAACTATATAAAGATGGAGATTCAAGAACTGATGCAGGTTTTTCATTATTCTATGCAGGTGTAAATCTTGGGGCATTAATTGGCGGATATGTTTGTATTGCTATAGGAAAAGGTCAAATGTTATCTAATCTAATTCCAGATGAATTAAAATGGAATGTAGCATTTGGTTTAGCAGCAGTTGTAATGGTTATTAGTCTTTTGACTTTTACACAAACTCAAAAAAGTTTAGGAGAAATTGGACTTTCGCCATTATTACATCTTGACAAATCAAAAAGAAAATTTTACGAATGGAGCACATATGTAGGTTCAATTTTAATTGTTCCAATAATTATTATAATGGTTTCTAACACTGTTTACACGGATTATTTCATGTATGCAATTGGTCCAATTTCTATTTTGTATTTAGCTTACGAAATGAAAGGATTTTCAATTATTGAAAACAAAAAGTTAGTTGCTGCAGTAATTTTTATGTTATTTTCAATTGTTTTTTGGGCATTTTTCGAACAAAGTGGGGGTTCACTAAGTGATTTTGCAGCTGAAAATTTAAACAATACTGTTTTAGGATTGCCGTTAGATCCAAATGGAGTGAATAATTCTGCAAATTCCTTCTTTGTGATTGCTTTTGCTGCTTTAGTAGGATTAGTTTGGTTGTGGTTATCTAAAAGAAAAATAGAGCCCAATACTATTATAAAATTTGGTTTGGCTTTTTTGTTTTTAGCAGGTGGTTTCTGGATTTTCTATTATACTAAGTTTTTTGCAGATGCTTCAGGATGAACTTCTTTAGATCTATTTACCTTCGGATGGTTCATAATTACTTTTGGTGAGTTATGCTTATCGCCCATCGGAATGAGTGCCATGACAAAATTATCACCACAAAAAACACAAGCAGTAATTATGGGAATGTGGTTTTTAGCTAGTGCATATGGGCAATATTTTGCGGGAATTTTAGGTGCAAATATTGCAAAAGCCTCCAAAAACGCAAGTAATATAGAAAAACTTAATACCTATGCAGACGGGTATTATCAATTAGCTATTTATGCGTTAATCGCAGGATTGGTTTTAATATTAATTTCGCCATTTGTAAAAAAATTAATGCAAGATGTAAAGTAACTTGCTTTTTTAGGCATACAATTTGTATATATTTGTAAAATAATAATAAGACAGTAGTTATGAAAAAAATAATTTTAATATTCGCATTTTTATTTAGTGGATTTATTGCTCAAAGTCAAGAATTAAAGTGGTACACTGACATGTCTGTTGCTACCGATTTATCGATTAAAGAAAACAAACCAATGTTCTTGTTTTTTACAGGATCTGATTGGTGTGGTTGGTGTATTCGATTACAAAATGAAGTTTTTAAAACCCCAGAATTTGTAAAATGGGCTTCCAATAATGTTATCTTAGTAGAATTAGATTTTCCTAGAAAAAATGAACAAACAGATGCTATAAAAATGCAAAATGCACAATTACAACAACAATTACAAGTTAGAGGTTATCCTACAGTTTGGTTTGTTAACGCTTCCAAAACAGCCGATGCAAAAGTAAATTTAAATGCACTTGGAAGTACTGGCTATGTTGCTGGCGGACCACAAGTATGGTTGGAAGGTGCAAATAAAATTATCAAAAAATAATAATTTATTTCAATATATAAAATCCCTTTTCAGCTGTGGCGTGAAAAGGGATTTTTTCTTGCTCACAAGTGGTCTTCCAAAGTTTTATATAACTTTTATAATTTGACCCATCGGCAATTATTTGTTCTGGCTTAATGGTTGAAATTAATCGTTTCAAATTAATTTTTGGCGATTGAATGAGTACTATAATTTCTGGTTTTTGTTTGGTAGTATACACTCCTAAACTGTCAATACAAAGAATTTTTTTCTTAAAACTAAATACATTTTTAATAGGTTCTATTCGATACTTTTTTACAAATTTTCCTCTTGTATACGCTTCTATTGATGATTTAGAATTAGCAAAATCATCCGTATAAAATACAGATTCATTATTTATGGTTTCAACAAACAGCGTGTTTTTCATACTATTAAAAACGCCAAATTCATTATTATTTTTTTCGTTAGAATTCAGTAAAAAATAGCCCAACTGAAATATAATTATAGAAACTAATATAGCCTTAAAATTTTTACTTTTCGGGAAGTATACAAAATATACTATCGTACCAATAAGCAAATATAACAGCAAAACTAACACTTCGTGAAAAGCTATATTTTTTATAATAAAAACATCGAATTTTACGATCCAAGCCGTAAAAGCATTCATTAATTCAATTAAAAAATTGACTAAAACACTCAAATAAACCGCTACTTTCGGCAACAAAAAATTGAAAGGAATCAATGCTAATCCTAAAATTAAAATAAGGCTTGAAAGCGGAATCGCAATTAAATTAGCCAATAAAAACAATAAAGGAAATTGTCCAAAATAATACAATATTAAGGGCAAAACACCAATTTGAGCCACCAAAGAAATAAGTAATAATTCTTTAATTTTAAAGACAATTAAATGCTTGGAATAACTGTATTTTCTAACTAAGGGCTGAAAAATTACAATACTTAATACGGCGGCGAAACTCAATTGAAATCCAACATCAAAAAGATAATTTGGATTATATAAAAGTAAAAGCAATGCGGAAACAGCTAAAGAATTATAAATATTAGACTGTCGGTTAACAATTTTTCCCAATGCAACTACAGAAAACATAACCGCTGCGCGTACAATTGAAGCAGAAAATCCAGCTAAAATGGCATAAAACCATAAAATACATAACGAAAGAAGAAAGATATACAATTTCCCTTTTTTGAATCGAAGTAATGGTTTAGTAAGCCAAAGTACAATTCCGTAAATTAAGGCAATATGTAATCCTGAAATGGCTAAAATATGAATAATTCCTGCTTGTGTGTAATTTGTACTAATTTCTTTTGATAACTCTGTTTTTTCACCAAAAAGCAATGCCATTAATAGATTGTAATTGTCTTTTTTAAAGCTATTTACATCATAACTTTTTAATAATTTCGATTTAATTAAATTGATATAATAATAAAAATTTGTGTCTGTTGAAACACTAATTGTATTTGTCTCATTAATTTTAATTTCATGAAAAACATTCTGATTTTTTAAATATTTAGAATAATCAAATTGATATGGATTTAAAGCGTTTTGAAGGATATTTGGGGTTTCAAACAACTTTATTTTGTTTCCAACCTCTATTTCTTTTTTCTTTATTTTTGGTACATAAAGCAGTATTTTACCTATACAATTTTGCCCGTTAATTCGTTCCGCTTTTAAAATAAATTTATCAAAATATGTAGTTGATTTTAATTTTTCAGAAACTACACCTTGAACAATATTTTTTTCTGAAATAAAATTAGAAATATGGATTTTCGAATGTATTTGAACATTAAAATAACTTGAAAGTGTACCTAAATTTAAACACAAAAGCACTACAAAACTTTCAAAAATCAAGGAATTTAATCTCTTTTTAATATTCAGAAAATATCCAATAGAAAAACAAAGTACATTTAAAATCAGTCCAATTAAAATATAAAATAACGGAATGGAAAAGTAATATTGAATTACAATTCCAATACTAAAGCCCCCAAGTATGGGAACAATTGGGAATTTAATAAATTTCATGAGTTAGTAGGTTTGTTTACAATAAAAAAATAATTTGGGATTATTTTTCAGTAAAAAATGCAGAAATGGTTTGCTAAATTTATTCCAAAATTCTATTTACACATACAAAAGTTCTTGCATAATAATTTTCAGAAGTAGACGAATATACTACTCCGCTACTAGTTGATGAATGAATGAATTTAATTATCCCATCTGTATTTTCTGTTACTATTCCTACATGACTAATGTAGCTGCCATTGGTTTTAAAAAAAATTAAATCGCCTGGTTTGGCGTCTTTTTTTAATATGCGTTTTCCAATTTGTGCCATTTCTGCCGAATTTCTTGGCAATGTAATATCAAATTGATTAAGCGTATAGGTAACAAAACCAGAACAATCAAAACCAGCTGGAGTTGAACCTCCTCCTCTATAAGGTGAACCTAAACTTTCTGCCGCTACATTGAGAATTTGTTGCTTTATGTAATCTGACACCTCAAAAGTGGGAGTAAAATCTTGTGGCGTTTCTTCTTCCACCACTACTTTAATTTTGGATTGTTCAATACTATCTTGTACAGCTTTTTGTTTCGCTTTTTCAATAGCTTTTAATTCTTTTTTTGTAGGTTTTGCAGGTTTTTCTAATCCTGTTTTTTCAGTAAATGTATAACTTCCTGTTTTTTGAGCCACTTGTTTTGAAGTAACAATTACAGGCTTCTGCAGGGATTTACAACTAAATAATAAAATAGTTAGTAAGAAAATATAAATAGATTTTTTCATTTTTTTGGGGTTTTATGAAGTTTAAATTTAGAAATTATATTTTAATTGAAGAAATTATACCATTCGCAGTTTTTTCACTCGCCCCTTTTCCACCCAATTTTTGTTCCAAAATTTCATACTCGTTTTGAATGGTTTCTCTGGATTTTCCTGATAAAATTTTGTGCAATTCAATTTCTAAATTATGAGTATTTAACTCATTTTGAATTAGTTCTTTCACCACTTCTTTATCCATGATTAAATTGACTAAAGAAATAAACTTTAGTGTAATAATTCGTTTTGCAATTTCATAAGAAATTTTATTGGCTTTGTAACACACAATTTGTGGCACTTTAAACAATGCTGTTTCTAAAGTAGCTGTTCCAGAAGTTACTAACGCAGCATGAGAAACACTTAATAAATCGTACGTTTTATTACTTACAAATTTTACATTTTCGGTAGTTAAAAATGTTTTATAAAATTGAAATTCTTGACTTGGCGCTCCAGCTATTACAAATTGATAATTAGGAAATTTAGCGACAACAGATAGCATAATGGAAAGCATTTTTTCAATTTCTTGTTTTCTACTTCCTGGTAACAAAGCAATAATAGGTTGATTTGTTAAATTATTTTCTTTAGTAAATTGTTCAAAATTGATTTGCTTTCTATCGGAAATGGCATCTATTAAAGGATGCCCTACAAATTCAACAGGAAAATTATGTTTTTTCTCGTAAAAATCTTTTTCAAAAGGCAAAATCACGTACATTTTATCAATATCGCGTTTGATGTCTTTGATACGATTTTCTTTCCAAGCCCATATTTGAGGGGAAATAAAATATTGATTTTGAATACCTAATTTCTTAGCCCATTTTGCAATTCGCATATTAAAACCTGGGTAATCAATGTAAATTAAAGTATCTGGTTGAAAATCAAGAATGTCTTTCTTACAAAAAGAAATATTACCTAAAATGGTTCGTAAATTCATAATCACTTCGGCAAAACCCATAAAAGCTAATTCACGATAATGTTTTACTAAGGTGCCACCCACATTTTGCATTAAGTCACCACCCCAAAAACGAATTTCTGCAGTTGGATCTTTGGCTAAAATAGCTTTCATTAAGTTGGAACCGTGTAAATCACCTGACGCTTCGCCCGCTATTATGTAATATTTCATTTTGATCAATTAATTGGCTAAGATAAAATATTTCTATTCCTTAGTAAAATTAAATTTCATGCCCCCTTGTTTTAATACGAAAGAAGTCGCAGAGATAAACTCAATTTCTATTCCAGCTTGAACAAATACAAAAACATCATCTTTAGAAAAAGTTAATGGAAAACTCGGTTGTCCAGTAGCTTGTGCTAATAAATTTCCTTCTTTTTCAAAAACGTTAATTTTTAATGGAATCTCTTTAGAAGCAAAGGTTCCAGAATATTTTTGAATTAATTCTGCATCTAACTTTTTAAAATTCGGGAACGGATAAGGCAACTTATAATAAATACTTAAAATTCCAATCATAATGTCGTTTTGACTATAATTTTCACCGTTTACAATTAAAGAAATTGTCAAATCATCTTTTTCATAATAACCCATTGAAGATCCAAATCCTTCAATTTTTCCGTTATGACCATAAAATTTTCTTTCTCCAAATGGGAAACGAATTAATGCCATTCCGTAAGTGTCTTTAAGTGTTTTCATTAGTTCTAATGAAGCTGGAGTAACTAAATTTCCTTTAAAAAGGGCACGAATAAATTTTGTTAAGTCTTCCGGTGTTGAAATAATTCCTCCAGAAGAAAAAGCAATGTCGTTATTCCATTCATCAATTTTATCCCAATATTCGCCATTAAATGTGTAGGAATAACTTTCTCTTTTAGAAATGTCTGTTTTATCGTTTGTGTAATACGTGTTTTTTAACTCTAATTTATCTGAAATTCTTGTTTTTAAATTTTCTGCAAATGATTTTTTTGTAATTTTCTCTATAATTAAACCTAAAATAAAGTAATTAGAATTACTGTATTCGTGTTTGGTATCAGCTTCAAATATAGAAGAATAATTTTCTATTTTTTTTAGTATCAACTCTTTCGTATTTGGTTTTCCCAACACATCTGTTAATGTAGCATCAGCATTTGCATAGTCTTTTATTCCCGTGCGTTGATACAATAAATGTTCTATCGTAATTTTATCAGATTGGTCAATTTTTGGGAAAAATCGATTCAACTTAGTCGATAACAAAATCTGTTTTTCTTCCACCAATTGCATTATCATTGTAGCGGTAAACGTTTTAGATATAGATCCAATTTTATATTTCGTGGCACCATTGGCACGCACTCCTTTAGTTGCTTCAGAAAACCCATAGGCTTGTTTAAAAACTACTTCATCGCCTAAACGAATGCATAAAGAACCCATAAATTTGTCGTTTTCATATAAGTAGTTTAACAAACTATCAATTCGTGCAAAACGAATTTCTTGAGCAAATGTGCTTAATGAAAGAAATAAAAATAAAATAGAAAGGCTTTTTTTCATTGTTATGTAGGTTTTAAGTGGCTAGTTATTTGTTGTAAAAACTTATACAAAATTAAGTAAATAGAATGGTATACAAAAATTGAAATTTTCTCGTTTATACAAATATCAGTACTTTTACCATATGTATAAACAAATTAGTTGTCTTTTATTGTTTTGTTTTGTTTCTGTTGGCTTTGGTCAAGAGAAAAACAACGCATTCAAAACTAAAAAATTTATATATACAAATAAAGAAATTCTTATTGATACTTCTGCATTGAATCCAAATTCATTTAAAATTTTCAATGTAAATCAACAAGAAATTGATACCTCTTTTTATTCATTCAATTACCAAACTAAAAAATTAATTTTCAAAAAAATATTTCAAGATTCAGTACGAGTTCAATATTATCAATTGCCAAATTTTCTAACGAAAACCTACACTATTTACGACGAAAAAAAAATTGTGCCAAATGAAAACGGACGATTACTTACGTTCTCGGAAAACACAAAAAAACAAATTCCAATTTTTAATGACTTGAAAACCAATGGAAGTATTTCTCGAGGATTCACAGTGGGAAACAATCAAAATACGGTTTTAAATTCCAATTTAGATTTACAAATTTCTGGGAAATTATCTGACGATATTACATTAAAAGCATCTATTCAAGATAGTAATATACCCTTGCAAGAAGGCGGATATTCGCAAAAAATTGATGAATTTGATCAAATATTTATTGAACTTTCATCGAAAAATTGGAACATAAGAGCAGGTGATTTATTTTTAGAAAATAGAAAAACCAGCTTTTTAAATTTTAACAAAAAAGTGCAAGGTCTTTCCTCACATTTTAATTGGGGAAATACCAAAAAAAACGATTTGTTTTTTGCTGCTTCATTAGTTCGAGGACAATATACAAAAAGTAATTTCACAGGACAAGAAGGTAATCAGGGTCCCTACAAATTACGAGGCAATAGTGGTGAATTATATGTGTTAATTATTTCGGGTTCAGAACGTGTTTATGTAAACGGAATATTAAAAGAGCGAGGCGAAAACAAAGATTATATAATAGATTATAACGCAGGAGAAATTATTTTTAATGCCACTTTTCCAATAACTTCCGAAATGCGAATTGTAATGGAATATCAATATTCGGATAGAAATTATACCCGTTTTTTAAGCTACGGCGGATTTCAGCACGAAAGTGATAAATTTAGTATTGGTGCTTATCTGTACAATGAAAATGATGTAAAAAATCAACCGTTACAACAAAGTTTATCTGAAAATCAAGTGCAAACTTTACAGCTCGCTGGAGACAATCCTGACTTAATGAATGCATCTTCAGCTTATATAGATTCCTATTCGGAAAATAAAATACTCTATAAAAAATCGATACTAGGTAGCACTGAAATATTTGAATTTTCTACAGACCCTACACAAACTTTATACCAAGTAAAATTTACTTTCTTAGGAAATAATTTAGGAAATTATATTTTAGCAAGTAGCAATACGATTGGGAAAATTTACGAATATTTAGCGCCGATTTCGGGTGTTCCGCAAGGAAGTTACGAACCAATAGTTAAGCTAATTGCACCAACTAAAATTCAAATCGCTACCATTGTAAGTTCGTTTTCGCCAACTAAAAAAACAGAAATTGAAACCGAAATTGCCATTTCTAATCACGATAAAAATTTATTTTCAAATTTAGATGATGCCAATAACCAAGGAATTGCAACAAAATTAAATCTGAAACAGCAATTGTTTTCTAAAGGAATTCAAGTGCAATCTTTTGCTACTATTAATTACATTCAAGAAAATTTTAAACCTATTGAGCGATTGTATAATATTGAGTTTAATCGAGATTGGAACCTTACCAATCCATTAGGAAATCAGATGTTATTATTGGGTGGAGTCCAATTTAATTCGGTTCAAAAAGATACGGTTAAATGGAAAACATTTGGAAAATACCAATTTGAAAAATTAGTTTATTCTACCAATTTTTCTGGAAATAAACACACGTTTCAATCCTTTACAAAAAATAAAAATTTAGCACTTCAAACACAAGTTAGTTTGATGGATAGTAAAAATAATTCAAGTAAATCAAATTTTTTAAGAAGTCAAAATGTTGCGAAATATCATTTTAAGAAAAACTATTTAGGTGCTAATTTTAGATTTGAAAACAATAAAGAGATAGCAAATGAAACAAAAATTTTAAGCAATTTTAGTCAACGATTTTCAGAATTTGGAAACTTTATTGGTCGAGGAGATTCTACAAAAGTATTTGCCGAAATTGGGTATTTAACCCGACAAAATGATAGTATTAAAAACAATCTATTACAACGAGTAAATACATCATTTTCAACTTATTTGAAATCGCAAATTATCAAAAACGATAGAAGAAATTTAGGTATATTCATCAATTATAGAACCTTAAAATTTGCAGATAATCGCGCCACAGAACCTTCTATAAATTCGAGAGTAAATTATTCTGATTCCTTTTTTAATCAACTAATTCAAACTACTACTTTTTATGAAAATAATTCGGGAAGTATCGCCCAACAAGAATTTACGTTTTTAGAAGTTGATGCTGGTCGAGGTATATATATGTGGAACGATTATAATAATAACAACATTCAGGAGCTACAAGAATTTGAAATTGCAACTTTTTCTGATTTAGCAAAATATATAAAAATATTTCTTCCCAATCAGATATTTATTAGAACGTATCAAAACAAATTGAGTCAAACAGTTACATTTAACGGAAATGCTTGGCAAAATAAAACTGGAATAATGAAGTTTTTATCTAAATTTTACAATCAAACTTCCTTGATAATAGATAAAAAAACAACTCGAAATTCCAATGTTTTTGAATGGAATCCTTTTGCAAAAAATGATTCGAATTTAATAGGATTAAATAATAATTTTAGAAATAGTTTGTTTTTTAATAAAGGAAAACAAAAAAATTCGGTAACCTATACTTACAATTCTAGTGCGTTAAAAAACGTTTTGAATTTTGGAATTCAAGAAAATTATCTTAAAAATCATCAGTTGCAATATGTGCATTTAGTAAAAAAATTCTGGTTATTTCAATTACAAACAAGTACTTCAAATTTAAAAAGCATTTCGGATAATTATGCAAGTAGAAATTTTAATATTAGTGGCTTAGAAATTGCTCCTAAAGTGTCATATATTTTTAATAAAAATGCAAGTTGGGATGTTTTTTATGAAAATAATAGTAAAGAAAATACAATCGGAAATTTAGAAAAATTAAAACAGCAACAACTAGGCACGTCATTTAATTGGAATACAGAGAAAGGATTTTCATTAAATGGAATATTTACTTATATCAATAATAATTTTACCGGAAGCGTTTCTTCTCCAGTTGGTTTTCAATTGCTGGAAGGATTACAAAACGGAAAAAATTCTACTTGGCAACTTCTATTTCAGAAAAATATTACGCAATTTTTAGATGTTTCAGTAAATTATAACGGACGAAAATCAGAAACAAGTAAAACGGTACATACTGGTACCATTCAGTTGCGTGCGTTTTTCTAAAAAAAAATCCCAATTAAAATTAACTGGGATTTTTTATATTAAAATGAGGTTGTAATTTGCAATCCTAAACCGGTACTTGGAGGAACAAATCGGCACACACCACCAGCACAAACCAAACCGCCACGTTGACGGCCATAATTTAATGCCACACGTGTACTTCCTTTTTTATAAGCAGTTCCAAAATTATAGAAATGGATATCAAACAAATCTGTTTCACTAATGGTAAGCGTTTTATGGTCAAAACCATAATTATACATATCCATAGCAAATATTGACCAGTTTTCATTATGATTGTACTCTACTGTTCCAGCTGCCCAATTTTTTCTATCATTATCTGCCCACATATGTTCAAAACCAAAAGTAATCGATTTTGTGTCAGATAATTGATAGGTTGATTCTGAAAATAGAGTATGAGAATTAATAATGTAATTATTAAATATACCTTGAATTTGTTTATTGTTATAATACTGATTGATATACGTGAATGCTGTTTTGAAATTTTTGGAAACCTTTTTCGTGATTTCAATATTATAATCTGAAAAATACTTCTCGTTAGCATTAAATAATTCTGCTTGATAATTTTGGATGTTCTCACCAGCATTATTTGTATATCTGTATTTTGCTTTCAAATTAAACCAAGAAGATACATTTAAATTAATTTTCGTTCCATATTTTCCTCCCAAAGCAGTGCCTTTTTTAAAATCGTAGAAAAAATCAAATTGTCCGCCAATTTCTCCAAATTTGTTTATCTGTGTAGATTCATCCATCACCACTTGAAACTGGGCTTGGTACACATAAATATTTGCCAAATTAGAATGATGTTGTTTGGTTAAACTTGGAATGAAATTCAATATTTTGTCGTTATAATTTAAACTTGTACTTGAAAGTGTTGGATAGTTATCTAAATTTCTTTGTGCTAATAATTGCATATTTTCAACACGTCTTAAATTGGCGTCAAAACCAATTCCTTTTTTTGAATATCCAAAATTTACTAATAAAGCACTACCCTCTTTAGCAAAATCTGTGTCCAAAATATTTTGTACAATAATTGCATCACGGGTTTTAAAAACATATTCGGTATTTACATAATAATTTTTATAACCCAATTCAAATCGGTTTGAAAACACATTAGTAAAAGCACTAAAATTTTTAACAGAAACTGGCAATTTTTCGTATCTACTGACACCACTAAAACCATATTTAAAATCGAAGGTTTCCATGTTTAAAAGTTGACTAACATTAACATCTGTGTTAAATCCGAAAACATCGCCGTTTGCTACATCAAAACCAGTTCTAGCTTTTCCGTATAAAGCAGTAAAAGAAATTTCATCAATTGGCGAATACACCACTTTTGCACCACGTAGTGCATTATTAATACCTAAAGACCGGTCTTCCCATGTTCTTAGTGCTAAGCCACTTCCAAATTGTACGTAATAATGACCTAAAGTCACGTCTAATTTTTTGGATTTATAATTCACATAATAAGTGGCAAAATTTGTACCCTTATATTTTGGATTAAAATTTAATAATGCCTCATTCATATAGGATTCCACTTGCGTTCCAAATGTGAATTTTTTGTAATTGAAATTTACATTGAAATAATTGTTGGCACGTAATGGTACAGTATCGTGGTTGATTCCTCTATTTTTATCATTAGTGTACCATTGTCCATTTCTTTCAAAACTACCATACACTTTTAATTTCGTTTTGGTAGAATCGGCATTTTGTGCGAATGAAAAAAGAGTCGAAATTAAAAACGTGAAAGTGATTGTTTTTTTCATTATTTCAAGGCTTTAATTTGTTCCAATAACTGATTTTCGCTTCCAGGTGTGTGGCCGTTTTGAGTAAAAACAATTTCTCCATTTTTTACCACTGCAGTGAAAGGTGGATTTGAAATGCCTAAACTTCTTTTAAAATCTTGATTGGTATCCATCAGTATTGTATATTCCCAACCTTTACCATTTACAAGTGGTTTTACTCTTTTATTGGTTCTGGCATCATCAATTGAAACCGCAATAACTTCTACATTGGCTTGTGATTTCCAATCTTCGTATACTTCATTAATTGCATCTAATTCTTGAATACAAGGTGCACACCAAGTTGCCCAAAAACAATACACATATACTTTGTCTTTTTCTATAAAATTTTGAGTTGTAGAAACCGTTGTTCCCTCTAAATTTTTAAGTGTTACACCTGGTAATTTTTTTTGCGAAAACCCTAATGCACATAAAAATAGGATTACATTTAAAACTAGTTTTTTCATTATTCGAAAGATATTTAATAGCAAATAAAAGATATTTCCAGCATTATAAAAAATTTTTTTAAATTTGCATAAGAAGTTTCACGCCAAACTACTGAAAAACATAAAATTATATGAGAAAAATTCTGTTCGCTGCAATTACTTTTTTAGGGTTAATAAATGTGTCATGCATATCAAATGATTGGGAAGATAATTCAGTAAGTTCTGAGGTTATTGAACAGCCAATTTCTGGAAAATTTTTAAAAAATGTCTTAATTGAAGATTATACTGGAACCTGGTGCCAATATTGCCCAAGAGTTTTACATGGTATAGAACAAGTTGAAGCAGAAGGGTTAAACGCATATCCCGTTTCAATTCATAGAACTTCTGGTTCTTTTACTGATCCTTATAACTTTAATGCTTTAGCTCTTGAACAAATGTTAGATATTTCTGGCTATCCAGCAGCAAAATTAAACAGAAATATTCAATGGAGTAATTCTAATTCTCCAACAGAAGTGAAAAACCAAATTAAACCGAATGCTGATTTAGGTATTGCATTAAACTCTTCGGTTTCTGGTGGGAACATTAATTTAGATGTAAATATTAAATTTGTTGCAAATTTTTCTGATTTAAAACTTGTAGTGTATGTTTTAGAAGATGGTTTAATTTACAATCAGGTAAACGCCACATCATACTTTGGTGGACAAAATCCAATTGTTAATTTTGAACACAATCATGTTTTAAGAGCTTGCCTAACAAATTTAGTTATTGGAGATGCATTAACTGGAACAAATGCAGGTTCAATAGTTACAAGAAACTTTACAATACCTATACCAGCAAATGTAGCAAATGTAGCTAATATTCGTTTCGTTGCATTTGTATTAGACGCATCAGGAAGAGCAATAAATGTTAGAGGAGTTGCACCAAATAGTAACCAAACATTTCAAATAAACCCTTAATTTTTATCATAAAAAGTTTAAAATGGGTGCCAAAAGGTGCCTTTTTCTTTTATTATAATCAGAATTAAATAAAAATAGAATAAATTTGTTATTCATATTCCACCAAATGAAAAAAATATATATTTTACTTACTATTTTTGGTTTTTTTACTACTAATGCCCAATTAAGTAACAAACATTGGTTACCGCCATTACACTCTAGAGACAACACTGCAATTGAAAATCATTATTTATATATTTCAACTCCAGAAACAGTTCCTTTTGAAGTAACGGTTACAACTGGAAATGGCATACCTATTACCGGTTCGCCATTTACAATTTCTCAGTCTACACCTATAGTGGTATCTGTGGGATCTGGACAACCTACTGATATGTTTTTGGATGTTGCTGATGTTAATATTGTTAAAAATGACAAAGGTCTTATTTTACAAGGGGCTAAGGATTTTTATGTAAGCTTTAGAATGCGAGCAGCAAATCATGCAGAAACATTAATTTCCAAAGGTAGACCAGGCATTGGAACATCCTTTAGATTAGGAAGCACACCACAAGGCGGTGAAGTTTCAATTCGAAATTTTGTTTCCAGTGTTATGGCTACAGAAAACAATACCGTGATAAATTTATCGGATTATAATTCTAGTGTGGTATTTGTTTCTGGTACAGGAAATATCACTTCTGATACTCAAACATTTACATTAAATGAAGGAGAATCCATTGTTTTTTCAGGTTATACAGATGTAAGCGCAAATTGGACTGGTTTTATAGGCGCTTTATTAACTGCTACTAAACCAGTAGCAGTCAACACAGGTAATGCAACTGGAGGTGTATCAAATAATGGTTCCGATTTTACATTAGATCAAATAGTGTCTTCTTCTCAAATTGGAACAGAATATATTTTTATCGAAGGAAACGGCTTGCCTCAAATGGAATTACCATTAATAATTGCAAATGAAGACAATACTCAAATTTTCGTAAATGGGAATACGGTAGCCGCAACAACCTTAAATGCTGGTGATTATTATTTAGTACCTAATTCACAATATCAAGGAAGTGCTACTAATAAAAACATATATGTAAAATCATCAAAACCTGTTTTTGCCTATCAATTAATTGGTGGGGATAACTCTTATCCAACCTCTGGATTAAATTTTATCCCACCACTTAGTTGCTTTTTTCAAAATTCTGTTTATTTACCAGCAATCAACGAAATTGGTAGTTCTAATTACAATGCCGACTTAATGATTTTAACTTATTCAAATGCCACAATTACAATAAACGGAAATACAATTAATACCTCACAATCACAAGCAGTTCTTGGAAATGCAGATTGGGTTACTTATAGAATTTCAGGATATTCTGGAAATGTAAATGTAATATCCACAGGGCCACTAGCAGTAGGTGTTTTTGGAGCAAGTGGCGCCGCAGGTTACGCAGGTTACTATTCAGGTTTTGGTAGTGCCCCACAAGATACTCCAGTTACGGTGTGTTCATCCACTACTACTAATTTATTTGATGCTATTAATGGAAATCCAGGAACTGGAGGAACATGGACAGTACCAGCTGGTGGCGCGCCATTAGCAGGCGATATTTTCGATCCAGCTATTAATTTACCAGGTGAATATATTTATTCTTTTACAAAAACATGTAATACAGCGCTAACTTTTATTAGTGTAAAAGTGAATGTTACCATAGAACAAGCCAACTATGTAGGTACAAATACAACAAAGGATACTTGTAAAAGCGCAACATCTTTTGATTTATTTCCTATATTAGGTACAGGAGTAACAACTGGCGGAATATGGTCTTTAAATGGAATAAATAGACCAAACAGCACTTTTAATCCAACAGTTGATTTAAGCGGAACCTACACCTATACTATTCCTGCAAGCGGCGTTTGTCCAGCTTTATCTTCAAATGTAGTGGTTACTAATTATGATGTGCCTACTTTAGTTTCTATTTCAGATTTAAAAGCCTGTGATGATGCTTTAGATGGAAATGACACAAATGGTCAAACTACCTTTAATTTAACTCAAAAAACGGCTGAAATATTAAATAATCAAGCAAACGTTACTGTTACGTATCACTTACTACTAAACGATGCGGTTTCTGGTACAAATGCCATTACATCCTATACTGGGCCAAATGCTATTATTTATGTTAGATTATTCAATACCGTAACAAATTGCTTCAATACTACTAGTTTTAATGTTGTTGTAACTCCATTACCTGTTCTAAAACCAGTTATTGAACCACTAAAACAATGCGATAGTGATACCGATTCCATTACAGATTTTAATTTAACAGAAGCGAATGTACTTTTATCCAATCAAAGTAATTTGACTTTCAAATATTTCTTAACACTAACAGATGCTTTAAACAATATCAGTCAAATAACAAATGATACTGCATTTAATTCACCTAATAACGGAATTGTATGGGCAAGAATAGAAAATGCAGATGGATGTTTTAGAACCGCGCAAGTAAATTTAATTGTTTCAGCAACACAAATCCCTGCTACTTTTCAAAAAATTGTATTGGAAGAATGTGATGATTATATCGACCTAAATGATCCTGATACTGATGGTATTGATTATTTCAATTTTACAGGTTCAACTAATAGTTTTGCATATGCTACAATTACTATTTTATCTCCATTTTTAAATAGCTCCAACTTAACAGTAACTTATTATACCTCCGAAGCACAAGCCCTAGCAGAAGCAAACCCAATAGACACCACTAACCCTGATGGATTTAGAAATACAGTTCCAAATCTTCAGCATATTTGGGTTAGAATAGACAGTAATATAAACAATGATTGTGTAGGTTTAGGTCAATATTTAGATTTAAAAGTAAACCCGCTACCTAATTTTGATATTATCGATTATAAACTATTATGCGTACAACCAGGATCAGGTGCTGGAAGTTTTGCTATTAATGCCACGCCAACCGTACCTGGCAATTATACCTATACTTGGACACCTACTAATCCAAACACAACAGGAGGTCAAGAAAACGCTATTTTTAATGCGGGTACATCCGGAATTTATAAAGTAGTTGTAACTAATACAGCTACGCAATGTTCAAAAGAAGATCAAACGGAATTGTTTATTTCTTCGGCACCTAATTCTGTAAAATTAGAATTGGTTTCAGAGATTTTCTCAAGCGGATTAGCCACCATTCAAGCAGAAGTAATTGGCGGTTTTGGTTCGTATGAATTTAGTTTAAATCAAGTAGATTGGCAAACCAGCCCGATTTTTACAAACTTGCCAAATGGTGTTTATACCGTTTATGCTAAAGATGTAAATGGATGTTTACCCATAAAACAATCCAACTCGGTAACTACCATTTCGTATCCAAATTATTTTACGCCAAATGGCGATACGTATAATGATACCTGGAACATTTCTGGCTTAACACCAGATTTCAAAGCCAAAATTTTTATTTTTGACCGATACGGAAAATTAATAAAAGAAATAAATCCGTATGCTGGAGGCTGGGATGGAAAACTAAATGGCGAAGAAGTGCCTTCAACAGATTATTGGTTTAAAATTGAATATACAGAAGATGGCGTTCAGAAAGAGTTTAAATCACACTTTAGTTTAAAAAGATAATATGACAGCTTTCGTAAAACAAGAAGTAAAAAATAATATTGGTTACATCACCTTTTTTCATCCAGCAGGAAATTCGTTTCCAAGCGCGCAATTGAAAGAATTAGTGAAAACAATTCAGGATTTAGATGCGAATGAAAACGCTACCATTATTGTTTTACAAAGCGAAGGATCTACCTTTTGTGCCGGTGCTTCTTTTGATGAATTATTGCAAATTGATAATTTAACAGACGGAAAACAATTTTTCTCTGGTTTTGCCAATGTGATAAACGCCATGCGAAACTGTTCGAAATTAATTGTTGGAAAAGTACAAGGAAAAACCGTTGGTGGTGGCGTAGGAATTATTGCTGCTTGCGATTATGCTATTGCTACAACAAAAGCTGATGTAAAACTTTCAGAATTAACTATAGGAATTGGCCCTTTTGTAATTGAACCTGCCGTGAGCCGAAAAATTGGACACACCGCTATGAGCGAATTAACTTTAGCCGGAAACGAATGGAAACCTGCAACTTGGGCTTTTGAAAAAGGGTTGTTTGCCAAATTAGTGCAACCTGAAGATTTGGATTCAGAATTAGAAAAATTCGCTTCACAATTAGCTAGCTACAATCCAGAAGCGTTAGCTGAAATGAAACAAGTATTGTGGCAAAATACCGCACATTGGAGCACGTTGTTATACGAACGCGCTGAAATTTCTGGAAAATTGGTACTGAGTGCTTTTACGAAGAAGGCTTTGGAAGGGTTTAAGAAGTAATTTTTACTAAATTATTAACTCGTTTTCAACCAACCCGTAATACTAAATCTTTTTCTATGAACGGGTTTGACTTCGTGTTCTAAAATTTGACTTTCAAAAATGACCACTCGGCCTTTTAATGGGTAAATTTTAATTTCTTCTTCTGGTTTGTAAATGACCAATTCGCCACCAAATTCGGATTGCCAATTTTCATCGTTTAAATAACAAACTATAGATAATTTTCGTCGCGTATCGTTTTTAAACACATCTAAATGACGTTTGTAAAAAGTGCCTTCTGGATACAATGCATAATGAAATTCTTTAGTGGTAATACCTAAATAACAAGTCGCATTGATGTAAGTTACAAAATCGTTGATGGTATTGAAAAACGTTTCCGAAGCTTTGTTTTTATCTTCTTCATTCAGCCAAAAAATATAATCGCCACGAATTTCTTCTTTCACCACTTCATCCGATTTATTTCCAATTGCCGATTTTTTAAACTCAGATGTTTCCAATTTTTGTTCTAATTCCGCACGCATAATTTGCACCGCTTCATCTGAAAAAAAAGCATCGCAAACGGCATATTGGTTTTCCAATAAATTGGTAATTATGGTTTCGTAAAGGGGATTCAATTCCATTAGTTGCACATTTGAAGCAAAGATATGTGAATAATTTCGTAATTTTGCTGTTCAATTATCACATCATGAGTAAAATTAGAATTACCAAACAATTTAATTTCGAAACGGGTCATGCCCTTTATGGCTATGATGGAAAATGTAAAAACGTACACGGACATAGTTATAAACTATCGGTTACGGTTATTGGTGAACCGATTACAGATTCAAATAATGTAAAATTTGGAATGGTAATTGATTTTTCAGATTTAAAAAAAATTGTCCGAGAAGACATTGTGGATGTCTTTGATCACGCTACTGTTTTTAACCAAAATACCCCACATGTAGAATTGGCGAAAGAATTACAAAATCGCGGACATCATGTAATTTTGGTGGATTATCAACCTACAAGTGAAAACATGGTAGTAGATTTTGCAAATAAAATTAGGGCGCGTTTGCCTAAAGACATTCAGTTACATTCGCTACGTTTACAAGAAACTGAATCGTCTTTTGCAGAATGGTTTGCTTCAGATAATGTTTAGATGAGCATTACTTTATTATCTTCTCCTTTACAAGGATTTACGGATTTCAGATTTCGAAATGCGTTTCACAAACACTTTGGTGGTATTGATACGTTCTATTCGCCTTACATCAGATTAAACGGAAAATTAGAAATTAAAGCGTCATACGAACGTGATATTCTTCCAGAAAACAATTCGACTTTAGAAGTCATTCCGCAAATTATAACTAATGATGCGGAAGAGTTTTTATTTGTAGCAAAATATGTGCAATCACTTGGTTATAAAGAACTAAATTGGAATTTAGGCTGTCCGTATCCCATGGTGGCAAAATGTGGAATGGGCTCTGGTTTAATTAGCAATACCGAACGAATTCATTCTATTTTAGATAAAGTGCATAGTGAAACGAATATTGTGGTTTCGATGAAAATGCGAATGGGTTATGAAAACGCCTCAGAAATTTTAGAGGTGTTCCCAATTTTAGAAAAATATCCTATAAAAAATATCGCCATTCATGCCAGAATTGGTAAACAAGTTTATAAAGGCGATGTAGATTTAGATTCGTTTCAACGTTGTTTAGATGTTTCAAAACACAAACTGTATTATAATGGTGATATTACTTCAGTTGAAAAATTTAAAGACATGCAAGCTCGCTTTCCGAGTATTGATCATTTTATGATTGGAAGAGGCTTACTTGCAGATCCGTTTTTACCCAATATGATTAAAAATAATACTACCGAATATCCTGAAGATAGGTTTAAGATTTTTAATGTGTTTCACGATGAAATTTATCAGGAATATGATGCTTTTTTACAAGGCCCAACGCCAATACGAATGAAGATGTTAGGCTTTTGGGAATACTTTTCACAATCCTTTCCGGATACCCAAAAAACATTTAAGAAAATTAAAAAAGCCCAAAGTAAAAGAAATTACGAACTTGCTGTTAAAGAAATATTTTCTTCTAAATTAAGTACATAAAAAAATCGCCTCAATATTGAGGCGATTTTGTTTTATTACTATGTGGTGTTCTTACTTACTTTTTGATAATTAAGAACTCACTTCTTCTGTTTTGT
>NZ_JBIISE010000064.1:0-4059 GCF_044341185.1 Flavobacterium sp.
TCTGCAATTAATCTTTTTCCTAACCATTTTTTAGAATAAAATAAAAAATAAAAACCAAAAATTTCTATAAAACTATCTAACCCAAAATCGCCTCTAATTTCGCTAATTGAACTTTTAAAAAAATTAGAAAAAAACAAAACCCCTACTAAATGAATAGATGCAGATAATACACCGATGTAAAATATGCTTTTTACAAAAACCTCTAATTCTTGATTTTTATAAAAAACAATATAACCAATTGCAATTGCTATAATTGGTTTTAGAAAATAAATAATATCCTTTAAAACCTATTCCAAAAATTAAGACCAAAGGAAGGATTTGTTTATAAAAGGAAGTTGAAATTTTAATCTTTTTTACTTTAATCGTAAAAACTAAAAACAAAAGCTGTAATAAAAAATTTGTTTTGTAAGACGGGAGGTACATCTCACTTAAAACAAGTAGTGTAAAAAATAATAGTAGTGGTTTTTTAAAAATATTCAAAATTTTAAATTTAAAAATCAAAAGTAACGTTTTTTACTAAATTAATGCCTATTTAATTTAAAGTTTTATAAATAAAATATATATTTGTATATTGATTTTTTTAAATGAAAACAGCACTAATCACAGGCATAAACGGGCAAGATGGTTCGTATTTAGCAGAATTATTAATACAAAAAGGATATGACGTACATGGAATTATTCGTCGAAGTTCTACTTTTAATACAGAGCGTATTGAACATTTATATATTGATTCATTAATAAAAGATTTACATAAAGACAAAAAAATTAAGTTACATTATGGTGATATGACCGACTCTACAAGCTTAATCCGCTTAGTACAAGAGATTCGTCCAGATGAAATTTATAATTTAGCAGCACAGTCTCATGTAAAAGTTTCATTTGATATGCCAGAATATACTGCTGAAACTGATGGAGTTGGTACATTGCGTTTGTTAGAAGCAATTAGAATTTGTGGTTTAGAAACTAAAACTCGAATTTATCAAGCGTCAACTTCAGAATTATATGGAAAAGTACAAGAGGTCCCTCAAAAAGAAACCACTCCATTTTATCCACGGTCTCCTTACGGAGTTGCTAAATTATACGCATATTGGATTACTAAAAACTACCGTGAGTCATACGGGATTTATGCCGTTAATGGAATTTTATTTAACCATGAATCTGAACGTAGAGGAGAAACATTTGTAACAAGGAAAATTACATTATCTGCTTCAAGAATAAAACACGGAATTCAAGATAAATTATATTTAGGGAACTTAGATTCGTTACGTGATTGGGGCTATGCTAAAGATTACGTTGAATGTATGTGGTTAATGCTACAAAAAGAGTCGCCTGAAGATTATGTAATTGCAACAGGAGTACAATATTCTGTTCGTTATTTTTGTGAATTAGCTTTTAAAGAAGCTAGTATTGAACTAGAATGGAAAGGTGAAAATGAAAACGAAATTGGTGTTTGTAAAGCAACTGGCAAAACCATTATTGAAGTTGACCCTAACTATTATCGCCCCGCAGAAGTTGAAAGTTTATTGGGAGATCCTACAAAAGCTAGAACGCAATTAGGATGGAATCCAAGCAAAACTTCTATTGAAGAATTAGTACGCATTATGATGGAACACGATTTGAAATATGTGGTTCGTTTTAAAGATAGAAGTTCATTAAATAAATACTAAAAACAAAATGCGTATTTTAATTACGGGTGGAAACGGAATGGTTGGGAAAAATATTTTGGAGCACCACAAAACTTCAAATTATGAAATTTTTGCGCCATCAAGCTCCGAATTAAATCTTCGCGATTACAATTCAGTTAACAACTATATAGCAAAAAACAAACCTGAAATTATTATTCATACAGCAGGATTGGTAGGTGGAATTCAAGCCAACATATCACGGCCAGTAGATTTTTTGGTTTTTAATTTAGATATGGGAAGAAATATCATCATGGCATCTAAAGAAAATGGCGTGAAATATTTTTTAAATATGGCAAGTTCTTGTATGTATCCGCGTGAAGGACAAAATCCATTAAAAGAGGATTTGATTTTAAAAGGTGAATTAGAACCAACAAATGAAGGCTATGCTATTGCCAAAGTAGTGGCGACTCGTTTGTGCGAATATATTGTAAAAGAAAATCCTTCATTACAATATAAAACCGTAATTCCGTGTAATTTATATGGAAAACACGATAAATTTTCACCAGAAAATTCACACATGATTCCAGCTGTAATTAAAAAAATATATGAAGCCAAACAAAATAATGCTAAAGAGATTGATATTTGGGGTGATGGTTTAGCACGAAGAGAATTTATGTATACGGGCGATTTAGCCGATTTCGTGTTTTACGCATTAGAAAACTTTGAGAAAATGCCACAAAATATAAATGTTGGCTTAGGTTTCGATTATACTATTATTGAATATTATCAAGCTATTGCTGATGTTATTGGTTTTAAAGGTAAATTTATATATGATCTAACAAAACCAATTGGTATGAGGCAAAAGTTAATTGATGATAGTAAACTAAAACAATTTGGTTGGAAACACCAAACCACTTTACTACAAGGAATAAAAAAGACATTAGACTATTTTAAATCAGAAGTAATAAATGATTAAATATCCGTTAGCATCGTCAACTTGGGACGAAAAAGAAATAGAAGCCATCAATAGAGTGATTGCTAAAGACATGTACACAATGGGTGAAGGCGTGAAACAATTTGAAGAAAATTTTGCTACTTATGTGAAATCTAAATACGCTGTTATGGTAAATTCAGGTTCTTCAGCAAATTTAATTGCTGTTGCTGCTATGTTTTTTACAAAAAACCCAAAACTTAAAAGAGGCGATGAAGTAATAGTACCAGCGGTTTCATGGTCTACTACATATTATCCTTTAGCACAATATGGTTTAAAATTGAAATTTGTAGATGTGGATTTATACACCTTAAATTTCGATTTAGAACAACTAAAAAAAGCTGTATCGGAAAACACTAAAATGATATTAGCAGTAAATTTACTTGGAAATCCAAACGATTTTGATGCGATTAAAGAAATAATCGGTGATAAAGACATTATCTTAATGGAAGATAATTGCGAATCTATGGGTGCAGAATTTAAGGGTAAACAAGCCGGAACTTTTGGTTTAGTAGGAACGTTTTCTACTTTTTATTCGCACCACATGGCTACTATGGAAGGCGGATTAATTGTTACTGATGATGCTGAAATGTATCATGTAATGATTTGTTTACGCGCTCACGGTTGGACACGTCACTTACCAAAAGAAAATCATGTTTCTAATAAAAGTGATAATGCTTTTGATGAATCTTTCCGCTTTATATTACCAGGTTATAACGTACGACCAGTTGAAATGAGTGGTGAAATTGGTGTAGAACAATTAAAAAAATTACCATCATTCTTAGAATACAGAAGAAAAAATGCCGAGTTGTTTGTAACATTATTTAAAAATCATAAAGATTTTTATATTCAAAAAGATATAGACAATAGCAGCTGGTTTGGATTTAGTTTTATTATTAAACCAGAATCAACTTTAGATAGAACAGAAATTATAAAAAAATTAGAAACTAATCATATTGATTGTCGTCCGATTGTAACAGGTGATTTTACTAAAAACGAAGTGTTGAAATATTTTGATTATGAAATTTTTGGAGAAATGAAAAATGCACAATATTTAGACAAAAAAGGATTCTTTGTAGGAAATCATCAAGTAGATTTAACAAAAGAGATTAATCATTTATTTGAAGTTTTGAAATTTAATGAAAATCTTAGTAAATAAAATTCAAAGTCAAGCCTTTCAAAGTTCGTTTTTTAAAGGAGCGACAGGATTATTGATGTTTATTTCCATTTATTTACTAGTTCGATTATTAGGAAATTCAAATTATGGAATTTTGGTTTTAATAATTGGTTTCTTTCAATGGGGATTGTATTTTGATTTTGGTATATCAAATGTATTAAAATCAAAAATTCCTGAATTAATTTATAAAAATAAAATCACTCTAATTAATCAATATATACGAGAATCGCTAATATTAACTATTTTTTTATCTCTTATATTGTTTT
>NZ_JBIISE010000036.1:0-17328 GCF_044341185.1 Flavobacterium sp.
TTCTAAAAAAATAATTTCACAGGGATTTAAATTTATGATTATTCAGATATTTATGGTCATAATTTTTTTTTCTGATCCATATTTAATCTCTTCCTATTGCTCAGCTGAAGATGCTGGTTCTTACGATATAGTTACTAAATTATTCCAACTTCCTCTTCTGATTATCACATCGGGATTAGCGACTTATTGGCCTTTTTTTTCAAAGAAGTTTCATGAAAAAGATAAAACTTGGTTTATTACTACTTTTAAAAAATTTGAAAAAAACTTCGTTGTAATAATATTATTGATTTTATTATTTTGTCTAATTAGTAAATGGATAATAAAATTTTGGGTTGGAGATTATTATTTTGAATCTATTTCTTATTTTACATTACTATTGGTAGCCCTAGGCATTATAGGAAGAATATATTATACTTTTTACGCTAACTTTTTTAATGGAATAAACAAATTAAAGTCTCAAATTTTTCTTTTGGGAATTGTTGCATTACTAAAAATTCCTTTAACTATACTATTGCTTAAAAACGGTGGCGGAATTAATAGTTTATTTTTCTTATTAGCTTTTTTTATGTTTCTTTTTGGCATAATTCTTAAATATGAGTCTAAAAAAATAATTCAATTATTAAATGATTAAAACTCCTCCTTTTTTTTCAATTATTACAGCTAGCTATAATAGTGAAAAAACAATAAAAAAAACTATTGAATCTCTGTTAAATCAAACTTTTATAAATTTTGAATATATAATTATTGATGGTGGTTCTAAGGATTCTACTTTAGAAATAATAAAATCTTTTGAAAAAAAATTCAGCGAAAAAAATATCGTTTTAAAACATTTATCTGAACCAGATAATGGGATTTATGATGCTTGGAATAAAGGTTTAAAACTAGCACAAGGTGAATGGATAAGTTTTATAGGTTCAGATGATTTTTATGAATTAAATGCACTTGAATTATACTATAAAAACATTGAAATAAACCAAAACATTAATTTTATTTCTTCCAAAATAAACATTATTAATTCTGAAAATATAATTGTTAGAACAGTTGGGGAAAAATTTAATTACGAAGAGATTATCAGGAATATGAATATTGCTCAAGTAGGAGCATTTCATAAAAGAGAATTGTTTGATAAAATTGGAGACTTTAGTTTAGAATATAAAATTGCTGGTGATTTAGAGTTTTATACTAGAACTAAAGATGTTTTTTTACCAGGATATTTTGAAACAATAACGGCTCATATGCTAAATGAAGGAGTTAGTAATTTAATATACGATGCCCAAAATGAAGCAAGAAAATTAAAACTTAAGAAGCACCTTTTGCCAATACATTTAGTTTATTTTACCTTTTATAAATCTTTATTAATCAGTTATATCAAAAAAATATTAAATAAAAACTAGTAATTATTATTTTGAAAATAAAAAAGCTCCAATAATTAAATTGGAGCTTTTTTAATATTATTTATGGTGTTATTTTACAGCTTTAACAACTTGATCAATTCTGTTTTTCATTGCTACTTCAGAAGGGTAGAAAGATGGTGGAGCATATCTCTTACCTGCAACGTTTTTAGGCTTGAAAATTACTTTGTCTTTATCTACAAACTCAATAGTTTCTTCATTAGGTCCAAAATAATCGAAAAAATATTTTCCTTCAGCAGTAAATTCACTGTTAAAGTATTTCATTCTAAAGTTTAAAATTTGCAACTCTTCTTCTTTTTGAACAGAATTGAAATCTACTCTTAATTGAGTTGGAATATGATCCTCTGGAATCTCAAAAACAACATCTTGAGGAGTTGAACTACCTTTAACTTGAACCCAAATAGATGTGTCTTCAGGGAAATTTAATGTTCCGTCTTCTGAATAATACAAATGAAATGAATCATCTTTTTTAGCTAATACTTTAAATATTACTTTAAAAGTTTTTGGGTTTTCTTTTTTAATTTCTCCAACAACTTCTTGTCCATCTTTCTTCTCTTCATTTTTACATGAAACGAAAGATAATGTTAAAACTAAACATGTTAATAAAAATTTTGTTCTCATCCTTGTTTTTTTTTGCAAAATTATTAATTTTTATTTAATAACGAAATTAAATCGTTTTTATTTTATTTTTTCGAAATTTAACTATTTTGGTTACTCAAATGACGTTTATTCTAGTAAAAGATAAAGTTGTCCTTTTTTAAATCCAAAAATGTATCATTACTGGTTTGGGTTCTTCCCCATGAATGCCTTTAATAAAATAGTTGTATTCTGGAACATAGCTTTTTATTAAATTAATAATCTCATTAGAATTGTTTTCTTCATGATATACGGTGATAGCAATCTTTGGTTTGTTGTTTTTAATTGTGTCTGCTGCGCCTAATAACATTTCTTGTTCAAACCCCTCAATATCAGCTTTTAAAAATGTAATTTTTTTGTTTTGAAGTAAGGTGTCAATTTTTCTAATTTGAATCTTATTATTCCCTGTTTCAGTATTTGAAATTTGACCTGCTAAAGAATCTTCATTAAAATAAACTTCGTCATCAACAGAACCTACTGCGTTGTTAAAAATAGTTGTTTTGCTTGAAAAATCAGAAAATGTTTTCCCTAAAGCATCACAAAAGAAATTACTCGGCTCCACCATATAAATATGTTCACATTTATCTATAACCACTAAAGGGAATAGTCCTTCTGCTGTTCCAATATCTAAAAGTATGTCGCCTTTTTCTATTTCAGTAGTTTTATACTGATAGTAATGCCAATCTTCGGTGTCAAAAGTTTCTGCAGTAACTTGATTAATTCCTTTTACATCAAATTTACTCGGCCAGTATAATTTTTTCGATATGGTATTAAATGTTATTTCAAAAAAATTATCTTTTAACGTAATTTCTTTTAAATATTTCTTTGCGATTGTATCAACTTTTGGTTTTAATAAAAATTTAATTAATTCTAATATATTTATGTTGTTTTTACAATGGAATAACCAGTAATACAAAATTCTCAATCTTCTCATTTTCTAACTTATTTTCCTTTAAATATTTGGGTTTTTTGGAAGTTAAACTTCTATTTCTTTATGCATTTTTTATAGTATGTATTGCTCTCCGTACTAATAACAACAATGTATACTCCACTATCTAATTTGCCCAAATTTAAACTATTATTTTCAACTTTATTTGTCAAAACAATTAATTTATTTTGCATGTCAAAGATTTTTATTTCTTTAATCTCTTCTTTGCAAATTATATTTAAATTATCTGTTACTGGATTTGGAAAAATTTCAACTTCTTTATCTAAATCAAAAGATTCATTATTTAAAATTCCTTGTTCAATTCTTATAGAACTAAGTCCATAAAATGGCCCAACAACAACATTATTTGCATCATAATAGTTTCTATAAACATATCCTCCAACAACTATTTTGCCGTCTTCTTCCAAATTAACAACTGAAGATTGATTGTCTTTGTATAATAACGCAGGGAAACTATAAGTGAAAGTACCATTTTGAGCAAAACTTATATCCAAATTTCCTGATGGATTAAATTTTTTCAAGATAAAATTCCTAATACATGGTCCAGAATTACATCTATCTATCCCAACCACATAAATATTTTCATTGGAATCTAATTTAAAATTGGAATCATGATAAATTGGAATATTAAAAATTATTTGGAAATTATTAATATCAATTTTTTTTAGATATCTATACTGAGAAGTAAATGATGATGATTCTAAAATATTAACATATAAATTAGAATTAAATAATTGAGCATCTTTAATAGTATATGATATTGAAAAACTCGTTGAAAGGTGAATTAATTTTATTCCATTAGTTGCAAAACTAGTAATATATTCCCCGTTTTCGTCAATTTTAGCAATTACTAAATTATTTAAAGTAGATGATGATTCAGAATGCTTTGTTTTTCCAATTAAAAGATAACCATCACTAACTTTTATTACATTATTTACATTCGAACTTGATGGTGTAATAGAATTAAATATATGTTCTTTAAAAGAATTTGTTCCAAAACTTGTGTCAATACTACCACTAGAAAGCAATTTAAAAGTAACTACTTTAGATGAACTGCTATTTGCTTTCATTGCGGCACAAAATAATTTTCCAGAATTGTCGATTGAAAAATCAAAAATATTTTCATTTTCCCCCAGGTTAATTTTGCTAATACCATTCAAACCAAAAGCAGCATCATAAACTCCATTTTCTGAAATTTTTAAAACAAATCCGTCTTCTGAACTATTGTTTGTATTTAAAATTTTACCAAATAAATAAATTGAATTGTTAATAATTTTACCGCCATTAATTGTAAACGTTTCACTTGAATTATTAAAAGATAATTTACTATTGACTCCAAATGACACATCTAAATTTCCATTATAACTCGTTTTAGAAATTTCATTATTTGAAAAATAAAAATACGATTGATTTAGCTTTAAAAGCCCTTTAGGATTTAATAAATAATTTTCATTAAATTTATATCCTTGAGTACCATAAGTAGCGTCTAAAATGTACGACTGTGCATTTAATAGATTTGACATTATAATCATTATCAGTAAAAATAATCTATTTTTCATAATCTTTATTTTTAAAATAATTATACCTTTTTTAAACCCTCCTTCCAATTTTTAACCTCAATACCAAAAACCTTTTGTTTAAAACAGTGTCATTTGGTCTTTTTATTTGTGCTGGAAATTTAATTTCTATTTTTTTATGCACTTTTTAAAGTAAGTATTGCTATCCGTACTAATTACAACAATGTATAATCCAGCATCCAATTTTCTAACATCTAAACTATTATTATCAAATTTGTTTGTCTTTAAAATTAATTTATTTTGTAGGTCAAAGATTTTTATTTCTTTAATCTCTTCTTTGCAAATTACATTTAAATTATCTGTAACTGGGTTTGGAAAAATAGTTATATTTTCATCTAAGTCAAATGATTCATTATTTAAAACTCCTTGTTCAATTCTTATTGAACTAAGACCATAAAATGGACCAATAACAACATTATTCGCATTATAATAGTTTCTGAAAACATATCCTCCAACAACTATTTTGCCGTCTTCTTCCAAATTTACAACTGAAGATTGATAATCTTTTACAGATAATCCAGGAAAACTATAGGTGTAAATTCCATTTTGAGCGAAACTTGTATCCACATTTCCAGATGAATTAAATTTTTTCAACATAAAACTTCTAATACATGGGCCAGAATTACATCTATTAATTCCAACCACATAAATATTTTCATTAACGTCTAATTTAAAATTGGAATCGTAATAAATTGGAACATTAAAAATTGTTTGAAAATTATTGATATCTATTTTTTTTAAATATCTACCCTGAGAACTAAATGAAGAGGCTTGCGATATATTAATGTATAAATTAGAATTCACTAATTGAGCATCTTTTATGGAATATAAATCAAGACTAGTTGTAAGATGAATCAATTTTATTCCATTAGTCCCAAAAGATGTAACATAATTTCCGTTTTCATCCACTTTTGCAATTGCTATATTAGAATTGAAATAAGTGTAATTATTTAATACTTCCGTATGTATTGTCTTTCCAATTAAAAGATAACCATCACTAACTTTTATTATTTTATTTACATCTGCGCCTGATTGTGCAAGAGAATTAAATATGTGTTCTTTGAAAGAATTTGTTCCAAAACTCGTGTCAATACTACCGTTTGAAAGTAATTTAAATGTAACTATTCTGGAAGAACTGCTATTTGTTTTTTTGGCTGTACAAAATAATTTCCCAGAATCATCGATTGAAAAATCAAAAATATTTTCGTCTTCACCTAAGTTAATTTTGCTAATACCATTTAAACCAAAACTAGTATCATAAATTCCATTTTCTGAAATTTTCAAAACAAATCCGTCTTCAGAATTAACATTTGTGTTTACAATTTTACCAAATAAATAAATTGAATTATTAATGATTTTTCCACCATTAATTGTATAGGTTTCGTTTGAATTATCAAAAGATAATTTACTATTAACTCCAAATGACGAATCTAAACTTCCATTATAATTCGTTTTAGAAATTTCATTAGTTGAAAAATAAAAATACGATTGATTCAGCTTTAAAAGCCCTTTAGGATTTAATAAATAATTATCATTAAATTTATATCCTTGAGTACCATAAGTAGCGTCTAAAATGTACGACTGTCCATTTAATAGATTTCCTATTATAACCATTATCAGTAAAAATAATCTATTTTTCATGTTTTTTGTTTTTAGAATAATTATACCTTTTTTAAACTCTCCTTCCAATCCATAATCTCAACTCCAAAAACACTTTTTATTTTGCTTTTATCTAAAACACTGTATGCTGGTCTTTTGGCTGGTGTAGGATATGCAGAAGTTGGTATGGGTTGTAAATTTACGGAAATGTTATTGACTCTGAATATTTCTGCGGCAAAATCGTACCAAGAACATTGTCCTTCGTTGCTGAAGTTGTAGATGCCATAGTGTTCAGTGTTCAGTTTTGAGTGTTCAGTTATAATTGTTACTAAACATTCCGCTAAATCAACTGCGTTTGTTGGTGTGCCAATTTGGTCTGCAACCACTGATAAACTGTCCCTTTCAGAAGCCAATCGCAACATGGTTTTCATGAAATTATTAGCAAATTGCGAATACACCCAAGATGTTCTTATAATAAAATGCTTTCTCCAAGTGCTTTCAATAGCTTGTTCGCCTTGCAATTTCGTTAAACCGTATATTCCAGCTGGAAAAGGCACGTCGGTTTCTGTTAATCCTTTTTCACTTTTAAGTGGTAAACGTAATTGGCTGTCGTAATACGCCATTCCGTCTACAAATTTCGCATCAAAAACAAAATCGGTAGAAATATGTAATAAAATCGTGTAGTGTGTTTTACAAACCTCAGCTATGTTTTGAGCTCCTGTTACATTGATGGCAAACGCATGTTCAGGTTCTGATTCTGCTTTGTCAACTGCCGTGTAAGCCGCTGCATTGATACAGAAATTAGGTTTATATTTTTCGAAAACGGTTTCACAATTCCTTTTGTCCGTAATGTTCAATTCTAAGGAAGTACAAAACACAAAATCGATTGAAGGATACTTTTCCACAATCGACTGAATCGCTTGTCCTAATTGTCCATTAGCACCTGTTACTAAAACTACCATACTTTTTTTGCTTTTTCTATAGTAGGTAATATTTGGTCTTTTTCTGAAATAATCAGTTGTTCAATTGGAAAATTCCAATCAATATTTACAGTGGTGTCGTTAAATAACAAACCGCCTTCTGAATCTTTATTGTAGAAATTATCGCATTTGTAAAAGAAAGTCGCCGTTTCGCTTAACACTAAAAAGCCGTGAGCAAAACCTCTTGGAATAAAAAATTGTTTTTGGTTTTCTGCCGATAAAAAAACCGCTTCATATTGGCCGTAAGTTTCGGAATTAGGTCTTAAATCTACCGCTACGTCTAATACTTCACCTTGTAAAACTCGAACTAATTTAGCTTGCGCATGGCCTCCAGTTTGATAATGTAATCCTCGTAAGACTCCTTTTGAAGAAAATGACTGATTGTCTTGAACAAAAGTTACTTTTTGACCAATGCCTTCACTGAATGTTTTCTCGTTGAAACTTTCCATAAAGTACCCGCGTTCGTCTTTTATTATTTTTGGCTCAAGGATATAACATCCTATTAATTTAGTTTCTATAAATTTCATTTGTTCAACGTCAAAAATCAATTACAATGTCAAAATCAATATTAATAATGAAATTAATTTTGTTCTTAATACTTAATTCTAAAATCTTATTACTTAAATAATACTCATTAAATGTGTTCCGTAACCACTTTTCAATAAAGGTTCGGCGAGTTTTTTCAACTGTTCTGCGTTGATAAAACCCATTTTATATGCTGCTTCTTCAATAGCGCCGATTTTTAGTCCTTGACGTTCTTCAATAACCTGAACAAATTGCCCAGCTTGCATTAATGACTGGAATGTTCCCGTGTCTAACCAAGCCGTTCCTCTGTCTAAAATACTAACTTTTAATTTACCTTGTTCTAAATAGGCTTTATTGATATCGGTAATTTCTAATTCACCACGGTGACTTGGTTGTATGTTTGCAGCAATTTCAATCACAGAATTATCATAAAAATAAATTCCTGGAACGGCATAATTTGATTTTGGCTCTGCTGGTTTTTCTTCAATAGAAAGTACTTTGCCTGTGGCATCAAATTCTACTACGCCATAACGTTCTGGATCGTGTACATGGTATGCATACACAATTCCGCCATCCGGATTGTTGTTGGCTTGAAGTAATTCTGCCAATCCAGTTCCATAAAAAATATTATCTCCTAAAACTAAGGCAACTTTGTCGTTACCCACAAATTCTTTTCCAATAATAAATGCTTCGGCTAAACCATTTGGGTGTTCTTGTACAGCATATTCAAATCTACATCCTAAACTGCTTCCGTCGCCTAATAAATGTTGAAATAAAGGCAAGTCGTGAGGTGTAGATATAATTAAAATTTCGTTGATTCCTGCCCACATCAAAGTTGATAAAGGATAGTAAATCATGGGTTTGTCATAAATTGGCATTAATTGTTTACTTACCGCTAATGTTAATGGGTGTAATCTTGTACCTGAGCCTCCGGCTAATATAATTCCTTTCATAAATTTAAAAGTAAAAAGTAAAAAGTAAAAAGTTAAATGATTCAACTAAAACTTAAAACTTGTTAATATACCATTCAATTGTTTTTTTAATTCCTGTTTCAAAATTTTCATCTGCTTTCCAGCCAAGTTCTGTTTCAATTTTTGTGGCATCAATTGCATAACGTAAATCGTGACCAGGGCGGTCTGTTACAAACGTTATTTGGTCTTGGTATTTACCCGTTGCTTTAGGTTTTAATTGGTTTAAGATGTTACAAACTGTGTCTACAATTTGTAAATTATTACGTTCGTTTCTTCCTCCAATATTGTATGTTTCTCCTGATTTTCCAGTTTTAAATGCTAACTCAATTCCTTTGCAATGGTCTAAAACATATAACCAATCGCGTACGTTTTTTCCGTCACCATAAATTGGAATATTTTCTCCAGTTAATGCTTTGCGAATTATGGTAGGAATTAACTTTTCATTATGTTGTTTTGGTCCGTAATTATTTGAACAATTAGTAGTTACTACATTCATTCCATAAGTATGAAAATAACTACGAACAATCATATCTGATCCTGCTTTAGATGCTGAATATGGGCTATTTGGCGCATAAGGCGTAGTTTCTTCAAACAAACCTGTTTCGCCTAACGTTCCGTATACCTCGTCAGTTGAAACATGGTGAAAACGAGAAGTGCTAAATTCTGATTTGTATTGATTTGGCGCCGTCATCCATAACTTTCTTGCTGTGTCTAATAAATTAAATGTTCCTAAAACATTAGTTTTAATAAACGCTTCAGGACCCGAAATAGAATTATCTACATGACTTTCTGCAGCGAAATGAATAACATCATGAAATTGATATTTATCAAATAAATTTTTAATGAATTCTCCATCCACAATATCACCTTTCACAAACGTATAGCGTTCGTGATTTTCAACTTCTGATACGTTTTCTAAATTTCCCGCATAGGTTAATGCGTCTAAATTTACCAAATGATAATCAGGATTATTCTCTATAAAATAAGGAACAAAATTTGCGCCAATAAATCCGGCTCCGCCAGTTACTAAAATGTTTTTCATTATGCTTTAATTCTTTGTTTTTGTTTTTTATATACTTTTGAAAACCAATACCCTAATAAATACAACAATACAAATAATAACGGTAAAATAAATTTCAATTTATTGTTTGCACCGCTTGTATTCATTTGATTTGATACTATATCCTGGTCTTTAATAATTTTTTCGAACTCTAATCGATTAGTGGCTAATTTTTGATTTTCTAGAATTAAATTATCCTTTTTTTGAATTAAATCACTTAAACCAGTATTTTCAGAAATAGAAACACTGCTTCCTATTTTATTTTGACTTAAACTTAAAACAATTTGGTCAATCTGAGCGATTAATGACTTGTTGGCTACTAATTTTTCTTCTAGATTATTTTGTTGAATTTTCTGAAGTTTAATAAAATATTCCGACTGTTGTAAATAGTTTAATAAGGGATCAATTAAATCTTTTTGATTGTAGGCTATGGCTGTTTTGATTTTTATACTGTGTAAATAATAATTTTTACTGGTTGTTTTATCTTCTATAATTTTATCTAAATCACCGTCTTCTGCCATTAATTTAACCAATTCAAAATTGTTTTTTTGACTTTCTGAATTAATAAAATTATAAATACCGTTTACATGCTGAATTTCAATAGAAATAAAATCTTTAATGTTTTTAATTCCAATTTTAGTGAAAAACGCTTGGTCCTTTTCTTTTAATTTTAACGAAATTAAATTTATTTTATCATACAAATACTCATTGCTTCCAAAATTAGGAATCACTACAATTTCATTTGTATAGTTAGGTTCTTTGTCTAAATAATAACCTACACCGCCTCCAATAACCAATAAAACAAATACAATTAGTAGTTTCTTTTGTATAAAAAATAACAAGTCAAAACATCTATTTACCACTTTTTGCAACCCTTTTGAAATGCTTTTTCCAATTTGGCTTAAATCTATTTCCTGCTCTTGAGAATTTGTACTCATAATCTTAGTTTACGTTAAAAATTTGTTCTAATATTTTAATGGTAATTAAATACGTTGGTTTTACACCTGTAGTTCCTAATCCTCCAGAAGCCAAAGTGCTTCCTGTTTCTAAAGGATTATCTGAAGCGTAATACGCATATCTTACTTTTACATTTGTGTTGATGCTTTTTCTGATTCTTGAAGCAGATTGAATGGCTTTTTGATAATACGAACCTTCCATTTCTAAACCTATGGCTTCCCAAGTGGATTCGTGGAAAAATTTTAGTAAATCTCTATTTTGTAAAGAGGTTCCTAAAACCGTTATCATAGGTCCTGAAAAAACGGGTATTCCATTTCCTTCGAACATTTCTTTTGTAAGTTCGTTTTCGAAATGATAATTATCTGCCGTTCCTTCATTTACGTGCGCGTTAGGAATCATAATGTCGCCTTTTCCTCCTTCTAAAATTCCAGCTTTTCCCATTATTGAAACCGATTCTACGTTTAATAGCGTCTTAGTTTTATCAACTTTATACGGTTTTAAAAGTTCGTCAATAGTTTCGTACGCTTGTTCGCCAAAAGCATAATCCATTACAATAAGCACTGGTTTTTCTTTTACAGATGCCGATGGAAAGGCGGTTTTTTTCCAATCGAATTTTGCGGTGTCAAAAATTTGAACATCAATATTTGTTCCAGAAGTGTCTGGTAATGAAATCATTCCTTGCTGTAAAGCTACTTCTTCTACTTTCTTACGTAAGTCTTTATGTGAAGATGAACTTAAGTCTTCGTAAATTAGAAAGGCTTCTTTTCCTTTGTATTTTGTAGCTAAAACAGCTGGTGCAAAAACAGAATTCATTACACTGTGCATATTCGCACTAATTATATGAATCGGTCTTTCTAATAAATTGTTTTTGCTAAGGGTTTCTTTGATGTTATTTGCCCAAATTTCACCATAAATATGATGCCCTAATCGTTCTCTTAAAATCGGGCTGAAAGTAATCGTGCGCTTGTTATTATCTACAATCTCTTCAATTGCAATTTTTCCTAACCAATATATAATTTGTAAAAAACGCTCTGGTGCTTCAGTGGTGGCAAAACCATCATAAATATCTTGAACTTCTGCAAAGGTTCTTCCTAACACGTTAGACAAGTGCGACATCGCAATTTCTCTATCTATAGGAGTTAGTTTTTTTGTTTGAAGGGCAAATTGTTCCAATTTTTGCCAATCGCGAGATACCAAGCCTTCATCGTCAATTAAAACTCTATCTTTAATTTTATGTGATTCAATAAAAATAAACGTTAAATGGGTTAAAATGTCATAAATATCAGAACGGCCACGGGTAATTTCAATATTCATTTGTTCGTCATCTATACGATAACAATTTCTTCTTCTTTTTGGAGGAACAATGGCTTTAAAGTGCGAATTCGCATAGCCTTCATCCGAAGTTAAATTGATATAACGACATTGCTCAATACCTACTGGTAAACGCTCAATGACGTATAATAATCCGTTTAACTCTACTTTTTCTTCTGCGATTGAACCATAAATTTCAGGTCTTAAGGATAATAAAGCTTCACGTAAAGTTTCTCCTGAAACACCCATTGGTTTGTAAAAACCTCTGTTAAATAAGTGTCGCATAGTAATGTACAATCGTTCGATGGCTGCCGACGATTCTTGCGCCCGAGAACGCGAAATGTTTTTAATGTCTCTCATTAATTTCTATTTTATAACCAACAAAGGTAATAAATTTATTCTATAGTGCGTTTTCGTTCGCTTTTTGTATATAGAAAGTTAATAATTTCTTTATTTACACTTCAAAAAAATCAGCAATTTTTCTATCGTTGCTTAATCGTGGTAATTTGTTTTGTCCTCCTAATTTTCCGATGGATTTCATATAGTTTTGAAAACCATTTTTAGCCACTTTCGTAATCACAAGTGTTCGCAACACATTGCCTTTTATTAAATCGTCGTAATACACATTTTGTTGGCGCATTTCTGTGTCAATTTTTAATGCAAAAGTTTCCAAATCTTCTGGTTCAAAATCAAATTCTATGAACCATTCGTGATAAGGCAATCCGCTTTTTGGATTAATTTGTGGCGCAACTGTAAACTCATTAACACTTATATTCGTTCCCGAAACGGCGTTTTGCAAAGCGGTTTCCACTTCTTTACCAATCACATGTTCGCCAAAAGCGGAGATATAATGTTTAATTCTGCCAGTAACAATAATTCGATACGGTTTTGTAGAGGTAAACGCAATTGTATCGCCAATATTGTATGCCCAAAGTCCTGCATTCGTGGAAATAATTAAAACATAATTTACGTTAATTTCTACTTCGCTAATTGTGAGACGTTTAGGGTTTTCTGCGAAAAAATCATCGGCTTTTATAAATTCATAGAAAATTCCAGAATTCAGAAGTAATAACATCCCTTTTTCGGTTTGCGAATCTTGATAAGCAAAAAACCCTTCGGAAGCAGGAAATAATTCAATTGAATCTACTTTTCTACCCATTAATTGTTCAAATTTAGCACGATACGGTTCATAATTCACACCACCATAAATGAATAAATTGAAATTTTTAAACAGCTCGCCAACAGGCAAATTCGATTTTGTTTTTAACTTCTCGAAATACATTTGTACCCAACTTGGAATGCCTGAAATCACCGTCATATTTTGATGAAATGTTTCTTCTACAATGGCATCGACTTTGGTTTCCCAATCGTCAATACAGTTGGTTTTCCAACTTGGTAATCGGTTTTTTTGTAAATATTTTGGGACGAAATGCGCTACAATTCCTGAAAGTCTACCTAATTTTATTCCGTTTTTTTCTTCCATTTCTGGACTTCCTTGTAAAAAAATCATTTTTCCGTCAACAAAATCGGCTTTACCCGTTTCATGAATGTAACTTAAAATGGCGTTTTTTGCAGCCTGAATATGAAATGGCATCGATTCTGCCGTTAGTGGAATGTATTTCGCGCCTGAAGTTGTTCCTGAAGTTTTTGCAAAATACAACGGTTTGCCTTTCCATAAAACATCCGATTTGCCAGCTACAACTTTATCTACATAGGATTTTAAATCTTCGTAATCTCGAACAGGCACTTGCTTGGCAAAATCTTCAAATGATTTAATGGTCGAAAAATTATGTTCTTTTCCAAATTGCGTATTTTTTGCTTGATGCAATAAGGATTGAAATACTTTTTCTTGCCTAGCAACAGGTTCGTTCGCCCATTTTTGCGTTTGAAAATGAGAATATTTAGCGAGTATTTTAGCTGCAATTGCTTTAATTGACATACTTGTCGGTTTTGTTTTTAGTCTTTTTTAAGACAAATCACCAGATTTTATACAAATATAAGATAATTAGCGAATGTGCCAATTAGTAAATCTCGAGATTCGGGACAAGTTGTATCAATAAAAAAGAATAATTTTATTTGTGTTTTAATTTTTTATGTACCTTTGTAGTATAAATTTAAAATTTAAACAAAATGAATTCTTTATATATAACTTTAGGAGCCATTGGTGGAACAGAGTGGATTATTATTATTGCTGTTGTTGTGTTGTTTTTTGGAGGTAAAAAAATTCCAGAATTAATGAAAGGACTAGGTGGTGGTATCAAGGAATTTAAAAAAGCAGCAAAAGGTGAAGACGAAACGCCAGTAGCTAAAAAAGAAGAGGAAACTAAAGAATAAATTTTTTTAAATTCCAATAAAAAAATTCCAAATTCCAAATTTAACAACTTGGAATTTTTTGTTTTTTATAATACCATCGTTAACTGAATACGTTTTCTCGCTTCGTCTACCTCAACTACTTTTACTTGTACGTGTTGGTGTAGTTTTACGACTTCGTTTACATCGGATACAAAACCTGCTTTTAATTGAGAAATATGAACCAAACCACTTTCTTTGGTTCCTATATCTACAAAACAACCAAAAGCAGTAATATTATTTACTATTCCGGGTAAAATCATTCCAGTTTTTAAATCTTTTATTGTTCGAACATTTGGGTCAAACTCGAAAACTTTTGCGGCTTTTCTTGGGTCTAATCCTGGTTTTTCTAATTCTTTTAAAACGTCTTTTAGCGTTAAAATTCCAATTTCTGAAGTGATGTATTTTTCAGGAGAAATCTGTGTGATTATTTCTTTGTTAGCTACTAATTCATTGGTTTTTACACCTAAATCTTTAGCCATTTTTTCAACAATTGCATATGCTTCTGGGTGTACGGCGGAATTATCTAACGGGTTTTTTCCGTCTTTAATTCTGATAAATGCCGCGGCTTGTTGATACGCTTTTTCGCCTAAACGAGGTACTTTTTTTAGTTGTTTTCTGTCTTCAAAAGGGCCGTTTTCAGAACGATACGCAACTATATTTTCTGCCATTTTTTCTCCTATTCCAGAAACGTAACTCAACAACGATTTACTTGCGGTATTTACGTTAATTCCCACTGAATTTACACAACTCATAACAACCGAATCTAATTGCTCTTTTAATTTGTTTTGATCGACATCGTGTTGGTATTGTCCAACTCCAATTGATTTAGGATCTATTTTTACTAATTCTGCTAACGGATCTGAAAGTCGTCTTCCAATAGAAACCGAACCTCTTACTGTTACATCATAATTAGGAAATTCATCACGTGCAATTTTACTCGCCGAGTACACCGATGCGCCTGCTTCTGAAACCACAAAAACCTGAACGGGTTTATCAAAAGCAATTTTTTTAATGAAAAACTCTGTTTCGCGAGATGCCGTTCCGTTTCCAATAGAAATCGCTTCAATATTGTAAGCATTAACCATCGAACGAATTTTTTTCATCGCCATAGCGCTATCATTTTGTGGTGCGTGCGGATATACCGTTTCGTTGTTTAATAAATCGCCTTTTTCATCCAAACAAACTAATTTGCAACCGCTTCTGTAGCCTGGGTCAATAGCTAAAATGCGTTTTTCACCTAATGGTGGCGCCAATAACAGCTGACGTAAATTTTCTGCAAAAACATCAATAGCTTTTATATCAGCTTTGGTTTTTGCTTCTTGCAACGTTTCGTTTGAAATAGCGGGTTCTAACAATCTTTTATAACTGTCTTTAATAGCTTTTTCAATTTGTTCGCCACTTTCGTTGTTGGTTTTAATTAAGTTGTCTTCCATAAAATGAATTACTTCGTCTTTGTCTTCCTCGTTTAATCCTACATTCAACTTAATAAATCCTTCAGCTTCAGCGCGTAACATAGCTAATAATCGGTGCGATGGTGCTTTACTTACATTTTCAGACCAATCAAAATATTGGGAAAATTTTTGAGCTGCTTCGTCGTCTTTTTTGGTTTTAACTACTTTAGTGATAATTTCGGCTTTACGCAGAAAGGTTCTTCGTAACGATTTTCGAATGAAAATATTTTCGTTTATCCATTCGGCAATAATATCACGAGCGCCTTGTAGGGCTTCGTCTTCATTGGTAACTTTTTCATTTAAATATTTCGATGCCAAAAACTCAATGTCATCATTTCGTTGAGACATAATTATTTTTGCTAATGGTTCCAATCCATTTTCACGCGCCGTATCTGCTTTGGTTTTTTTCTTCTTTTTATATGGCAAATAGAAATCTTCCAATTCTTGCAAATCAAAACTGTTTTCGATTTTCAATTTTAACTCAACTGAAAGTGCGTTTTGCTCTTCAATCGATTTTAAAATGCTTTCTTTTCGTTTTACAATTTCAATAAATTGCTTGTTTAATTTTGAAATGGTTTCAATTTGCACCTCATCTAAATTTCCAGTTTGGTCTTTTCGATAACGAGAAATAAAGGGAATCGTGCAATCTTCCGAAAGTAATTGTATTGTGGCTTCAATGCTTTTTACAGCAATGTTGGTTTGGTTTTGTATGAATTGAATTGTGGTCATTGTGAAAAACTAATATAAAATATAAATTCCGCCAAAACTGACGGAATTTAAAAAGTAATGTTTAAAAAATATTATTTACACGCAATTTTATTTACTCTATTTGCGTGTCTTCCGCCTTCAAAATCGGTGTTTAAAAAAGTAGCTACCATTTCCAAAGCTTGTTGGATAGATGTATAACGTGCAGGGATAGAAATAATATTTGCATCATTATGCTGACGCGCTAATGCTGCAATTTCTTTCGTCCAACATAAAGCGGCACGAATATCTTGGTGTTTGTTTGCCGACATCGCTATTCCGTTTCCAGAGCCACAAATTACAATTCCAAAATTGGCTTTTTTACTTGCAACATCATTCGCCACAGCGTGACCAAAATCTGGATAATCAACACTTTCAAAAGTATCTGTTCCGTGGTTAATAACTTGATGATTGTTGCTTTCTAAGAAGTTAACTATTGCTTTTTTGTAGTCTGGACCTGCGTGGTCGTTACCAATTGAGATTGTCATAATTGTGTGTTGTGATGTTAATATTGTTTTACAAAAATAATCAATATGTAGCGTATCATAAAGTAAATTTGTAAATATTATTGGTTTCTTATTTTAATGTTTTTAATAAAAACAATCGAAAAAAGGGTATTGTTAATACTTTTTGATAATCAGTTGATAATCAGTTAATGTTAAATTAACATTACGTGTTGATAACTAAAGATAGAAAATAATAAGTTTTTTACTGCTGTGAAATTAAAATTTGTAATGCAAATCTTAAATTTAAAAACAAAATTTAGTTATTACGTTTTATTGTTTTTTTATGAATAGTTTTTAC
>NZ_JBIISE010000060.1:0-6252 GCF_044341185.1 Flavobacterium sp.
ATAAAGGAGAGAAAGTAAAAATTAGCGCCATTAATTTTGTTGGAAATGAAAAATTAACCAACAAAAAACTAAAAAAAGCGTTTAAAAACACCAAAGAAAAAAAGATTTATAGAATTTTTAAATCCTCTAAATTTGTCAAAGATAAATACAAAGAAGATCTAGGAACATTGGTAACAAAGTATAAAGAAAAAGGATATAGAGATGCAAGAGTAGTTAGTGAAAATGTTACATATAATAAAGAGAATAACAAAATTAACATTGATGTAAACATTGAAGAAGGAAAAAAGTATTACTTTGGAGATATACGATTTTTAGGAAATACTGTTTATTCTGACCAAGCTTTGAATTCAATACTTGGGATAAAAAGAGGAGAAATTTATAATGGCGTTTTGTTAGAAAAAAGAATTGCCGACAAAACTTCTCCAGACGCAGAAGATGTTACCAATTTATATCAAAATAATGGATATTTGTGGTCAAACATAAACCCTGTTGAAGTAAAAACAGAAAACGATACCATTGATTTTGAAATTAGAATTACTGAAGGCCCAATTGCTTATTTCAATAATATTACAGTTAAAGGAAACGACAAAACAAACGACAAAGTAATTTATAGAGAACTAAGAACTCGACCAGGAGAAAAATGGAATAAAGATTTAGTTATTCGTTCTGTACGTGAATTAGGACAATTAGGATTCTTTGATGCTGAAGCCATTCGCCCAGAGCCTGTAAATATGGATCCAGCAGCAGGAACAGTAGATTTAGATTGGACAGTTGTTGAAAAAGGTTCTAGTCAAGTAGAACTACAAGGAGGTTATGGCGCTGGAGGTTTTATCGGGACACTTGGTCTATCATTTAATAATTTTTCTTTAAAAAACATTTTCAATAAAAAAGCATATCAACCTTTACCGATGGGTGATGGTCAGAAAATGTCACTACGTTTACAAGCTAGTCAAGGTTTTCAAGTGTATAGTTTATCATTTACTGAACCTTGGCTGGGTGGAAAAAAACCAATTAGTTTCTTTACATCCATTTCACACAGTAAACAATTTTTATTTGATTTCAGATCTAGAAATGTAACTAGAGATAAAAGTTTTAATATCTCTACATTAACCGTTGGTTATGGAAAAAGATTAAAAGTGCCAGATGATTATTTCAGTATATCTAATTCCGTTTCTTTTTCGTATTACGACTTAAATAATTACAATACAGGCTTATTTACCTTTGGAAATGGCGCTTCAAGAAACTTAGCATTCAATACCACATTAACAAGAGACAGCAGAGGTTTAGACCCGATTTTTCCTGATAGAGGTTCAAATTTTTCAGTATCGGCTAAATTTACATTACCTTACTCAATGTGGAATGGTGTAGATTATGCTAATTTAGAAAACAAAGAAGAATTTAAACAACGAAATACTAATGTTTCACAAACGGATGCCAATGGAAATTCAATTCCAGTGTATATAGATGTAAATGGTAATAATACGAACGACTTCACTAAAGCTGTTGCAGACCAAAGTTTAGTAGATCAAGAACGTTTTAAATATTTAGAATTTTACAAAGTAAAATTTAGTGGCGATTGGTATACTAAAATTTATAAAAAATTCGTTTTACGTACAAGAGCCGAATTTGGTTTCTTAGGGGCATATAATTCAGATAGGGGTATTGTGCCTTTTGAAAGATTTTATGTAGGTGGTGATGGACTAGCGAATTTTGCTTTGGACGGTAGAGAAGTTATACAATTACGTGGATATCCAAACAATTCACTATCTTCGCAAAATGGAGGAACTGTGTATAATAAATATTCTATGGAATTAAGATACCCAATCACCATGAAACAATCAGCAAAAATTTATGCGATGAGTTTTGTTGAAGCGGGTGCTGCTTTTGATAATTTTAAAACATTTGATCCTTTTAAAGTACAACGTGCTGCTGGTTTAGGATTAAGAGTATTTATGCCCGCTTTTGGATTGTTAGGTATTGATTTTGCTCACGGTTTTGATCCTATTCCCGGTGATACAATTAAAAGTGGATGGCAAACTCACTTTATCATTGGGCAACAATTTTAAATTTTGGCACGATAGTTGAATTTAACATTTACAATTATGAAAAAATATTTTGTTTTACTTTTAAGTTTTGTTTTATTTGCAGTACAAGCGCAGAAGACAACAAAAATTGGTTATATAGACATGGATTATATTTTGGAAAAAGTTCCAGAATATGCAGAGGCCAAAAATCAATTGGAACAAAAAGCAGCTACTTGGAAACAAGAAATTGAAACCAAAAAAAATGAAATAAAAAAACTGAAAGATGCATTAGCATCTGAAAAAGTGTTGTTAACTAAAGAATTAATTAACGATAAAGAAGAAGAGATAAACGTTCTTGAAAAAGACATGCTGGATTATCAACAAAAACGATTTGGACCTCAAGGCGACTTAATGATTCAAAAATCGGCGTTAGTAAAACCTATACAAGACCAAGTTTTTAATGTAGTACAAGATATTGCGGAACAAAGGAAATACGATTTTATTTTCGATAAATCTTCTGATTTAACGATGCTTTTTACTGCAGAACGTTTTGATATTAGTGATTTTGTATTAAAAGCTTTAGAAAGAGCGGGTAAAAAAGTTGAACTAACTAAAAAACAACAAAAAATTCAAGACGCTAAAGATGTAAGGGAATTTGATACGAAAGAAAATCCTGAAATTTTAGAAAAAGAAAAAGCAGTTCAGGCTACAAAAGACGATAGAGAAAAAAAGTTACAAGAGCGTAAAGATGCGATAGCTGCAAAGAAAAAAGAAGCTGATGATAAAAGAGCGGCACTTTTAAAAGAAAGAGCAGAAGCACGTCAGAAATTACTTGACGACCAAAAAGCAAAAAGAGATGCTTTATTAAATAAGAAAAAAGAAAATAAATAAACATAAATAACTAAAACAACAATTAAATAACCCTTATTAAATTAAATTAAAATGAAACAATTTAAAACTCTAATTATTGCAATAGTACTATTTTTTGGTGCACAAGTTGCCACAGCTCAAACTAAAGTTGGTCATATTGATGTAAGTGCATTAATGACTACTATGCCAGCAATGAAAGCAGCAGAAGCTCAATTAACTAAATTGAGAGAAGGCTATGATACTGAATACAAAAAATTAGTAGCAGAATACCAAACAAAAGCAGCTCAATACCAAAAAGAAGCTGAAACTGCAGGAGATCTTTTAAATCAAACGCGTTCTCAAGAAATGCAAGACATGGGGACAAGAATTCAAAAATATCAAGATGATGCATCTAAATCATTACAAGATAAACAAATTGAATTACAAAAACCATTAACTGAAAAAGCATTAGCAGCTATACAAAAAGTTGCACGTGCTAAAGGCGTTCAATACGTATTAGACTCTACTGTTGGAAGTGGTGTCTTATTAGCTGACGGAATGGATTTATTAGCTGACGTTAAAAAAGAATTAGGTTTCTAATAAAATTAAATAAAAAATCCTACAACTGCTCATCTTATTTTTAGATTGAGCAGTTTTTTTTTACATTTGTTTTATGAGCAACAAAAACCCAATTGGACTTTTCGATTCTGGCGTAGGAGGTACATCCATTTGGAAAGAAGTACACACACTTCTACCAAATGAAAGTACTATATATTTGGCAGATAGTAAAAACGCACCATATGGTCAAAAAAGTCAGGATGAAATAATTGCCTTAAGCATAAAAAATACTGAGATATTATTAAACAACAATTGTAAAATTATTATTGTAGCTTGTAATACCGCCACAACAAATGCTATTAAAGTATTAAGAGCAACTTATGACATCCCGTTTATAGGAATTGAACCAGCGATTAAACCTGCCGCATTACATACAAAAACTCAAAAAATTGGAATTTTAGCTACGCAAGGCACTTTAAATAGCGCGCTTTTTCATCAAACTGTTGCTTTGTATTCGGATGTTAAAGTAGTGGAGCAAATTGGTTACGAATTGGTTCAACTCATAGAAAATGGTGCGATGCATTCTGAAAAAATGACACAACTTTTAAAAGATTACTTATTGCCAATGGTTGCTGAAGGTATTGATTATCTTGTTTTGGGATGCACGCATTATCCCTATTTGATTCCACAAATAAAAAAAATAATTCCAAATCATATTAGAATAATTGATTCTGGTGAAGCAGTTGCTAAACAAACCAAACATATTTTAGAAGTGAATAACTTATTTAATACTTCTAATCAAGTGTTTCATTCCTTTTATATTAATAATCCAAAAGAAGTCATGCAAGAATTAGTTGGCACTGCATTTAAAGTGGATTATATGGTTTTTTAGTCTTCTTTAAACCAACTGGAATACATTACGTAATTATTAGAAATTCGGTCAATTTCCCCTGCAAAATCACTTGTATTTAATGCTTTAACTTTTTTTGCTGGAATTCCTGCATAAATAAAACCACTTTCAATGTGTGTGTTTTGAGTAACTACGCTACCCGCTCCTATTATCGAATTACTTTCAACCACACAACCATCCATTATTATGGCGCCCATCCCTACTAAAACATTATCATGAATTGTACATCCATGAACAATGGCATTATGTCCAATAGAAACATTATTTCCAATAATTGTTGGATGTTTTAAATAAGTACAATGTATTACTGCTCCGTCTTGGATATTTACTTTATTTCCAATTGAAATAAAATTTACATCACCTCTAATTACGGCATTGAACCAAACGCTACACTTTTCTCCAAAAGAAACATCACCAACAATCGTTGCATTTTCTGCAACAAAACAATCCGCTGGAATCGCAGGTTTTTTACCTCTAACTTCTTTAATTATCATATAAAAAAATTTATAAAAAAATCCCGAAAAAATCGGGATTAAATATATTAGTTTGAAACTGCTGGACAGTTACAATCGTATGCTTTTGGTTTACAGAATAAGTTTAATCCAATAGTTAATTGGTGGTATCCTGCATTGTCAAATTTAACATCTCCAATTACTTGGTTGTAAGAATAACCTAACATAAACTGTTTAAAATTAACACCTACAAACGGTGTAATATATTGTAATTTTTGTGTATTCACCACACCTTTTTCTTTTGTGTATTGTGTACCTTCAAAACTTGTTCTGTATGATAGTCCTCCCCAAATATTACCAAAATCCATTGCCTTATATACTTTTGCATTTAAATCAATAGCTTTTTCACCTGTTTGTTCTGTAACTTGAAACATAAATGAAGGTTCTACAGAAATATTATCAGTATCTCCAAAATTTGCACCTGCACTCCATAAATATTTTCTTAAGTTATCAGATTCAACTCCCGCTAAATATAATTCTCTTCTGTTAGCAATAAAATTTTTCACGGTTACATGTGTGAAAAAATCCATATAATGATAAGAAGCTCCAATATCTATATTAAAATAAGAATCCTTTTGAGTAATTCCACCATATATTTGCGGATCAAAAACTTTAAATGCCGTCTCATCCAACCTACTTTGAATAAAAGCGGTACTCAAACCAAAAGAAAGCATATTTAAATCAGCTTTTGTACGAGAAAACAATAAATGATGTGCGTAGGTTAATTTTGCACCAGATTGAGAATGATAACCGTTTCTATCATTAAAAGCAATCATTCCTACTCCAGATTTTCCATCCTCATCTAAAGCGGTATTAAAACTCATTGTTTGTAAAGATGGTGCGTCTTGTTGACCAAACCATTGTTGTCTTCCTGTAACTCTTAATTTAGCACAATTTGATGCACCTGCCATAGATGGGTGTATTAAATAATAATTATCGGTTAAATAATCTGTATAAACAGCAATCCCCTCTTGTGAAAATGCCGATTGAAAAAAAATAATTAGGTTAAGTAGTAATAAATTTCTTAGTTTCATAGTAATCTTGTCTTATCTTTTTAACGAAAAATGGGCTTTAAATAATTTTTGTTGGTCTTTTTCTGTATAGTCAATTGTAAACCAATAATCCGTTGATGGCAGTACTGAACCAATATATGTTCCGTCCCAACCTTCACCTAATGGATCAATTTGCTTCACTAGTTTTCCATATCGGTCAAATATATAAATTTTTGCGTTATGTTTTGCTTCTAATCCAATAATTTTCCACGTATCATTGATTCCGTCTCCATTTGGAGTAAAATATTTTGGATAATCAATTACTAATACATCTATAGTTAAGTTCGTACAACCTTCTGTATCTTCTACCATTACTTCATGTGTGCCACCTTGAACGCCTGTGAAAA
>NZ_JBIISE010000006.1:0-72974 GCF_044341185.1 Flavobacterium sp.
TTAGAAGTGGTTGATGTGAAAGTAGTTCCTGTAGGTAATCCGTAAGGTGCTTCTCCAACTGAATATTGCCAAGTAGTAATTCCTGTTGCGGCAGCCCATTGTAAATTAGCTGAAGTAGAAGTAATACTAGTTGCGGCTAAACCTGTAGGTTGATTACAAAAAACCTGTTGAATGGTTAAAGTATATCCAACGGTTTGTTGTGCCGCACTTGATGATATTATTATATAATACGTTGTTCCTGCTACTACTGGAAATGGGTTAATATTTCTAATACCAGATGTAGCATTTGCCTGTCCTGCCAAACAAGTAGCCCCTGCAGTTCCAGGACAAGCACTATATACATGTATACTTGAACTTACATTTGTAGGCGATAATGAAATAGCTATATTACCTGTAAATGTAGCAGTATAAGAATAAAACACATCATTACCTGCCATATAATTGGTAGCAGAACCACTACATGCTAAAGGTTGAGCAGTATCGAATAAATCCAAATAATTAGCAGTATTGTCAACTGTTTGGTAAGGTAATGCGCCAACAACTATAGGGCCAGAACATGTGTCTCCAAAAGATGCCGTTTGAAAACTTCTTGGTCCAAACCAATCACTTTCATAATCACCTAATCCACTATTACAAACTGAACGAACCTGAAATTTGTATAAGGTGTTTGGCTGCAAACCTGTGGCAGTGAATTGTACAGGAGGCGTAACGATATTATTATAGTTAATTGTGGTAGGACCACCAAATGTATCATTAAAAGGACAAACCTGAACGTCCCATACAGTAATTCCGCCTGGATTTCCCCAGCTTAATTGGGCAGTTGTTGTAGTTTCATTTGCTGTTGCTAAAGGTCCAATTGGTGCATTACATTTTTGTACCACATTTACATTATCAATTAACCATCTGTCCCCATTGTCATTAGTCATTACAAAAGCAATATAAATAGTAGAACCTGCTGGATATGTTGCCGGAATATCAATTACTTTTTCTTCATAAACATTGGCAACAGCTGTCAAAGAAGCCTCGTCATATGAAATAAGATTGGTAAAACTAGCGGTATTTGTTTGTGAAGTAGTAGAAATTTTAATATCAAATAAACTACCTTGAACTCCTGTTTGAATGGTTTTGGTATAAAATCGTAACTGACCATTTGCTGGAACAGTTACTGCCGATGTAACCATCCAGTCAATCGCCTGACCAGTAGCAACATTTTCTTTGTTGATCATTGCTGATTTTCCAACACCTCCGTAGGTGAAAACCGCTAAGTTAGTTTCAGACCAACTTTGAGCTGCTCCGGTTCCTGTTTCAAATGTTGTCCAACCAGATGGTGGGAATGTTGCGCCTTCAAAGTTTTCGGATATTTGTCCGAAAACACCGAAGCCTGTAAACATAAGTAATAATAAAAGTAGTTTTTTCATTATAATATTGTGATTAATTAATATCTTTAACTATACAAAAATATACATTTTTAGCAAAGACTATCAATATATCGACAAGACGTGTGTTTTTGTCGATAAAAAGCTATTTTTTGTGTATTTATTTTTGCTAATTTTGTAAAAAATAATTATTTTGAATTCTAAAAAAATATATTTTGCTTCCGACCAACATTTTGGTGCGCCAACTTCAGAAATTAGTTTTCCTAGAGAACAAAAATTTGTAGCTTGGTTAGATGATGTGAAAAAAGACGCTGATGCCATTTTTTTATTAGGCGATTTATTTGATTTTTGGTTCGAATATAAAACGGTTGTTCCAAAAGGGTTTATTAGAGTTTTAGGGAAATTAGCCGAAATAAGAGACGCTGGAATTCCTATTTATTTCTTTGTAGGAAACCATGATTTATGGATGGGCGATTATTTTGAAAAAGAACTCAATATTCCTGTTTATCAAGACAATAAAGAATTTACCTTTAACGGAAAAACCTTTTTAATAGGACATGGTGACGGAAAAGGCCCTGGCGACATGGGTTACAAACGCATGAAAAAAGTGTTTACGAATCCGTTTTCAAAATGGTTGTTTCGTTGGTTGCATCCTGATATTGGCGTGAGATTAGCCCAATACTTGTCGGTTAAAAACAAGCTTATTTCTGGAGCTGAAGATGTTAAATTTTTAGGCGAAGAAAACGAATGGTTGGTGCAATATTGCAACCGTAAATTAGAAACCAAACAGTACGATTTTTTTGTTTTTGGACACCGTCATTTACCCATGGAAATTACCTTAAACGAACAGTCAAAATACATCAACTTAGGAGATTGGATTGGCTATTTTACGTATGGTGTTTTTGATGGTGAAACATTTGAATTGAAAAAATACGAATAACAAAAGTACTTTTGAAAACGAATTTGCGTTAGGGATGGAAGCGGCATCCTCCGATAGACAAAAACAAAAATTTATTTGTAGTTTTTGCTAATCGGAGATATAGCGTACAGCCCGACCCTTGTGGTAACGCCCAAAAAATTATTTTTCTATTTGTAAATCTCTGAATTTTGGTGATGCAACTGCGGTGGTTCCTACTACGAGTAACGTCATAATTCCTCCAAAAACTACGGCATTTACTACTCCAAATAATTTAGAGGTTAAGCCGCTTTCAAAGGCTCCTAGTTCGTTTGAAGAACCAACGAAAATAGAGTTTACGGATGAAACTCTTCCGCGCATATCATCTGGTGTGTAAATTTGCAAAATTGTAGAACGAATAACTACTGAAAATCCATCGGTAACGCCGCTTAAAAATAGGGCAATAACTGAAATCCAAAAGTTTTGGGATAACCCGAAAACGATAATACAAATTCCAAATCCGAAAACGGCTAATAGTAATTTTTTACCAGTATTTTTTTCGATGGAAAACATTGTAGAAGCCAGCATAGTTAATAGTCCACCAATGGCTGGTGCAGCTCTTAAAATTCCGAATCCTTCTGAACCTACTTTTAAAATATCTATTGCAAAAATGGGCAATAAGGCTACTGCGCCACCAAATAAAACCGCAAACATATCTAACGAAAGCGCGTTTAAAATAATTTTATTTTGAAATACAAATCTAATTCCAGCTTTTAAACTTTCTGTTACTGGTTCGCCAATTTTTTTATTTAATATAGGTTTTTTACTGATTTGTAATAACATGAAAATTCCTAAAATAATAGAAATTGTTACAAAAATCATAGAATTAAACACGCCAATTCCGCCAATTAAAAATCCAGCTAAAGCGGGTCCAATTACAGAAGAAACTTGCCAAGATGAACTGCTCCAAGTAGCCGCATTGGTAAATTGTGTTTTTGGAACAATTAATCCTAACAAACTAAAAACAGATGGAATGATAAAAGCCCGAATGATTCCGCCTAAAAAAACCAGCGCATAAATGGCATATAAAAAAGGTTGTTTCCCAATGATTGTGGCAGTTTCAGGATGAACCAAATAGCAAAATAATAAACTAATTGTTGCTGTTACTGCAAAACATTTGAGCAACATATTTCTTTTTTCGGATTGGTCTACAATGTGCCCAGCAAACAGCGCCATAATTATAGCAGGAATTACTTCCATAAGACCAATTAATCCTAATGACCAAGGGTTTTTGGTAATTCGGTACACTTCCCATTCAATCAAGACAAATTGCATGGACCAAGCCAATACAATGGCTAATCGCATGAGAATAAACCAACGAAATTCTGGTATTCGTAACGCTGAAAATGGATCTTTTTTTGTCATAGTTTTTTACCGCAAAGGCGCGAAAATTATAGAATGGTCACAAAGATTTTATTATATAATTCTCATTTTTACTTTTAATTGGTTCTTACATCACGCAATTGCAATTGTAAATTAACCGTTCCGTTCCATTCGTTTTCTTCTACAACATAAACGGCTTCAAACGGATTTCTGTTTTTTACAAGATCTATTTTAGCTCCAAGTCCAAATCCAATCGCATTAAAATTTGGGGAATTATTATGTTTCACGAAGACTTTTAAATGTTCCGCAACGTTACCTAATGTTTTAGCATAACCCGAATCGATTACGTTTTTAGACATAAAAACAGGTGTCATATTTTCTGGACCAAAAGGTTCGAATTGTTTTAGAATGCGCATAAATTTTTCATCAAGATCCGAAAAATTCATTTCTAAATCTACTGAAATTTCTGGAATCAATAAATCGGGAGGAATGGTTTTTTTGACTTCATTTTCAAAAGCTGCTTTGAATTTTTCGTAATTTTCTACTTTCAACGTCATTCCGGCAGCATACATATGTCCACCAAATTGTTCCAAATGTTCGGCACACGCATCCAACGCATTGTACACATCAAAATCTTTTACCGAACGTGCCGAAGCGGCTAATTTATCGCCACTTTTTGTAAAAACAATAGTCGGGCGATAATATTTTTCAACCAATCGAGAAGCCACAATTCCAATAACGCCTTTGTGCCAATTTTCTTGATACACAACCGTTGAAAATCGGTTTTGTTCGTTATTTTCTTCGATTTGAAGTAAGGCTTCTTTTGTAATTTGTTTGTCTAATTCTTTTCTGTCCGAATTGTGTTGCTCAATTTCGGATGCAAATTGTTCGGCTTGTTCTAAATTGTATTCAGTTAAAAGTGCCACGGCTTCGTTACCGTGTTTCACTCTTCCTGCGGCATTGATTCTTGGTGCTACGATAAATACCACATCGGTAATCGTTAAGACTTTTTTCTTTACATTCTGAACTAATGCTTTAATTCCTGGTCGTGGATTGGAATTAATCACTTCCAATCCAAATTTGGCTAACACTCGGTTTTCACCCGTAATTGGAACAATATCTGCAGCAATGGCTATCGCAACCAAATCTAAATAAGGAAGTAAATCTTCAATGGTTTGGTTTTTGTTTTCGGCTAACGCTTGAATCAATTTAAACCCTACTCCACAACCACATAATTCGTCATAGGGATAGGAACAATCTTCACGTTTTGGGTCTAAAACCGCAATGGCGTCAGGTAAAATATCGCCAGGTCGGTGATGGTCGCAAATAATGAAATCGATATTTTTTGCTTTGGCATAATTCACGTGGTCGATGGATTTTATACCACAATCGAGTGCGATGATTAAGGAAACATCATTGTCTTCGGCATAATCAATTCCTAGATAAGAAATTCCGTAACCTTCGTTATATCGATCAGGAATATACGTCGCCACATTTGGATAAAAACTTCGTAAATAACTAGAAACTAAGGAAACAGCAGTTGTTCCATCGACATCATAATCGCCAAAAACTAAAATATTTTCATTGTTTGCAATGGCTTTTTCGATACGAGAAACCGCTTTGTCCATATCTTTCATGAGATACGGATTGTGTAAGTCTTCTAAAGTGGGACGGAAAAAGGTTTTGGCTTGTTCGTAGGTTTCTATTCCTCTTTGAACTAATAAAGTAGCGATGATTTCATCTACTTGCAGAGCATTTTGTAAGGCTTGTACTTTTTCTTTTTCTGGCTTTGATTTTAGATTCCAACGCATAGTGATTTTGGATTTACGATTTTTGGCTTATAGTATTGAATAACAAAGATATAAATATTTTTAATTTTTTAGGTTGTCATTTCGACGTAAGGAGAAACTACATTTTAATTTATGATAAAATATCACTACCAAATAAATAACTACTAAAAACTGAACACTATTTCTTACCTCCTACAACCACAACAATTTCACCTTTTGGCGCTTTAATTTCGAAGTGCTCTAAGACTTCTTCAGCGGTTCCTCGGATGGTTTCTTCGTGTAATTTTGAAATTTCTCTGGAAACAGAAACGGGTCTGTCTGCACCGAAATATTGAATAAACTCTGCTAACGTTTTTAGTAATTTATGTGGCGATACGTATAAAATCATGGTGCGTGTTTCTTCGGCTAAAGCCAAATAACGTGTTTGTCTTCCTTTTTTATCGGGCAAGAAACCTTCGAAAATAAATTTATCATTCGGCAAACCACTATTCACCAAAGCGGGTACAAAAGCGGTTGCTCCTGGCAAACAATCTACTTCAATTCCGTTTTCTACACAAGCGCGAGTTAATAAAAATCCAGGGTCAGAAATGGCTGGCGTTCCAGCATCGGAAATTAAAGCAATGGTTTCGCCACCTTTTAATCGAGCAATTACATTTTCTACGGTTTTGTGTTCGTTATGCATGTGGTGACTGTGCATGTGCGTAGCAATTTCAAAATGCTTCAATAATTTTCCGCTAGTACGTGTATCTTCGGCTAATATTAAATCGGCTTCTTTAAGCACGCGGATGGCACGAAACGTCATGTCGTCTAAATTGCCAATTGGCGTAGGAACTATGTATAATTTACTCATTTATTTTGTTTGTTGTTTATGATTTGTTGTTTGTGGTTAAAATAGAAATGAATTAAAAAAAAACCATTAACAATAAACTACAAACTAATTGAATTTATTTTCTACAATTTCTAAAAATCGTACTTCAAATTCTTCTTTATTTTCCCAATTATTATAATCTGGTTTTACAAAATCCAACACAAAAGATTTCGCTTCATCCCAATTTGTAAACGTATTTAATTGAGATAATACTCTGTTTAAATCGTCGCCGTTTCCGGCAAATAAATTTTTCTCAAAAGCAATTTTATCATTCAATCCTAAAACTATCGCTTTTCCGTTTACAACTGGAGTTTCTTCTTTAGTTTCCGACACTATTTCTATTTCAACTTCTGGAGTTGATTCTGAAATTGACTCAACTTCACTACTTACCTCATCATTTATTTCTTCAATAATTTCGGCTTCTGTTATGGGCTCAGGGCTATCCAAAGTTGGCTCATTTTCAGTTTCTTTTTTCTCAAAAAACGTATCTTGATAATCATGAACTAGAATATCTTCCATTGAAATTTGTTTGGTCACTTTTGTGCCAATAATTTCGGGATTAGAAGTTGCTTTTTTCTTCTTTGTTTGATTTTCAATTACTTCTGCTGCTTCTTCTTGTTTAACTTGCTCTTCTTCAAGTCTTTCTTCATCAATGCTTTCAGAAATAATTTCTTCTTTTTCAATTTCTAAAATATTGTTTGTAGGAAAAAGCTCGTGTGAAATTTCACTTTTTTCAAAAAGTTCTTCTTCAATTTGTGCAATGTGCTCTTTAGAAGCCATTTCTACATAAATTTCTTCTTCATCTACAACATCAATGGTTCCTACTACAATTTTTTCTACTTTTTCTTCAAACAACTCTTCAGAAAATTCTTCATTTACTAAAGCGGTATTCGCTTCATAAAATTTTAAAAGTGATAATTGCTCATACAATTTTTTCACTTCTTCAAGTAATTGAATGGTTTCATTATGATTTTTAAGCTTTAATAAACGGTGCGCTATGCTAATTAATTCGCCTTCAATTTTTTTCTTCATAACTTTTTGTTTGTGTTGAACTTTTATAGCGTTGATTTTTATATTTTTGTTATAATTACAAAGGTAAAAGAAATTATGTGTATAAATTCTTGTAGAATGTATTTTTACAATTTTTTTTTCAACACAGATGTACACATATTTTTATACCTTTAACTTGAAATTAATTTAGATTAAAAATGTTTTTAGAAAATACGGTAAATCAGGAAGAACAATTTGGTTGGATAGAAGTAATTTGCGGCTCTATGTTTTCAGGTAAAACAGAAGAATTAATTAGACGATTAAAACGCGCACAATTTGCCAAACAAAAAGTTGAGATTTTTAAACCGGCAATAGACACGAGGTATGATGATGAAATGGTGGTGTCGCACAACAAAAATGAAATTCGTTCTACTCCAGTTCCTGCTGCAGAAAATATTAGAATTTTAGCACAAGGTTGTGATGTTGTAGGTATTGATGAAGCCCAGTTTTTTGATGATGAAATAATTACAATTTGCAATGATCTGGCCAACAGTGGCATTCGAGTAATTGTAGCTGGTTTGGATATGGATTTTAAAGGCAACCCTTTCGGGCCGATGCCTGCTCTTATGGCAACAGCAGAATACGTTACAAAAGTTCACGCAGTGTGCACCAGAACAGGAAATTTAGCCAATTATAGTTTTAGAAAATCTGAAGATAAAAAATTAGTAATGCTGGGCGAAACTGAAGAATACGAACCTTTAAGTAGAGCTGCTTATTATAAAGCGATGCGAGAAGAAAAAGAAAAGTAAATTTAACTCGGATTTTAGCAATTTGCACTAACAAATTCATAAAAATGGTAGTAAAATCTAACATATTACACGATGCCAATATAAACTTCTCTACTTCTATAGAATTTGAGCATATTTCTATTGATAGTCGTAGTTTACAAAACGGAAATACCACTTTATTTTTTTGTTTGAAAGGCCAAAATAATGATGCACATATTTTTGTTGAAAGTTTAATTGAAAAAGGGGTGCGACATTTTGTAGTGGAATATATTCCCGAAAATGTGAAAGGAAAAGCACATTTTTGTATAGTTGAAAACACTACCGTCGCTTTACAAAATTTAGCAAAATCATATAAAAATCAATTTCAAATAGAAACTATCGGAATTACCGGAAGTAATGGGAAAACCATTGTAAAAGAATGGTTAAATTTTCTTTTAAGTCCAGAATATGCTGTAGTTAGAAGTCCTAAAAGCTATAATTCGCAAGTTGGCGTACCGCTATCTGTTTTTGGAATCAATGAAAATCATACGCTAGGTATTTTTGAGGCTGGAATTTCTTTAAAAGGGGAAATGCAACATTTAGCCGATATCATTCAGCCGAATATTGGAATTTTTACCCATTTGGGCAACGCACATCAAGAAGGTTTCACTACAGTTGAAGAAAAAATAATCGAAAAATGTCAGTTATTTTCTAAAGCTGAAATACTAATTTTAGAGAAAAACGATTGGATTGAAAAACACATAACAATACCAACATTTACTTGGAGTTTTGAAGACACCAAAGCCACTGTTTTTATACTTTCTACCGTTAAAAACAACCTAAAAACTTCATTAGAAATTCAATTTAAAAATGAAATTTTTAAAGTTTCACTTCCGTTTACAGATGCTATTTCTATTGAAAATGCTATAACTTGTATTTGCACTTTATTATATTTAAATATTGCCATTTCAACAATCACGGATAGAATTTCGAAATTATATAATATAGAAATTCGCCTTCAAGCCAAAAAAGGAATTAATAATTGTTTGTTAATTGATGATAGTTATTCAAGCGATTATCAGTCGTTAAAAATGGCGTTAGATTTTTTAGAACAACAAAAACTGCATCAGAAAAAAACCATTATTTTATCTGATATTTTTCAAAGTGGTTTGAATTTAAATGAGCTATATAGGAATGTAATCAAATTATTACAACAAAATAATATTGCACAAATTATTACCATCGGAGAAACCATAGGAAAGTATTTTCAAGATGTACCAAATGTGATTTCATTCCAAAATACTCAAGCTTTTTTACAGCAATTTAATACCGATTCGTTTAAAAACGAAACCATATTAATTAAAGGTGCTAGAAGTTTTAATTTTGATGAAATTGTTGTTTTATTAGAAGAAAAAAACCACGAAACGGTTTTAGAAATTAATTTAGATGCTCTAACAACAAATTATAATTTTTACAAACAAAAACTTCACCAAAACACCAAAATTATGGTTATGGTGAAAGCTTTTGGTTATGGTAATGGCGGCTATGAAATTGCTAAACAACTGGAACATTTAAAAGTTGGCTATTTGGGCGTAGCTTTCGCCGATGAAGGAATCGCATTGCGAAAAGCAGGAATTACCACTCCAATTATGGTATTAAATCCTGAAATTAGTAGCTACAAAGCTATGATAGCTTATAATTTAGAGCCGGAAATGTATTCTGTTTCTGGTTTAACTTCATTTATTGAATTGGCCAAAGAAAAAAACCTCAACGGATATCCTATTCATTTAAAAATTGATACCGGAATGCATCGCTTAGGTTTTGAAAAATCGCAAGTTTCAGAATTAATTACGTTACTAAAACATAATAATTTTGTGAAAGTAACCAGTATTTTTTCGCATTTAGCGGCATCAGACAACTTTGATTTTAAAGCATTTACCTTACAACAAATTCAACTATTTGAAGCCATTGCTACAGAAATTTCTACTGCTTTACATATTCAACCTATCCGACATATTTTAAATACTTCCGGAATTTTTAATTTCCCAGAATATCAATTTGAAATGGTACGATTGGGAATTGGAATTTATGGCGTAGGCAATTCGGAAGAAGAACAAATTTCTTTAGAAAACGTGAGTGTTTTAAAAAGTATTATTTCGCAAATAAGAACTGTTAACGAAAACGAAAGCATTGGTTACAGTAGAAAATTTGTAGTGCAAAAACAAATGAAAATTGCAACAATTCCTATCGGTTACGCCGACGGAATTAGACGTGCTTGGGGAAATGAAAAAGGTTATGTACTAATTCACAACCAAAAAGCTACTATTTTAGGCAATATTTGTATGGATATGTTAATGGTGGACGTAACTTCTATTCCTTGTGAAGAACGTGATGAAGTAATAATTTTTGGGGAAAACCCGCACGTACAAGAAATAGCAAGCGTTTGCGATACCATTCCTTATGAAATTTTAACCAGTATTTCGCAGCGGGTAAAAAGAATTTTCTATAAAAATTAAACCAACTCTTTTAGTTTTTTTATAACTTCGTGTAACCAAATTTAACATATATGAAAATTATTTCTGAATTTAAAGATTTTATTGCGAAAGGCAATGTAATGGATTTAGCTGTTGGAGTTATCATTGGAGGTGCTTTCGGTGGCATTGTAAAATCACTTGTTGATGATGTTATTACACCTGCTATTCTAAACCCTGCCTTAAAAGCAGCAAACGTAGCCGATTTAGCGCTTTTAAAAACCGATGGCGGTATTTTATACGGTAAGTTTTTAGCTGCTGTGATTGGTTTTTTAGTGATTTCTTTTGTGATTTTTTTAATGGTAAAATCACTTAATAAAATTAAAAAAACCGAAGAAGAAATTTCAACACCTTCCGGACCAACACAAGAAGAGCTTTTAACTCAAATTAGAGATTTATTAAAAAAATAAACTTTACATAAAAAAAGCTGTTTCTCTCGAAACAGCTTTTTTTATTGCAGACTAAAAATTAATCCATTATACCGTTTGCTTTTCTATCTCGTAACCAATATTTCACTCGTTTTACCAAGTAGAACATTACTGGAACCATAACCAATGTTAACACGGTTGCATAGGATAATCCGAAGATAATGGTCCACGCTAAAGGTCCCCAGAAAATTACGTTATCCCCACCCATATATAAGTGTGGATTAAATTCGGTAATTAATGAGAAGAAATCAAAGTTTAACCCAATCGCTAACGGAATTAATCCTAAAATCGCGGTTAATGCCGTTAATAATACCGGTCTTAAACGGTTTTTACCCGATTCGATGATGATGTCTTTTATTTCTTCAAGTGATAAATCGTCGTGGCTTTGCAATTTGTTTTCCGCTACTTTTTTATCTAATAATAAGACGAAGAAGTCCATTAATACAATTCCGTTTTTCACCACAATTCCAGCCAACGAAATGATTCCCATCATCGTCATTAAGATAACGAAATCCATATTAGCGATTACATATCCGTAGAAAACACCACTAAAACTCAATAAAACCGTAAATAAAATTACCATTGTTTTAGAAACCGAATTAAACTGTAATACAATAATAATCGTAATTCCGGCTAACGCTAAAAACAGTGCATACATTAAGAAACTTTGGTTTTTACCTTGTTCTTCTTGTACTCCAGAAAACGAATAACTCACCGTTTTTGGGAATTTATACGATTTTAATTCAGATTCAATTTGTTTTGTAATTTCATCACCGTTATAACCCGTCAACACATTAGAATACACCGTCATAATACGTTTCTGGTTTTTCCTTTTAATTTGATTGTATGTAGTGGTTTTATTGGTTTCCGAAACGGCCGAAATAGGCACTTGCATCATTTGTCCGTTATTCTGATTTCGGAATGTTAAAGATTGATTGAACAACACATTTTCGTTCTTACGTTGGTCGTCTTGCATACGCATCGTAATATTATAGTCGTCATCACCTTCTTTATAAGTTGAAATTTCCTGACCATAAACTGAACGACGCAAATTAAATCCTAATTGTCCTGTTGAAACACCTAAGCTTCCTGCACTAACGCGGTCTACTTTTACTTCTAACTCTGGACTTTCTTTGTTTACATCCACACTCAAACGCTCGATACCTGGAATGTTTTTCGAATTAATAAAAGAAATCATTTTATCCGCTTCTACTAACATTTCTTGATAATCGGTACCGGTTAATTGCACACTAATTGGATACCCAGCTGGAGGTCCGTTGGCGTCTTTTTCAACCGTAACGGTAGCACCTGCAACACCTTTTACTTTCGCACGAATTTCATCTAAAACTTCAGTAGTGTTTACACCATTTCGAAATTTATATTCCGAGAAATTTACCGTTACTTTTCCTTTATATGGCGTTTCTGAAGCCGAACCCGCATCAACATTTGGATTTCCAGCACCTACTCCCACTTGTGAAACAATACTTTCGGCTAAGTAGTTTTTATTGGTTTTTGGATCTACATACTTATTTAAGATTTCTATTACTTGTTTTTCAACAAACAAAGTCGCCTTATTGGTTTTTGCAATATCGGTTCCTTGTGGATATTCGATATATGTAATGACTTGATTTGGAATATTATCTGGGAAAAACAATACTTTTCTTGGGAAAATTCCTAATAAAATAAATGAGAAAAATAACATTCCTATAATCGTTGCTAATGCATACCAAGCTCTTTTTCCTGTTAAAATTTTAGCTAAGAAATTTTTATACTTATTTTCCGTTTTTGGGAAAAAGTTGTATTGAAAATCTTGCGTCCATTGGTATAATTTAAGTTTGTATAACCACATTAAACCTAAGGAAATAATAGCTAAGTGACCAATCGCTTTTGCAAACGTAGAATCGGTTAAGTGACCTAAAAACACAAACACAATTGCCACTACACTAAAGATAATCGTATATAATTTTGCTGATTTATTGGAAACATTTTTGTCTTCTGTATCCATTGAACCACCTGTCATAGCTGCATTTACTACCATCGCTACAAATAAAGAAGCCGTAAGCGTAACCGTTAAAGTGATTGGAAAATATTTCATAAATTTTCCCATCGTTCCAGGCCATAAAGCAAATGGTAAAAATGCCATTAAAGTTGTGGCTGTAGAAGAAATTACTGGCCAAGCGATTTCGCCAATTCCAATTTTAGAAGCGGAAACTCTATCCATTCCTTTTTGCATGTTGGCAAATACGTTATCGACCACTACAATTCCGTCATCCACAAGCATTCCTAATCCCATTACCAGTCCGAAAAGCACCATTGTGTTTAAGGTTAACCCGAAAGCCGATAAAATTGTAAACGCCATTAACATCGAAAGCGGAATAGCTGCTCCTACAAAAAGTGAATTTCGTAATCCCATCGTAAACATTAAGACAATCATTACCAATACAATTCCGAAAATAATATGATTAGATAATTCGTCTACTTGGTGCTCTACACGAGATGATTGATCATTAGAAAGTTCAATGGTTAAATTAGAAGGCAAATACGATTCTTTTGCTTTTTCAAGTTTTTCTTTTACTTGCTCAATAGCAGAAATCATGTTTTGATTGGAACGTTTTTTTACGTTTAGCATCACCACTTCTTGCCCTTTTTCTCGAGCATACGTTGTTTTTTCTTTTTCTTTAAAGTTTACAACTGCGATGTCTTTTAGATATACTGTTCCTCCGAAAGATTTTACAATTACGTTTTCTAATTCTTTAGGATCTTTAATTTCACCTACAATTCGGATGTTATTACGAGAACCTTGCGAAATTAAATTTCCGCCCGAAAGCGTCATATTTTCATACTTCACGGCATTTTGGATTTCGTCAAAAGAAACCTGAGCTGCTGTCATTTTAAAAATATCAACGGCAATTTCTACTTCTTTATCATCAACTCCTAAAATATCAACTTTTTTTACTTCTTTAATTTCTTCAATATCATCTTGAAGCAATTCTCCATATTTTTTAAGTTGTTGTGTCGTGTAGTTTCCTTTTAAATTGATGTTCAAAATAGGCACTTCTTCCGAAATATTTAATTCGAAAACACTTGGCTCTACTTTACTTCCATTATCTAAATTGGGCCAATCGGTATCTGCTTTGATAACATCTACTTTGTCTTTGATTTTAGTTTTTGCATCTTCAATCGTAACTTTATCTGCAAATTCTACAATGATCATTCCGTAATCTTGAAAGGAATTAGAGGTAATTTTCTCTACACCTGAAATATTTTTAAATTCTTTTTCAAGGGGTTTGATTATTAACTTTTCTACATCTTCTGCTGAGTTTCCTGGGAAAACAGAAGAAATGTATACTTTATTTTCGATAATTTCTGGAAAATCTTCACGAGGCATCGTTACATAGGCAATAACACCTGTAATAACAATAAGCAACGTTAAGATATATACTGTAACTCGATTGTCTACAGCCCAACTCGATATTCCGAATTCTTTGTTTTTATGTGACATAAATTATGTTTATGAGGTTTATTTTTATGTTTATAAGGTTTATTTTTTAATTTATCCTTATTTAAAATTTACTCTTGTTTTAATTGTGCTTTTTGCAAAGCATCTAATAAAAATGTAACTTCTTGAAGTTTTATTCTTATTTCTAAATATTTAGATTCTTCAATGTAATTTAAGTCTAACGCAATAATGAGTTGATTTAATAATTCTAAACCAGAACCAAAAGCAATTTCTGTAAATCGTGCTTTGTCTTTATTTGTTCTTCTACTTGAGCCTTCTGCTAATTTTGAAGGAATAGATATTGAACATCTTCTCATTTGACTTGTTATTCCAAATAATTCTTCCTTTGGAAATGTTGCTGTTAGTTTATAAATTTCTTTTGCTAATACTCTTGACTTTTGCCAAAAGAATATGTTTTCAATTTATATTCCATCATAAACTTAAATAAACAGTATACACTTTATAAACTAAAAATTTAGCTTCATTCCGTCTGCGATGTTATTAGCACCTTCTGTAACGATAACATCATTTGCAGATAATCCGTTCAAAATTTCGGTTACATTATCTGATGATTTTCCAACTTTAACAAGTACTTTTTTAGCTACACCTTTTTTACCTGATACATTACTGGCAATAAATACAAATTTGTTGTGCTCTCCGTCTTCTTGTACCACATTTGTAGGAACTATAATCGCATTAGTAACCGTGTAATCAATTATTTTAAGTTTGGCAACCTGATTTGGACGTAATAAATTATCTGGATTAGGTACGCTTACTTCTATAACGAAACTTCTGTTGCTCGGATTGATAAAATTAGCAACTTGACGCACTTTTCCTTTATACGTTTTTCCTAAAGACGTTAAGAAAACATCTACAACTGTACCCACTTTTAATTTACCAATATACGTTTCAGGAACGGTTGTAGAAACATACATATTGGATAAATTTACAATACGCATTAATCCTTGTGGGCTTGGTGCCACTACTTGTCCACGTTCAACGAAAACCTCATCAATTGTTCCAGAAAATGGCGCACGAATTACAGTTTTTGCTACTTGAGCTCGCATTTGTGCTACTGATTTTTGAGCTGAAATCATTTGGGCCTGCGCTTGTAAAAACTGAATTTCTGAACCTATTTTTTTGTCCCAAAGATTTTTCTGTCTTTCAAAAGTAGTTTTAGCTAAAGCATATTGATTTTCAATACTTGCTAATTGCTGACTCATTCCTGCATCGTCAACTTTACCAAGTATTTGACCTTTTGAAACACGTTGCCCAGCTTTTACATTTAAAGCCGTTAATGTTCCCCCGAATTCAGGTTGAACTAAGATGTTTTCTTTTGTATTGACATTTCCTTGTATCTCTAAATAATGATTAAAAACAGTGTCTTTAATTGTTAACACAGAAACTAACGCTTCAGATTCTGGTGCTTTATTACCTTTAAGTAATGCAGCATCAATTTTTTCTAATTCTGCTTGAATTGTTGCTTTTCTATTTTTTAATTCGGTGATGTTTTTATCTTTAATTAAATCATCCGTTGATTTTTCTCCACAAGCAATAAGTAATAAACTGGTGGCAATAAGTACTACTTTTTTCATATCTAAGTTCATTTATTTTAGTTAACTAATTTTTCTAAAGTTGCTTTTTTATTTATAATTTCAAGCATAGCTTGTAATGTTTCTTGTTGGGCAGCATATAATTGTTTTTGAGCTTCAGCAAAATCGAAACTTGAAGACAAGCCTTCTTTGAATTTGACTTGTTGTTTAGCTTCGATACGTTCTGCTAATTTTAAATTGGCTTGAGCGTTGTTGTATTGATTTATACTATATTCGTAATCGCTTTTTGCTTTTTGATATTGTAATTTTAATTTCTGTTCCGTTTCTGTAAGTTGCGTTCTTGATTTTTCTAAATCAATTTTGGCTTGTTGTACACGCGAATTTCTTCCACCACTACTAAAAATCGGCACATTTAATCCCACGCCAACATTTGAAAAGTTATTCCACTTCTGAGTTGAGTTTACAAAATCAAATTGATTTGCAAAGGAATTGTATCCAAAATTTACTTGTGCTCCTAACGATGGTAAACCTTTACTTTTTTCTAATTTTACTAAAAGTTGTTTACTTTCTTCTACGTTTTTACCAATTTTATAATCGATATTTTCGTTTACATTAAATTCAGATACTAATAATTGTAAATCAATGTTATTTTGAGTTAAATTACTTAATTTTTCTGTTAATACGATGGCATCATCTAAATTAATTCCTAACAATAATTTTACCATATTTAAGGCAATAACTCTTTGTTTAGTTACATTTTCTAATGCGTTGTTTACAGAATTTAAAGTAATTTGAAGTTGTTCAATCGTTTCTTCTTCAATTAATCCGTTTTTATAAATTTCTTTTGTGTCGGATAGAATTTTCTCTAAAACGGTTTTGTTTTTATTGATAATTAAAATACTTTCATCTGCTAAAAGCACATTTCCATAAGAATTAATTACAATTTCTTTAATTTCTTGATTCGTTTTTTCTTTGGCGTTTTCAGAAATTTTTAAATAGGTTTTAGCCGATTGTAAACCTACTAAATACGAACCATCAAAAATAAGTTGACTTAATGTTAGATTTCCGATTGCTACGTGTTTCGTACCAAAAGCCAATAACATAATGTCATTTGGATTTGCCATAGGATTAAAAGCATTTGCTGCGGCTCCTTGCTTGGTAAACTCAAATGTGTTTTGGTAATTTACAGAACCGTTTAATTGTGGCAATCCCATTGTAGTGGTTTCCCATTTTTTTTGCTTGGCAAGTTCTAAATCTCTATTTGCGTTTATTACACTATAATTGTTCTTTTGGGCTTGCTCAATAGCTTGCTTTAGCGAAAAACTGGCTACATCAGCTTGCGAAAAAACTTGAATGGCACTCAAAAGAAACAGGAATGCTGTTATTCTACTCTTCATTGTATTAAATTTAATTATTTATAATTTGTAATTGTTTTTCTAACTCAATAATTCCGACTGACGTTGCCATAGCACGAATATGATATTCTAATGCTTTGTGTTCTAAATTATTTGCTTCTTTCTCTAAGGCGGTATTCTCGCTTATGCTAAAAATTAAGGTATAATAAAATTTTACATAATTTTCTACATCAATATTTTCTCGGTACAAACCTTCAGAAATTCCTTTTAAAATGTTATCTCGAAAACACCCTTCACAAATTTCAATTTGATAGCCTACCACTTTTTGATATACTTCCGGATAATGCCTTTTTAATTGATATACTGGAGAGGTTTCGCTATATTTAAACATTTCTTTAAACATTCTACGAATCTGAAAATTTTCTTCAATAGCATTAAAGTTTTTAGCAACAATTTTGTCAATTGTCTCTCTAACTTCTTGATGGACCAATTGCGTGCTTTCTTCAATTAACAATTCTTTATTTGAAAAATATTTATATATTGTTTTTTTTGAAATACACATATCGCAGGCAATATCATCCATAGTAATGCTCTTGAAACCTAATTTCAAAAACATTTCTTTCGCTCTATTGATAATTTTTTCCTTCATTTTATGCAATTTCTTGATATTAATTATTGTGTCTAATTAATTTCGATGACAAATTTACAACGGAAACTTTTAAAACTAAAATAGTTTCCGTAATCTTCACATAAATTTAACATTAAAATTGTGGCGCAAATATGCAATTATTAGCTTAAATTAGCCAAAAATTACTAGTATGCTTTCATTATCAGAATATCAAAATGTTATTTCGGAAGAATTTTCTAATTTACATATTCATAAACAACCGAAAAACTTATATGAACCCATAGATTATATTTTATCGCTTGGCGGAAAAAGAATTCGTCCTGTTTTAACATTAATGGCAACTGATATTTTTGATGGCGATTATAAAAAAGCAATTTCTGCAGCCAAAGCCGTTGAAGTATTTCATAATTTTTCATTAGTTCATGATGATATAATGGACGACGCGCCTTTGCGAAGAGGAAATGAAACCGTTCATGAAAAATGGGACATCAATACTGGTATTTTATCTGGTGATGCTATGTTGATTTTAGCTTATCAATTTTTTGAAGTATACGAACCAACTGTATTTCAAAAACTGGCAAAATTATTTAGTAAAACCGCTTTAGAAGTGTGCGAAGGACAACAATACGATGTAGATTTTGAAACGCGCGACGATGTTACTATTCCGGAATATTTAAAAATGATTGAATTTAAAACAGCCGTTTTATTAGGAGCAGCTATGAAAATGGGCGCAATTGTTGCAGAAACTTCAGAAGAAAATGCGGATTTAATATATAATTTTGGATTAAATTTAGGTATCGCATTTCAATTACAAGACGATTATTTAGATGCGTTTGGAAATCCAGAAACCTTTGGAAAACAAGTAGGAGGCGATATTATTGAAAATAAAAAAACCTATTTGTATTTAAAAGCAATGGCGTTTTCGTCTGAAGAAAACAAACAACAATTATTGCATTTATTTTCTATTCAACCCAATGATAATTCGGATAAAATTGAATCCGTAAAAACAATTTTTAATTCTTCTGGCGCCAGTAAAGCGACACAAGACGCCATTGCTAATTATACAGAGATAGCCTTTGAAACATTAGAAAAAATGAAAATTTCTGAAGACAAAAAAATGGTTTTAAGATTGTTTGGCGAAAAATTAATGAACAGAAAGGTATAAAATTCCAATATAAAAATCTCAAATTCCAAATTTGATTTGAGAAATTTTGGAATTTGGAATTTAAAAAATTGGAATTTTATGTATTTAGCACCAACATCCATCGATTCATTAATTGAAGAAGCCGAGGAACAAGATTTATATTTCAAATTAATAGAGCAAACGAATAAAGATTTTGCTTTAGCTAATGAAAATATTGATATCCCAGTAGATATTTTCCCTTTCGAATTAAAGCTTTTGATTCAGGAGAAAATTATAAAATTAATCAATTACAAATTCGCAGAATACTTAAATTTACTATATATTATTGATGTTTCCGAAGATCAAATTAAAAAATTAGACGGTTCAGATGTTTTTAAATTATCCGAAGACGTGACGTTTTTAATTTTAAAACGCGAATGGCAAAAAGTATGGTTTAGAAATAAATATTAATTTATTCTAAGTCTTTCTTTAAAATTACTTTATTCCACAATTCTTTTCCTTCTTTATCAAATAATGTTAATTTCATTTGTCGGGTATCTTTTTCCCCAGAAAATGACAATGTTCCAAAAACGTGTTGTGCAAATAGGCTGCCTTCCACTCTGTTTTTATTTTCTTCTTTAGCGATTTTTTCAACGTTTCCGTGTCCAGAAGTTAATGGAGAAACCGTCCAATCATACAAAGAATAAGTGTCAGATCTTTTCAGCATTGATAATTCTGTAAAATGTCTGTCGCCAGAAATAAAAGTAACTCCTTTGATTTTATTCGCAGTAATTTCATTTAACAATGCCTCTTTCTCTGTTTTATAATTTTCGTAATTTTCAAAAACAGCTGCCGAACTTAGAACTTGTCCGCCAATTACGATAATTTTAAAACTGGCTTTTGACGTTACTAAGGCGTCAATTAACCACTCTATTTGCGTTTTTCCTAAAAGCACTTTATCACCTGTTAATCTATCGTTTGGCGATCTAAAAAAACGATTGTCTAACAAAAAAACTTCTGCATCGCCCCAATTAAAACAAGAATAAATACCTTCCTTTTGATTGGGATTCATCCCGTACGATTTATTTGCCCAAAAATCTTTAAACGCTTGTTGCGTTTCATATTTGTAATAAAAACCTCTATCCCCATCGTTTGGTCCAAAATCGTGATCGTCCCAAATGGCAAAATTTTGAGTTTTAGCTAAAAGCGCTTGCGTTTCTTTTATCTTTCTTGAATACGTGTAGCGGTGATAAATTCCTGTTTTACTATCCCAATCTGCTTCACGCAAATAAATATTATCGCCACCCCAAATCATAATATCTGGATTTTTTTTGGCAATACTTTCAAAAATAGAATAATTGGAACCATATGGTTTTCCTGGTCTATCTAAAGCTTCCTCACTAATGTAAGCACAACTTCCTAAAGCAATAGTAAAATCCGGCGCTTTTTCGCGAAATTGCCATAATTTTTTAGAAGAAAAAGAAGTTTCATATGGCAAAACAGCTTTCTTATTATCTAAATATACGTCATAATTGTATTTTTTACCTGGCTGAAGTTTGTCTAAAACCAAATGACAAGTAAATGCATTGTCTTTAGTTGTGTTGTACTTTTCGCTTTCGAAAACTTCTGTAACTTTATCTAAAGAATAATAAGAAACATAGACCGTAGCTGGCTTTTCCGTTTGGAGCCAAATCATGGCTTCTTTCATTTCACAATAACCGACCATAGGTCCAGATTGTAAATTATTTTGTGAAAACAAAGCTGCTGAACAGAATAAAAAAGCAAGAATAAATCGCATAATTTTTTTTTGTAAAAATAAGAAAATAGGATAGATTTTATGTTAAGATATAATTACTTTTAAAACATTACTCTAACAAATGGAAGCCAAGGTTGCCCATAAATATTATTTTGATTTGCGTGAAGTAAATTAAATCTAACCCCAAAAGTTACGTTTTGTTGCCGATATCCAGCACCAACAAAAACAGCTGTATTCCAAAATGAATCTTTGCTGCTGTTCACTGCGTCAAATTTTCTGTTTATTAGTAATTGTTCTATTTCTGTAGAAATTTGAATATCTTCAATTGGATGAAATAAACCAATTACACTTCCTCCAAAAATAGTCGATTTATAACCCGTAGCATTATAATTTGATGGATTTGATTCTTGAGCAACATAACTTCCTGAAATTCCTACACCAATGCTTACTGTTTTATTTATATGATAATAACCCGTTGGTGATAAAGAAAAATTTGAATACCCATTCCCAAAAGCCAATCCTAAGCCACCACCAAACTGAACTTTTTGCCAAAAAATAGATTTTGTTTTAGGAATACTATCTTGCTGTGAAAATAAGTCTGCAGAATTGAGAAAAATTAGTGCATAAAAAAATGTATTTAGTAACTTTCTCTTAATTTTCATTATTTTTATTACTTATTTGTTAATTTGAAGATAAAAGTATAAATTTCTTTGAACATTTAGCATAAAAGTTTATACTTTTGCATAAAATTTTTTAACCAAATCGTCATTTAGACAGAATTATGGATAGGTTTTCCTTTTTAAACGCAGCACATACTGCATTTTTTGCAGATTTATACGACCAATATTTACAAAATCCAGACAGTGTAGAACCAAGTTGGAGAAGTTTTTTCCAAGGTTTCGATTTTGCTAATGAATTTTCTAATCCAGGTGAGCAAATTGCGCATACTGCAAACGGAAATGTTTCCGGTGGGAATTCTGAGCAACTTCAAAAAGAATTTAATGTTTTAAAACTAATTGACGGATACAGAACAAGAGGTCATTTATTTACCAAAACAAATCCAGTTAGAGAAAGAAGGGTGTTTTCACCAACATTAGCTATTGAAAATTTCGGATTGTCGCAAGCGGATTTAACAACCGTTTTTGATGCTGCCAAAATAGTTAATATGAAGCCAAGCACTTTAGCTGATATTATTAAACATTTAGAAAGTGTTTATTGTTCATCTATTGGTGTGGAATTTATGTACATTAGAGAGCCTAAAGTACAGGATTGGATAAAAAACAGATTAGATATTAACGACAATCAGCCTAACTTTTCAGCTGATGTTAAGAAAAATATATTAAGAAAATTAAATGAAGCCGTTTCATTTGAAACATTCTTACATACAAAATATGTAGGTCAAAAACGATTTTCATTAGAAGGTTGTGAGGCTGCAATTCCGGCACTTGATGCGCTTATTGAAGCTGCTGCAGAAAAAGGAGTAGAACAATTTGTAATGGGTATGGCACACCGTGGTCGTTTAAATGTTTTAGCTAATATTTTTGGCAAAAACACACAAAATATTTTCTCAGAATTTGACGGAAAAGACTACGATGACGATATGTATTTTGATGGTGATGTAAAATACCATTTAGGATTAACATCAGACCGAGTTACAGATTCAGGAAAAAAAATAAACTTAAATTTAGCACCAAATCCATCACACTTGGAAACCGTTGGTGCTGTAATTGAAGGTATTACAAGAGCCAAACAAGACCGCTATTTTGCTGATGATTTTTCAAAAGTGTTACCTATTGCCGTACACGGTGATGCTGCCGTAGCCGGACAAGGTATTGTGTATGAAATTATACAAATGGCAAAATTAGATGGATACAAAACTGGTGGAACCATTCACTTAGTTATTAATAACCAAGTTGGTTTTACTACGAATTATTTAGATGCTCGTTCTTCCACGTATTGTACAGATATTGCAAAAGTAACCTTATCGCCCGTATTACACGTTAATGCAGATGATGCAGAAGCAGTGGTTCACGCGATGTTGTTTGCTTTAGATTATAGAATGGAATTTGGAAGCGATGTTTTTATCGATTTATTAGGATATAGAAAATACGGTCATAACGAAGGAGATGAACCTCGATTTACACAACCTAAATTATACAAAGCCATCGCTAAACATAAAAATCCTCGAGATATTTATGCTGAAAAACTAACAACTGAAGGTGTAATTGATAGCACATATGTTAAAACATTAGAGGAAACATATAAAGCAAAGCTTGATGAAAATTTAGAAGAATCACGTAAGAAAAGTTTAACCGTAATTACACCATTTATGCAAAATGAATGGAACGGTTTTGAACAAGTTTCTGATGACGTGATGCTGTCAAAATTTGATACAAAATTTGATAAAAAGCAGTTAACTGCTATTGCTTCTACAATTACAGAACTACCAAAAGATAAAAAATTCATTAGTAAAATCACAAAATTAGTTGGCGACAGAAAAGCAATGTTTTTCGAAAAAGACCAATTAGATTGGGCAATGGGAGAATTATTGGCCTATGGTTCTTTAATAACTGAAGGATACGATGTTCGTATTTCTGGACAAGATGTGGAACGCGGAACCTTCTCTCACCGTCACGCAGTAATTAAAGTAGAAGAATCTGAAGAAGAAGTAATATTATTAAACGACATCAATAATAAAAAAGGAAACTTTTATATATACAATTCGCACCTTTCGGAATATGGTGTAGTTGGTTTTGAATATGGTTATGCATTAGCATCACCAAACACCTTAACCATTTGGGAAGCACAATTTGGAGATTTCTCTAATGGGGCGCAAATTATGATTGACCAATACATTTCCGCAGGGGAAGACAAGTGGAACAACCAAAACGGATTGGTTTTCTTATTGCCACACGGTTATGAAAATCAGGGAGCAGAACACTCTTCTGCTCGTATGGAACGTTATTTACAGATGTGTGCCAAACACAATATGTATATTGCAGACGTTACTATACCAGCCAATTTCTTCCACTTGATGAGAAGACAAATGAAAACAAAATTCCGTAAACCATTAATTGTGTTTTCACCGAAAAGTTTATTGCGCCATCCATTAGCTGTTTCTTCAGCAGAAGAGTTAGCAAACGGACAATTTCAAGAAATACTTGACGACCCAAATGTATCAGATAAAAAAGCGATTAAATCTTTAGTATTCTGTACAGGGAAAGTTTATTACGATATTATTGCAAAACGTGAAGAATTAGGAAGAAATGATGTAGCCGTGGTTCGTTTTGAACAATTATTCCCTTTAGCAACAGATCAAATTAAAGCGATTATCGATTCGTATCCAAATGTAGACGATTATGTTTGGGCACAGGAAGAACCTAAAAACATGGGAGCTTACGGATATTTATTAATGAATTTCGATTTAGTAAAATTACGTTTAGCCTCACCAAAAGCATATAGTGCGCCAGCAGCAGGAAGTTACGAACGTTCTAAAAAACGTCAAGCAAACGCTATTGCTATGGTTTTTGATAAAAATTTATTTCAATAACAGTTATACAACACATTAATATAATTTTAGGAAGCATTTTAGCCTAAAACTTAAAACGAAAGAATATGATTTTAGAAATGAAAGTCCCATCACCGGGAGAATCTATCACCGAAGTTGAAATTGCAACTTGGTTAGTAAAAGACGGAGATTACGTTGAAAAAGATCAAGCTATTGCTGAAGTAGATTCAGACAAAGCTACGTTAGAATTACCTGCAGAAGCAAGCGGAATTATTACGCTTAAAGCCGAAGAAGGTGACGCTGTAGCTGTAGGGCAAGTAGTTTGCCATATTGACACTGCAGCTGCTAAACCAGACGGAGGAGCACCTGCGCCTGCTGTTGAAAAAGCACCAGAAGTAAAAAAAGAAGAAGTAAAAGCAGCACCAGTTGCTGAAAAAACATATGCTACCGGAGCACCATCTCCAGCAGCTAAAAAAATATTAGAAGAAAAAAACATCAGTCCTTCTGACATTGTTGGAACAGGAAAAGGTGGACGAATTACTACTGAAGATGCCGCAAATGCTATTCCAGCAATGGGAACACCAACAGGTGGTTCTCGTGGAACGGAAAGAGTAAAACTTTCTATGCTACGAAGAAAAGTAGCAGAACGTTTAGTTGCAGCTAAAAACGAAACGGCAATGTTAACTACTTTTAATGAAGTAAATATGACGCCAATTAATACGATTAGAAACCAATATAAAGACGAATTTAAGGTGAAACACAATGGTCTTGGATTAGGTTATATGTCGTTCTTTACTAAAGCGGTTACAAGAGCTTTGCAATTGTACCCAGATGTAAATTCGATGATGGATGGTGACCATAAAGTAGCTTTTGATTTTGCAGATATTTCAATTGCGGTTTCTGGACCAAAAGGATTAATGGTTCCTGTAGTTAGAAACGCAGAATTATTAACGTTCCGTGGAGTAGAAGCTGAAATTAAACGTTTGGCTTTACGTGCACGTGACGGACAAATTACTGTTGACGATATGACAGGCGGCACATTCACAATTACAAATGGTGGTGTTTTCGGAAGTATGTTGTCTACGCCAATTATCAATCCGCCTCAATCTGGAATTTTAGGTATGCACAACATTATTGAGCGTCCAATTGCCGTAAATGGTAAAGTGGAAATTCACCCAATGATGTATGTGGCTTTATCTTATGACCACAGAATTATTGACGGTAGAGAATCAGTTGGTTTCCTAGTAGCTGTAAAAGAAGCGTTAGAAAACCCAATGGAATTTTTAATGGATAACAATCCTAAAAAAGCATTAGAGTTATAATATAAAACTTAAAAGGTTTTTGAAACCTGTTAGGTTTGCCAATATATGAAATCCCAAATTCAATAGAGTTTGGGATTTTTTTTGTTTCTTTGTTTTTATGAAGAAAACAGAGAAAAAAGCAGCTATCGGTTTTATATTTTTAACCTTAGTAATTGATATTACGGGTTGGGGAATTATTATTCCAGTAATCCCAAAATTAATTCAAGAATTAATTCAAGGCGATTTAAGTGATGCCTCGAAAATTGGCGGTTGGTTGCTATTTGCGTATGCATTTACTCAGTTTTTATTGTCGCCGCTAATTGGAAATTTAAGTGATAAATACGGGCGACGCCCTATCATTTTATTTTCACTTTTAGGTTTTTCATTGGATTATTTATTTTTAGCCTTTGCGCCTACCATAACTTTTTTATTTATTGGAAGAATTATTGCAGGAATAACTGGTGCGAGTATTACAACAGCAACCGCTTATATTGCCGACATTAGCACACCTGAAAACCGAGCTAAAAACTTCGGAATGATTGGTGCTGCTTTCGGAATTGGGTTTATCATCGGACCTGTAATTGGTGGTTTATTAGGGCAATTTGGTGCTAGAGTTCCATTTTATGCTGCAGCTGTTTTGTGTTTCATTAACTTTTTATATGGGTATTTCGTATTACCTGAATCGTTACCAAAAGAAAACAGAAGAGATTTAGATTGGAGCAAAACCAACCCAGTTCGTGCCATCATAAATTTAAAAAAATACCCAAAAATATTTAGCTTGTTTATATCTATTGTATTGGTTTATATTGGTTCGCACGCCGTACATAGCAATTGGAGTTACTTTACTATGTACCAATTTAAATGGGACGAAAAAATGGTTGGCTTTTCACTAGGAATTGTTGGTTTACTTGTCGGAATTGTGCAAGGTGGATTAATCCGATGGATTAATCCGAAAATCGGAAATGAAAAAAGCATTATTTACGGCTTAGTGTTATATACTTTAGGGATGTTTTTATTCGCCATTGCTACAGAAAGTTGGATGATGTTTACCTTCTTAATTCCGTATTGTTTAGGCGGAATTTCGGGTCCCGCATTGCAATCTGTAATTACAGAAAATGTTCCCGCTAATGAACAAGGCGAAATTCAAGGCACGTTAACCAGTTTAATGAGTGTGACTTCTATTATTGGTCCGCCATTAATGAGTAATGTATTTTATAATTTTACCAATAAAAACGCAGCTGTTCATTTTCCTGGGGCTCCATTTGTTTTAGGTGGTATATTAATGTTATTTAGCGCGATTATTGCTTTTTATTCGTTTAAAAAACAACGATTAATTGCTATTGCAAATACAAATACTGATTTGGATAAACTATAATTGTTTTTGCAAAATAGTTGATATTTTTGGAACTAGTGCTTGAAACTTTATTTGAATGATGTTTGTCAAAACAGATTTAATTATCTAATAAATCATCTTTCATTAATTCGAGTTGCCAAACTATAAAAACTTAAAGCTGCTTTTAATTTTTATGTAATTAGTTTTAATTTTTTACAATTTTCTTTACTACACTTTTTTTGTTTGCAGATAATTTTAAGAAATAAACTCCCTTTTCAACATTGGATAAATCAATTTGAATTTCGCCATTTAAATTTTCAAAATCTTTTTTTGAAAATAGTGTTTTTCCTGAAATATCAATTACTTCTAAATTTTGAGGTTGTATGTCGCCAATTTTTATATTAAAAATATCAGTTGACGGATTCGGATAAATTACAAAATTATTATTTTCAAATTCTGCAGATGCAAGAATTGTTGGCAATGGAGAACGCCACACACCACGACCGTAAGTAGCTGCGGTAATATTATTATCAACATAATTGATTTCTAAATCTGTTACTTTAACATTTGGTAAACCCGTTTCAAATGGTGACCAAGATGCCGCTATGTCATCGTAATAATAAACACCTAAAGTTGTCCCTAAATACAAAGAATTGACAACATTATTCTGATGAGCAATACAAGTTCTTGATATTGATGGCATTCCCGAAGTAGTAATTACTGAAAAAGTAATACCCCCATTTAAAGATCTCATTACTTGAGATGAAGTAGTGTAATAAACTATATTGCTGTTGGTTGAATGTACAGTTAATCCTAAAATATTTGTGGCACCTGTATGAATCAATGAAAAAGTTAAACCCTCATCTTCACTTTTATATAATTGCGAATTATTTGCAATATAAATAGTAGTATTGTTTGATGGATCAATAGCAATCAATTCGGCGTCAGTAGCTCCAATACTATCTGGTATTGTGTTTTGCAAAGCCCAGTCATTGTTTACTAATTTATAGAAATTTTTATAAGCTGCAAAAACTTCTCCTGAATTATTTAAAGCAAGTGGAGTGACCCATTTTCCGCCAGTATCATTTGTACCCGTTTCATCAACTGGTGCACTACAAACGCCCCCACCTGACGCACCTCCAGTTGTTGATTTGTACAATGATTGTCCATATTGAATAAAACCATAAGATAAGTTTGAATTAGTTGGGTCTATCCCTACATCCATTCCATCTGCACCATAAAAATTTTGCCATCTGATACCATTAAAAACATGTCCTCCATTATCTTGCAATCCAGAAATAATTTTGTTTGAGTTTTGTTTTGAAACAGCTATTTTATATGGTTGACCAATTTGCATAGATTTTGTTAAATCGGCAAAATTTGCGCCTCCATTTGTGGTTACATAAATACCACCATCGCTTCCACAATATAATTTGTTCCCATAAAATCTTAAAAAATGTATATCGGCATGAGAATATGATGCTGATGATGGAGAGCTCCAGCTATTAACTTGTGTCATAGTAACCCCGCCATTAACCGATTTCCAAATATTTAAAAAACCTGTGTAAATTTCGTTAGCATTAGTTGGCGAAGCAGTTATTGCCATATCATAATAAGCTTGAGTACTGGCAATTTGAGTTTGTGTTGTATTGACAGCTGTAAAAGTTGCACCTTGATCTGTTGATTTATATATACCTTGAAAAATATTACCAGAAGTTACACTTAATGCATAAACAATATTTGAATCGGCGGCTGTAACGGCAATAGCCATTCTGCCAGCCGAAGTGGGCAAACCGACACCAACTTGAGTAAAATTAGCTCCGGAATCTATAGATTTATAAAAAAGTGTCGCTGTGGTTGCGTATATTATTGTAGGATCATTAGGTACTATTTTTAAATCACGTGTTCCGGAAACATTTAGTGTTTTTGTCCAATTTGTTCCAGCATCGGTGGTTCTAAAAACACCATTATTGGTAGCACACCATAATATATTTGAATTGGTTGGATGTATATAAATTTCTGGACATGCGGTTCCGGTTAAAGCTTTTGTTAGGCCTGTTAAAGTCCATGTTAATCCACCATTTATTGATTTCCAAATCCCTTCGCTAGATGTATTACTCCCATCCCTATCGCCAGTTGCAATGTATATAATATTTGAATTGTTATAATCAACAGCTATAGAATTTACTCCAATTTGTGGTAAATCATCAGATAATGGTACAAAGATTGTACCACCATCTATAGATTTCCATATGCCACCAGCTGGCATGCCAACATAAATAATATTTGGATTTGATGGGTCGACAGTAATGCAACTTACTCTACCTTGCCCTGAAGACCACGAACCAGTATTGATATAAGATTGTGTTCCATGTATTGGCGTCCAATTACTTGTAACGGCAACATTTTGAGCATTTTTTTGTTGCTTTTTTTGATTGAAAGCCAACATTAAATCTTCATAATTTTCTAGTGTTCCGTCTTCTTTAATTTGATTTTCTACGTTTGTGAACCAACGCATAAAAGGTTTGTGACCACTTCCTTTAATATTTGGGTCGTGAGTTAGCCAGTATTCATCAAAACTAGCTTTTATTTCAGCCAAAGTAGCTGTTCCGTTTTTTTCACCAAGAGCTTGCATCCAAGGGGCATCTGGATTATACTGTGCCGATAAATTGATTGATACAATAAACAATAATGACAACAATGATTTTTTCATAGTTTTAATTTTAATTACTGTATTTTCTTCGACTATTAATTTATAAGATACAAACCCCTTAAAAATACTTTACAAATATAATAATATTAATTGTTATAATTCTGAAATTGAGTTTGTTATAAAATAATTTCTTATATTTCAAAATGAAGTATATGGATTAGTGGATTAGAGTATTTACTTTAAAATTATTTTACTTCGTTAAAATTAAATATTGCCAAGCTTTTAGTCCAATTGGGGCATCAGATCTAAATTGAATTTTATATCCCGACATATAATCGGTAAAATCGCCTTTTAATTGAATTTTCGTTTCTATAGTTTGATTCGACAAATTGGCAATATAAATAATTTTTTTACCTTCTTTTTCACGTTCAAATGCTAAAATTTTAGTGTCGTCATTTGTTTGAATTCGCTTATATGATGCTGGATTTTTTCCACCATTTAATGCTGGATTTTCATTTTTTAATTGACCTAATTTTGCTCTTAATTCCCATTCTTTTCCTTTTGTTTTTGGAATTGAATCTTTCTCGAAAAACTTCAAGCTGTGTTTCAATCCATATTCATTACCACTATATACTAAAGGCATTCCAGGCATTACATACGTTAAAGCTGTCATGGCTTCTTCAGCAGCACTTAATCGAGATTGAATGGTTCCGTTCCATGAGTTTTCATCGTGATTGTCAACGAAATTCATTAAAATATCATTGGATTCGTATTTTTTATTTTTCTCAACAATATATTTATCCCAAGCCGAAACATTTTCTTTTCCCTGTGCGATTTTGTTACTGGTATGATGTCCGTCCCAAGCATAAGCCATGTCAAACAAATTATCTTTCAACAATTCTGGTTCCCAAGCTTCGGCTAACATAAAGATATTTTTTACAGCACGTAATTCTGGAATCGCTTTTTGCCAAAAATCAGTTGGAACATTTCCAGCTACATCACATCTAAAACCATCAATACTTTCTTTTTGAAGCCAATATTTCATGTCAGCAGTCATTGCTGCACGAAGGTTTTGATTGTCGTAATTTAAATCTGCAACGTCTGTCCAGCCCCACGTTTTTCCGGTTTCTGGATTGATTGGATCGATAATTTCCCCTTTTTCATTTTTTGTATAATATTCTGGATGTTCTTTAATCCATACGTGATCCCAACCCGTGTGATTTGGCACCCAATCTAAAATCACATAAATACCATTTTCATGAGCGGTTTTTACTAAATTTCTAAAATCTTCAAGTGTTCCAAATTCTGGATTTACTTTCTTAAAATCAGAAACGGCATAATAACTTCCTAAATATTTATGTTGTTCTGCTGCTGGCATTTCTGATGCAAATTTACTATCATCGCCACCAGTTGCTTTTCTTTTTGTTTGCGAAATTGGAAAAATTGGCATGATCCAAATGACTTTTACACCTAATTGTTTCAAATTTGGAATGTCTTTGGTGAAAGCATTAAACGAGCCTTCAGGTGAATATTGTCGAATATTTACTTCATAAATAACTGCGTTTTCTAATTTTTCGTTTGTTAAATCAGATGTATTTTGCGCATAACTATTTGTAAAACTTAAGGCAAATACTGCCAATATTGCTAATTTTTTCATAACTATTTAAATAAAAATTGTAAAGGTATTTCTAAACGTTTGTTCCAAGAATTTTCTGTATGATCGGCGTTTTCAAATTTTAAATTTTTAGAATTTGTTGCATCAAATCCTTTAGCTTTTAATATGTCATTGACGTTATTTTCATACCTTACATATTCCGCATCTAAGGTTTTTGTGCCGAAATCAAAATAAATTTTATGTGTTTTTGAATTGGGTAATTTAGCCTTTAAATAGTTGAAAAAAGCATTTGGAATTGGATTGTTTTCAACGTTTTTTAAACCAATCCAATGGGTAGACAAACAAGCAGCTTTCCCAAAAACATCTGGATATTCGCAAAGCGCATACATAGAAATTAACCCACCCATACTGGAACCCATAATAGCGGTATTTTCTTTATCGGTTTTCACTGAAAAATGAGAATCAATAAATGGCTTTACTTCGGAAACTAAAAACTTTAAATAGTTATCCGATGAAATTTGAGTGATATCTAAATTGATTTTTTTTGCTTCATCTATGACGAACTTTTTATCTGCAACACTTAAAAAATCAATTGCTTTCTGTGGAAAATAATTTAAATGGCGAATGGTTGGAATATTCCAAACAGCAACCACAATGACTTCTTTAATGGCTTTCTTTTGGGTTAATGAGTCTATTTTTTCATCTATACCCCATTCTTGTTTGTTCCAAGTGGTTTTCCCGTCAAAAAGCATTTGCCCATCGTGCATATATAACACTTGGTACTTTTTCGTTTCGGAATACGCTTTTGGCAACCAAATATCCACCGTTCTGGTAGCGACATATTTTGATGGGAAGTTTTCAATACGTTTTATTTGTCCTACAAAATCGTTGTTATTTTGTAAATCAATAATTTTTATATTTTCTTGTGAAAAACACATACAACTAAACGCTATTAAAAACCAAAATCTCATATGATTCTTATTTTTTTAATTCTAAAATTAAACTCGATTTTCCTTCAATTGAAAGTTCTGATTTTAAATCGAAATTAGCATCAGAAATAATGTCTTTTCCACTTGAATACGAAGCCAAACTTTCTTTAAATCTTTCTAGTTTTACTATTTGTTTGTCTTTACTATTATTAACCACAACCATTACGCTTTCGTTGTCGTTGTAACGAAAATAAACATACACGTTATTATCTGGAAGATAATGCATTAATTTTCCGTTATGAATTATTGATTTTGATTTTCTCCAATTGAAAACTTTAGCAGTGAAATCAAAATATTTAGCTTGTTCTGCTGTTCTTCCTGAAGCTATAAAAGCATTGTTTTTATCTGAAGCCCAACCACCAGGAAAATCCTGACGAATATCTGCATCGCCTTTGCCTTTATCACCCGCCATACCAATTTCTGAGCCATAATACAATTGAGGAATACCTCGCATCGTAGCTAAAATAGTCATCGCCATTTTATATTTATTTAAATCGTTTTTATAAATATAATTGAAACGGTTGGTGTCGTGATTTTCTGCAAAAATTAATAAATTATTTGGGTTGTCGTATAGGAAATCATTCACAAAATTTTCGTAAAATTTAAACATTCCATCGTTCCAATTTGTGTTGTCTTCGTTAAAAACATTTCCAAAAACATCATGCATAGTAAAATCCATTACACTTGGTAAGTACGAATTATAACTTTGAATTTTAGCAATTGGACTGTCTTTTTGCCAATACGAAATTTGTGCTTGATCGTGCATCCAAACTTCTCCAACGATATTAAAATAAGGATATTCGTCGGTAATGGCTTTTGTCCATTTTGCAATTCCTGCTTTATCGTTATACGAATAGGTATCTACTCGAAAACCATCTAAATCAGCATATTCAATCCACCATATGGCATTTTGAGTCAAATAATTTAATACTAAAGGATTTGATTGATTCAAATCGGGCATACTTGGCACAAACCAGCCATCCATACAAAGTTTTGCATCAATTGCAGAAGCATTTGTGTCATATTGCGTGGTCATGCGATAATTACTTTGTTTATAACCAGGAAATTGATGAAACCAATCGTAAGTTGGCATGTCTTTAAACATCCAATGTTCAGCACCCCAATGATTCGTTACATAATCTTTCACTAACTTCATATTTCTCTTTTTCATTTCTGAAGAAAGGCGCACGTAGTCTTCATTTGATCCATATCGTGCATCAATTTTATACACATCGGATTGCCCATATGTATGATACGAATAGCCTTTATCGTTGTCTTCACACAACGGCGTACTCCAAAGTGCTGTTACACCAAGCGATTGCAAATAATCTAAATTATTTATGATACCTTGAATGTCTCCACCATGACGACCACCGGGATTATTTCTGTTGGCTTTTTCTTGTAAATTTGAATCCGAATCATTTTTTTCGTTTCCATTTGCAAATCGGTCAGGCATAATTAAATACATCATATCCGACGAGTCAAAACTTTTTCTGTAACGAGAATTTTCTTTTCTTTTTTTTATTGCATACGCTTGATTGAATGATTTTTTACCGTTTTTGAAAGTAAATATCAAATCTTGTGCTGTTACATTTTTCAAATCAATTGTTACGAAAACGTAATTTGGATTTTCTGTTTTTTGAACCTGAGTAATTACTACACCATTAGAAACTGATACAATATTTTGAGAAATGTTTTTACCATAAAACATAATTTGAACCTGATTGTTTGTCATGTTCTCGTACCAAAAAGGTGGTTCTACTTTATCAATTTGTGCTGATAATGAAAGTGTTATTAATGTTATTAATGTGCAAATTATTTTTTTCATAATGTAATTATTTATTCACTTAATGAGATTCCTCCTATGTCGGAATGACAAAAATAAGAAATTATTATTTTACCTCAACAATACTAATTCCGTAACCGCCACCTGGAGCAGTTGCCATTTTTAGTTTTGATTTATGCGTCACTTTTTGTTTTGTTATTTTATACGCTTGCGGATTCGTTTTGTAATGTGCATCGCTTGCATCTGCATAAATTGTAGCCTCATATTTTTTACCTTTTTCTAAAAAGTCTAAAGAAATAGTCGCTATTCTTGCTTTTAATCCGTTTACATTTCCAACAAACCAATTGTTTGAATTTTTATCTTTTCTTGCGGTTGTGATATAATAACCTGGTTCTGCTTCTAAGTATTTTGAAGTTGACCATTCCACTGGAACATCTTTAATAAATTGAAAGGCATCTAAAAATCGGTTGTAATTTTCTGGTAAGTCGGCAGCCATTTGAAGTGGTGAATACATTACAACATATAATCCTAATTGATTAGCAATAGTAGTATTACAATGCGAATTATTTCCAGGATTTAATTTTGCAATATCCATTTCAAAAATTCCTGGTGTGTAATCCATTGGCCCGCCCATTAATCTTGTAAAAGGTAAAACAGTGGTATGATTTGCTTTTGAACCTCCAAACGCTTGAAATTCTGTTCCACGTGCAGCTTCATTTCCAATTAAGTTTGGATACGTTCTGCAAATTCCTGTTGGGCGAACGGCTTCATGTGCGTTCACCATAATTTCATAATCTACCGCTTTTTCAATACAATATTGGTAATGATTTAAGATAGATTGACTGTAATGGTGTTCGCCTAAAGGTAAAATATTTCCAACATAACCGCTTTTTACAGCGTTATATCCGTTGTCTTTCATAAACTGATACGCTACATCTAAATGACGTTCATAATTTCTTGTAGCGCCAGACGTTTCGTGATGCATAATCATTTTAATTCCTTTAGATTTTGCATATTCGTGAATTCCTTTTACATCAAAATCTGGATACGCCGAAATAAAATCAAAAACATAATCTTTTTCATGGCCAAACCAATCTTCCCAACCTTCGTTCCAACCTTCTACCAAAACAGCATCAAAACCATGTAATGCTGCAAAATCGATATATTCTTTTACGTGTTTGGTATTTGCCGCGTGTTTGACACTTTGTTTTACTTTAGAATAATCTGTTACGCCAAGTTGAATAGAAGGCAAATCATCTGTATACGCCCAAGAACTTTTCCCTGTAATCATTTCCCACCAAACCCCAACATATTTTACAGGTTTAATCCAAGTAGTATTTTCAATTTTACAAGGTTCGTTTAAGTTTAATGTCATTCTTGATGCTAAAACTTCTCTGGCATCATTACTAACGATAATGGTTCGCCAAGGCGAAACACTTGGCGCTTGAATATGTCCTTTATTTCCTTTTGCATCTGGCGTTAAGTGCGATTGAAATACGAAATTCTTATCGTCTAAATTCAAATGCATACACGAATAATTAATCAAAGCCGCTTCGTGAATGTTCATATACAATCCGTCAGCTGTTTTCATCATTAATGACGTTTGTACGCCAGTATCTGAAAACTGTTTTTGTGAAGCATTTTCTGAAACTGCACCTCTAAATAAACTTCTAATTTCAGATAATTTACTTTCCGTATAATCGTATTCTTGTGTATCGTAATCTCCTGGAATCCAAAATGCAGTATGATTTCCAGTCATGGCAAATTCAGTTCTTTCTTCTTTAATTACGAAATAAATTAAGTTTTTTTGCTGTGGGAATTCGTATCGGAAACCTAAACCTTCATTAAATAAACGAAAACGAATAATGATTTCTCTGTCGGTTTCATTTTGTTTTAATGTAACAGCTAATTCGTTATAGTGATTTTGAATTTGAGTTTCTTCGCCCCAAACTGTTTTCCAAGTTTCGTTAAACGTGCTTTCTTTTGAATCAACTACTTTAAAATCGTTTACTAACGACTTTTTATCCTTTTGTAATTCTAACCCTAATTTGCTTTTTTTAATTACTTCTTTGTTTTTAAAAAAAAGTTGATACATAGGAGTGCCGTCATTTCCGAGTGAAAACGACATTTTAAAATTACCATTTGGCGATTGAAATTCTTGGGCAGAAGCACCAAAAATAGCTGTTAAAACAAGGATAACCGATACAATTTTTTTCATTTTTTAATTTTTTACTAATTGCGATGCGCCATTAATGATTACTTCTACTTCTTGATTTCCTTCAACAGAAACTTTGGTTTCTTGATGCGTGACTTCAACTTTTACGATTGCATTTCTGAAATTTACTTTAAACGAATAGCCTTTCCACTGTTCTGGAATTCTAGGTTCAAAATGCAATTGATTATTTTTTACTCGCATACCTCCAAAACCTTCTACGATACTCATCCAAGTACCTGCCATTGAAGTAATGTGTAATCCTTCGTGCACTTCTTTATTATAATCATCTAAATCTAAACGAGAGGTTCTTAAATAAAAGGTGTATGCCTGCTCCATTCTTCCTAAAGCAGCTGCTTGAATAGAATGTACACATGGAGAAAGTGAACTTTCATGAACGGTAAATGGTTCATAAAAATCGAAATGTCTTTCTAATTGTTCTTTAGTGAAATCATCTTCAAAGAAATAAAATCCTTGAAGTGTATCGGCTTGTTTTATATATGGCGAACGTAAAATTCTATCCCAACTCCATTTTTGGTTAATTGGTCGTTGTGACTTGTCTAAATCGGAAACTTTTACTAATTCTTTATCTAAGAAGCCATCTTGTTGTAAAAATACGCCATGTTCTTCCGAAAATGGAAAATACATATTATCTGCGGTATTTTTCCAAGATTGTAATTCGGCGTCATTTAAGTTTACTTTGCTCATAATTCTTTCGTAATCAGAAATATATTCCGATTTTACTTTTTCAATTTGAGCATAGGTATAATTGATACACCATTTTGCGATATAATTGGTATACCAGTTATTATTTACGTTATTTTCGTATTCATTTGGTCCTGTTACTCCTAAAATTACAAACTGATTTTTGTTTGAAGAAAAAGTAGCTCTTTGATGCCAAAAACGAGAAATTCCGATTAAAACTTCTAAGCCTTTTTCTGGAATATAGCTGTAATCACCTGTAAAACGGTAATAATTATAAATAGCAAATGCGATGGCGCCATTTCGATGAATTTCTTCAAAAGTAATTTCCCATTCGTTATGACATTCTTCACCATTCATAGTTACCATCGGATAAAGTGCTGCCCCATTTTTGAACCCTAAATTATTTTGAGCATTTTCGATGGCTTTGTCTAATTGATTGTAACGGTATTCTAATAAACTACGAGCCACATTTTGATCTTTTGTTGCCATATAAAACGGGATGCAATATGCTTCGGTATCCCAATACGTAGAACCTCCGTATTTTTCACCTGTAAAACCTTTTGGACCAATATTTAAGCGAGAGTCTTTTCCTAAATAGGTTTGATTTAATTGAAAAATGTTGAAACGAATACCTTGTTGCGCTTTGGTATCACCTTCGATAGTGATGTCGCTCATTTCCCAAATTTTAGCCCAAGCTTGTTTTTGATTTTCTAATAAGGCGTTAAATCCAATAGTAGTTGCTTGAACCAATACTTGTTTTGCTGAAGAAATAAGGTATTCTTCTTTATGATTAGTTGAAATGGTATAGCCACCAAATTTTTGAATACTAACCGTTTGCCCTTGTGTAGCGGCAACTTCGTATGAAAATGAAATTTTTGACGCTTCTTTTATTACTTCAACAGGTTTTACATCGGCAATTTCATTATTTACTATAATTTGATTTTGCATATAAGTGGCAACTGTAAACTTTGTTTTTAAAGTTCGAGACACAATAAATGCACTATTTTCTTCGTTTTTAATTTCTAAAGTTTCCCAGAATTTTTCTTCCCAATTGGTGTCTTCATTTTCAATACCGGCATCTAAATACGGTTTAAAGACCACTTTTGCATCGGAATTTATAGGCGTAACATTATATTTTATCGCACCTAATTCGTCAATATCTAAAGATAAAAATCGAGTAACATGTACTTGAATTTCTACATCATTTTGCAAAATCGCCTGAAAAGAACGTTGGTACCAACCTTCTTGCATATTCAATTCACGTCTGAAGCTTGAAACCGATTTACAAGTTGCTAAATCTAATTTTTCGCCATTAACTTCCACTTCGATTCCAATCCAATTTGGCGCATTAAGTACCTTAGCAAAATATTCAGGATAGCCGTTTTTCCACCAACCTACTTTTGTTTTATCTGGATAATATACCCCAGCAATGTAACTACCTTGAAACGTATCACCTGAGTAATGCTCTTCAAAATTGGCACGTTGCCCCATAGCACCATTTCCAATACTAAATAAACTTTCGGAAGATTTTACTCTATCCGCTTCAAATCCTTCTTCTATGATTAACCAATTATTTGGTACGATATAATCCTGATTCATTTTCTTTCTAATTTGTCAATTCTCTTTCGTCAGTTTGACAATTTCTATTTGTTAATTAATTGCATTATAAAATCGTTACTCATTTCTGTAAAATCTCTAAAACAAAAATCCGATTCGTGTAAAACTTCTTTCTCGCCAATACCAACGCTGGTCATTCCGGCTACATTTGCCGCTTGAATACCAGCTACTGAATCTTCAAAAACAATAGCGTCTTTGTAAGCCACCTGAACTTGGTTTGCACCTTGCAGAAAAACTTCTGGATCGGGTTTGGCATTGGTTACATCATTTCCGTCAACAAGTGCATCAAAATAATGCAAAATGTTTACTTTTTGTAATATTGGTCGGGCATTTTTACTTGCCGAACCCAATACAACATATTGATGGTTTGTTTTTAAAAACTGGAGTACTTCTTCTACTCGAGGTAAAATTTCAGATTTGTCCATTTGATGTACAAACGCTAAATAGTCTTCATTTTTTTGTACCAACCAATTGTTTTTATCTTCTTGAGATGCTTGCACATTTCCTTGAGATAAAATAATTTCCAACGAACGCACTCGACTTACGCCTTTTAGTTGTTCATTAATTTCGTGTGTAAAATTAATATTCAAGCTATCGGCTAATTTTTTCCATGCCAAAAAATGAAATTTGGCGGTGTCAACAATTACTCCGTCTAAATCGAATATAAATGCTTTTTTGTTCATTCTGTTTGTTTAACCTGAAATTGCATTTTTGTCTGTAATAAAGAAATTACATAACCCTGCAATAATTAATAATAATCCAGCTAAAAGCATGGCATTAATGTGTGCTTCACCAATTAATTTATATAAATAATTGATTCCTCCAAGTGCAGCAATAATTTGTGGAATTACAATAAACATATTGAAAAGTCCCATCATCATTCCCATTTTATTAGGATTAACTGAACTAGACAACATAGCATAAGGCATCGACAAAATACTCCCCCATGAAAAACCAATTAATATAAACGAATACATTAAGGTTTCTGGTGTAGCATAAAACATATAAATAAATCCTAATCCACCCAGAATCAATGAGGCCATGTGAATGTATTTTCTATTTATTTTGTTTTTCAGAGTATAAAAAGTAAGCAATAATGCAAAAACCATTGAAGACAATCCGTATACACCAGTTGCAGAACCTACTAAATCGGCTGCGTTATTGTATACTTTATCTTTGGTTTGATATTCTTGTTCTTTCGATGAGTCAAGAAAAATAACTTCTTCATTACTGTTTTTTAGAACCGCTCCTTTATCATCCAATTTTGCAAATTCTTTTACATCTGGTTTTGGAGAATGAAAAACATGTTCTGTTAGAGCTGGTGTGGACAAACTCCACATAGTAAAAAATGCAAACCAACTAAAAAATTGAATTAATCCCAATTTTTTCATGGTTGATGGCATTTCTTTCAAGCTAACTACTAAATCTGGAATAAAACGAGATTCTTTTTTTTCGGCATGAAATTGATTTAAATCTTCAGGCGGATTTTCTTTTGTAGTAAATATGGTGTATAAAATACTTGCCAAAAACACAAATGCGCCAACAGAAAAAGCTACAATAACTGATTGTGGAATAACTCCTGCCGCGGCTTCATTAGTTACACCTAATTTATTAACCAACCATGGTAAGTTACTAGCAATCCAAGTTCCAATTCCGATGATTAACGTTTGAATCACAAATCCGTTTGAACGTTGAGATTCAGGTAGCTTATCGGCTACTAAAGCACGGAAAGGTTCCATACTAATATTAATTGAGGAATCTAAAACCCATAGTAAACCTGCTGCAATCCATAACGCAGGAGAATGTGGCATGAAAAATAGAGTAATAGAAGCCAAAATAGCTCCAATAAGAAAAAATGGTTTTCTTCTTCCGAATTTTGGACTCCAAGTATTGTCAGATAGATATCCAACAATTGGTTGCACCAACAAACCAGTTAAAGGTGCAGCAACCCATAGACCAGGAATGTCGTCTACTTCAGCACCAAGGGTTTGAAAAATTCTTGACATGAAGCCTCCTTGTAAGGCAAAACCAAACTGTATCCCTAAGAATCCGAAACTCATGTTCCAAATTTCCCAGAAACGTAACTTACGCTTTTCCATTTATCGTAATTAGTTGTTAATACTACGATAAGCGTTTTTTATGTGCTTATCAAAACTATACTTAATTTTTGAAGTGAAATATAAGCTTTGATTGACACAAATTAAAGTAAATTATTTTAAATAATCTAAAATTTGTGCATCAAAAAAATGGAAAATACTTAGATAATAAATTTTAACTACTTGTTTTTCAACTTATTATTAAAACTATTACGTTGTCGTAGATTCTCTAAAAATTAATTCGGTTTCAATAATTTCTGTTGTGTATTGTTCGTCATCTTCTTCTTTTTCAAGACGTTCAATTAGCATTTTTGCCGCTTTTTGGCCCATTTTAATTCCGTTCTGACTCACCGTAGTAATTGTTGGCGTTGAAAATTGAGAAATAATTCCATCAGTAAAACCTATAACCGCAATATCATCTGGCACTTTTTTACCAATTTTATTAATCGCTTTAATGGCGGTTACGGCAAATAATTCATTCACTGCAAAAACAGCATCTATAGCGTTATTTGTTACTAATTCGATAATTTGCTTTTGACAATGGTCTATATCTTCAACTTTTATTACTAAATTTTCATCTAGTTTAATGTCGTAATCTGACAATGCTTTTAAATAGCCTTCTGTACGAAGTTTTCCTACACTTACATAGTCAACAGTAGTTATTAGGGCAATATTTTTATATTTATTTGTGATGAAAAATTCAGTAGCATTATAAGCCGCCAATTGATCGTCAATAATTACTTTATCGCAAAAAACATCGTTTGTAACACGGTCAAAAAGCACCACTGGCATCCCTTGGTTTATGACTTCTTCTAAATGGTGAAAATCTTTTTTTAGTTGCGTTTCTTTAGAAAGCGACATAATGAAACCATCTGTACTTCCGCTGGCTAACATTTCAAGATTAATCACTTCTTTATCAAAAGATTCGTCAGAAAGCGTCACGATAACATTATAGCCAAATTCATTGGCCACATGTTCTATTCCGCTAATTACGGTAGCAAAGAAATGATGCACTATTTCTGGAATAATAATTCCTATGGTTTTTGTTTTCTTATTTTTTAAACTTAATGCAATATTATTTGGTTTATAATTATACAACTTTGCAAACGCTTTGACTTTCAGTCTTGTTTCTTCACTAATTTCATGACTGTCTCGTAATGATTTTGAGACTGTTGAAATAGAAATATCAAGTTCTTTTGCAATTTGCTTTAAGGTTACTTTTCTTCTCATTATTATATTAAATTAAATTCGATTTTCGGCTACAAGATACTTCTTTTATTTTAAGTAGAAAAGTGGCCACTTTTTTTTGAAATTACGAATGTGGAATTTTTATGCGAAAAAAATTATTTATCCTATTCATTTTCAGCAAAAAAGATGCATAAATAATAAAGTTTTCAACACGAAAACGTTTTCGTTGCGTAATAAATTTCAATAGATTTTGATTAATGAAAATTTTACATAAATTTAACCTTTGAAGTGAATATATAAGCAAAAAACTGACTATTAATTTAAACAAAATGTATGAAAACAATGCTAAAAAAATTACTGTTTTTTATGCTCGTTTTACCATTAAGTGTTTTGGCTCAAAACACCTTAACAGGTAAAGTAACAGACGCATCTAGCAACCAAGCTATGTCTGGCGTTTCAGTAGTAATTACTGGAACATCAAATGGAACATTCACTAATTCTGATGGAACGTTTACTTTGAAAAACGTAAAATCGGGAGACAATGTTTCTTTCTCATTTTTGGGATTTAAAACAGAAACCATTGCTTACACAAAACAACAAAACATTTCAGTTTCTTTACAACAAGTAGGACAGGGAATTGAAGAAGTAGTTGTAGTAGGTTACGGTAAAGTTAAGAAAAAAGACGCTACTGGCGCGGTAACTCAAATTTCTGCTAAAGATTTTAACAAAGGTGCTACACCAACTGTTGAAAATTTATTAAATGGTAGAGTTGCTGGGGTACAAATCTCAACTGGTGGTGAACCAGGTTCTGGATCTACAATAAGAATTAGAGGTGGGGCTTCATTATCAGCTAATAACGAGCCTTTGATTATTATTGATGGATTGCCTCTACAAAATTCAAATGCAGGAACTCCATCAGGTTCAAGAAACTTTTTGGCAACTATTGACCCAACTACTATTGAGTCTATGACTGTATTAAAAGACGCAGCGTCAACGGCTATTTATGGATCGAGAGCTTCTAATGGTGTAATTTTGATTACAACAAAAAAAGGAAGTAAAAAATTAAGTGTTGAATATAATTTCCAATACGGTTCAGGGCAAAACAAAAGAAAAATTGACGTTTTAAATGCTACAGATTTTGTTAGAGCTATTGAGTCAAAATTCCCTTCTTTAACAAATCAATTAGGTATAGATGATCCAAAATCGTCGTTAACTGATAATTTAGCTACTCCAGGTGTAATTGAAGGTAGAATACTTTCAAATACAGATTGGCAAGATGAAATTTATAGAAAAACTGACTACGTTGTGAATACAATTAATTTAGGAGGAAGTTTATTTAATATGATTCCTACTAGAGTAACAGCTAGTAACACGTATCAAGAAGGATTGGTTTTAACTGATAAGTTTAACAGAACCAACTTTGGCTTAGCTTTAAGTCCAAGTTTTTTTGACAATCACTTAAAAGTAAATGTGAATGCAAATTACTCAAATGAGAAAAACAAATTTGCAGCAAAACCAATTGGGGCAGCTTTAAGAATGGATCCAACTAAACCCGTATTAAGCGGTAATTCTGCTTGGGGTGGATACACTGAGTTTTTAGCTCCTGGTACTACCACAAATCAATTAGCTTCAGGAGGAACAAGAAATCCAGTTGGGAATATATTATTAAACAATAGAATTTCTAATGTTAATAGATTTTTTGGAAACGTTCAATTAGACTACAAATTTCACTTCTTACCAGAATTAAGAGCGGTTGTGAATGTAGGTATAGATCAATCTGTAGGTAAAGGTACAAATACTACTTTTGCCAACTCAGCAGTAGCATTTAGTATATTAGACGGTACAGTTCAATCAAATAAATTAGGAACTAACGAGTCTTATTCTTCAAATTTAAATAATAAATTATTTGATGGTTATTTAAACTATGCAAAAAAATTCGGGAAATTGGATTTAGATGCAACAGCTGGTTATTCGTATCAAAAATTTGAACAAACTAGATATAATTCTGGAAATATTTTCAACCCAAATAGAAACGAAGATACTTATAAAGCACCAGACTTAGTTTTATTAGGTTTCTTTGGAAGAACAAACTTTACTTGGAACGATAAATATATTATTTCATTATCATACAGAAAAGACGGTTCATCAAGATTTCCTAAATCTGAAAAATATGGTAACTTCCCAGGAGCGTCTTTTGCATGGAAAGTGAACAAAGATTTCTTTAAAGCAAGTAATTTAATTTCTGACTTGAAATTACGAGCTGGTTGGGGTGTTACTGGTCAACAAGATTTATTTGTAAATGATTTCTTTATTCCAAGATATCAAACGAGTAATTCAGATTCACAGTATACTTTCGGAAATACTCCAATTATCGTTGGATCTCCATTAGCATTTAATGATCAATTAAAATGGGAACAAACTACAAATTATAATGCAGGTATCGACTACGGTTTATGGAACAATAGAATATCTGGAAGTGTAGATGTGTTTTACAAACTTTCTGAAGACTTGCTTTTTGAAGCTCCATTTGCAGATGGTTCTAATTTTTCAAATAAAGGACCTCAAAATCTTGGAAGCTTTACAACTAAAGGTATAGAATTTAATGTAAATGCAGATATTTTCAGAGATACTAATTTCAAATGGAATGTAAACTTTAATGCTTCTACATTTGAAAGAAGAATAAAAAGCTTACCTGCTGGAAACAATGTTCCTGTTGGTGGTATTGGTGGTGGTACTGGTGGTAATATTCAAATTTTAAGCGAAGGTTGGACGCCAAATTCATTTTACGTTTATAACCAATTATATAATATAGATGGAACCCCAATCGAAGGTGCCTTCGCAGATATTAATGGAGATAAAATAGTAAATGAAAATGACAGATATATTTTTAACAATCCAGACCCTGCAGCTTTATTCGGTTTTCAATCTAACATGAGTTACAAAAATATTGATTTATCATTTAATATGAGAGCAAGCATTGGAAACAAAAATTATAACAATGTAAATTCATCAAACGCTTATACAACATTATTAAGCGATGTTGGAGGTACTATTGCAAACGTTCCAAGCTCAACATTTGATAGTAACTTTACAAGCTCAGGAAATAATGTAATTTTTTCTGACTATTATATAGAAGATGCTTCATTTTTAAGAGTAGATAATATAACTTTAGGATACACATTCCCACAAACAGAGACAAGAAAATCTACTATTAGATTTACAGCTGGATTACAAAATCCTAACTTTTTACTTTTCACAAAATATTCAGGGTTAGATCCTGAAGTATTTGGAGGAATTGACAACACTATTTATCCAAGACAAGAACAATTTTTGTTAGGTGTAAATGTTAAATTTTAAAATAATTACTATGAAAAATTTAAAAACAAAATTAATAGCATTCTTTGGAATAACCATGCTATTTTCTTCTTGTACAGATGATTTAAATGTAATTCCAGAAGATGATGATATCTTCTTAACGGAAGCATTTTTTAGTACACCTGAATCATACAGACAAGGAATTGCTGGAGTATATTCTAATTTATCATTAACTGGATTAACAGGAGCTGGTTCTTCTAATATTTCAGGATTAGATGCAGGAACAAGCCAATATGGACGTTGTTTATGGTACTTACAAAACTTAAGTACTGATGAAGTGATTTGGAGTTATGAAAATGACCCAGGAGTTGCTGAGATTCAGAGAAATACTTGGACATCAAACAATGTTATTGTATTAGGGATGTTTGCTAGATCAATGGCTCAAGTTGCCTTTTGTAATGAATACTTAAGACAAACAACCTCAGAAAAATTAAGTAGTCGTGGTGTTACTAATTCTCAACTTTTAGCAAATATTTCTGATTACAGAAATGAAGCAAGAGCGGTAAGAGCTTTAGCTTATTATCACTTAATGGATATGTTTGGTAAGGCAGCATTTAATACTGAGAATGATATTGTAGGTCAAGCTGGTCCTGAATATAACAGACAACAGTTATTTACATTCATCGAAAGTGAATTAAATGCAATTGTACCAAACTTAAAAGCACCAAGAACAAATGAATATGGAAGAGTAGATAAAGCATTCGCATGGATGATTTTAGCTAAGATGTATTTAAATGCAGAAGTTTACATTGGACAAAACAAATATGATCAATGTGTTACCATGTGTAATAATATTATTGGTGGTGGTTATACTTTAGAAGCAAACTACTTGCACAACTTTACAGCAGATAATCATACTTCAACAGAAATGATTTATTCATTACAATCAGATGGAAACGTAACACAAAACTATGGTCCAACTACGGTAATGATTAATGGTCAAGTAGGTTCTATTGAACAAAACGGTGCTGCTATGGGTGTTGGCTCTGGCGGCTGGGGAGGCGCATTACGATTGAGAAAACAATTTGTTCAAAAATTTAATGGGTCTTCGTTTAATTCTGACGAAAGAAAAACAATCATTTCTGGGACTAGACCAATTGATATTTCAACTATTGCAGATAGAGATCAAGGTTTTGTTTTAGCAAAATATTCTAACAAAACTTCAACAGGCGCACCAGGAGTAAACCAAGGTTTTGTAGATACAGACTTTCCATTATTCCGTTTAGCAGATGTTTATTTAATGTATGCTGAATGTGCAAAAAGAGGTGCTGGAAATGCTTCAATGTCTCAAGCCGTAACATATGTTAACAACTTAAGAGAAAGAGCAAACAACAGCACAGCTGCAAATATCTCTGCAACAGATTTAACTTTAGACTTTATCTTAGATGAACGTTCAAGAGAACTACATTGGGAGGGACACAGAAGACAAGATTTAATTCGTTTCAATAAATATGCTGGCGGAAGCTATAACTGGGCATGGAAAGGAAACGGTTCAAATGGAATTGCATTACCAGCACACTTTAATGTATTCCCTATTCCAGCATTGAGTTTATCTGCAAATTCAAACTTAACACAAAACACAGGTTATTAATAAATAAAACTAAATAATTATGAAAAATATATTTAAATCAATTTTAACAGTATTTGTTGCTTTAGCAATGACTTCATGTGAAGACGAAAGCAATTTAGCGTATGTAAATGAAGCAGGTGAATTTAGAATTACTTCACCAACTTCAGGTAGTAGTGTAGTATTAAATCCAGATTATGCAACTAATCCAGCATTAGGTTTAACTTGGGAAGCTGCAAATTTCGGAACACCAACAGCAATTAATTATACCGTTCAAATTTCACTAGCTGGATCAAATTTTGCTAATGTAACTAACGTAACATCAACTAACAATACTTTTGCTTCAGTAAATGTAGAAGATTTAAACGGAGCAGTAGTAGACGCGGGATTAACTCCATATACTCAAGGCGGAGTTGATATTCGTATCAAAGCAACAATTGGAACAAATGCTGAAATGACTAAATATTCAAGTAAAATTACTTATTTAGTAACGCCTTATACTACTGAATTACCAAAATTAGCAGTACCAGGAAACCACCAAGGTTGGAATCCAGGTACAGCACCTAGAATTGCAGCTTCAGGATTTGGTTTAACAGATTATGAAGGTTATGTTTATTTAAATGGTGGACATAAATTTGTAGGACCAGACACTGCAGGTAATTACAACTGGGGGAATACAGACTGGGGAGATAATGGTGCTTTTGCTGGAATTTTAGCAGTAACTGGAGAATCAGACTGTATGGCTACACCAGGATATTACAGAATTCAAGCTAATACAACAACTTTAACATATAGTGAAACATTAACTAATTGGGGTATTGTAGGTGCTGCTACTCCAGGCGGATGGGGAGCAAGTACGGCTTTAACATACAACTCAACTACAAAAAAATGGGAAGGAACAATGGCGTTAACTGCAGGTGAATTTAAATTCAGAGCTAATGATGCATGGTCAATTAATTTAGGTGGCGATAGCGATCAAGATGGTTCAATGAATTACGATGGTCCAAACTTATCTGTTGCTACTGCTGGAACTTACTTTGTTAGTTTAGACTTAAGTAACCCAAGAGCATACACGTATTCAATACAATAATAAAAAACAAAATTAATTAAGGGCTGTTTTACAGCCCTTTTTTTACAATATTTTATGAGAAATATATATTTTATATTACTACTATTTATAAGTAGCAATACGTTTTCGCAAGTTTCTTGGCAAGGTGGTATCACTCCAGAAGCTAATCAATCAGGCACAATCCTCTTTGATAAATCAGGTACGGGTTTAGCGTCTTATTCTGGAACTATTTATGCTCATACAGGCGTAACACTTAATGGAACTGCTTGGCAAAATGTAATTAGTAATTGGGGAAATACAAACCAACCAACTCTTACTCTAGTTTCAGGAAATATATATAAATTAGATTTAATTCCAACATTACAAAATTTTTACTCGGTAACTAGTGGCACTATTTCTAAAATAAATATTGTTTTTAGAAGTGCTTCAGGTACTATGCAAACTACTGACTTAGAGCTAAATGTTGGAGCATATCAAGCAAATTTAACCGCTCCATTGGAAAACAGTACTACTTTACTAAACTCAGGACAAAGTATAGTAATTAATGCTAATAATACAAATGGAAATGCTAATTATAATTTATTGGCAAACGGAATAAGTATAAATAGTTCAATAGGGGCAACTTATTCTTATACCGATATCAATATTACGGAAAACAAAAATTATGAATTACAAATAACACAAAACGGAACAACATACAATAAAAAATTTAGTGCTATTATTAATCCTGGAATACTGTCACAAGCATTACCTAATGGATTAGAAATAGGAATAAATTATAATATTTCTGATGCTACTAAAGCTACATTAGTTTTAGAAGCGCCAGGAAAAGATTATGTATACGTAGCTGGTTCATTTAATAATTGGCAGCCGACATTAAGTTATGCTATGAAAAAAGATCCAACTTCAGGAAAATTTTGGTTAGAATTAAATAACTTAACCTCTGGAACTGAATATTTATATCAATACTGGGTAGTCGATACAACACCAATTGCAAATTCACCAAGTATAGTTAAAACAGCAGATCCTTGTTCTACATTAGTTTTATCTTCTTATGACGATCCATGGATTCCAGCTGGAAGTTATCCAAATATACCTTCATACCCAAATGGTCAGAACAGAGAAATTACTGTATTACAAACTAATCAAAATACATATAATTGGCAAAACACTAGTTTCACAAAACCAAACAAAGATAAATTAGTAATTTACGAACTATTAATTAGAGATTTTGATTCAGATAGAAACTATCAAGACTTAATTGATAAAATAGAATATTTCAAAAATTTAGGTATAAACGCAATTGAATTAATGCCTGTAATGGAGTTTGAAGGAAATGAAAGCTGGGGCTACAATACTGCATTTCATATGGCATTAGATAAATTTTATGGTACAAAGAATAAATTCAAGGAATTTATCGATTTATGTCATCAAAACGGAATTGCTGTGATTTTAGATATTGCTTTCAATCATGCTTTTGGTAGAAATCCAATGATAAGAATGTGGATGAATGATCCTGATGGTGATGGCTGGGGAAGTCCAAGTACAGAAAATCCGTATTTTAATACCGTAGCAAAACATAGTTATAGTGTAGGTGAAGATTTTAATCATGCTTCAAATTTCACTAAAGAATATGTGAAAAAGACGATTAAACATTGGATAACCGAGTTTAAAATTGATGGTTTTAGATGGGATTTAACAAAAGGATTTACTCAAAATTGTACTGCTGCAGATCAATCATGTACAAATAATTATCAAGCAGATAGAGTTGCAATATTAAAAGATTATGCAGATTACACTTGGAATTTAGATCCCGATTTTTATAATATTTTTGAACATTTAGGTTCTGATTTTGAAGAACAACAATGGGCAAACTATAGATTATCTGAGGGTAAAGGAATTATGATGTGGGGAGAGTTATACGAACCATATAAACAATTAACTTCCGGATATGCAACAAATGGTGACATTACAAGAATGGGACACATGAGTAGAGGTTTTACAGGAAAACGTTTAATAGGCTATTCTGAAAGTCATGATAAAGACCGACTAATGTATCAAGCATTTACATTTGGTAATAGTGCAGGTACTGCGCCCGTTGGTGGAAATTTAAATAATACCTTAAATAGAATGGCAACAGTAGGCGCTACTAGTATACTAATTCCAGGGCCAAAAATGATTTGGCATTTTCAAGAATTAGGTATGGATGATTCTATTTATACTTGTGAAAATGGAACGGTAAATAGTGAAACTGATGCAACTCCTGGAGATTGTAAATTAGCCACAAAACAACAGCCACAATGGGTAGAAAACTGGCTAACTACAAACCCAAGAAATACTATTTATTCCGATTATACTAAGTTTATTAAAATGAAAAAAAATGATCCTGTTTTTAATGGGGATTATTCAATAAGTATTAACGGAAATAATATAAAACAAAGAATTTATATTTATGACAATACTTTGCCTGCAACGCAATTAAAAAATGTAGTTATTTTAGCTAACTATTCAGTAGCTGCACAAAGTATAACAGCAGACTTTCCTTATACAGGCACTTGGTATAATTTAATGGATACTACTACTACAAATGTTACTGCAACGAACATGCAAATTACATTAGGTCCAGGAGAATACAGAATTTTTGGAAATCAACTTTCTACAGCATTATCTAATGAAAGTTTTGAAGTAATTTCTAAAGTGGAACTGTATCCAAATCCTAGCACGAATACTTTTCAAATTTCTGTAGATGCTAAAAAAGTAGAAATTTATTCGCTTACCGGACAATTAATTCAAACCGAAAATAATTGTGTAGCAAACAAAGAAATAAATATTTCTAACTTAGCAAAAGGAATTTATATTGTAAAAATCACCAATTCTGATGCGATTGCTGTAAGTAAGAAATTGATAAAAGAATAAGAAAAAAACACAAATTAAAAAGGTGTCTAAATTAGACACCTTTTTTTATTCTGTATAATTTATACCAATTCTGGAACAACTAAACGTTCAATAGCATTCCACAATCCTATTCTTTTTTCTAGTGCTTCTTGGGCAACTTGTTCTACATCTAGCCATTTTTTTAAATCATCACCACACAAGTAATCAATCATTTTCATAGCCATTGGCCCATGTTCATCTGCGTCCAACTCAATATGTCTTTCAAAGTAATAAATTAATTTAGACACATTTGTTTCTGGGAAGTTTTTCTGAAAACTTTTAACTATTTCAGTAAACATATTCGGAATTAAATCTTCACGACCAAATGTAAACGCAGAAGCTATTTTATGTGGTTGTCCAGTTTCAATTACAGTAAATGAAAAGTGTAAAAAGTCTTTAACTTCTGAAGGTAAATTGGCATTTTTTATCGCTACAAAAACATTTTTGGTAATAGCTACTTGCTCTAAAAAATCTAAAACAGGTTGCATAGTTGCGCCACATTCTTTCATAGCATCTAAATACATTTCAAAATGACTTTGACGTGAACCATCTAATGCCAAATCAGATTCTTCTGCAACCACAATTTCATTAATTAAATAACGTAATTCTGGATTTGGTGAAGCTGTCCAAGGAATAGATACAGAAGTTAAATGAATTTGCAATCCTTTTAACAAAGACATAAAATCCCAAACTGCATACACATGGTGCGTTAAAAAAACATGTAAATCTTCAATTGTTTGAATTTTTGAATACAAAGAATGATGTAATAATTCTTGTCTTAATGGTTCAATTTTAGTACTTATAGTATTCGTGTTCATCCCGATGTTTTTATATTTCTAATAATAGCACAAAAGTAAAAATGCTTCTCCAAATAGAGAAGCATTTTATATCAATTTTATTTATTGTTTAATCAATAATTATTTGAAAGCAGGAAAACCAGTTACATCCATTCCTGTTATCAACAAGTGAATGTCATGCGTTCCTTCGTAAGTAACAACCGATTCTAAATTCATCATATGACGCATAATAGAATATTCGCCAGTAATTCCCATTCCGCCTAACATCTGACGTGCGTCACGAGCTATTGTTAAAGCCATATCTACATTGTTTCTTTTCGCCATAGAAATTTGAGCAGTTGTTGCTCTTCCTTCATTTCTTAAAACGCCTAATCGCCACGTTAATAATTGAGCTTTTGTGATTTCTGTAATCATTTCTGCCAATTTCTTTTGTTGTAATTGTGTCGCGCCAATTGGTTTGTCAAACTGAATACGTTCTTTAGAATAGCGCAAAGCTGTATCATAACAATCCATTGCTGCACCAATCGCGCCCCAAGCAATACCGTAACGTGCCGAATCTAAACACCCTAGCGGTGCTCCTAGTCCAGATTTGTTTGGTAATAAATTTTCTTTTGGCACTTTTACGTTATCAAAAATAAGTTCTCCCGTAGCCGAAGCACGTAAAGACCATTTATTATGTGTTTCTGGAGTGGTAAACCCTTCCATGCCTCTTTCTACAATTAATCCGTGAATTCTTCCTTCTTCATTTTTCGCCCAAACTACAGCAATATCAGCAAAAGGCGCATTTGAAATCCACATTTTTGCACCATTTAAAAGATAATGGTCGCCCATATCTTTAAAATTAGAAGTCATCCCACCAGGATTTGAACCGTGATCTGGTTCTGTTAAACCAAAACAACCAATAAATTCTCCTGTAGCTAATTTTGGTAAATATTTCATACGTTGTGCTTCGTTTCCGTATTTCCAAATTGGGTACATTACCAATGAAGATTGTACAGAAGAAGTAGAACGCACACCAGAATCGCCTCTTTCAATTTCTTGCATAATTAAACCATATGAAATTTGGTCTAATCCCGCACCACCATATTCTACAGGAATGTATGGTCCAAAACCACCAATTTCTCCCAAACCTTTTACAATTTGTTTTGGAAATTCAGCACGTTGCGCATAGTCTTCAATAATAGGAGAAACTTCTTTTTTTACCCAAGCTCTTGCTGCATCACGAACTAATTTATGTTCTTCTGATAATAAATCGTCTAACAAATAATAATCAGGTGATTGAAATAAATCTGGTTTCATATATAAATTTTTTTATAAATCGATTTGAATGACAAAAGTAATTATTTTTTAACAAAAGTAAATTGAATTGTTAGATTTATTAGAAAACAAAAGTTAAACTTACATTTTCAAATAAAAATCTTTGGTAAGTTCAATATATTCTGAAGTGTATTGATGACGTGCGGTTTCAATGACTAATTCATCGAAAGCTGTAATTTGTTCTAAACGAGAAAATGCCAATAAACTTCTTTTAATTTCAGAAGTTGGGGTGCCTTTTACTCGAGTAATTTTTAACGGAAATAATAACGATTGTTTCGCTAAAGCAATAAAATCTTCTTCCGCCGAATAAGGAATAATCACAGAAAATATTCCGTTTTCTGACAATAACAAATAGGCTGCTTCTATCAACTCATCAAAAGGCAATGCATCTGTAAAACGAGCTAAATCTCGTGATGCGTTATCTGTTTTATAATCTTCAGAATAAAAGGGCGGATTGGAAACAATGATGTCGTATTGTTCCTCTATTTCTTCTACTTCTGCTACAAATTCGTCTAACCCAGCATGGTAGCAATACAATCGGTCTGCCCAAGGCGAATTTTCAAAATTATCTACACATTCTTCGTAGGCATTTTCTTCAATTTCAATGGCATCAATTTGCTCTGAGAAACTTCTTTGGGCTAACATAAGGGAAATTATTCCTGTTCCAGCTCCAATATCAAGTATGTTATATGGATTGTTAATTAGCGGTGTCCAAGCACCCAATAAAACACCATCTGTTCCCACTTTCATGGCAGATTTTTCTTGTTGAACTGAAAATTGTTTGAATGAAAAAATCATAAATTAATTATGAATATTGAGTAACGAATGTTGAATGTTGAAGTTTTTTGCTACTCCAAATACAAATCCACTAAACCAATAGGTGTGTTTAAAACCAATTCTTTTTCTTTTCTATTGACTTCAATAATAAAAGAGTCTATCATAGGAACTAAAACTTGTTTTTGTCCTTTGAAAATTTCAAAGATAGGTTGTGCGGCATTATCCAAAATGGCGTGAACAGTTCCTATATCGCCTAAACGTTGGTCTTTAACTTTAAAACCTATAATTTCGTGAAAATAAAACTTGGTTCCTTCTAATTTTGGTAACATCGTTAGAGGTAAATACACTTCTAAATTTTTCATATTGTCAGCATCTAATTCTGTGTCAACATCTTCAAATTTAACGCGTAAAAATTTATCTCTATGAATGGATGATTTATCAATAAAAAATGGAACCAGATTTTTATTGTATTCAATAAAAACTGATTCCAAATTTTGATAAAGTTCAGGTTCGTCTGTATCTAAAAAGATAAGAACTTCCCCTTTGAAACTAAATTTTTTAGCGATTTTGCCTAAATAGAAACATTCGTCTTTACGCATTATCGCAGTATATATTAAGCTTCTTTTTCTTCGTTGTTTTCTTCAGCAGCAGGAGCTTCTGTAGTTTCTTCTGCAACAGCTTCAACTACTTCTTCAACAGCAACTTCTTCAGTTACTTCAGCAGCAGCTTCAACTACTTCTTCTGCAACCTCTTCAGTTACTTCAGCAGCAGCCTCAACTACTTCTTCTGCAACCTCTTCAGTTACTTCAGCAGCAGCCTCAACTACTTCTTCTGCTTTCGCAGCATCAGCAATAGCAGCTATACGCTTTTCGTTTGCAGCTTGTTCTGCTTTAAAAGCTTTAGCTTTAGCATCCGCTTGCGCTTTGCTTAAACCATCTTTTTTAGCATCTACTTTTCCAGCTTTTGCATCTAACCAAGTTGCTAATTTAGCATCTGCTTGTTCTTGAGTTAAAGCACCTTTTCTAACGCCACCATCTAAATGATGCTTCAACAAAGCACCTTTATAAGATAAAATTGCTTTAGCCGTGTCAGTTGGTTGGGCACCGTTGTGTAACCATTGAACAGCACTATCAACATTTAAATCAATAGTTGCAGGGTTAGTGTTTGGATTGTACGTTCCTATTTTTTCTAGGAATTTACCATCTCTTTTTGAGCGAGCATCTGCCGCTACGATCCAGAAAAAAGGTTTCCCTTTTTTACCATGTCTTTGTAATCTAATTCTTACTGGCATAATCTTGTGATTAAATTTGAGGTACTCGACCTCGGTTAATTAAGGGTGCAAAGATAATAATAATTATTAAATTTCAATGTTTTATGTTTAATTATTTTTAAATCAGTGTTTTAATGGATCTTTTAGAACACAGATTAGATAAATTTTAGAAATCTTAAAAATTTCTCCAATCTGTGTTCTAAACTATTTTGAAATTGATATTAATATTGAAATTGAATATTGTATTTGTTTTTTGACATTGATATTGATTTCGTATATTTGAACTTTATAAAAAACAATCATGGAAAACATAAAACAATTCGTTCAGGAAAACAAAGAACGATTTATTAAAGAATTAATAGAATTACTAAAAATGCCTTCTGTTAGTGCAGATAGCGCATATGCTCAAGATGTAATTAATACTGCCGAAGCTATAAAATCTAGTTTGGAAAAAGCAGGTTGTGATGTAGTTGAAATGTGCGAAACACCAGGCTATCCAATTGTTTACGGACATAAAATAATTGATGCAAATCTTCCTACAGTTTTAGTATATGGACATTATGATGTACAACCCGCAGACCCAATTGAATTGTGGACATCTCCTCCATTTGAACCCGTAATTAAAACTACAGAAATTCATCCAGAAGGCGCAATTTTTGCACGTGGCGCTTGTGACGACAAAGGTCAAATGTACATGCATGTGAAAGCTTTTGAATACATGATTGCTAATAATAACTTGCCTTGTAATGTAAAATTTATGATTGAAGGCGAAGAAGAAGTGGGTTCTAAAAGTTTAGGTTGGTTTGTGGAACGCAATCAAGAAAAATTAGCTTGTGATGTAATATTAATTTCTGATACAGGTATGATTTCAAACACGCAACCTTCAATTACAACTGGTTTGCGCGGTTTAAGCTATGTGGAAGTAGAAGTAACGGGTCCTAATAGAGATTTACATTCTGGTTTATATGGTGGAGCTGTTGCTAATCCTATAAATATATTAACCAAAATGATTGCTTCGTTACACGATGAAAATAATCATATTACGATTCCTGGTTTTTATGATGGTGTGGAAGAATTATCGTTAGAAGAAAGAGCCGAAATGGCAAAAAGACCGTATTCTGAAGAGGATTACAAAAAAGCATTAAATATTGCAGATACCTACGGTGAATCTGGTTATACAACTAACGAGAGAAATTCTATTCGTCCAACTTTAGATGTAAACGGAATTTGGGGTGGTTATACTGGCGAAGGTGCAAAAACCGTAATTGCAAGTAAAGCATTTGCAAAAATTTCGATGCGATTGGTTCCAAATCAAGATTGGGAAAACATAACAGAATTATTTAAAAAACACTTTGAAAGTATTGCACCAAGTGCCGTAACTGTAAAGGTAACACCTCACCACGGAGGGCAAGGTTACGTAACACCAATTGACAGTATTGGTTATCAAGCAGCGAATAAAGCCTACACAGAATCGTTTGGTGTTTCGGCAATTCCTGTTCGTTCAGGTGGAAGTATTCCAATTGTTGCTTTGTTTGAAAAAGAATTGAAAAGCAAAACTATTTTAATGGGATTTGGTTTAGATAGTGATGCCATTCACTCGCCAAATGAACATTATGGAATTTTCAATTATATGAAAGGAATTGAAACTATTCCGTTATTTTATAAATATTTTACAGAGATGTATAAAAAATAAAAAGAAGAAATTAATTTGCTAAAAGAAAACTTAGTTTATATATTTGCACTCCAATTATCGCGGGTATGGTGAAATTGGTAGACACGCCAGACTTAGGATCTGGTGCCGCAAGGTGTGAAGGTTCGAGTCCTTTTACCCGCACAAAAAAGCTCAAAACTATGTTTTGAGCTTTTTTTATTTGATACTTAACATATACGTTTCCAAAGCTTGCAGTTCCGCTTCCGTCATAGCTTTTGTAATTTCAAGATTGGCTTTCATAATTTCATATTGCGAAGGATCAACAATAGGATCCGTTTCTCCTTGTAAGAATAACGAAATACTTGCCTTTTTATCTGTATACATTTTAGAAATGTCTTTAATACTTGGTCCTGAAGTTGCAACATCAGCTTTATGACAAGTAGCACACATGCCTTTCCCTTCAAATAATTCTTTTCCTAACGCTTTAGGTGTTTGATTTATTGAAGTTTCCTTTGGTTCAATAGGATTTCCCATAGCATCTGTTTCTGTTTTTTTTCCGCAACTAATGAGATTAAAAATAATTGATACTATCAAAAGAAATTTGAAATACACTTTCATAATTTATCTATTTTTTGTTTAGTAAAATCGCTGCTTCTTTCGCAAAATAAGTCGAAATTAAACTGGCGCCAGCACGTTTGATGCACATTAATTGTTCCATCATAATTTTGTCGTGGTCGAGCCAACCTCTTTCGGCAGCGGCTTTAATCATGGCGTATTCGCCAGAAACATGAAAAACTGTTACGGGAACATTCACGGCATTTTTTACTTCGCGAACTATATCCAAATAGGCAATCCCAGGTTTTACCATGACCATATCTGCGCCTTCTTCCACATCCCAAAGTGCTTCTTTAACGGCTTCGATGCGATTCGCATAATCCATTTGGTAGGTTTTTTTGTCCTTCGGCACTTCTACATCCGATTCTCTTGGCGCACTGTCTAATGCATCTCGAAACGGACCATAAAATGCAGAAGCATACTTCGCCGAATAACTCATAATACCTACATTTTGGAAACCCGCCGCATCTAAACCTTGACGCAAACGCAATACACGACCATCCATCATATCGCTTGGCGCTACAAAATCGGCACCTGCTTGAGCGTGCGAAACCGCCATTTTTACTAAGGCGTCGTTAGTAGCATCATTTGCCACATCGCCGTTTTCAATAATTCCGTCGTGACCATAAATAGAATAAGGATCTAAAGCCACATCAGGCATCACAATCATTTCAGGACAAGCCGCTTTAATAGCACGAATAGCTTGTTGCATCAATCCGATGTGGTTCCACGCTTCTTTGCCTGTATTGTCTTTTAAATCTTCGCTTACTTTCACGTAAATATTCACGGCACGAATCCCTAAATCGAATAATTCTTGGACTTCTTTCACGGTTAAATCTATCGAACGACGAAAAATCCCTGGCATCGATGGAATTTCAACTTGGCTATTTTCTCCTTCAGCAATAAACATCGGAAACATAAAATCATTTGGACTTAATGTGGTTTCGCGAACTAAACTTCTTATGGATTCGTTAATTCTTAAACGACGTCCTCTTTGTAATGGAAACATAGTAATGGATAATTTATAATTGACAATGGATAGTTAAACCCAGTCAACAGGTTTTTCTAATACTTTTATTATTTTTTCTTCTTCACTTTCCGACACTGGACGATGGTCATAATGCCATTGCACGTGAGGTGGCAAACTCATCAAAATACTTTCTATTCGGCCATTGGTTTTTAAGCCAAATAAAGTGCCTTTGTCGTGAACCAAATTAAATTCAACGTAACGACCACGGCGAATTTCTTGCCAAGTTCTTTGTTCTGGTGTAAACGGCAAGTCTTTTCTTTTTGCCACAATTGGAACATACGCATCAAGGAATGAATTCCCTACTTCGGTAACAAAATTGAACCAATCTTGCATCGATTGTGCTTTGGTCGCTTTTAAATAATCGAAAAACAAACCTCCTACTCCTCTGGCTTCATTGCGATGTGCGTTCCAAAAATAATCATCGCATTGTTTTTTGTATTTCGGATAAAAATCAGGATTATGTTTGTCGCAAGCGGTTTTACACGTTAGGTGAAAATGAATGGCGTCTTCTTCAAACAAATAATAAGGCGTCAAATCCTGTCCGCCACCAAACCACGAATTAATTACTTTCCGATTACCTGTGCTGAGCTCTGTCGAAGTATCGTACATTTCGAAATAGCGCCAATTGGCATGAACTGTTGGCACCATTGGGTTTTTCGGATGAATCACTAAACTCAATCCGCAAGCAAAAAAATCCGCTTTGCCTACATTGAATAATTTTTGCATCGAATCAGGCAGTTTTCCGTGAACCGCTGAAATATTTACGCCTCCTTTTTCAAAAACACTCCCGTTTTCAATTACGCGTGTTCTTCCACCACCGCCTTCGGGTCTATCCCAAAGATCTTCACGAAATTGGGCAACACCATCCATAGCTTCTAATCCTTTACAGATTTGATCTTGAAGGGTTTGTATATAGGTGTAAAATTTATTTTTCATTTTGAAATTTATCTTAATTTAAAACGGAATTTATTTTCATCATAAATATCATTATAAATTATACTATCCTTTTTAATTACTATTATTTCTTTTGAATTTTTCTTTTTTATAATTGAATCACCTTTACTTACTTTTTTATAAATAGAATAATATCCTATAATTTCAGTAGAATCAATTAGTTTTATATAAACATTACGACGAAAAAACCATTTTCTTTGAACAATTCCTTGAAACTCATCTTCTGTATGTCGTAAATAAAATTCTTTTTCAAAATCTATTGTTGTTGATTTTTGAATTTCAATTGCAATTACAAGTAAAAAAGGTAAAACAAGAAGGATTAACCATTTCTTTTCAATAGTTTCAATATTAATTCCGTTATTCCAAATATTCTTAATCGACATAGATTTATAACTATTTTACTAAAAACTGAACACTGATTACTCTTACTGACCGTACTCCTTCACTGCTTCAACAAAAGCCTTGGCGTGATCCACAGGAATGTTTGGTAAAATACCGTGACCAAGATTAACGATGTAATTGTCTTTTCCGAATTCGTCTATCATTTCATGAACCATTTTTTTGATGGTTGGTATTGGTGACAATAATCTTGATGGATCGAAATTTCCTTGTAACGTAATATTCCCTCCTGTTAAATAACGAGCGTTTCTTGGTGAACAGGTCCAATCTACTCCTAAAGCCGAAGCTTTAGATTTTGCCATTTCGCCTAAAGCAAACCAGCATCCTTTTCCGAAAACAATCACTTTCGTGTCGTCAGCTAATGCCTCTACAATTTGGTTAATATATTGCCAAGAAAATTCTTGATAATCTACCGGAGACAACATACCGCCCCAAGAGTCAAAAATCTGAATGGCATTACAACCTGCTTTTACTTTTTCTTTCAAATATAAAATAGTGGTGTCGGTAATTTTTTGTAATAAAACGTGAGCAGCAACAGGGTTTGAGAAACAGAATCCTTTGGCTGTGTCAAAACTTTTAGAACCTTTTCCTTCCACTGCGTAACAGAAAATTGTCCATGGTGAACCAGCAAAACCAATTAATGGCACCTCATCGTTCAACATTTCTTTGGTCAATTTAATCGCATCAAAAACATAACCTAAGGTTTCGTTCACATCTGGAACAAACACTTTTTCTACATCTTGAGAAGTACGAATTGGATTCGGAATTATCGGTCCTAAATTGTCTTTTAATTCCACGTGAATTCCCATTGCTCTTGGCACCACCAAAATATCTGAAAACAAAATCGCTGCATCTGGTTTAACAATGCGAATCGGTTGCACGGTAATTTCAGCAGCTAATTCAGGTGTTTCGCAACGGGTAAAGAAATCGTACTTGTCACGCAAAGCTCTAAATTCAGGTAAATATCTTCCTGCTTGACGCATCATCCAAACGGGTGGACGTTCTACTTTTTCGTTATTTAAGGCACGTAGGAATAAATCGTTTTTTATCATTTTGTTTGTATTAAACCTAACAGGTTTCAAAAACCTGTCAGGTTATATTATGTGTAATATTCTATAACTTGTTCAATAACGTTTTCAATACTTGGTTGATACGCTGTTTTTATGTTTTTAATTTTAGTTTCAGACAATACCGCTCTTAAACCATCTGCTGTTGTATTGCCTATACAAAACAATTTTTCGTTGCCTAGTGTGTTTTTTTTCAAATAACTGGTTACGGCAGATGGACTGAAAAACAAAATTCCATCTACTTTATCTGTAATTTTATGAGGTGTTAACGTTGTATCGTACACTTTAATTTCATTGAATGTAATTTCGTTTTCAGTTAACATTTCTGGCAAGGTATCTTTACGAAGATTGCCACTAAAAAAAGTAAAACTTTCATCGGAATAGACTAACGTAATAATTTTCGCTAAATCTTCTGCAAAACCTGTATACGCCTCTACTATAAAACCATTTTCGTTCAATAACTCTTTAGTTTTTAATCCTACACAAAAAACGTTTTTTTGCTTTAATTCAACAATTTTTGGATGTTGCAAAATGCTTAAAACGGCATTTTGACTCGTGAAAATTAAGTTTTTGTTCAAATTTTTAATTTCGAAAAAAGCCGTTTCTGTTTTAATAAAATCGGCTTCAATTAATTGAATATTCGCTTTTACTAATTCTTGTTTTTGAATTGGTGAAAGGGTTTTAGTAGAAAGTATTGCGGTTTGATTTGTCATAATTATTAAAAATTTTCTTTAATTTCTGACATCAACTGAATCCCACCATTACTCAAAATTTCTTGAGCGGTATGAAATCCTAATTTTTTCCATTCCGAAACAGCTACGGTTTTAGTAACTTCTAATTTTTGTTTTCCGTCTATTGATAATAAAACACCTGTAAAATCAATCACATCTTCTTTCTCATTATACGTAGCGATTGCTCCAATTGGTGCTGTACAACCGCCTTCTAAAGTTCTTAAAAACTGACGTTCTATGTACGTACAAATTTCTGTTTCAATATGATTTAATTGCGAAACGGCATCTAAAGAAAAGAAATCATCTGCATTACACACCACAACCATAGCACCTTGAGCTGGCGCTGGAATCATCCAATCTAAAATAATTGCTTTTTCTGGTTTTAAGTTGATGCGTTCCAAGCCGGCTTCCGCAAAAATAGCGCCGTCCCAATTTGAATCCGCTACTTTTTGCAAGCGCGTATTTACATTACCACGAATATCTTCTATTTTATGACTTGGATATTTGTATAACCAACTTGCTTTTCTTCGTAAGCTACTGCTCGCAATGGTACTATTTTCTTCGGTTAAAAAATCTAAATTTTCTTTAAAAACCAAAATATCAAATGCTGAAGCTCTTTCCAAAACAGCGCCTTGTACAATTCCGTTAGGCAATAAGGTTGGGACATCTTTCATAGAATGTACTGCAATGTCAATTTTGCCTTGAATCATCGCTACATCTAAGGTCTTTGTAAAAATTCCGGTAATTCCTAATTCGTATAATGGTTTATCTAAAACAATATCTCCATCGGATTTTACAGCGATAATTTCCGTTTTGTAGCCCAAATCTTTCAACTGTTTTTCAACTGTTTTAGCTTGCCAAAGGGCTAATTCGCTATCGCGGGTTCCTATTCGTATGGTTTTACTCACTATTTTATTATTTAAAACATTAACAAATTTAATGTTTTTGGTTTTCTATTTGAAAAACTTTATTAATCCACTCTACACTTTCATCTACAACTGTGTTGTCGTCTTTTAAATGATTGGCAAAATGACTGGTTATTTTTTGAATTAATTTTGCGGTAACAATTTCGGTATATTCTTCATTGAAATCGGCATTTTTCTTTTTTAAATGATTGATTTCAGATTCTTTAATGGCGTTTAATTTTGCCTTTAGAGCGTGTATCGTTGGTGCATATTTTCTTCCTTTTGACCAAGTTAAAAATTCAGTTAAAACTTCACTAATAATTTCTTCGGCAGCAGGTATAAATAATTTTCTGTTTTCTAAAGTTTCATCGGTAATTTCCGATAAATGGTCCATATGCACTAAAGTCACCAAAGGGTTATGCTTTACGTTTTCGTTTACATTTTTAGGTATCGATAAATCCAAAATTAACAATGGTTTTTTCAGATTTAAAATATCTAAATCCACTGTAGGATTCTTAGCTCCTGTTGCTACAACCACCACATCCGCCTTTTGCAATTCTATTTGTAAATCAGAATAATCTTTAACAATAAGATTGAGTTTTTTGGCTAATTTTTCTGCTTTGTCTTTTGTTCTGTTAATTAACGTAATTTGATCGTGTTTCGAATGTTTGACTAAATTTTCACAAGTATTTCTACCAATTTTTCCAGTTCCGAAAAGCAAGATGTTTTTGTTAGAAATGTCTTCCACATTCTTAAAAATATATTGAACTGCTGCAAAAGATACTGAAGTAGCACCACTTGAAATTTCAGTTTCATTTTTAACTTTCTTACTCGCTTGAATAACAGAATTCACCAAGCGTTCTAAATACGCATTTGCTAAATTGTGTTTTTTACTTTCTACAAAAGCATTTTTAAGTTGAGCAATGATTTCAAAATCTCCTAAAATTTGACTATCCAAACCTGTTCCCACTCTAAACATATGGTTTAAAGCCTCTTTTTGTTTGTACACGTAAGCGTATTTTTGAAACTCTTCAACCGTTCCTAAACTGTTTTCACAGAGTAAATGAATCAATTGAAATGGATGCTGTGCAAAACCGTAAATTTCAGTTCTATTGCAAGTGGAAGTAACAATCAGACTTTCAATCCCGTTAGTTTTCGCCTGTTCCAAAAGGTTTGTTTTGGAAGTATCGTCTAAACTAAATTTACCTCTAATTTCGGCATCCGCTTTTTTGTAGCTTAGTCCGATAGCGTAGAAAGTAGTTTGTTTTGCAGGTGAATGATTGTCCATAAATTGCTTTATCTCTTAAAGATGCACAAAATTATTGTTTCCATCTATACAAAAACAACGCTGAAAGTACTTTTTATATCGGAATTGGATTTTTTTAAAAAAATTGCACTTATTTTGATATAAACTACTAACTTTGTAACAAATTCAGCATCAAACAACCACTTTGTTTAGATTAATTATAAATAACAAGCTTGTTTTTTGTTAAACAATTCATAAAAAAATAACGCTATGAGTTCATTTGAAGAAATTAAAATTGATACCGATTTTACTTTATTACGATTTCAAAACGATTCTGAAAGCACAGAAACGTTAGAAAAACAAGTAGGTTCTGGTTTAATTCAATTTCATTTTAATGTAAAAGGAAAAGGGAAATTTATTTTTAACAACAATTCATACGTTTTAGATTTAAACGAAGAAAAAGCGCTTTTGCTATACAATCCACAAAAAGAATTGCCGCTTCATTTAGAAATTGCTCCGAAAAGTTGGATCATTTCTATTTTAATTTCCATAAAAAAATTCCATACTTTATTTTCATCGGATTCAGAAATGATTCCGTTTTTGAGCAAAGACAATTTAGAAAAAAAATACTATACCGAAGAAAGCATCAGCCCATCAATGGCGATTGTTTTGAATCAGATTTTTCATTATAACCAAAATTCATCAATAAAAAACTTGTATTTAAAAGGAAAAAGTTACGAATTATTAAGTTTGTTTTTTAACACCAATGAAGATCCAAACGCAGAACATTGTCCGTTTTTATCAGATGAAGAAAATGTACTAAAAATTAAAAAAGCGAAAGAAATCATCATTAAAAATATGGCAGAACCGCCAGGATTACAAGAATTGGCTGATGAAGTTGGCATTTCATTAAAAAAATTAAAAGCGGGTTTTAAAGAAATTTATGGCGATACGGTTTTTAATTTTTTATTCGATTATAAAATGGAATTCGCACGAAAACTGCTTGATACCGGTTCGTATAATGTAAATGAAGTGGGATTAAAAATTGGCTACAGCACCTCAAGTCATTTTATTGCTGCATTTAAAAAGAAATTTGGCACAACGCCAAAAAAATACCTATTAAACTTAAACGTTAATTTATAAAATTACAATACAATGAAAGGAGTATTATTAGTAAATCTTGGTTCGCCAGAAAGCCCTACTGCTAAAGATGTAAAACCATATTTAGATGAGTTTTTAATGGATAAATACGTAATTGACGTTCCGTTTTTATTACGTGCTTTATTGGTAAGAGGGATTATTTTACAAACAAGACCAAAAAAATCTGCTGAAGCTTATGCAAGAATTTGGACAGATGAAGGTTCGCCATTAATTGTAATTTCTAAAAAAATGCATGAAAAAGTAAAAGGTTTGGTTGACATTCCGGTTGCATTAGCAATGCGTTATGGCACAATTACTATATTAAAAGGATTACAAGAATTACACGACAAAGGTGTAACAGAAGTGATGCTTTTTCCCTTGTATCCGCAACATGCTATGGCTTCAACCACAACTATTTTAGTATTGGCAGAAGAACTTCGCGCCAAGCATTTTCCAAATATGAAATTTACAACGGTTCCAGCATTTTATAACAAAACTGGATATATTGAAGCGTTATCCAATTCGATAAAAAAGCATTTGGAAAGTTTTGAATACGATCATTTATTGTTCTCCTATCACGGTATTCCGAAACGTCATATTCGTAAAACCGACATTACAAAATCGCATTGTAAAATTGATGGTTCTTGTTGCAGTACGCCTTCGCCAGCACACGAATTTTGTTACAGACATCAATGTTATGAAACTACAAAACAAGTAGTGAAAACATTGGGGATTCCAGAAGGAAAATACAGTCAAACGTTCCAATCGCGATTAGCAGGTGACAAATGGTTAACACCATATACTGATGTGGAAGTTAATAAAATGCCCGAAAAAGGAATTAAAAAATTAGCCGTTGTAACTCCAGCGTTTGTGGCCGATTGTTTAGAAACTTTGGAAGAAATTGCTATGGAAGCTAACGAACAATTTTTACATCACGGCGGTGAAGAATTTATGGCCATACCGTGTATGAATGACGAAGACGAATGGTGTAGTGTGGTTGCGAAATGGATTGAAGAATTTAAAAATAGTAATTAGTAAAAAGTGATTAGTAAATAGTTTATTTTATGTATGAATATCTAAAATCTTTACATTTAATTTTTGTAATCACTTGGTTTGCTGGGTTGTTTTACATTGTGCGTCTGTTTGTGTATCAAATTGAAGCAAACGAAATGCCTTCGCCAGAAAAAGAAATTTTACAAAAACAGTATAAAATAATGACGTACCGTTTGTGGTACATAATTACTTGGCCAAGTGCGATTTTGGCAACAATTTTTGCATTGTCATTGTTGCATTTAAACCCTGCTTTTTTTGAAATGCCTTGGATGCAAGTCAAATTAGGTTTTGTGGTTTTGTTGTTTATCTATCATTTTAAATGTCAAAAAATATATACCGAATTACAAAATGATACCGTAAAATACACCTCAAACTTTATGCGTTTATGGAACGAAGGCGCAACCATAATTTTGTTTGCCGTAGTTTTTTTAGTAATTTTAAAAAATGCAATCAATTGGATTTATGGTGTTATTGGAATTATTTTATTTTCAGTAATTATTATGCTTGGTTTTAAATTCTATAAAAGAATAAGAGATAAAAAAAGTGATTAAATTTTTAAAAATACATACGCTTTCGTTAAGACGAAGAATATTTTTGTCGATGTTGTTTCTAACAACATTTTCAACGATATTGATTACAGTTGTTTCGTTAATTCACTTCAGATATGAAGCTAAAGAATACCACGAAGAGCGTTTGTCTCGAAAAGAAAATGCCATTAAAGAGCATATAGAATACATTTTACAAACTTCTAAATTCCCACTTACAACCAAAAACATACCAAGAATTTTTAACGGTAGAATTCTTGAATTATCAGATATTCATAGTCTGGAAGTTAATTTTTTTGATTTAAATGGGAAATTACTTTTATCATCCAAATCTAATATTAAGAATAAAAATAAACCGAAAATTAATGTCGAAACTCTAGAAAGCTTAAAAAATTCTTCAAAAAAACGAATTGTAATTACAAAAATTAAAGAAAACGAAACATATATAAAATCGTCTTATAGTTATATTAAAGATGCCGATTTTAAAAATCTTGCGATTTTAAATATTCCGTATGAAGAGAATAGCGATTTTTATAATCAAGAAGCGGAAAACTTCTTAACTCGATATGCGCAAGTATTTATAATCATGTTTATTATTTCTATTTTAATATCCTATTTATTATCCAGTAATATTACCAAATCAATCTCTCAAATTTCAGAAAAATTAGGCATTACACAATTAAATGAACGCAATCAAAAACTAAAACTTCAGCCAGGTAATCAAGAAATTAATGCGCTAATTTTAGCTTATAATAATATGGTGGACACCTTAGAAGAAAGTGCGCAAAAACTAGCACAAAGCGAACGAGAACATGCTTGGCGCGAAATGGCTAAACAAGTGGCTCATGAAATTAAAAATCCACTGACACCAATGCGTTTAACTATCCAAAGTTTTCAAAGAAAATTTGATATAAACGATCCTAAAATTAGTCAAAAACTTCATGATTTTTCTGAAACTCTTATCCAGCAGATTGATACAATGACCACTGTAGCAAGTGCGTTTTCAAACTTTGCCAATATGCCAACACAACAAAATGAACAATTAAACATTGTTCAGGTTTGTAAAACGGCTTTAGAAATTTTTAATGAAGATTATGTTGCTTTTAAGACTTCAGAAAATGACATTTTCACTTCTTTTGACAGAACACAATTGACAAGAATTGTAACAAATTTGGTTAAAAATGCCATTCAATCTATACCTGAAAATCAAGAAATAAAATCAGTTGTGGTTGAAATTTTAAAAGAAGATACAAATTTTGTTTTGAAGGTTTCGGATAACGGAATTGGAATTTCAACTGAAAACGCAGCTTATATTTTCGAACCAAAATTCACTACTAAAAATTCAGGAATGGGATTGGGATTGGCAATTATTAAGAAAATTATAGAAAATTATAACGGAAGTATCTCTTTTGAATCCGAAGAAGAAAAAGGAACATTATTTACAGTAAAACTACCTATAAAAATATAAAAAATGGAAACTATTTTAGTTGAAAAACAAGACAATTTTGCGATTGTTACTATTAACAGACCCACAAAATTAAATGCTTTAAACAAAGCCACAATTGAAGAATTACACAATGCATTTAGCGATTTAAATAACGACAGCAATACGAAAGTTATTATTTTAACTGGATGTGGCGAAAAAGCATTTGTAGCCGGAGCAGATATTTCTGAGTTTGCTCATTTTTCTGATGCAGAAGGAGAACAATTGGCCGCAAAAGGACAAGAATTATTATTTGATTTTGTACAAAATTTACAAACTCCAGTTATAGCCGCAGTAAACGGATTTGCTTTGGGTGGCGGATTAGAATTAGCCATGAGTTGTCATTTCAGAATTGCTTCAACTAATGCAAAAATGGGATTGCCTGAAGTTACTTTAGGCGTTATTCCAGGTTATGGTGGTACTCAAAGATTGACTCAACTAATCGGTAAAGGAAGAGCAATGGAATTGATTATGACAGCCAATATGATTGATGCTGAAACTGCAAAATCTTATGGGTTAGTAAATCATGTGGTGCCGCAAGAAGAATTATTAGACTTAGCAAAATCTATAGCTACAAAAATTAGTCAAAATTCGAGTGTGGCCATTGCAAAAGCTATAGAAGCGATAAATGCCAACTTTGAAGACGGCGTTAATGGGTTTGAGGTAGAAATTAAGAACTTTGGGGCTTGTTTTGCAACAGAAGATTTTAAAGAAGGTACTACTGCGTTTTTAGAAAAAAGAAAAGCTGTTTTTGTAGGAAAATAAAACAATTCTGAATTTATTTTAATAAAAAAATCCCGAGCAATGCTCGGGATTTTTACTTGTATAGAAAATTGAATTATTTTTTCTTTTTTCCGCCTTTTTCTGCTTTTGCAGCTTCTTGAGCAGCTTTCATAGCAGCACGAGAAATTCTTACTTGACAAACAACTGTGTTGTCTGGGTGTAAAATCTTGTAGTTTGGCGCGCCTAATTTAGTAACGTATAATTTATTACCCATTTCTAATTCAGAAATGTTTGCTTCTACGAAATCTGGTAAGTTTGCAGGTAAAGCTCTCACTTTTAATTTCCGTTGGTTTAAACGTAAAACCCCTCCTAATAAAACCCCTGGAGATGTTCCAGTAATTTTAACAGGCACTTCCATTGTAATTTCTTTTGCAGCATCTAGATTATAGAAATCTACGTGTAAAATTTTGTCAGAAACTGGGTGAAATTGAATATCTTGTAAGATACCGTCAAATTTCTTTCCGCCTTCTAATTCAATTACTACAGTGTGCGCTTCTGGAGTGTAAACTAAACTTTTAAATGCTCTTTCTTCAGCACTAAAATGTACTGGATTTTCCCCTCCGTAAATAACGCAAGGAACCATTCCAGCATTACGTAAGGCTTTAGTAGCTACTTTGCCCACGCTTTCTCTTTGTGATCCTTTGATCGTAATTGATTTCATTTGAAATAAATTAAAATTAATAAAAAAAATTGGTTAGTAGTTTAAAGGAATGAACATCTTCAAACCGACTAACTTTACATTAAAAACTTCCCACTTATGGAAGTATTGTTTTGAACCATGTGCATTACTTCTGCAAATAATGGCGCACAGCTTACCACTTTTATTTTCTTAGATTCTTTCTTTAACGGAATAGAATCTGTAACGATTAACTCTTCTAATTTTGAGTTTTCAATTTTTTCGTACGCCTCGCCTGATAAAATAGCGTGGGTACAAATGGCTCTAACACTCAAAGCACCTTTTTCAATCATTACATCAGCAGCTTTTGCTAATGTCCCACCAGTATCAATCATGTCGTCAACTAAAATAACATGTCTGCCTCTCACTTCACCAATCAATTCCATCGTATCGATAACGTTGGCAACTTTTCTTTGTTTATAACAAATTACCACATCTGATTCTAAAAATTTAGAATACGCATAGGCTCTTTTGGAACCCCCCATGTCTGGTGATGCGATAGTTAAATTTTCTAATCCTAAACTTCTTACATAAGGCAAAAAGATAGTTGATGCAAACAGGTGATCTACTGGTTTTTCAAAGAATCCCTGAATTTGATCTGCATGTAAATCCATGGTCATAATTCGAGTAGCTCCTGCTGTTTCTAATAATTTTGCCACCAATTTTGCTCCTATCGGCACTCTTGGTTTGTCTTTTCTGTCTTGTCTTGCCCATCCAAAATAAGGAATTACAGCTGTTATGTGTCTGGCAGATGCTCTTTTTGCGGCATCAATCATTAACAACAATTCCATTAAATTATCTGCACTCGGAAATGTGGAACACACTAAAAACACACGAAGACCTCTAATAGATTCTTCAAAAGAGGGTTGAAATTCACCATCGCTGTATTTTGAGAATGTTACTTTACCTAGCGGCACACCATATTTACTGGCGATTTCTTCTGCTAGGTACACACTTTGAGAACACGCAAATATTTTTGCTTCAGGCTCTTTGTATGACATTTTAATTAGTTGTTTAGTAGTTAGTTAGTTGTTGTGTTGTGCAATTTGGGTGCAAAGTTAGTAATTTAATTGAACTCTGAAAGTAAAATTTTAAGTATTTTTATAATGAAATTAGAAACTTTAGTTATATTTGCACTCACTTTAAAAAGCCGTAAAGTAAATATTAATTTGCTTTTTGCTTTTCAATGCCCGGATGGCGGAATTGGTAGACGCGCACGACTCAAACTCGTGTTCCTTGGAGTGTGGGTTCGATTCCCACTCCGGGTACTTTAAAAATCCTTAATTAGCTAATTTATAGTTTTTTAAGGATTTTTTGTTATTGCTAAAGTATCTGAAATTACAATAAAACCATATCGCTATTAAAAATAGTATTAAAAATAGTATTTTTGCGAAAAATTAATACACATGAGTTTCGAAAAAGAAATTGCCCGAAGAAGAACTTTTGGAATAATCTCGCATCCAGATGCTGGTAAGACAACGTTAACAGAAAAACTACTGCTTTTTGGAGGTGCAATTCAAGAAGCTGGTGCCGTAAAAAGCAATAAAATTAAAAAAGGGGCTACCTCTGATTTTATGGAAATTGAACGTCAGCGTGGAATCTCGGTTTCTACTTCTGTATTAGCATTCAATTACAAAGAAAAAAAAATAAATATTTTAGATACGCCTGGTCACAAGGATTTTGCTGAAGACACATTTAGAACATTAACTGCTGTAGATAGCGTTATTGTGGTAGTTGACGTAGCAAAAGGTGTGGAAGAGCAAACCGAAAAATTGGTGGAAGTTTGTAGAATGAGAAGCATTCCTATGATTGTTTTCATCAACAAACTAGATCGTGAAGGAAAAGATGCGTTTGACTTAATGGATGAAGTAGAAAAAAAATTAGGATTACACGTTACGCCTTTAAGTTTTCCAATTGGTATGGGTTATGATTTTCAAGGAATTTATAATATTTGGGAGAAAAATATTAATTTGTTTGAAGGTGATAGCAGAAAAAACATTGAAGAAACTATTGCTTTTTCAGACATCCAAAGTCCTGAATTAGAAAAAATTATTGGTGAAAAACCCGCCAATAAACTTCGAGAAGAATTAGAATTAATTACCGAAGTGTATCCTTCATTTGAAAGAGAAGCATATTTAGCTGGAAAATTACAGCCTGTTTTTTTTGGCTCAGCATTAAATAATTTTGGAGTTCGCGAGTTACTAGATTGTTTTATCAATATTGCTCCTACACCTCGTGCCAAAGAATCGGATACCAGATTAGTGCAACCTGATGAGAAAAAACTAAGTGGTTTTGTGTTTAAAATTCATGCCAATATGGATCCTAAACATCGCGACAGATTGGCATTTGTCAAAATTGTATCTGGAACTTTTGAAAGAAACAAACCTTATCTTCATGTACGCCAAGGAAAAAATATGAAATTTAGTAGTCCAAATGCGTTTTTTGCTGAGAAAAAAGAAATTGTAGATATTTCATATCCAGGCGATATTGTAGGCTTACACGATACTGGAAATTTTAAAATTGGCGATACACTTACGGAAGGTGAAACAATGAATTTTAAAGGAATTCCTAGTTTTTCCCCAGAACATTTTAGATACATAAACAATGCCGATCCCTTAAAAGCAAAACAATTAGAAAAAGGAGTCGACCAATTAATGGATGAAGGGGTAGCGCAATTATTCACAATTGAGATGAACGGCAGAAAAGTAATTGGAACTGTAGGTGCGTTACAATATGAGGTAATTCAATACCGTTTAGAACACGAATATGGCGCAAAATGTACTTACGAAAACTTTCCAGCATACAAAGCGTGTTGGGTGCTTCCAGATGATCCAAAAAACGAAGAATTCAAAGAATTTAAACGTGTAAAACAAAAGTTTTTAGGACACGATAAACACGGGCAATTGGTATTTTTAGCTGATAGTGAATTTTCTATACAAATGACAAATCAAAAATATCCAAGTGTTAAATTATATTACACTTCAGATTATCATAAAAACGAAAATTAAGTACATAAAAAAATCGCCTCAATATTGAGGCGATTTTGTTTTATTACTATGTGGTGTTCTTACTTACTTTTTGATAATTAAGAATTCACTTCTTCTGTTTTGTGCGTGCTCTTCTTCTGTGCATGCTGTACATGGTGTTTTTGGTTGGGTTTCTCCCATGCCGCTACCAGTAATTCTTTCTTTAGAAATGCCTTTCGATACGATGTATTGTACTGTAGCTTTGGCTCTTCTCTCCGAAAGTTTTAAGTTGTAACTATCCGATCCTCTGCTATCGGTGTGCGATTTTGCATCGATTACCATTGTTGGATATTGATTCATTACTTTTACCAATTTGTCTAACTCCTCTGCCCCTTGTGCTGTGATGTTGGATTGGTTGTATTCAAAGTATATAGGCTGTAATATCACTTCTGTCTCTGTGATTATTGGTTGAATTGGTGTTAAATTAATCACGATACTTTGTGCGCCGTTTTTAGATTTTGGCATCGTAACTGTTCCGTTTTGGTAACCTACTCTGGTAGCATTAAAATTAGCGATTTCATCACAAGCTACACCAAACTTTACTTCTCCCATGTCGTTTGACTCTTGGTTGCCTTTACTTTTTCCTTTTTGGTCCACAAAGCTAACGCTTGCTCCTGAT
>NZ_JBIISE010000062.1:0-6060 GCF_044341185.1 Flavobacterium sp.
AACAAATAACAAATAAATATTCGTATTTATCTAATAAGATGCTTAAATTGGCATCATATTTACTTTGAAAGTATACTACAATTACTCCTGTTATTCCAGCAATTATTAAATTATACCAAACATAATATTTTACAATTTTTCTTGTTTTAATAATGTCTTTCATTAAATTATTAATCGAAGAAGTAGCACTTATATTTCTTAAATTTTTGTAGAAATAATATATAAAAGCCAACAATACCAATATGTTAAATATGGTAACAGTTTTCTCAATTTCATAAATATGAATTTGATTGAGTTTGTTTTTTAAATTTTCATCATAAAATAACGACAAATCCATTAGTCTTAAAACCAAGAATTCTAAGATGCTAATAATAAAAATCCATTTTACAATAGAAGATGAACTTTTGTGCAACATACCATAAATTTCATTTTCTGAAACCTGTTTAAATTGCCCATCGTTTTTCTTCCAATCTTTTTTTAATAATTCTAATTCATCCATAAGTTACGGATTTAATGTTTTTTTAAGTTTCCCTTTAATTCTGTTCATTTTCACACGTGCATTCACTTCGCTAATCCCCAGTGTTTCTGATATCTCAGTGTAATCTTTGTCTTCTAAATATAAAAAGATCAAAGCTTTGTCAATGTCATTTAACTCAGCAATGGCTTTATACATTAATTTTAATTGTTCTTCTTCTTCAAAATTATATTCATCTGTCTTAATACGTTGAAATTCTGAGTCAAAAGGAGTGGTTTCAATACTTCTTTTCTTTTTACGATATAAAGTAATAGCTGTGTTTAGGCCTACACGATAGGCCCAAGTAGTAAATTTTGATTCCCCTCTAAATTTCGGAAATGCTTTCCATAACTGAATGGTAATTTCTTGAAACAAATCATTATGCGCATCTTGATCAGAAGTATAAAGTCTACAAATTTTGTGGACAATATTCTGATTTGCCTTAAGTTGTTTTACAAAATTATCTTCCGTTTCCGATATCATATAGTATAAGTAGTGATGTATTAGATTTTGTTACAAATATGATAAACAAATTTCAATTTCATGAATCAATTTTAGATTTTTAAAAATTTAATTAATTTCTTTAATCTGTATTCAAAAATACTAAAATATAACTTAAATTTGTAAATATACATTCCAGATAGAGTTTAAATAACATGATTACAGAACAACAATTTCAAACCGAATTAAATTTAATTATTTCCAATGCTTTAAGAGAAGATGTTGGCGATGGTGATCACAGTTCATTAGCATGTATTCCAGTTTCTGCTATAGGAAGTGCTAAACTTTTAGTAAAAGATAGTGGAGTTATTGCTGGTGTAGAATTTGCCAAAATGGTCTTCAACTTTGTAGATGCTAACCTGAAAGTAGAAACTTTTATACAAGATGGGGCAGAAGTAAAATATGGCGATATCGTTTTTCACGTTCACGGAAGTTCTCAATCCATACTAAAAGCGGAACGTTTGGTTTTAAATAGTATACAACGAATGAGTGCTATAGCTACAAAAACTAAAAGTTACGTCAAATTAATTGAAGGAACAGACACAAAGATTTTAGATACTCGTAAAACTACCCCAAATTTTAGAGCTTGTGAAAAATGGGCAGTAAAAATAGGAGGTGGCGAAAATCATCGATTTGCATTATACGATATGATTATGCTTAAAGACAATCATAACGATTTTGCTGGTGGAATTACAGCTTCAATTGCAAAAACCAAACAGTATTTAAAAGAACATAATAAAGATTTAAAAATAATCGTAGAAGCCAGAAGTATTAAAGAAGTTGAAGAAATTTTAAAAGCGGGTGGTGTGTATCGAATTTTGTTAGATAACTTTGATTTTGAAACGACAAAAAAAGCAGTTCACATTATCGGAAATCAATGTTTAACAGAATCGTCTGGAAATATTAATGAAAAAACAATCAGAGAATATGCTTTATGTGGTGTAAATTACATTTCGTCTGGCGCTTTAACGCATTCTGTTCATAATATGGATTTGAGTTTAAAAGCACTATAAAATACAATTTCGATAGTATAGATTTAATGAATTTTTCTAATCCGTGAATCCCAAATTGCATCACAATTTATGAATATCAATAAAGAAACCATAAAATCTAAACCAATAGTAAAACAAATAATTTTACTGCTTCAGCAAATTCACTTTCCAAGTTTAAAAGGAACTTCGTTGTATGATGTAATAAAATTATATGTCTTCGGAATTATTTCAGGTGGAGTTACCCATCGAGCAAGTGCTATTGCTTTTAGTTTTTTTATGGCACTTTTTCCGTTTGCCTTATTTTTATTAAACTTAATTCCATTTATCCCTTTAGATAATTTTCAAAACGATTTTTTGGTATTTGTTTCGCAAAGTGTTCCCCCAAATACCTATGATGCCATTGAAACTATTTTAAAGGATATTTTGAATAATAGCTACAAAGGATTGTTGTCTTCAGGGTTTTTGTTATCCATTTTTTTAATGTCAAATGGTATTAATGCCTTGCTTGATGGATTTGAAATGTCTAAAAATATAAGTATAAAAAGAGGTTTTTTTAGTCAATACATTATTGCAATTGCCCTTTCTATAGTTATAGCATTTTTATTATTGTTAACTGTTGCAACCTTAATTTTTGTAGCTGTATTAATACATCAATTTGAATCGCAAAGTGGATACGTATCTAAAATTTCATTAATTGAATCTTCAAGATATTTATTTGTGATAATCATGATTTTGATCATCACATCTACACTTTATAAATTTGGCACAAAAGAAACCAAACATATTTCATTTATAAGTTATGGTTCTATAATGACAACCGTATTATTTGTCTTAACATCCTATTTATTTGGAATTTATGTAGAAAAATTTGCCAGATATAACGAGTTGTATGGGTCTATTGGAACACTCCTGGTAATGATGTTTTACGTATGGTTAAACTGCATTTTAATTTTATTAGGATTCGAATTAAATGCATTCATATTTCAATTGAAAACTTCTAAAAAAGAATAAATTAATAGGAAGAAATAAAAATTAAGTGTAACTTAGCACATCAAAAATTAAAATAAACTATTATGAAAAAACAAATTTTAACATTATTTATTGCTTTAACAGCGGTTTTCGCTTCAGCACAAAAAACAATTGGAGACGTTAAAGTTGATGCTAAACTTACTGTAGAAGGTCAAAACCTTACTTTAAACGGTGCAGGAACTAGAGAAAAAATGTTCATGGACATGTATGTTGGTTCATTATATGTTAGTAAAAAATCTTCGGATGGAAACGCAATTTCTGCTGCAAATGAAGCTATGGCAATCAAATTGAACATCGTTTCAGGATTAATTTCTTCTGAAAAAATGATTACCGCAATTAATGAAGGCTTTGAAAATTCAACAGGAAAAAAAACAGCACCTTTAAAAGCAAAAATTGATAAATTCAAAGGCTTTTTTAAAGATGTAATCAACAAAAAAGATGTTTTTATTATCGTTTATGTTCCTAATGAAGGCGTTTCAGTTTACAAAAACGGAACTAAAAAAGGAACTATAGAAGGCTTAGATTTCAAAAAAGCATTATTCGGAATTTGGATAGGAAATAAACCTGCCGATGACGATTTGAAGGCAGGAATGCTTGGAAAATAATAAAAAAAATCCCGTCTAAAAGACGGGATTTTTTTTAACTAAATTATCCGTGGTATACTCTAGAAAAAACTATTTTACCATTTTCAATTTCTAAAACTTCTGCAACAAGCATATCTTCTTCTTCGTCAACTTGTCTAATGTATTCCATAAACACCCTGTAATTGTTGGTTGTAAGCGAAGTCACTTTGTAGTATAAATTAGGAAGTCTGTCAAACGCATCTTTCCACCAAATTCTTAATTCACTTTTTCCTTTTATTAATCCATTTGTTTCTGGTTTTCTTATTTTTAATTTAGGACTAAAATGCGTAGCTGATTCATCATATAAATATAATAAATCATCAAGGTTGTGCGAGTTAAATGCTTCAAACCATTTTTTAGCTATAGCTTCATTTTGCAATATCATATTTAGACTAAAAAATGTTATTTAAAATATGAAAAATCGTGATTATTTTCAATTTTTAACAATGTTTCGTAAATCAATTTAATCACATTTTCAACATCTTCTCTTTGAACCATTTCAACTGTAGTATGCATATATCGCAAAGGTAGCGAAATTAATGCACTAGGAACGCCTCCATTGCTGTATGCAAAAGCATCTGTATCTGTTCCAGTAACTCTAGATGTGGCATTTCGTTGAAATGGAATTTTCTTTTCATCTGCGGTATCAGTAATTAATTCTCTTAATTTGTTTTGTACAGCAGGTGCGTAAGCAATAACTGGACCTTTTCCCATTTTAATATCACCTTGAATTTTTTTATCAATCATTGGTGTTGAAGTGTCATGTGTTACATCTGTAACGATGGCAATGTTGGGCTTAATGCTTTGTGTAATCATTTCTGCACCTCTTAAGCCTATTTCTTCTTGTACCGCATTCACTATATACAATCCAAAAGGTAGTGTTTTTTTATTTTCTTTTAAAAGTCTGGCCACTTCAGCTATCATAAAACCACCCATTCTATTGTCTATGGCTCTACAAACAAACTTGTTTTCATTTAAAATTTCAAAACCATCCGGATAAGTAATCACACATCCTACGTGAACGCCTAAATCTTCTACTTCTTGTTTGGTACTGCATCCGCAGTCAATAAAAATATTTTCCACTTTTGCAGTTTCTTCTTTTCCAGCAATTCTTGTATGAATGGCAGGCCAGCCAAAAACACCACGTACAATTCCTTTCTTTGTATGGATATTCACACGTTTTGAAGGTGCGGTTTGATGGTCACTTCCTCCGTTTCTTATTACATAAATCAATCCGTCATCGGTAATGTAATTCACGTACCACGAAATTTCATCACTATGTCCTTCAATCACAACTTTAAATGGCGCATCTGGATTAATAACTCCAACAGCCGTTCCGTAATTGTCGGTAATAAAAGTGTCAACATATGGTTTCAAATAATTCATCCATAATTTCTGACCTTCACTTTCATATCCAGTTGGCGATGCATTATTTAAATACGATTCTAAAAAGGCAATCGAGCTATCTTTTAATATACTTTTCATAAAATTTAAACTATTTTTTGCTAAAATAAAAAATTGGCATCTAACTTGCTAATAAAATTTATAATTTTACACTTTAATATATACGATATGTTACGCACTATTTTTATTACACTTTTGTTTTTTAATTTTTTATCACTTTCTGCACAAGAAGGAGAAGGTTCGGGTGTATCCGATACTATAGAATATATTAAAGATTCAGATACGATTCGAGAAATAATAATTGAAGAAGTTACTATTTCTGACGAGAATACAATAAAACTCACAAAAGCTGAACGCGAACAAATAAAATTGTTAGAGTTTAGAGTACGTGTTGTATATCCGTATGCTAAATTAACTGCCGAAAAGTTAACACAAATTAACGCCACAATGGCAAAACTAAAATCTCAAAAAGAGAAAAGAAAATACTTTAAATTAGTAGAAAAATATTTAAATGAAGAGTTTGAACCAAAACTTAAAAAATTATCCCGAAAACAAGGGCAAATTTTAGTTAAACTCATCAATCGTCAAACCGGGCAAACTACTTTCGATTTAATTAAAGATTATAAAAGTGGTTGGAAAGCATTTTGGTCTAACAATACAGCAAAATTATTTAATATTGATTTAAAGAAAAGTTACGATCCAATGGAAGTTCCAGAAGATTTTTATATTGAAAGCTACCTTCAACGTGCTTTCGACGAAGGAAGATTGGTAAAACAAGAAGCCAAAAAACCAATTTCTGAAACCGAATTAAGAGCAAATTGGTCTACTAAAAATAAAGAAAAATTAAAACTGAATTAGCAGCTCTTTCCTGCTCTCCGCTATATCTTTTTGCATAGTGGTCTTTTGAAAAATAAAGCCCACTATACAAAAAGGATGCCGCTACTATCAGGGCTATTGCCTTGTTTTTCCAGTTGAATTTTCCTGTAAAACTTTTTTA
>NZ_JBIISE010000061.1:0-6197 GCF_044341185.1 Flavobacterium sp.
ATAAACAAAAAGTTTGTTTATTAAAAATTAATTTTTTAACTTTGATAAAACAAATTAACATTTATTATTAACTAAAAACAAAAAATTATGAAAAATTTATTATTAATGAAAGAAATGTTACCAAATGATTACGTAGGCTTTACATTCTTTGTTGGGTGTATGGCAATGATGGCAGCTTCTGCTTTTTTCTTTTTATCATTAAATCAATTTGATAAAAAATGGCGTACATCTGTTCTGGTTTCTGGATTAATAACATTTATTGCTGCAGTTCACTACTTCTACATGAAAGAATATTGGGCTGAAGTTGGACAATCTCCAACATTTTTTAGATACGTTGACTGGGTTTTAACAGTGCCGTTAATGTGTTTAGAGTTTTTCCTAATCTTAAAAGTTGCAGGTGCAAAAACAGATTTATTATGGAAAATGATCGGTTTATCTGTAGTTATGTTAGTAACTGGGTACTTAGGTGAAACGGTTTACAAAGATTCAGCTGCTTTATGGGGTGGAATTTCAGGATTAGCGTATTTTGTAATTGTTTACGAAATATGGTTAGGATCTGCTTCTAAATTAGCAAAAGCTGCTGGCGGAAACGTATTAGCTGCTCACAAAATCTTATGCTGGTTCGTATTAGTAGGTTGGGCTATCTATCCATTAGGATACATGATGGGTACTACAGGATGGTACAATTCAATGATTCCTTCAGGAAATATTGATGTTGCTTACAACATTGCTGATGCTATCAACAAAATTGGATTTGGTTTAGTTATTTATAACTTAGCTGTTCAATCTCAAAAAGACTAATTCATTTTAAAATATAAATTAAAACCGGTAAGAAAATTCTTACCGGTTTTTTTTATGAAAATTATTTTGTACTTTGGTAACTCCAAAATCTTAAAAATTTTCAATATGAAAAACATACTACTTGCTTTACTACTACTATTAACTACTTTTTGTTTAGCTCAAAAACCTAAGACACCTGTAAAAGCAACTTCCACCGCTTTAGCCACTTTTGAAAATTTAAAAGCCGAAATTATCATGGAAGGCGGTAAACAAAAATTAGCGATTTTACTTGATAATGCTGGAAAAAAGGAAATCATTATTCTTAAAGAAATAACAGCAAAAGATAAAGCACAACAACCTACAAATTTTAAAATCAAATCGTTTACTATTGGGAATGTAAAATTATATCACTTTAGTTATACTGAAAATATTTTGACTGAAACGAAACTAAAAAAGGAAAATGCTTTGATCACTTCAAATGAAATTTGGGAATTATCTACCACCAAACTAAAAATTTTAGGAAACATTCAAACGGTCAGTCAAATTAAAGAAATCGAATTTTTAGATAAAAACAAAACAGCCTCGCAAACCGTTGAAAAAACTAGAAGAGAAGGTTTTGAATTTACTTTAACGAAAGATTATGAAGTACATTTATCTACAAAAACACAAATAAATAAATATAAGTTTAACGAAGTTACACGACGTTACGATCCTAAAAAATAAATTAAACTTTAGATTTAAGAAACAAGAAAATAACTAAAAGATTTCACCTACATACTTTTTATATGCACGCCTATTATTTTTAGTATATTTGAATAAATTTTACAATCATGTCAAAACCTCAATTAACCGAAATTTTAAATATAAAACACCCTATTATCATGGCGCCAATGTTTTTGGTGTCCAATACTAAAATGGTAATTGAAGGCATGAAAAGTGGCGTAGCAGGATGTATTCCGGCTTTAAATTACAGAACTTTAGAAGAATTACGCAGTGCGATTATCGAATTAAAAAACGCAAAAGTAGAAGGCGGCAGCTTTGGTTTTAATTTAATTGTGAATAAATCCAATATTAAATATAAAGAGCAATTACGCATTTTATGTGAAGAAAAAGTCGATTTTATATTAACGTCATTAGGTTCTCCAGAAGAAACGATTATTCAAGCACATCAAGTAGGTATCAAAGTATTTTGTGATGTTACTGATTTAAGCTTCGCTAAAAAAGTGGAACATTTAGGTGCAGATGCATTAGTAGCTGTAAATAATGAAGCAGGAGGACATAGAGGAAATCTTTCACCTGAAGCATTAATCAAACAATTAAACGAAGGCACTTCCCTACCCGTTATTTCCGCTGGTGGTGTAAGTAAAAAATTAGATATAGATAAAATGCTTGCTTATGGTGCAATTGGTGTTTCTGTTGGAAGTCCTTTTATTGCTTCAACAGAAGCTGACGTTTCGCAAGAGTACAAACAAGCTTGTGTAGAATATGGTGCAAAAGACATTGTAATGACGGAACGTATTTCGGGCACACCTTGTTCGGTGATAAATACACCTTATGTTCAAAAAGTAGGTACAAAAACCACTTGGTTAGAACAAGTTTTAAACAAAAACAAAAGTTTAAAAAAATGGGTAAAAATGATTCGTTTTTACATTGGTATGAAAGCTACAGAAAAAGCCGCAACTGAAGTAACCTATAAAACGGTTTGGGTAGCAGGTCCGAGTATTGAAGACACGTACGCCATTTTACCTGTTGCAGAAATTGTAAAAAAACTAACGGTTTAATATGTACGAAACGTTTTTTACTTTTTTAAATCGATATTTTAAAAAGGCGACTCTTTTTAAAGTTGGTTTTAACCTGTCACCCATGTATAAAAGAAGTTGTGGGAAAATTATTTTCGCTTCTGAAGATTTACATGTAGTAAAAATCAAAATTCCTTTATCATACAAAAACAGAAATTATGTAGGTTCGATATTTGGTGGCAGTTTGTTTGCTGCAACTGATCCAATTTATATGATTCAGTTAATGCAAATTTTAGGAAAAGACTACGTAGTTTGGGATAAAAAAACGGATATTAAATTTAAACGCCCAGCGTATGAACACGCCTTTGCAACGTTTGAATTTACAACTACAGAAATTAACGAAATCTTGCAGAAAGTAAAAACTGAAAATGAAATAGATTATACGAAAATCCTTCATATCACGGCTAAAAACGGTACCATTTTCGCGGAATTAGACAAAACGCTATATATTGCTACAAAAGCGTATTATAAAGAGAAAAGGAGTTTAAAAGATTAACCGCAAAGTAAACAAAGAAAACCTGCCCAATCTGCGTACCCATTAAAAATAAGAAAAGCCTGTAAGAAATTCCTACAGGCCTTATATATAGTTAAAAAGGGTTTATGATAAAACCGCTTTTAAGTCGCCATTCATAGCGCGTACCGCTTCTGCTGATTTTGCAAAAGTAGCTTTTTCAGCGTCGTTTAATTGTACGTCAACAATTTCTTGTACTCCGTTTTTACCAATAATACATGGTACACCTAAACAAATATCTGATTGTCCGTACTCGCCTTCTAATAAAACAGAACAAGCAATCATTTTATTTTGGTTATTTAAGATAGAATCTACTAAATACGCCACAGAAGCTCCTGGCGCATACCAAGCTGAAGTACCTAATAAACCTGTTAATGTAGCACCACCTACCATAGTGTCCGCCGCTACTTTATCCAATACTTCTTGAGATAAATAATTAGAAACTGGCGCTCCGTTGTAAGAAGCCAAACGTGTTAATGGAATCATAGTTGTATCACCATGACCACCAATAACCATACCTTGAACATCGTTTCCTGGTTTGTTTAATGCTTTTGATAAATAATATTTGAAACGAGAGCTATCTAAAGCACCACCCATTCCAATAATTCTGTTTTTTGGTAAACCTGTAGCTTTTAACGTTAAATACGTCATCGTATCCATAGGATTAGACACTACTACGATAATGGTATTTGGAGAAAATTTTAAAATGTTTTCTGCAACAGATTTTACAATTCCAGCATTGATACCAATTAACTCTTCACGAGTCATCCCTGGTTTTCTTGGAATTCCAGAAGTTATTACTACTACATCTGAATTAGCTGTTTTTGAATAATCATTTGTTACACCTGATACTTGCGTATTAAATCCTGTAGTTGTAGCACATTGCATAATGTCCATTGCTTTTCCTTCAGCAAATCCTTCTTTAATGTCTAATAAAACTACTTCACTTGCAATTCCTCTGTAAGAAATTACGTCAGCACATGATGCACCTACATTTCCTGCCCCTACTATTGTTACTTTCATTGTATAAAATATATTGAGTTGTTATTTTTTACAAAAATATTGATAATGAAACAATTTTACGTTATTTCACGATTATTTTTTTTATGATTTGTTTATCATTTGTGTTAATTTTAACAAAATACATTCCTGCTTGAAAATAAATTGGAATTATTTGGTCTTCATTAACTGTTTTTTCAAAAACTTTTGTTCCCAAGACAGAGAAAATTTCTACTTTAGAAAGATTCGATATACCCGAAACAAAAATATGTTCTGTTGCAGGATTTGGATACACCTTTACATCTGTAGTGTCAAAACTTTCTGAAGCCAATGCCGCAAACCAAGGTTGTCCGTATTGCGAACCAAAAATATAATTTGCCAATAACGGATAATCAATAAATGGGTTTCTGTTGTGTTGCCAAGTTTGAATATAATTATTTCTATTCATTTCAAAATCGTCTCTAGGATCCGAAAGATTCCAAGTCAATAAAGTAGCTAAATCACCTATATTCCCGGAAGGATTTGCTCCATTATATTCACTTGGATCGCCATTTACCACATTTAAACCGTTAAATCGAACCGCCATATAAAAGCAAGCTCTTGCTACATCACCACGCCAAGAACCTTGAGTACCCGTTGCTCCGGCATATACTGTAGCTGAATTAACAGTTCCGTAGTTTTTATTATTTCTGGATGAATTTTCTTGTCCGTTAACCGCTCTTATATGATGTGCATCTGAAACACCATCAACTGTTGTAGCAGCACTCGTAGAAGTCCAAACTCCAATTCCATCTGCCGAATCATTATTAGCTACTACAAAACCACCTCTCGATTGACAAAAAATATGTTCCCTATTCCATTTACCTACAATACTCGAACCTTGTTGTTGGTCTATTTTAGACATTGGTTGTTCCAAGTAAATTTCCCAAATTTGCCCACTATTCATAGGATTTTGATCCGAAGTTTTTAAGATTTCCCAAATATCTGCATAACTATGTAATCGTACCACAGACGGATTCGCAATTATATTTTGCACGGCTTGTTTCAATGCTGCACCAGACAATCCTTCTAAAGATGCATAATAACCTGCTGGAGCGGTACTTGAAACCGTATTATAGGTTGGCGCTAAAGGCGTTCCGAAATTTAAGACTTGGAAATCCGTATCTGCTACACGTCTTACAATCGAATTATTACTCGAAACTACATTTACGGGTAAACCCGAAATAAAAAGTACAAATTCTTCATCGCCTTCTTCCAAAGTATCATCAATTAAAGTAATTGTTTTTGTAACTGAAGTCGCACCAGAAGGAATGGTTACAATATTAGTAGTATCAAAAGTATAATCTGCAGAATTAAAATTTCCATTATTTAAAGAAATGGAAAAAGTAGTAGTTGCGGTTACTGGCGTGTCTGTAGTAAATGTAATGGAAACGGTTTGTCCTTCAGTATACGAATTCGCATTAAAAGTAGTAGTCATATAGTTTAATACAATACCTGAACCATCATTATTCATTCCCGGTGTAGGTGCTTTCACTTCATACGTACCATCAGCTTTTCTTTGAATGGAATGATTAGCTGCATTCGAAGTAGCGTTTTCATTTACACAAACTGTTACATTTAAAATAGTCATTAACGCGGTAGGTTGTGTAGAAGCTGTATTTGAATACGCAATGGCATGAACCAATCCTGTGGCTGTTGCAGGAGTATTTAAAGGAAAATCGGTATCATTTGCTTGATACAATGCAATAGCATCGGGTCCGTTTTGAAGCGTAGCATCTAACATAGACAAAGCTGGAGTTGGAGTAAGCAAAACATTACCTACTAAAAAATTTCCATTTACATCTGTAGTATACCCATCTAAATCAATAGCGTTATAACTTAACGTTCCTGCATAAGGACTTGTGCTTGAAGCATTAAAAAAAACTAATACATACCCATTTAATGAAAAATTAGCAGATGCCGATTTTAATTCAATAAATTCTTTTTGATCTGTAGAAGGGGTATCAGGATCTATTTCATTAATTACGACTTGAGAAAAAGCAATATTGGAAATCAGAAGTAATAAAAATATTTTTATTTTCATTTTATTTTCATTTGAAAAGTTATAC
>NZ_JBIISE010000040.1:0-13923 GCF_044341185.1 Flavobacterium sp.
TTAGTCATAATTAACTTGTTTTCTTATGATTATTTCCTTTTTTTTAGTAATATTGACTACTTTAAAGATAAAGATGACAAAAATTAAAATCGTATTGTTTATTCTATTTGCGCTACAATCGTACTCCCAAAATGAGATTACGATTGAATCGAAACTCCTTGAAAACGGAAAGAAAATTGCTGTTTTTGAAGAAATTACGATTAAAAATACATCAAATACTGCGCTTACCGAAATTGTCTTAAACGATTGGAATCATGCTTTTTCAAGTAAAAGTTCTGCATTAGCTAAAAAGTTTTCGGATGAATTCAATAGAAGTTATCACCTTTCCAGTAATAAAGAACGTGGAGGAACCAATATAATTGAAATTACTGATGCAAATAAAAAGTCGTTATTGTATTTCAGAAAGCCAAATCAAATTGATATTGTTATTATTCCGCTCGAAAAACCATTGTTAACAGGAGAATACACAACAATTAAAATAAATTATGAAATAACATTGCCCAATTCTAAATTTACAAAATTTGGATATACTGAAAGCAAACTGTATTTAAGAAATTGTTTTTTAACGCTTTCTAGTTTTCATTCCGAACATCAAAGCGAAGAAAATAGTGATGATTTAACTACAGAAATCATTTCATATAATATTAAATTTCAACACGATAACTTTTTTATAAATTCTGATTTAGAAGTTGAAAAAACATCTGATACTACTTCGAAACTAACTGGAAGTTCTCGTACCAATTTTGCAATTGTATTAGAAAAGAAAAACAGCTACGAAACCATTAAGAATAAAGGAATAACGATTATAAGCAATCTAAAATCTGTTGATTTAACTACATACCAAAGAAATCAAATAATTGAAAAAATTTCAAATTATGTTACAGAAAATTTAGGTAAATCAGAACAAAACAAAATAATGGTTTCGCAAGAAGACTATGATCGAGAAGCGTTTTATGGCTTAAATGAATTACCTTCTTTCATATCACCGTTCAATGATGATTTTGTATTTGAATTGAAATTCTTAAAAACCTATTTAAATAATTATTTAATGGCGAATTTGAAAATTAATTTCAGAAAAGACCATTGGATTTTAGAAGGCATTCAGCATTATTACCTTAAAAAATACATCGACGAAATGTATCCCGAAACTAAAGCTTTTGGAAAATTAGCTCGATTTAAAATACTAAAAAAGTACAAGATAATTTCTATGAATTTTACAGAACAATTCATTTATAATTATCTATTAATGGCTCGAAAAAATATTGATCAACCTGTCGGAACAGATAAAAATACCCAAATAAAATTCAATGAAAGAATAGCAGGAAAATTCAAATCCGGGCTTTCGCTTCATTATTTGAATGCTTATTTAGGAGAAAGTTATGTAGAAAATTCAATTAAACAATATATAGAACTAAATAAATTTAAATACACTGATAATCAAAATTTTAAATCAATTTTAGAAAACAATTCTAAACAAGATTTAAATTGGTTTTTTAAGGAATTAATTTATTCCAGAAATAAAATTGACTACAAAATTATTCACACCAAAAAAGTAAATGATTCTATAGAAGTAGTGATAAAAAACGTAGGTGATGCTAAAGTGCCAATTTCTATTTCAGGATATCATAAAAATAATTTAGTCAGTAAAAATTGGATAGAAAATCATTCAGATATTTTTAAATTTTCAATAAAAAATGACAGTATCACCAAGTTAATTTTAAACGATACATATGAAATTCCAGAATTAAACAGCAATAACAATTCATACAAATTAAAAAACCGGTTTTTAGGAAACAGAAAAATACGATTTACCTTTTTTAAAGACATTGAAAATCCAAAATACAACCAAGTGTTTTTTGTACCTACTACCGAATTTAACTTGTATGATGGCTTATTATTGGGAATGAAATTCAATAACAAATCGATAATTGACAAGCCTTTTATTTACGACATTACGCCGAATTATTCCTCTAAAACACAAACACTAGCAGGAAGTGCGGGATTTAGTTTTAACGACATTAACCGAAACAGCAATCATTTTAGCACCCGATACGCTATTTCAGGAACTCGTTTACATTATGCTCCTGATGCTTTTTACACTAAAATTACACCAAGTGTAAATTTCAGATTTAGACATCCAAATTTCAGAAAAAACGAAGGCGAAGGATTTTTGATACGACACGTGTATGTAAACCGAGAAAAATCAACTATAGTTTCAACTAAAAATTCAGAAAACTATTCTGTATTTAATTTAAGATATGGATATGCTAACAGCGAGTTAATAGAACAATTTTCTTACGGAACCGATTTTCAACTTTCAAATCGTTTTGGAAAAATATCAGGACAAATTCAATATCGTAAACTTTTTGAAAATAACAGATTTATCAATTTAAGAGCCTTTGCTGGTTTTTTCTCTCATAACGATACCTCTAACGATTTTTTTAGCTTTGGAATTGATAGACCTTCCGACTATTTATTTGATTATGCCTTAATTGGACGTAGTGAAAGTACGGGTTTATTTAGTCGTCAATTTGTAAATGCTGAAGGTGCATTTAAATCAAAATTTGCGACTCGTTTTGCCAACCAATATATTCTATCTGCAAATGCTAGTTTCACGATTTGGGATTGGATAGAAATGTATGGCGATGTTGGAACATTTAAAAACGAAGGATACAAACCGCAATATATTTACGATAGTGGGCTTCGTTTAAATTTAGTTCAAGATTATTTCGAATTGTATTTACCTGTGTATTCCTCTAATGGATTTGAACTTAACGATAAAAATTATGGTGAAAGAATTCGATTCATCATTACTTTGAGCCCAAAAACATTAACCTCTTTATTTACAAGAAGATGGTTTTAAATTTATTTGATTTTCATGCATAATCTGGCTTATTACATTGTAATAATTATGCATTATTCGTAAATAATACTTAATATATTGAAATAAAAATACGTTTTTTACAACCAAACATCAATATTTCTATTCATTATTCATAAAAATAACACGCACGTAGTTCCATTTCGTTTTTTTGTTTAAATTTGTAACATAGCAATGTATTATTATGAGCAAAACTAAAACTGCCGACGTATTATCTTTTGAAGATTTCAAAAAAGAAGTTTTACATGATTTCAAAATCGCAACTGTTAGTCGTGAATGTAGTCTTTTGGGACGAAAAGAAGTACTAACAGGAAAAGCTAAGTTTGGTATCTTTGGAGATGGTAAAGAAGTGCCACAATTGGCCTTAGCCAAAGCCTTCCAAAATGGTGATTTTCGTTCAGGATATTACCGTGACCAAACGTTTATGATGGCTATTGGTGAATTATCAATTGTTCAGTTTTTTGCAGGATTATATGGGCATGCCGATATTAATTTTGATCCAATGAGTGCCGGAAGACAAATGGGTGGACATTTTGCTACACATTCTTTAGACGAAAACGGAAATTGGAAAAATTTAACCCAACAAAAAAATTCAAGTGCTGACATCTCACCTACTGCTGGGCAAATGCCTCGTTTATTAGGTTTGGCACAAGCATCAAAAATATATAGAAATGTAACTGAAATTCCTGCAGAAAATAATTTTTCAATACAAGGAAACGAAGTGGCTTGGGGAACAATTGGAAATGCTTCTACTTCAGAGGGTTTGTTTTTTGAAACCATAAATGCTGCTGGAGTTTTACAAGTGCCAATGGTAATGAGTGTTTGGGATGACGAATACGGAATTTCTGTTCATGCCAAGTATCAAACTACAAAAGAAAATATATCCGAAATATTAAAAGGATTACAACGTGATGACGCAAACAACGGGTACGAAATTTTCCGTGTGAAAGGTTGGGATTATCCAGCGTTAGTTGACACGTATCAAAAAGCCTCTGAAATTGCTAGAACTGAGCACGTTCCTGTTTTAATTCACGTAAACGAATTGACACAACCGCAAGGCCATTCTACTTCAGGTTCACACGAGCGATACAAAAATGCGGATCGTTTGGCTTGGGAAGCAGAATTTGATTGTGTGGCGCAAATGAAAAAGTGGATGATTGCTAACAATTTAGCTACAGCCGAAGAAATAGAAGAAATAGAATCAGCATCAAAAAAAGAAGTTTTAGAGGGCAAAAAAGAAGCTTGGGCAAATTATTTATCTGCTATAAAAGAAGATCAAGCGGCTACAGTTGCCATTTTAAATCAAGTCGCACAAAACTCTGAAAATAAAGTTTTTATTGAAAAATACGCAAATGATATCGCTGCGATAAAAGAACCAATTAGAAAAGATTTATTAGTAGTGGCTAGAAAAGTATTAAGGATGCTTTCTGGTTCAGATAGAGCTATTTTAGCCACTTGGATTTCTAATTTCATAGCAAGAATTCAACCAAAATACAGTTCGCATTTACATTCAGAATCTAATCAAAATAGTGCTTCAACAATTGAAGTAAAACCAATTTATGATGAAACTGCCGAAGAAGTAGATGCGCGTTTGGTGTTAAGAGATAACTTCGATAAAATTTTCGCAACCTATCCCGAAACTTTGGTTTTTGGTGAAGATGCAGGAAATATTGGTGATGTAAATCAAGGTTTGGAAGGCATGCAAGAAAAATACGGAGAAATGCGTGTTTCAGATGCAGGAATTCGTGAAGCGACTATTTTAGGTCAAGGTATTGGAATGGCGATGCGAGGTTTACGTCCGATTGCTGAAATTCAGTATTTAGATTATTTGTTATATGCCATTCAAATTATGAGTGACGATTTAGCTACTTTACAATACAGAACGCATGGTCGTCAGAAAGCACCTTTAATTATTAGAACACGCGGACACCGTTTAGAAGGTATTTGGCATTCAGGTTCTCCAATGGGAATGATTATTAACGCCATTCGTGGAATTCACGTATTAGTTCCTAGAAATATGACCAAAGCAGCCGGATTTTATAATACCTTATTAAAAACAGATGAACCTGCTTTAGTGATTGAATGTTTAAATGGCTATCGTTTAAAGGAGAAAATGCCAACCAACTTAGGAGAATTTCAAACGCCAATTGGTGTGGTAGAAACCATCAAAGAAGGAAAAGATATTACGCTAGTTTCTTACGGTTCTACTTTAAGAATTGTAGAACAAGCGGCAAAAGAATTATTAGAAAACGGAATTGATGCTGAAATTATTGATATTCAAAGTTTATTACCTTTTGATATTTCGCACGACATAGTAAAATCAGTAGCGAAAACCAATCGTTTATTGGTGATTGACGAAGACGTTCCTGGTGGTGCAAGTGCATTCATTTTACAAGAAATTATTGAAAATCAAAACGCATACAAACATTTAGATAGCGCACCACAAACCTTAACCGCTAAGGCACACCGCCCAAGTTATGGAACCGATGGTGATTATTTTTCTAAACCAAGTGCCGAAGACATTTTTGAAAAAGTGTACGACATGATGCATGAAGCAAATCCGAGCAAGTTTCCAAAATTATATTAATTAAATTAAAAAAAATCTTCTATTCCCTTACATTCCTTATATGGTAAAATATAAACATATATGAAATATAAGGAATATAAGAAAATCTAAGTTTTAAATTAACCCAAATGGCAAACACCTACATCGCATACCATTTTACAATTGAACCCACAGAATTGGGTTCGCAAATATTAATTGCACAATTAGAAGAAACCGCTTTTGAAAGTTTTGAAGAAACCGAAGAAGGTGTTTCGGCTTATGTGCAAAAAGACGTTTGGGCTGAAAATATTTTAAACGATATTGAAATTCTTTCGAATGAAAATTTCAAAATTTCTTATACAACTAACGAAATTGAACCCGTAAATTGGAACGAAGAATGGGAAAAGAACTTCTCTCCTATTGATGTGGACGGAATTTGTCACGTTCGTGCACCGTTTCATCCGGCAACTAATGCCAAATATGAAATCGTAATTGAGCCAAAAATGAGTTTTGGAACAGGTCATCACGAAACTACTCATATGATGATTCAACATCTATTAGAGTTAGACGTTACCAACAAAAAAACCATTGATATGGGTTGCGGAACAGCCATTTTAGCCATTTTAGCTGAAATGAAAGGAGCACATCCAATTGATGCTGTGGATATTGACAATTGGTGTTACTTAAACTCAATTGAAAATGCGGAACGCAACAATTGCAAACACATTTCAGTATATGAAGGCGATGCCTCTTGGTTAAATGACGGTCAGAAATACGATGTGTTTATTGCCAACATCAACAGAAACATTTTATTAAATGATATGGCGACATATGTAAACTGTATGAATGACAATTCAGTTTTATTATTAAGCGGCTTTTATACAGAAGATTTCGAAGCAATTAACGCATGTTGTGAAAAATTAGGCCTGACTTTTGAATCGAAAAAAGAAAGAAACAATTGGTTAGGTTTGAAATATAGTAAAAATTAGTAATTTTACATTATAATAAATTATTAGTTATGAGCACATTAACAGAAACATTAGAAGAAGTATTAGTTGAAGAAGCCATTGGTGTTAACAACGAAATTGTTTTATATAACGATGATGTAAATACTTTTGATCACGTTATTGAATCACTTGTTAAAATTTGCGACCATACTTGGGAACAAGCAGAACAATGCGCTATTTTAGTACATTACAAAGGACAATGTACCGTAAAAACTGGAGAATTACCAAAACTAAAGCCACAATGTGCTTCCTTGCAAGATGCGGGTTTAAGTGCTGTAATCATATAAAAAAAATCGACCAATGGTCGATTTTTTGTTTTAAGAAGTTATTTTTCCAAAAGCACAACTTACATACGATTTGGCTTTTGAAGTTAAAGTATTGGCTTCTCCATCTTCGGGATAACCAATATCGGCTAACGTATTCTTTACGACATCTAAAGTGTGAGCTTCTGAATATTCAAAAGTAACGGAATTATCTTCCACTTCTATACTAACTTCGGAGACATCATCTAAAGAATTTAATTTTTTTGAAATTGTATTGGCACAACCGCCACATTTCAAATTTTGTATTTGAACTTTTGTTTTCATTTCTAATGATTTAGAATATAAATTTACGGAAATTTTAAAGATAAATAAGTGATAAATATCACTTTAACAAAAAATTAATGAGGTAATTTATTTTTAAAAATCCCATAAATATAGGTTCCTAATAGTGCGCCTAATAAGACAATACAAATTGATAAAACTCCATTTCCAATTAAAATAAAAATAGGTCCCGGACAGCATCCTACTAATCCCCAACCTAAACCAAACATGGTACCACCAATAATATATCTGGAATACGAAAAATCTTTATCTTGAATTTTTATTTCTGCGCCTTTAAAACCTTGAATTTCTTTCTTTTTAATAAGATAAATTCCAGTTACACCAACAAAAATTGCTGTGCCAATAATACCATACATATGAAAACTTTGAAACATAAACATTTCATATATTCTGTACCAAGAAACCGCTTCTGCTTTAGTTAAAACAATTCCGAAAACAATACCAACTATAAAAAACTTAACTAATTTCATTACGAACCAAAAATTAAAGGAATTAAAAAATGTGCCGAAATTAATCCGCCCAGAAAAAAGCCAATTACTGCAATTAAAGAAGGTATTTGCAAATTACTTAACCCAGATATTGCGTGTCCTGATGTACAACCGCCTGCGTAAGGCGTACCAAAACCAATTAAAAAGCCGCCAAATAGCAAAACAAAAAATCCTTTTAAAGAGAATGCATTTTCGAAACTAAATAGAGCGTCAGGACCTAATTTACCATTAGGCGCATCAATGTTCAATTGTTGCAAACTGGTAATTGTTTTTGGATTTATTTGAAGTACACTTGTAGCGTCCATTAAAAAATAGGAAGCAATAAAACCACCCAAAATTGCTCCTAAAGCTATGGATAAGTTCCATTTTTGTTCCTTCCAATCAAAATCAAAATATTCAATTTTATTTTTAGCAAATGTCATGCTACAAATGTTTCTTAAGTTAGAAGACATGCCGAACGTTTTACCAAAATAGGTTAAAACCAACATAATAAGTCCGATTAAAAAACCAGAAATAGCCCAGTGCCAAGTACCTTGAATTACTTCCATAATTTGTGAAATAGTATTTAATGAATTACTATATTTGCTTTCGATTTCATGTATGACTATTTTATTCAAAAAAGTATACAACTGAAATATTTTTAGAAACAGCCATTTGCTGTTGCAGATTTTTAAAAACCGTTTTCAAAGATACAAAAAATGAATAAATTTAAAATAGAATTTAAATGGGCAATATACTACACTTTTTTAGGAATTATGTGGTTTCAGTTAGAAAAATATTTAGGGTTTCATGATACAAACATTGCCTATCATCCTATATTTACAAATTTAGTATTTATTTTAATATTCGGAATTTACATTCTTTTTTTATTAGATAAGAAAAAAAACTTTTTCAATGGCATAATGTCATGGCAACAAGGGTTACTTTCTGGTGTGATTTTAGCTATTTTCGCTATGATTTTAACTCCATTTGCACTGTATTTTTCGTTAAAGTATGTAAATCCTGATTTTTTTACAAACATGATTAACTATTCCGTATCTAAAGGGATGAAATTAGAAAATGCACAAGCTATGTTTGACCTAACCGCATATATGATTTTTGCAACTTTTGGAACATTATCTTTTGGTATCATATTTGCTGCATTAGCAGCATTACTTGTAAAAACAAAAAATAAATAATCATGAGAAAATTAAGCCTCCTTAGTATCCTACTTGCGCTTTGCATGTCATGTGTAAGTACAAAAAACACCATTCAAAATATTGATGATACAGCTGAGTTACCTAAAATTATTGAAGGACAATTTGAATTAGCAGAAACAGCTAACGATATGCAATACGGATACAGTGAGTTTTATCCTATAAATTTAGGTTTTTCAACATATGAAAACAGTAACAACCAAAATGTAAATCGTTTTTTCAATAGTTTTACTGGTGCAAACGGCGAAAAAGTAACTTACCAACTTTTAGAAACGTGTTGCCCTTTTCCAACCAAACGAAATAAAATGGGTGCTGGAACTTTAGTGTTATATGAAATATATTTGGACGGAAAATCTTCAAATAAAAAAATATACGTGAATACATTTGAAAAAGGTAAAATAATGTGTCCAAAAGGCTTTTCAATTAAAAAAACTGCTTCTTCTGGCAACTAAATCCTTAACTTTATTATCTTTGCACTTTAAAATTCTACAACATGAACTTAAATCATATCCCACAAATTAAACATACAAATAGCGGTAATTTTTTCGTTTTAGCAGGACCTTGCGCCATTGAAGGTGAAGAAATGGCTTTACGAATTGCTGAAAAATTAGTTGCAATTACAGATAATTTACAAATTCCATTTGTTTTCAAAGGAAGTTTCAAAAAAGCAAATCGTTCAAGAATTGATAGTTTTTCTGGAATTGGAGATGAAAAAGCACTTAAAATACTTGAAAAAGTTTCAAAAGAATTTGGAGTTCCAACTGTAACTGATATTCATACCAACGAAGATGCTGCAATGGCGGCTGCTTATGTTGATGTCTTGCAAATTCCAGCATTTTTAGTTCGTCAAACGGATTTAGTTGTAGCTGCTGCTAAAACAGGTAAAACAGTAAATTTAAAAAAAGGACAATTTATGAGTCCGGAAAGCATGAAACACGCGGCTCAAAAAGTAAAAGATTGTGGTAACGATAATTTTATGATTACCGATAGAGGTACCATGTTCGGTTATCAAGATATGATTGTAGATTTTAGAGGGATTCCAACTATGAAAGAATTCGGAACTACTGTATTAGATGTAACGCATTCTTTACAACAGCCGAATCAAACTAGCGGTGTAACTGGAGGTCGACCAGACATGATTGAAACCATTGCCAAAGCAGGAATTGTTACAGGTGTAGATGGGATTTTTATTGAAACCCATTTTGATCCAGCAAATGCTAAAAGTGATGGTGCAAACATGTTGCATTTAGACTATTTTGAAGGTTTGATGACGAAGTTAGTTGCTATAAGACAAACAATAAATAAATTTTAATTCATACTAGTACCGAATCACCAAATGAAAAAAATTAGTTCACTTGTTATTGTTTTATTTTCGATAACAAGTTTAGCTCAAAATGAAAACCAAGTAGATTTACCAATCCAAAAAGAAAAATACACCACACACAATAAAGGAAAATTCTTTTTTTACTGGGGAGGAAATAGAGCCTACTACTCTACTTCTGATATTCGATTTACAGGTGCCGATTACGATTTTACATTAAATAACGTAACTGCACAAGACAAACCAAAAGGATATCATGTAGATTATATAAATCCATCTAGAATGACGATTCCCCAAACCAATTTTAGAATGGGTTATTTTTTTAATGACCATTATAATATTTCTATAGGATGGGATCATATGAAATATGTAATGTATCAAGATAAAGTAGTTAGTTACAATGGGAATTATTCAAACGAAGGTACCTTTGGTGAAAGTTTACCAGGTAATGAAGTGTTACTTACCGAGAAATTTTTAACATTTGAACATACCGATGGATTAAATTACATCCATCCAGAAATAACTCGTGTGGATGACATTTCAAAATGGCTAAAATTACCAAATACAGATAAATTTCAAATAAATTTATCAGAAGGATTTGGGGCAGGAATATTATTACCTAAAACCAATACAAAATTATTTGCCAAAGAAAGACATGATGAATTTCACTTATCCGGATTTGGTGTTTCTGCGAAAGCAGGATTAACCTTTACGTTTTACAAACATTTTTTCATTCAAACCGAATTGAAAACGGGTTATATTGAAATGAACGACATTCGTACCACATTTGATGTAGCAGACAAAGCGCAACAAAAATTTTGGTTTATACAAAGTATGATTGCCTTTGGTGGTATATTTAAAATCTAGATTGAAAAATACTATTAAAAAAGTCCGTCAGAATATTTCTGACGGACTTTTTTTATGTTAAGAATAAAGGTTTTTAATGACCTCCTGATATTTTTTTATCGAAATTAATTCCTTGATTTTTTAATATTCCACTAACTTTCCAAGCATAAAATGCTAAATAGGCAAAGCAAATAACCCCAACGATATAACTAGTTTGAATGGTTGTTTCGTCTGCAACATATCCTTGTAGCAAACTTACAAATCCACCACCCATAATCATCATAATTAAAAAACTACTACCTTGACTTGTATGTTTTCCAAGTCCGCTAACGGCTAAAGTAAAAATACATGGCCATAACGTACTACAAAACAATCCTACACTAGTAAAAGCATATACACTAACCATTCCATCGGTTGTCATTCCAACTAATAAAGCAACTATTCCTAAAGCAGAAAAAATCAAAAGCATTCGTGCTGGATTTCCTTTACTAGCCATATCGGCTGCAATTAAAACTAAGATAATTAAAGCATATACATAAAATGGAGTTAAATCATGTTTAGCAATAGCATTTACAAATAAAAACACCCCAAAAGCTAAATAAGGAGCAATAAAACGTAATATTTTTTGTAAACTCATTTTGTCTGTAAAGGCTTCAACTGCTCCAGTCCATCTTCCAATCATTAAACTTGCCCAATACAATGAAATATAAGGGGCTATATCTTGAGTCAAGAAGTTTAAATTTTTTTCCATGTAAGCTGGTAAATTACTGGCTGTAGAAACTTCTACACCAACATAAACAAAAATAGCAATCATCCCTAAAACCAATTGCGGATATTTTAATGCAGAACTTCTTACTGTTGCTGCTTCAGATTCAGACTCAACAATAGCTTGTGGTTTATCCGGTAAAGATGAAAATTTTAAAAATACCGCTACAAGTAAAAAAGCAGCTCCTAAAATTAAATATGGAATTTTAACACTTTCGATACTCATATTAGTATCCGAAGAAGCAGAAGATCCAAAAATGGCAAAACTTACAATAAGTGGACCAATCGTTGTTCCTAAATTATTAATTCCTCCTGCTAAAGTTAATCTTTGAGATCCTGTGGTTATAGGACCTAGAGCAATTGCTAAAGGATTTGCAACCGTTTGTTGTAATGAAAAACCTAGTGCAACAGTAAATAATCCAGATAACATTAAAGGAAACGAACCTGTATTTGCAGCAGGGTAAAATAATAAAGTACCAATTGCTGAAATTAATAAACCTAATGCTAACGAATTTTTATACCCTATTCTATTAATTAAATCGCCTTTAGTAAGGTAAGAAATAAGTAAATATAACAAAGAACCTACTGTGTAAGCAATATAAAAGGCTAATGATACTAATTGACTTTGCAATTGAGTTAAATCGAAGGTTTTTTTAAATACGGGTATTAAAATATCATTACTAGCAGCAACAAATCCCCAAAAGAAAAATACGGTTACTAGAGGAATAAATTGCGCCCAATTTGTTTGTTTATTTTCTGAGTTCATAGTAGTAGTTTATTATATTAATAGTTTTTAATTAGTTAATTGCTAAATAACAAAATATTATGGCATTAAATTATAAAAACAGAAAATAATTTTTAACGAAAACGTTATAGTGGTGTTTTTGTATAGTTTCTATAAAATTTGAAAGGAAAAGATAATTGATGAAACGATAAAAGTAGATGTAAACTAGTTTTTATTATCTAGATAATCTTGCAAATAAGTAAATCGAGGAGTTAGTTTCCTGTTTTCAGTAATTTTTGCTCTACTTAAAACACCTGAAGCATCTTCATCAAAAAAAGCTGGAATAACATGTTCTAAAAACATTTGACCGAAACCTTCACTGGCATCTTTTGGTAATTCACAAGGCAAATTATCTACTGCCATTACTACAATTGCACTTGGATGAAACATATCTACTTCTTTATGTTCACTAGGCAAATAGCCATAACATGGATTTTCAATAGTACTAGCTCTCAACGTACAAGCAATAGGTCCTGCGATATCACAAGAAATATCAGCAACCACTTTAATTTTACAATTTGGAGCAGCTAACATGTCCTGTGTTAAAATTTCTGGAGCACCATTACCATAAAAATGTCCTGCCATAAAAATATCTGAAACTTTTGTAAAACGCTCAAAATTTGAGATAAAATGTTCAGGATTTGAATAAAATTCAGCTTTATCAAAAACAACATTTTCTTTATGCATATTATAATCCTGAACATCAATCATTGTATATACAGGATAAGTATACGTTTTTGATAAATAGTCTGATAAAGAAACTTCTTTGATTTTCATGCCATCTAACATTTCCTTGGCACCAAATGCCACTTTGCCTTTTCCTGTTAGTGCAATTTTTATTGGTGGTAAAAAAGGTTTTTTAAGTTGAGAAATTAAAGCGTCTTGATTGGCTAATGTTTCTGCTTTCGGTAATGAAAAAAGCTCGAATTTTAATCCGAATGCTCTGATTCCGTTGTACGCACCAACAATTCCGGCGTATCTTCCAAAACCAATTAATCGAGTGTTTTTTTCATTGACAACTGTTTCGTGGTCATATAACTCGATGTTTTTATCTATACACGCTTGCAATAACTTTCTATTATAAGTTTGTTTTTTAATTGTATGAGAAAAGAAAAAATATTTTTTATTTGGTATTAATGCTTCAACAGGAACTTCCTTTACACCAAGCAACATATCACAATCATCCATATTTTCTGAAACTTCAAATCCATTTTCTATATATTCGGCATCCGTAAATACTCTTATATCCGAAGATTCTATTTTAAAGTCAGCATTTGGAAACTGTTTTTTTACAAGTAAAAGTTCTGAAGGTGAGAACACTACTCTTCTATCTGGTGGTGATTTTCTTTCTTTAATAATTCCGAATTTCATTTTACTTAGGTTTATGGCTTTTTTTATGTTTTTAACACAATTTACTTGTATTACTTTACAAATATAACATTTTTGATTTTGAGTATAAAACTTTTCTGCTTGAAAAATTTATTG
>NZ_JBIISE010000034.1:0-19419 GCF_044341185.1 Flavobacterium sp.
TTTTAGCACCGATTTCATTTAAATGGTCAGCATCATAAAAATCGGCTGTTATAAATTTGTCAGATTTCAATAAATTTAAATAACTGCAATTTTGGTTTTTTTGAACCAATTCATTTATAGTTTTAATTGTTTTAGACAATTGAATTTGGTTTAAATTCTTATAATAAGAAAGATGAGTAGGTGTGGTAATAAATAGAATCTTAATATTCTTTTTTTGACACACTTTTATAATTTTCTGAAGACTTTTTAAATTATCATTATATAATTTAATGTTTATTGCAGTATGTTTTTTTGCAGTATATTGACCTTCAAATTTTTTTCTTTCTTTTGAATTAAAGTTTGTTCCCCAACCCAAATTAGAAGAGGTTATAAATGATTTATTTAAAGCGTAATGTTTTACTGCTTTTTTTATATTTAATAAAATATCATGATTTAAAGTTTCAAAATTATCTGTAAAATGATATTTATTCTCAAAACCATAATACAAGATGTAGTTTTTTAAACGCCATTTTTCAACATCAGTTTCTAAGGTTTCAAACAGACTAAAATATGAAATAGGAATAATCACTGTTTCTAAATTCGTTAATTTATCCTTGTAATGATGTAAGAGTTCTTCATCTAAATCTAATGTTTGTGAAACATAAGCAGCATTGAATGTTTGCTTTGAAAAATATTCAGGATTAACGCCATAAAAAGTATGAGAACTTCCTAAAATAAGGGTGTTAATTTTCGAAGCATTTTTATCAAAATAAGAATTTTTAAGTTGATAATCGTTTGGAATTTTCCGAAGTGCAATTTCTAAAACCAAAAAGAAAATAAAAATTGGTAACAAGATTTTCAAAATATGTAACCAAAACTTTTTCATTTAAGGGTTCTGTAATAATTGATAATAATTTCTAATTAGGACATTCTGTAATAGAATTTATCCATTCTGCGATTAAGGCAACACCTTCATCATGAACAATTGTTCTTCCTAAAAACGGCATTCTGTAATTCGGGTCATTAGTAGTAACTCTGAAATATAATAGTGATTGTGTTAAATTTCCTGGTTTAACAATTCTTCCTTCCATACCAGGAACTATATGATTAGGTGAAACACAAACGCCCATACTTGATAAATTTGAAGTCTCATTAAATCCAAATTTTAAATTGAAAAATGACGCATAACCACCTGTTTGATGACAATGTGCACAATTAGCATCAAAATAAGAACGTACTCTTGTTTCTAACGGTTTGGTCGTGTCTTTGTAGTTTACAACTGCATTTATATTCGCAGGAGTATTGCTTTCAAGTATCCCAAGAGATTTCCACTTTGCCAATTGGTTTGAAACACCATCATTATAATTGTAATTGCCATTTAAATTTTGAGGTTTTATTCCAATAGGTCTTTTTTCGTTTGAAATAGTATGACAACCCGCACATTTTAATTCATTTGGAATGTCGTAATCTATTGTTCTTGTAACATCATTATTATCAATCCATGTAATTTGTTTCGTACTACCATTTAAATTTAAATATGCCTCTGTTTGCTCTTCATTCCAAATATAATTAGCGTAAATCCAACCATTAGCTTTTCGAATCATTATTCGTGTTTCTATGATCCTTGTAGTATTTGAAGGTAACACATGATTGTAGTAAAAACTTTTAATTAATGCGCTGCCTACAGGTAGTTCTAAAACAGAATAATCATTTACATAAGTGGCTTTTGAACCAGAAGGTAGCCAAACAAACCTTTTCTTTTCGGCGTAGTCTGTAAATAACTCACTTTCAGGCTTATATGGTATTACGCCTAAAACAGGCTCTTGGTTTTTAAGTTCGCCTTGAAAAAAATTATAATCTGAAAGTTTTACAAATGGCACCTGGGTTAAATCCATTTTTACTGGTGATATAGCAGTATACAAGTCGCTGTTGTCTTCTTTATTACAAGAAAACAAAAGGATAACTAAAAAAAATATTAAAGCTTGTTTTGCTAATTTCATTATTTAAATATGAATCCGCAATATATAAAAAAATCCTGACAGAAAAAATGTCTGTCAGGATTTCTAAAATATGTAGTACTTATTATTTTAGCGTTTCAAAACTTCTTTTTACAAAAGCCGTTAATTCTTCGCCTTTTAATAAACCTTGAGATAGTTTAGCTAAATCTAACGCGTTTTTTACTAACTCTTTTTGTACTTCATCTTTGGCTTCTAAAATGGAATTAGCCAATTCAGAATTCGCATTCACTACTAAATTATACATTTCGGGCATGTTGCTCATTCCAAACATTCCGCCGCCGCCACTTTGACTCATTTCTTTCATACGACGCATAAACTCGGGTTGCGTAATTATAAATGGAGTGGCATCACTGTCTAATGATTCTAATTGTACAGAATAAGCTTTCGGAATTACAGCTTCTAAAGACGTTTTTAAGGTTTCTTTTTCAGTATCTGATAATTTAGAAATTTGCACTTCTTCTTTGTTGATTAATTTATCAATATGATCCGCATCAACTCGTGCAAAAGTTAAATTTTCATTGTCGGCTTCTAATTTCTGAATCAAATGCGATACAATTGGAGAATCTAAAAGTAATACTTGATATCCTTTGCTTGTAGCGATATCAATATAACTGTGCTGTGTTTCTTTATTTGATGCGTATAAAACTACTAATTTTCCATCTTTATCAATTTGTAAATCTTTAGTTGCCTCTTTTAATTCAGCTAATGTATAATGCTTATTTTCTGTTGTTGGATACAATACAAAATCGCTAGATTTTTCATAGAATTTAGGTTCAGATAGCATTCCGTATTCTAAAACAATTTTAATGTCGTGCCATTTTGCTTCAAAATCCTCACGGTTTTCATTAAATAACGATTTTAATTTGTCAGCAACTTTTCGAGTAATATAATTTGAAATTTTCTTTACGTTACTATCGGCTTGTAAGCCAGAACGTGAAACATTTAAAGGAATATCTGGAGAATCTACCACACCCTTAAGCATCAATAAAAATTCGGGTACAATTCCTTCCACATTATCCGTTACAAAAACTTGATTTTGATACAACTGAATTTTATCTTTCTGAATTTGTAAATCAGACCCTAATTTAGGAAAATATAAAATACCAGTTAAATTGAATGGATAATCTACATTTAAATGAATGTGAAATAAAGGTTCTTCAAATTGTGAAGGGTATAATTCTCTGTAAAATTTTTTGTAATCTTCATCAGACAATTCGGTTGGTTGTTTTGTCCAAGCTGGATTTGGATTGTTTATGAAATTATCAACATCAATATATTCCGCTTTATAATCGTCCCCAGCATCCTCTGGTTTTGGTAAAGCTTCTTTTTTAGTCCCAAATTTTATAGGAACAGGCATAAATTTATTGTACTTAGTAAGTAATTCACGGATTTTGTATTCTTCTAAAAACTCCAATGAATCTTCTGCAATGTGTAATACAATTTCGGTTCCTCTATCGGTTTTAGTATGAGGTTCTAAAGTGAATTCAGGACTTCCATCACAAGTCCAATGCGCAGCTGGCTCGTCCTTAAATGATTTTGTAAAAATTTCAACTTTAGAGGCTACCATAAAAGCAGAATAAAAGCCTAAACCAAAATGTCCTATTATTCCAGAATCTTTAGCAGAATCTTCGTATTTATTTAAAAATTCTTCTGCTCCGGAAAACGCCAATTGGTTAATGTATTTTTCCACTTCATCTGATGTCATACCAATACCTTGGTCGATAATGTGAAGTTTTTTACCTTCCTTATCAATTTTAATTTCTATAATCGGATTTCCGTATTCCGTTTTTGCTTCTCCAATGCTGGTAAGATGTTTTAATTTTAAAGTGGCATCGGTTCCGTTAGAAATTAATTCACGAAGAAAAATTTCGTGATCGCTGTACAAAAATTTTTTAATCAATGGGAAAATATTCTCCACCGAAACATTAATTTTTCCTGATGTCATATTGTATTTATTTAAATTAATTTTACGTAGTTTAAGTAGTCAAATTAAGTACCAATATTACTTTTGCTGACAAATTGACATTTTTATTTTATTAAAATCAGCTTATTTTTTTGGTTTCATTTAAAGTAATATATTTACACTTTATTTTTTAGAATTATTTCCATAACATTCGCAAATGCTTCACGTAGCCATTCCTTCTTTTTCATATCAAGAAAAAATTATTTTACAAAATCTAACATTTACGTTAAATGAAGGGCATCAATTAGCCATTATTGGAGAAAGTGGTTGCGGAAAAAGTACCCTATTGAAAATTATTTACGGATTATATGATTGCGATGAAGGCAATCTTTCATGGAAGTCTGAGTCTATTTTAGGGCCGAAGTTTCATCTTGTACCAGGAATGCCATTTATGAAATATTTAGCACAAGATTTCGATTTAATGCCATTTATTACAGTAGGGGAAAACGTTGGAAAATTTTTATCTAATTTTTATCCAAAAGAAAAACAAGACCGAATAGATGAGCTTTTAAATTTGGTAGAAATGTCTGAATTTAAACATATAAAAGCCAAATTTTTAAGTGGCGGACAAATGCAGCGTGTGGCGTTGGCACGAGTATTAGCACAAGAGCCAGAAGTATTACTGTTAGACGAGCCATTTTCACACATTGATAATTTTAGAAAAAACAAATTAAGAAGAAAAATATTTCAATATTTAAAAGAAAAACAAATTACAACACTTGTTGCAAGTCACGACATTAATGATGTGTTGTCGTTTTCAGATGAGGTTATTGTTTTAAAAGACACTACTATTTTAGAAAAAGCAACTCCACTTGAATTATATAATCATCCTAAATACCCATATACAGCTGCATTATTTGGTGAAGTAAATGAAATTAAAATACATGGAAAAATGCAGTTAATTTATCCCAATCAATTGCAAATTGTAGAAAAATCTGAAATTCAAGTTGAGGTAGTGTCTTCCTATTTTAAAGGGAAATATTATTTGATTGAGGCAAAATTTGAAAATCAACTCGTTTATTTTGAGTCAGAATTTAAAATTGAGAAACAGAGTATCATCAATCTTAAAATTAAGGAATAATTGCCACATTATAAATAATAAATTATAGCATATTTTTCTTAAATTTGCTTAATAAAATCAATAAAATGTACCACTCAAAAATATCGGGCTTAGGTTATTATGTGCCAGAAAACATTGTAACAAATGATGATTTATCCAAAATAATGGATACAAATGACGAATGGATTCAAGAAAGAACAGGAATTAAAGAGCGTCGTCATATCATTAGGGGAGAAGACACCACCACTTCTATGGGGGTTAAAGCTGCAGAAATAGCTATACAGCGAGCAAATGTTGCTAAAGAAGATATAGATTTTGTAATTTTTGCCACACTTTCACCGGATTATTATTTTCCAGGTCCTGGTGTGTTAGTGCAGCGTGATTTAGGATTAAAAACAGTTGGCGCATTAGATGTTAGAAATCAATGTTCTGGATTTGTGTATGCCATTTCAATTGCCGACCAATATATTAAGACAGGGATGTATAAAAATATTTTGGTAATTGGATCCGAAGTACATTCTACCGGATTAGATATGTCAGATAAAGGTAGAGGTGTTTCAGTGATTTTTGGAGATGGAGCAGGAGCAGCCGTTCTTTCAAGAGAAGAAGATATGAATAAAGGAATTTTATCTACTCATTTACATTCCGAAGGGCAACATGCCGAAGAATTAGCCCTAATTGCACCAGGAATGGGAAAACGCTGGGTTACCGATATTATTGCAGATAATGATCCAAATGATGAAAGTTATTTTCCTTATATGAATGGACAATTTGTATTTAAAAATGCAGTAGTTCGTTTTAGTGAAGTCATTAACGAAGGTTTAGAAGCCAATGATTTACAAGTTTCAGATATTGATTTATTAGTGCCACACCAAGCCAATTTGAGAATTTCTCAGTTCATTCAGCAGAAATTTAAATTGTCTGATGACCAAGTGTATAATAACATTATGAATTATGGAAATACTACCGCCGCATCTATTCCGATTGCTTTAACAGAAGCTTGGGAAAAAGGTAAAATTAAAAGTGGCGATGTAGTTGTTTTAGCCGCATTTGGTTCTGGTTTTACCTGGGGAAGCGTGATTATTAGATGGTAATTTTTTTTGGAGTATAGATAACACAATATGAAAATAGAATACAAAAAAAGCGTTCAGAAACTTCTGAACGCTTTTTTTGCCTTATGCCTTAAACCCAACACCCAACACCAAAATTAAAACATTCCACCACCTTGGGTTTCGTTTTTCTCACGTTGTTTGCGTTGTAGTTCCTTGTTTTTACCGCTTCCAAAATTGTAATTGAACCCTACATAAAAGGTTCTGCTTTCAAATCTAAATTCACCATCTTGACGGAACGGAATGTTTCCATTAAATCCGAAAAATTGGGTTCTAAACATATCATTCATTCTTGCAGAAAGGGTACCTTTTCCACCTATAACACTATAGTTTGCTCCAAAATCTACACGATACATTGGCGTTCTTAAATATTGCAATCCTAAATCGCGACTTCTATACATTCCAAATAAATTAAATCGTAATTTTTTGGTAGCAGTAAAAGTATTGTTTAATCGCGTGTTAAAAGTGGATACGTTTATTTCTTTATTTTCTGGTAAGTTGGTGTTGATATTTGTAACAGTTCCACGAACGGTTTTGTAATACACATCTGCACTTGCGTTAGTTGACCACCATTTTGTTAATTTTAAATTGGCGTTTATTTCTGCGCCCAATTGACTGTTGTTGTCAAAATTATCAAACGACATAATATTTTGAATGTTGTTCAATGGATTTGGAAAAATAACTCTCGAAATTTCAGCATTAATTAATCGGTAAAATACGGCAGAAGTCACACTTCCTAAACTGAAAATTTTGGTATGATTAATTTCAAATGAATTGGTAAATTGCGGTTCTAATGCTGGATTACCTCTAGATTCAATTAAAGGTGTCGTCCATTCTCTAATAGGATTTATTTGTCCAATACTCGGGCGATCAACTCTTCGGGTATAGTTTAAATTAAAGGTATTTTTGTCATCTAATTTATAAGATAAATACGCAGATGGATACGCTGTGAATATTTCATCTTCAACTGAAGTGGATTCAAAATAATTTGGATTTTTTTCATCACGTTCAAATTTGGCATCTAAAGTATATTCTTCAATTCTAACACCAACTTGGGCACTAAATTTGCCAAATGATTTGCTATAATTTGTATAAATCGCGTGAATGTTTCTATTAAAAGTAAACGGATTAGAACCATAAAATGGTAACGATTCATTGTAAAAATTATTTTGTCCATCTTGAATTCTACTTTCAAAACCCATTTCAATTTTTGAGTTTTCGTCTATCGGATTTGTATAATCAATATTAAATTGGGCATAGTTTGTTTTGCTGTCTATGTCATTTAATCTTAATACGCCATTGTTTCTAAAATAGGAGATATCTTCGTTTGAAGTCTTGGCATAATTGGCTTGAAATTCAATTAACTCACCTTTTTTCTTAAAGTTATGTTTATAGTTTAAATCGTAGGTTTGTGTGATATTTCCACTGTTGTTAGTATTAGTTTGTAATTCATCTATTTTAGAAGTGTTATAATAATTTACATTTGTAGTTGAATTTCCTTTTCCATCTGCAACATTCCAGTTTGTAAAAAACGATAAAGTATTGTTGTCATTAATGTAATAATCCACTCCAATTTTAGCCAAGTGAGACGTGTTGGTATTAGTGAAGTTAAAATCTTGTCTGTTTTCTAAATTCGGACGATCCGATTCTACAAAACCAAAACTTCTGTTTTTTCCGTGATTAAAGCCATAATTGGTATAAAAATTTACTTTTCCCACTTTATAATTTAAATTTAACGACTGATTTGTTTTAGGAGTAATTCCAAATGTATAGCCAGTAGTTATATTACCATTAAATCCATTTTGTGTATTTTTATTTAAAATAATATTTATAATTCCACTATTTCCTTCTGGATTGTATTTAGATGACGGATTGGTTATTAATTCGACTTGTTTTATGGAAGCTGATGGGATTTGTTGTAATAACTGTCCCGCATCAATATTGGTTGGTTTTCCGTCAATTAAAACTCTAACATTGCTATTGCCACGTAAACTTAATTCCTTGGTTTGTGGATCAATACTTACTGTTGGAATGTTATTGAAAATTTCCGATGCAGTAGTTCCAGAGGCAATTAGATCTTTACCAATAGTTACTACTTTTCTGTCGGCTTTTTGTTCAATAGTGGAGCGTTCTTTTACAATAGATACGGTTTCAATAGTATTCGCATTCGATTCTATTGTAATATTTCCAATGTTTACTTCTTTGTTTTCTTCAGATAAAGTAATCGTTTTTGACGCATCATTGTATCCGATAAAGTTGACTTTTAAAACATAGCTTTTCAATTCTAAATTTTTTATTTCAAAACTTCCATCTTCTTTAGTTGAAATGGCAGCTACTGGTTTCTGGCCTTCTAAAACGCTAACCGTTGAAAAACCAACAGGTTCATTAGATGTTTTGTCGGTAATTTTTCCTCTAATAATACCAGGGTTGTTTTGTTGAGCCACTAAATTTGCAGTTGAAAAAACAAATACTAAGGCACTAAAAATGTGTTTTAATTTCATGATTTTTTTTAAAGATTTTAAAGAATAATTTAGCTGTTAAATAACGTGTTTAAACATGAAGAACTTACAGCGTAAAATATGAATTTTGTTCATTAGACAAAATTTGTGCATTTTTGTTACAAATGAACTTTTCAATTGGTTAAAAATTCTATCTTTGCACGCTATTAAAAACACGATTATGTTATTACAAGAGATTCTTTTTGAACCTATAAAAAATGCCGTTGAAAAACTATTTCAAATTTCTATTGAAAAAGTTGAATTTCAATCCACAAAGAAAGATTTTGAGGGCGATATTACTATGGTCGTTTTTCCGTTGGTTAAACAAATTAAAGGAAACCCTGTAGAAATAGGAACTAAAATAGGTGCGTATTTAGTAGAAAACGTGGCTGAGGTATCAAAATTTAATGTAGTTGCTGGTTTTTTAAATTTAGTAATTTCAGATGAATATTATATTTCTTATTTTAATAGCATAAAAAATGATAATTTGTACGGCTTTGTATCGCCCACAGAAGATGATAAAGCAGTAATGGTAGAATATTCTTCACCAAATACAAACAAACCTTTGCATTTAGGTCATATAAGAAATAATTTATTGGGTTATTCTGTTGCTGAAATTATAAAAGCTTCTGGTAAAAAAGTATATAAAACACAAATTATTAACGATAGAGGAATTCATATTTGTAAATCGATGTTGGCTTGGCAAAAATTCGGCAAAGGACAAACACCAACTTCAACTGGTTTAAAAGGCGACAAATTGGTTGGTAATTTTTATGTGGAATTTGATAAAGCTTATAAAGTAGAAATTGCTTCTTTAATGGCAGAAGGAAAAACAGAAGAAGAAGCAAAAAAACTAGCACCACTTATTTTAGAAGCCCAACAAATGCTTTTAGATTGGGAAAATGGGAAACCAGAAGTTATTGAACTTTGGAAAACTATGAACCAATGGGTATATGATGGATTTTCTGTAACGTACACTAATTTAGGAGTAGATTTCGACAGTTATTATTACGAAAGCAACACCTATTTGTTAGGAAAAGATGTAGTTGAAGAAGGTTTAAGTCATGGTGTTTTCTTTAAAAAAGAAGACGGCTCGGTTTGGATTGATTTAACGGCAGATGGCTTAGACGAAAAAATTGTATTGCGTTCAGATGGAACTTCTGTGTATATGACGCAAGATATCGGAACGGCTATCCAGCGTGTTAGAGATTTTTCAGACATTGGAGGAATGGTGTATACGGTTGGAAATGAGCAAGATTATCATTTTAAAGTATTGTTCTTAATTCTTAAAAAATTAGGATACGAATGGGCTGAAAATTTATTTCATTTATCGTACGGAATGGTAGAATTACCTTCTGGAAAAATGAAATCGCGAGAAGGAACTGTAGTTGATGCAGATGATTTAATGGCTGAAATGACTACAACAGCACAACAAATTTCTGAAGATTTAGGAAAATTAGATGGCTATTCTGAAGAAGAAAAAGCAATTTTGTACAACACAATTGGTTTAGGAGCTTTAAAATATTATATGTTAAAGGTGGATCCGAAAAAACAAATGATGTTTAATCCAGAAGAATCAGTAGATTTTAATGGAAATACAGGACCTTTTATTCAATATACGTATGCTCGAATTCAATCGATATTAAGAAAAGCTACTTTCGATTATAATTCCGAATCAAAACTTGTGGAACTTCACGAAAAAGAAAAAGAGTTAATAAAACAAATACAATTATTTCCTGAAGTAATTCAAAATGCTGCTGAAAATCATAGCCCAGCATTAGTTGCGAATTATACCTACGAATTGGTAAAAGAATTTAATTCATTTTATCAAAATGTGTCGATTTTAGGAGAAGATAATTTAGATAAAAAAGTATTTAGAGTGCAACTGTCAAAATCTGTAAGCCAAGTAATTAAAAATGCTTTCGGATTATTAGGAATTAGTGTTCCTGAGAGAATGTAAAATTCTATTTACGATTTTTGAAATACATTTTTATAATAATAAAATAAATCATTGCGAGCTTTGCGAATTCATTGCGAACCTTGCGGTTAAGAACAAAATTAAAAGTGAAACAAAACAAATCATATTTCTTTCAATCCTGGCTAATTGTAGTAATTGCAATTGTGTCTTTTATTGGGTTTAAATCGTTTTTGCCTAAAAAATTATTTCCAGACGCTTCAACAAATAGTAAAAATATTATTGTGGATAGTTTGATGTTAGAAGCTGTTGCAGAAGGCGCTAACCTTTCTGAAGAAGACACTTTAACAAACAAAACCATTTCTTTTGTTTCAAATCCATTAGGAATTAAATTTTCAAGTGAAAAATTTGAACAATATAAGGGATATCAATACCTAATTCCCTTTTTTGAAAAGTTATACCAATTAGAAACCAATAAAAAAGGAAAAGCCCGAATTGCCTATTTTGGGGATTCAATGACAGATGGCGACCTAATTGTACAAGATGTGCGTACTCAATTTCAAAGTGTTTTTGGTGGAGAAGGTGTTGGGTTTGTAAATATTTCATCAGAATCTGCAGCTTCAAGAGGTTCAGTTATTCACGAATTTTCTCCAAACTGGAAATCCCAATCGTATTTAAAAACAAAAAGCCCATTGCGTTCATTTGGAGTGAATGGCGCTGTTTTCTTTGCAAAAGACACAGTAAACCCTACTTGGGTGAAATATAAAGCAGGAAGAAATCGTTTTTCAACAACGTTAAATAATCCCACTCTTTTTTATGGAAGTTCCAAAAATAAAAAAGGATTGTTGTTTCAAGTTAATGGAAAAGATACTGTTTATAAAAAACTGGTGCCAAACGCTATTTTAAACACAACTCAAACTGGAAGTACTGTAAAAAATGTAAAAGTAAATTTCATAAATGCAGATTCTATTCCATTTTATGGATTTAATTTCGATGATGGAAAAGGAATTCACGTTGATAATTTTTCTTCTCGAGGAAATTCTGGTTTGCCGTTAGGATCATTTAATATTGATTTAATGAATGCTTTTCAGCAAAAGTTGGGATACGATTTAATTATTTTACAATTCGGAACGAACGTTTTAAATTACGGTTCATTAAATTATTCTTGGTACGAAAGAAAAATGACAACAGTTGTAAATCACGTAAAGCAATGTTTTCCTGGAGCAGCAGTTTTAATTGTTACAACTGCAGATAAATCAACTAAGTACGATATGCAAATGAAATCAGATTCTGCCGTTGCTCCTTTAATTATGGCTCAGAAACGATATGCAGTAAAATCAGAAGCGGGTTTAGTAAATCTGTATACTCTTATGGGTGGTGATGGTTCTATGGTGAAATGGGTAGAAAATGTACCTGCAAAAGCCAATAAAGATTATACGCATTTTAATCACAGAGGCGCTAAAGAAATTGCAAAACTAATTTATAAACAAATAGATACGGGTTACATTGAGTACAAACGATTACGTGCTTTAGCAAAGCAGAAAAACAAACCCAAAACTAAGGTATTAGATTCGGTACCAGCAACAAAAGACACTTTAAATGAATAAATTTATATACATATTATTTTTTACTACACTTGGTTTTTCGCAAATCGATTCTGTAAAAGTAGCAATTGATAGCACTACAATTGCTATTGATACGACTAATTTTGAAGCATTTAATAATGTAATTTCTAACGAAAAAGCATTATCTGCTATTTTTGAAAAATTATATCAATTAGAAGAAAACCAAGATAGAAAAGTACGAATAGTTCACATTGGTGATTCGCACATACAAGCGGATTTATTTACTGGAAAAATTAGATATCGTATGCAGCAAATTTTCGGGAATGCCGGTTTCGGATTTACATTTCCATATAGTTTAGCAAATACAAATAATAGTTCGCCTATCAAATTTACAGGCTCTGGAGGATTTTCTGCTTCGCGAAATTTATATGCTGATACTTCAAAACCTGTTGGCGTAAGCGGGATATCATTTGAACCCAAGGATAAAACCTTTCATATAGATATGTTAGTTAAAGATGCTCAATTCGATTTCACAAAATTAAAAGTCATTTCACCTAAAAACGAAAATATTTTTAATGTATCGTTTGCAAAAAAAAGTTTTACTACGCAAGAAAAAGTAGCTGTTAAAACACCAGCAATAAGTTCTCATAAAGTAAAACCGGGTGAAGTATTAGGTGTAATTGCAGATAAATATAACATTTCATTAAAACAACTAAAAGCAGCAAACGGATTGACATCTGATAATATTAGAGATGGAAAAATTCTAAAAATTCCTGGTGGAAAAACAGTAACCACTTATAAAACTGTTTCAACTGTAAAGTATGTTTACGAGCCTATTGTATTAGAGAATACACCATTATACAATTCCTATACTTCTGAAAAACCAATTGATAAAGTTACAATTATAGGAAATGAAAATAATTCTGAATTTGCTTTAAATGGTTTGATTTTAGAAAATGACAACGTAGGAATTACGTATAGTTCAATAGGTGTAAATGGTGCAAAAAGCAGCGATTTCAATAAATTCCCTTTGTTTTTTGAACAACTACCAGCACTTGAAGCCGATTTGTATGTAATTTCTTTAGGAACAAACGAAAGTTTTGATAAACAAGATATTGCTACTTATTTTGGGAATTTAAAAACAATGATTGACGGTATTAAACAAAAATCCCCAGAAGCATCATTTTTAGTTACTACGCCACCGCCTTCTGTATTACACGGAAAATCTCAAAATATTTACATTGAAAAATATGCCGAAAAAATTATTGAAATGGCAGCTACTGAAAACTATGCAGTGTGGAATTTATTAGATGTTTTTGGTGGAAATAAAAATATTATAATGAATACAAGAATGGGATTAATGGCAAGAGATAAAGTGCATTATTCTAATACGGGATATGATAAACAAGGCGAATTGTTTTTCGATGCGTTTATTCAATCGTACGAATTATATAAATCTGAAAAATAAGAGATTGTGTTGCAAGAATGGTTTTATAAAAATATAGGTAAAATTACTCCTGAAGTAATTGAAAAATGGTTTGTTTATAATGAAAAAGAACCATTGCTTTTTAATACGGGCTTATTTTTAGGTTTGTTTTTGGTGTTTTATTTTTGGTATATTTTACTGAAAAAAGCTGACACTTTGCGAATGGTTTATGTAATTTTATTTTCACTATTTTTCTATTATAAGTCAAGCGGAATTTATTTTTTATTACTTTTAGGTTCGGCAGTTGTTGATTATAATTTAGGAAATTTAGTACATCGTACTTCAAGTGTTTTTTATAAAAAACTATGTTTAACATTTAGTATTATTCTAAATTTAGGATTTTTAGGTTATTTTAAATATAGTAATTTTTTAGTAGACATTACCAACACTGTTACTGGAGAAAAATTTGCTTTTTTTGACGTGATTTTACCTGTAGGAATTTCATTTTATACGTTTCAATCAATAAGTTACATTATTGAAGTCTATCGAAAAGAAATCGTACCTACTAAACGTTTTGTAGATTATTTGTTTTTCGTTTCCTTTTTTCCACAATTAGTGGCGGGACCAATTGTAAGAGCAAAAGATTTTTTACCTCAAATTTATCAAAAATTAAATGTAACTCAAGACGATATCAACCGTGCGTTTTTATTGATAATTGGTGGATTGATAAAGAAAACAGTAATCTCAGATTATATTTCGTTAAACTTCGTAGATCGTGTTTTCGATTTGCCAAATAGTTATACCCCTTTCGAAAATTTAATGGCGTCTTATGGCTATACGATTCAAATTTATTGTGATTTTTCTGGATATTCGGATATGGCAATTGGGGTAGCATTATTGTTAGGCTTCAAATTACCAACTAACTTCCGTTCGCCATATAAATCCACTTCTATTACAGATTTTTGGCGCCGTTGGCACATTTCGTTATCTACTTGGTTAAAGGATTTTTTATATATTTCTGTGGGAGGAAATCGGTACGGAACATTTGCAGGATTTTTATTCCCAAGTTTGTTTTTTATAGGTGCTATTGTTTGGGGCGTTTCCTTCTCTAAAACAAGTAGCATACCATTATTAATAGCTGTAGCATCAACTATAGTCTTTGTTTTTACTTTTTTATTTTCAAGAGAAAAAGAAAAAACGATGTACACTAATGTGAATTTAATGACAACTATGCTGTTAGGTGGTTTATGGCACGGAGCAAGTTTGCGATTTATTATTTGGGGTGCTTTACACGGTATGGCACTTGCTATCCATAAAATATTTTTAGAATATTACCCGCCGTCAAAGCGTAAAATTTTCTTTTTAACGCCATTTTTAAAATTTATTGGAATTCTTGTAACCTTTCATTTTGTAGCGTTTTGTTGGATTTTCTTTCGAGCAAAAGACTTTACAATCGCATTACAAATTATTCAGAATATTGGAAAAGTAACTTTCGATTTCAATCAGTGGTTCACCATAATTCAAGGCTATCAAAATGTATTTATTTTGATGTTTTTAGGCTATTTTTGGCATTATATTCCCGAAAAAGTTACTATCGCCATTCAAGATGTTTTTAAAGCTATGCCTTTAATTACTCGCGCTATTATTTTAGGATTGGTTTTTTGGTTGGTTTATGCTACTGCATCGGCAGGTCCGCAGCCGTTTATTTATTTTCAGTTTTAAGTTCTGTAATATTTGTTACATAGTAGTGATTTTAACTTTAGTACATTTGTATAAAGATTTTAAACTATGAAATCGCCATTAACAACAAGTTTGCGTATGCAAACACATATAAATAAAAAGGCGATACCATATATGACCTCAAATAATAAATTTTACATATATGAAAAATATATTCTTTAACAATTGGCATTTTATGCGCTATTTCCGAATTGCGATTGCTTTATTTTGTTTTTACACCGCATATGAGGAAAATCAATGGGTATTTATTCCATTTGGTGTTTTCTTTTTGTTTCAAGCGGTTTTTAATTTAGGTTGTGGCCCCAGAGGTTGTAATGTTCCAACTAAAAACAGAGAAGATGAGTAAATTTCAAGAACTAATTAATGGAAACAAACCCGTGTTAATTGATTTTTTCGCCACTTGGTGTGGTCCTTGCCAAGCTTTAGCTCCAATTTTAATAGAATCAAAAGAAGAGTTAGGAGACGCTGTAAATATCATTAAAATTGATGTAGATAAAAACCAAGAAATTGCTGCTCATTTTCAAGTAAAAGGAGTGCCGACTATGATGTTGTTTCAAAACGGGAAAATGTTATGGAGACAATCGGGTGTGGTTTCTAAAAATGAAATTGTTACTATTGTGAAACAAAAAGCTAATGTTTAAAAAATACAAATTAACATTTATTGGTATTTTTATAGGTGCTATTTTAGGGTATTTGTATTACTTTTATGTTGGGTGTGCATCAGGAACTTGTAAAATAACTTCAAGTCCTGTAAATAGTACTTTATATGGAGCTTTAATGAGTGGCTTATTATTTAATATTTTTGAAAATAAACCAAAGAAAAAATAATTGTCCTTGTTTTTTTGGAAATTCGCGAATTAAAATTAAAAAAATAATATATATTTGATTTTTAAAATTAATTAGTTAATTTCTTTGATTATGAAAAAAATTAAAATAATTTCAGTTTTAGCACTTTTATTCGTCCTTAATGTAGCTTCTATGTGTAGTGATGAAGATGATGCGCCAACAAATATAAATCAAACACAAGTAATTAATACGGTTATTTCAGGTACTTGGCGTATTACAAATTATGTAGATTCAGGAGTAAATGAAACTGCTAATTTTACAGGTTATAATTTTACATTTGCTTCAAATAATTTGCTTACAGCAGTAGGAAACGGATTAACTACATCAGGAACTTGGTCGGTTACAGATTCAAATAGTAATGATGACACTTTAAACGATTTAGATTTTAATATTGCTTTTACCACTCCAGCTAATTTTGTAGATTTAACAGATGACTGGGATATCGTTTCAAGAACGGATACAAAAATTCAATTGATTGATGTAAGTGGAGGTAACGGCGGAACGGATTATTTGACCTTCGAAAAAAATTAAGAAAAATTTATCATTTATGTAGTATAAAATTATTACTTTTGAAATATATAAGTTAATACGTATAACAAATAAAAATAAATATCATGAAAAAAGTATTATCAATTGTTGCCTTAATGGCATTTATGGTTTCTTCTGCTTCTGTAGTTAACTTTAAAGAAAAAGAAAAAGAAAAGAAAAAAGAGAAAACTGAAAAATCTTGTTGTTCAGATAAAAAAGCGGCAGAGAAAAAATCTTGCGCTTCAACTGAAAAAAAATCATGTTGTTCTAAAAAATAATATGTTTCATATAATTTAAAAACCGTTCCGAATTTTCAGAACGGTTTTTTTATTTTTAAAAATTAAAATTTTGCAAGTAGCTCACTTTGTTACTTTACAACTTTACCTTATATTTGCATTTCATTAAAAAAGCTCAATTATTATGTTTGATAATCTTACCGATAAGTTAGATAAAGCATTCCATATATTAAAAGGACACGGAAAAATTACGGATATAAACGTTGCCGATACTTTAAAAGAAGTACGTCGTGCATTGTTAGACGCCGATGTGAACTTTAAAATTGCTAAAGATTTTACTACAAGAGTTAAAGATAAAGCTATTGGTGAAAATGTATTAACAACATTACAGCCAGGTCAGCTATTGGTAAAATTAGTAAAAGATGAATTAACCGAATTAATGGGTGGAGATGTTGCAGGTGTCAATTTATCTGGAAATCCAACTGTTATTTTAATGTCTGGTTTACAAGGATCTGGTAAAACTACCTTCTCTGGAAAATTAGCTAATTTTTTAAAAACAAAGAAATCTAAAAACCCGCTTTTAGTAGCTTGTGATATTTATCGTCCAGCAGCAATTAATCAGCTGCACGTTGTAGGCGATCAAATAGGCGTGGAAGTGTATTCTGAACCTGATAATAAAAACGCAGTTTCTATTGCCGAAAATGCAATTAAGCATGCAAAAGCAAATGGTTTTAATGTAGTAATTATTGATACCGCTGGTCGATTAGCTGTTGATGAAGAAATGATGAACGAAATTGCAAACGTTCATAAAGCCATTCAGCCGCACGAAACGTTATTTGTGGTCGATGCTATGACAGGTCAAGATGCAGTAAACACAGCAAAAGCGTTTAATGATAGATTAAACTTCGATGGTGTAATTCTTACAAAATTAGATGGAGATACTCGTGGTGGTGCGGCAATTTCAATAAAATCGGTAGTCAATAAACCTATAAAATTCATCGGTACTGGAGAAAAAATGGACGCCATTGATGTGTTCTATCCTTCTCGTATGGCGGAACGAATTTTAGGAATGGGTGACGTAGTATCTTTGGTAGAAAGAGCACAAGAGCAATACAATGAAGAGGAAGCCAGAAAAATTCAGAAGAAAATTGCTAAAAATGAATTTGGTTTTGATGATTTCTTAGCTCAAATACAGCAAATTAAAAAAATGGGAAGCATGAAAGACCTTGTCGGAATGATTCCTGGAGCTGGAAAAGCGTTGAAAGATGTTGAAATTGAAGATGACGCCTTTAAACACGTAGAAGCAATTATACAATCGATGACGCCAAAAGAAAGAAGTAAACCTGCGATTATAGATGTAAAACGAAAAGCAAGGATTGCAAAAGGAGCAGGAAGAAAAATCGAAGAAGTTAATCAGCTAATGAAACAATTCGATCAAATGAGTAAAATGATGAAAATGATGCAAGGCGGCGGTGGAAAAAAACTAATGCAAATGATGGGCGGAATGAAAGGAATGCCTTCAATGCCTGGAATGAAATAAGAACTATATTAAAGTCGAATGTTTTAAGAATTAATTAAAACATTCGACTTTTTAACTATAAAAACAATAACTATGCAACTACTAGACGGAAAAAAAGTATCAGAAGAAATTAAAGAGGAAATTGCTGCCGAAGTAGCAAAAATGAAAGCAAATGGCGAAAAAGTTCCTCATTTAGCGGCAATTATTGTAGGAAATGACGGAGCTAGTTTAACGTATGTAGGAAGTAAAGTTAAAGCTTGTGAACGTGTGGGTTTTGAATCAACATTGATAAAAATGCCAAGTACGACTTCGGAAAAAGAATTACTTAATAAAATTGCTGAATTAAACGAAGATTCAAACATTGACGGTTTTATTGTGCAATTACCATTACCTCCTCAAATTGATACTCAGGAAGTTATTATGGCCATTCATCCATCAAAAGATGTAGATGGTTTTCATCCAGAAAACTTTGGAAAAATGGCTTTAGATATGAGTACGTTTATACCAGCTACACCATTTGGAATTTTAGAATTATTGGAAAGATATAATGTTAAAACGCAAGGAAAACATACGGTAGTTATTGGAAGAAGTCATATTGTGGGTCGTCCTATGAGTATTTTAATGGGAAGAAAAGGGTTTCCAGGTAATTCAACAGTAACTGTTACACATACACACACTAAAAATATTACACAAATTACTTCACAAGCAGATATTATTATTTCAGCTCTTGGTGTACCAAATTATTTAAAAGCAGAAATGGTAAAAGATGATGTAGTGGTTATTGATGTAGGAATTACTCGTGTACCAGATGAAACATCCGAAAAAGGATATAAAATTGTGGGTGATGTTGATTTTGAAAATGTTTCTAAGAAAGCCTCATTTATCACACCAGTTCCAGGTGGAGTAGGTCCAATGACAATTGCGATGTTATTGAAAAACACATTGATAGCAAGAGAAAATAGAAAATAAAAGATAAAAATCTCAATTTTAAGTTGAGATTTTTTTTTAATTATAACT
>NZ_JBIISE010000007.1:0-65554 GCF_044341185.1 Flavobacterium sp.
TGTTTATTTTCTTTATTTTTATATTTTGGATCTGGTGCAAGTTCTTCAAGTAGTAAAGCGATTTTAACTGGAAATATAATTACTATTGCATTTATTACTATTCCAATTCTTTACAATTTTCGTAAAATGATTTTACTAAAAAAAGCAAATAAAGGATATGATTTTAATAGTTATCTTTTAGCTCAAATACTATTATTTATCTTTATTCTATATCATTTTAAAATTGGATTTATCTCAATTAATATATAAATTAATTTCATGAAAAAAACACTTCTACTTTCCCTTTTTCTATTCGTTTTCAATCAAATGAAAGCGCAAGAATTTTCTCGTAAAGATTCGTTACAAGGTGGATTTCGTGAAGAACGCACCTGTTATGATGTGTTGCGATATGATTTAGATATCAGAATTGATCCCGAAAAAAAATGGATATTCGGTTCCAATACAATAACATTTAAAGTTGACGATGATACAAATAAAATCCAAGTAGATTTGTTTGAAAATATGATACTTGACGGAATAACTTTAGATAATATACCTAAGATTGAATTTACGAGAGAATTTAACGCCGTTTTTATTCATTTTCCGAAAACATTAAAAAAAGGAGAAATACATAAATTAAAAATTTCATACTATGGAAATCCTGTAATTGCTAAAAATGCTCCTTGGGATGGTGGTTTTGTATTTACAAAAGATAAAAAACAAAACCCTTGGATTGGTGTGGCTGTACAAGGAACCGGTGCGAGTTTATGGTATCCGTGTAAAGATTCACAAACGGATGAACCAGACAACGGAGCAAGCATAAAAGTAGCCGTACCAAACGGATTAATGAATGTTTCCAACGGAAGATTTTTGGGTTCAACCGATTTAAAAGACGGCTATACGCGTTGGGATTGGGAAGTAAAAAATCCTATTAACAATTATGATATTACAGTAAATATTGCCGATTATGTGCATATTCACGATAATCACGAAGGTCTGGATTTAGATTATTATGTGTTGCGGTACAACGAAGAAACAGCTCGTAAACATTTTGATAATGATGTGAAACCAATGATGAATTGCTTTCAATCGAAATTTGGGAAATATCCATTTTTTGAAGATGGTTATAAATTAGTAGAAACGCCTTATTTAGGTATGGAACACCAAAGTGCTGTAGCCTATGGAAATAAATACAAAAAAGGATATCTTGGAATGGACTTATCCGGGACGGGTGCTGGAATGTTTTTCGATTATATTACGATTCACGAAACCGGACACGAATGGTTTGGAAACAGTATTACAAGTAAAGATATTGCCGATATGTGGATTCACGAAGGCTTTACAACCTACACAGAAACCGTTTTTATTGAATGTATTAAAGGATATGATGAAGCCATAAAATATGTAAACGGACAATCAAGAAATGTGCAAAACGACCGTCCAATTATTGGTCAATTTGGTGTAAACCGAGAAGGAAGTGGCGATATGTATTATAAAGGTGCCTTACTACTAAATACAATAAGACACATTATTAATGATGATGTTAAATGGTGGAAACTTTTATATAATTACTCTGAAACCTATAAAAAGCAAATTATCGATACGAAAACCGTAATTGATTTTTTTAATAAAGAAAGTAGTATCGATTTAACTTCCGTATTTCAGCACTATTTAACGACTACAAAAATTCCTAAATTGGTGTTGTCAAAAACCAGTAATAAACTGAATTACAAATGGGAAAATGTAACTGCCGATTTTAAAATGCCTGTAGATATTATTATTAATGAACAAACAATACGATTACAACCTACAACTGAAAATCAAGAACTAAAAGTTGAAAAAAAATTAGTTTTGGAGAACATTGCTGTAAAAACCAATCAGTTTTATATTAAGGTAGAAAGAAAATAATCTATTGAAAAGTATTTGTTTACACTAATTTTTCTAATGATTTCTTTCTGTTAATTTTTTGCGTTTCTGTTCTTTCAAATGACTCTAAAAACAAAATTTCTTTTGGTATTTGGTACTTTGATAATTCTGAAAACACGCTATTATCAATAGAAAACGGAGTGGTTTCAAGCACAAGAATTACTTTTTCGCCTAAATTTTCATCAGGTTTACTGGCAATAAAAAAAGGAACTGAAATGAATTTAGCTAGGATTTCTTCTATTTCTTCTGGAAAAATTTTAATACCTCCGGAATTAATCATATTATCAATTCGTCCTTTTAAAATAAATTGAGTTTTATTTACGATTTCTACGATATCATTTGTTATAATTTTTTCATTAGAAAGTTCTAAAGCTTCAATCACCAAACAACTTCTATCATCTACAGATATAGTTACATTTGGTAAAACAGTAAATGACAACTCTCCAATTTTCTTTATGGCAATGTGCGAAATGGTTTCCGTCATTCCATACGATTCAAAAGCATTGCAATTGGTTTTCAGAATACTTTCTGACAAAGTATAACTCACTTTTGCACCACCTATTAATACGTTATCAACCAAATGTAATTTTGATAATGATTTTTGCACCTGCAAAGGAACCATTGCTGTAAAATTGTACTTTTTTGTAGATAATGGTTCACTTGTTGGATCAATTGTATCTAAATGCAACCCTAAAGTAATTGCACGCACCAACATCATTTTTCCTGCAATATAATTGGCTGACAAACATAACAAAGCGGTGTTTTTTGGTTGTAAGTTAAAAAACAAACCTGTAGCTTTCGCCGAAGCTATCATTGCCGATTTTTGAAGAACAATTTGCTTTGGTATTCCTGTAGAACCTGACGTTTGGACAAAAACAAATGATTCATTACTTAGCCAATCTATAAGGAATTTTCCAATTTCTTTTTCAAATAATTGTCCGTTTTCTTTTAAATATAAAGCTTCTGCTAAAAGTTCTATATAAGTAAAACTTTTTCCGTTTAATTTAAAATCGGGATGAATAATTTGATTCATTATTCTTTTACTTGTATTGGTTTTATATTTCCAAAAAGTCTTTCTTTCCAATTGCTCCATTTGTACTTTTTAGAAAAAATATAAAGTAAAATTGGAAAAAACACTAATATAGGTATGAAAATTTGAAAATTAGCACTTGGCACGGAAACATCTTTTAAAATAGAATGCGTTTGAAATGCCGACCAATCTGAAGTAACCAACAATGCACCAATTAAATTATTAGCTGCGTGAAATCCTAATGCTAATTCTAAACCTTCATCCATTAAAGTTAAAATTCCTAAAAACAAACCTGTTCCAATATAATAAAACATAATAATCATCCCCAATTTATCAACTTCTGGGTTGTCAATATGCATTATGCCAAATAAAAATGACGTAACCAATAATGGAACCCATCTAGTTTTTGTAGCTAAACCTAATCCCTGAAGCATATGTCCACGAAATAAATATTCTTCAAAACTAGCTTGAAAAGGAATTAACACTACAGCCAATACTACAAACACAGCAAATTTTTCAGGATTAAATTGAATCACAAAATCTTCTGGAGCGGCATAATAGCCTATAATGGTTGTTAAAATTGTAATACCTCCCCAAAGTCCAAATGAGAAAAAAACTCTTGACCAATCGATTTTGGGACGAGACGTAGTTAATATTCGTAATGAATTATTTTGAATGAATTTATTATAAAATAAAACTATAAACAACATAAATGATAATGGCGCAACAAGCATTACAAACGTACCATTTATTCCATACATTTCAATCGTTTTTTTTATCACTTCATTGGTATCAACACCATCTGATGAAAAATAAATAAAAATCATTAATGCTAAAAATGAAAAGGGAATGACTGCGTAAGACCACAAACTTATTTTAATTTTCTGCAATTGTTCTATATACATATTACGATTTTTTAAGTCCACTAAATTACAATTATTACCTTTGTAAAAAAAATATTTATGCTAACTATATACCACAACAAAAGATGTTCAAAATCCAGAGAAGGTGTTTGCTTCTTAGAAAACCTTAATAAACCTTTTGAAACGATACATTACCTGGAAAAAACGCTTACTTATACAGAGTTAGAAACTATTATAAAAAAACTAAAAATCAAGCCAATTCAATTGATAAGAGTTAAGGAAAAAGATTGGGTTGAAAATTTCAAAGGCAAGAATTTAACTGATAAAGAAATTATTGAAGCAATGTTGCAATTTCCAAAACTAATAGAAAGACCTATCGTAATTAATGGAGAAAAAGCGGTAATTGTGAGACCATCGGAATTAATAAACACAATTTTATAAAATGATTTAACATAGTTTTAATACTTGTTTGAATCCAGAACACTAAATTTGTACTGTAAAATGTCACAAAATATGTTATTTAAAAAATCAATGCTGCTACTAACTTTCTTATTTGTTAGTACTACGGCCATCTCTCAAATTTCGTTAAAAAAAGTAATTATTACTGGTAAAATTATCGATAAAGAAACTACAAAACCTATTGAATTCGCTGTAATTACGATTTCAAAATCGGACACAAAAAAAATTATTACTGGAGGCACTTCAGATGCAAATGGAAACTTTAGCATCGAATTAAACAACGGAACGTATAATTTTAAATATGAATTTCCTGGATTTAAAACTCAAGAAAAACTAAATCAAACTATTGGGTCAGATACCAATTTGGGAAATATAGCCTTAGAATCTGATTCTAATCAAATTGAAACGGTCGTAATTCGAAGTGAAAAAACGTCGGTTGACATTAAATTAGACAAAAAGGTATATAATGTTGGTCAAGATTTAATGGTAAAAGGCGGAACGGTAAGTGATGTTTTAGATAACATACCAAGTGTAGCTGTTGATGTAGAAGGAAACATTAGTCTTCGTGGTAATGAAAGTGTCCGTGTTTTAATTGATGGAAAACCTTCAACAGCTATAAATGTTGCCGATGCGTTAAGAATGCTGCCTGCTGATGCTATTGAAAAAGTAGAAGTAATTACCAATCCATCTGCGCGATACGATGCTGAAGGTGGTGGTGGAATTTTGAATATTATCCTTAAAAAAGGAAAAAACAAAGGAATTAACGGAACAGTAATTGCAACCGCTGGTGATCCAAAAAATCAAGGTATTTCTGCAAATATTAATTCAAAATCAGACACATATAACTTATTTGCAACTATAGCTTATAATGACAGAAATAATCCAGGAAATACCAAAATCAATCAAGAAAATTTTGTAGCAAATACCTATATTGAAGAGCGTAGAAATGCCAATAGATTTAGCGATGGTGTCAATGTTAATTTTGGTATGGAAGTATTTCTAAACAAAGACAAATCGGCAACATGGACAAATAGTATCAATTATAGAAACAACGACGGTAAAAATTTTGAAGATGTAACCTACAAAAATTATACTTTAAATAGAAGTAACTTTTTATTTACGCGTTTCAGAGACAACCAATCACTTTCTAGAAATGAAGCAGTAGAATACACTTCTAATTTTATAAAGAAATTTAAAAAGGATGGACACAAATTAACAATTGATGCTTCCTTTTCATTAAATGAAGAAGATGAATTTTCAACTATTTATGGAAGTATTTTAGAAACAAATACATTTGTATCGGACGAAACAACTTCAAAAATTGGTAGACAAACTAGAAATTTAATTCAGGCTGACTATGTTTTACCTATAACCAAAGACTTACAGTTTGAAGCTGGTTACAGAGGAAGTTATACGAATTCTACAAGTAATTATGAAGTGTTGGAACGCATAAATCAAAATAGTCCTTACACTAATATTCCTGGATTTACGAATAATTTTGAGTACATTGAAAATGTAAGTGCTATTTATACTCAATTAGGAACTAAATTCTTTAAAAAGTTATCTGTTTTAGGAGGGTTACGATTGGAAAACACCAATTTGGAAATCAATCAGTTACTAACAAACGATTTAAACACAAGAAATTACAACAACTTTTTTCCAAGTTTATTTTTAACATATGAATTAAATAACGATTCAAATATTTCCTTAAATTATAGTAAAAGAATAACTCGTCCAAGAGATCGATTTATTAATCCGTTTTCTTCGTACACCAGTAATATCAATTTATTTATTGGAGATCCAAAATTAAATCCTTCATTTACCGATGCATTTGATATTGGTTATTTAAAAAAATGGGATAAAATCACACTAAGCACTTCTGCGTATTACAATCATACTACAGACGCTTTCCAAACGGTTCGAAAAGAAAGTGGTCAGTTTTTTAATGGAATTCCAGTAATTATCAATACACCTTTTAATTTAGGTGAAGATAATAGAATTGGAATGGAAGTTACCTTAAATTATACCGTAAAAAAATGGTGGAAATTAAATTCAAATGTGAATTATTTTTATAATGAAACCAAAGGGAATTATCAATTTATTAATTCTAACAATATTTTAGTTAATCAAAACTTCAATTACAAATCAAGTACATGGACAGCACGATTAACATCTAAAATAAATTTACCATACAAAATTGATTGGCAAACTAATGGAACGTATAATGCAGGACAAAAAACAGCTCAAGGAAAAACATTAGGAATTGCAAGTATGAATTTAGCTTTTAGTAAAGATGTTTTAAAAGAAAAAGCAACCATTTCACTTAATGTGAGTGATGTTTTTAATTCAAGAAAAAGAATTCAAGATTTACAATTACCAACTGTAAATTCTTATAGCGAAATGCAATGGAGAGTACGACAAGTAACGGTTTCGTTTACATATAGATTTAATAAATTGAAAAACGAAAAAGAAATAAAACCAAAAAGCTTAGAACAACAAGAAGGCGGTGGCGGAGAATTCTAACACAAAACAAAAAAATCCCGATTCGTACGAATCGGGATTTTTTATTAACTTAAGAAAATTACTTTTCTTGTTCAGCTAATTTTTTCGCTTTCTTTTCTTTGTATAATTCTATTAAAGATCCGCCAATCCAATATTGAACAAAACCTACAAGAAAAAACATTAACCAAAAACCTATAGTTAAAATGGTTAAGAAAAGTAAAAAGCCTAAATACTGTTGAAATTCAAACATGTTTTCCGGAATTTTATTTGTGAATTCTGTTCAAAGATAAATCATAAATTTATTTTTAACAAATAATATCTTTTTTTTAATACCATTTTATAAATAAACACTTCAAAAACAAAAAATTAAATTAAATAGTTGGCAGTAGAAAAGCAGTTTAGTGCAATTTAATATAGAAACATATTTCTACAAATCGCAATAAACTATATAAAAGATTACTTTTTTTTGTAACTTTGCTTTACAAAATAATGAAGACATGTTAGACAGATTACAATACGTAAAACAACGTTTCGACGAAATATCAGATTTGATTATTCAACCTGATGTAATTGCCGATCAAAAGCGTTATGTACAATTAAACCAAGAATATAAAAGTTTAAATGCGTTGGTTCAAAAACGTGAAGAATATATAACTCTGGATGCTAACATAAAAGAAGCACAAGAAATAATTGCAGATGGTTCTGATGCCGAAATGGTAGAAATGGCTAAAATGCAATTAGAAGAAGCCAAAGAACGTTTGCCGTTGTTGGAAGAAGAAATCAAATTTATGTTGATTCCTAAAGATCCAGAAGATGCAAAAAATGTAATGGTTGAAATTCGTGCCGGTACTGGTGGTGATGAAGCGTCTATTTTTGCAGGAGATTTATACAGAATGTACACCAAATATTGCGAAGGTCGCGGTTGGAAATGTTCTGTAGTTGATATGAGTGATGGAACTTCTGGTGGCTTTAAAGAGGTAATTTTTGAAGTAACTGGAGAAGATGTTTATGGTGCTTTAAAGTATGAAGCGGGAGTACATCGTGTACAACGTGTGCCTCAGACAGAAACACAAGGTCGAGTGCATACTTCAGCAGCGACGGTTATGGTTTTACCAGAAGCAGAAGAATTTGATGTGCAAATTGATATGAATGATGTTCGTGTAGATTTTTTCTGTTCTTCAGGACCTGGAGGACAATCTGTAAATACTACTAAATCGGCAGTACGTTTAACACACATTCCCTCAGGATTAGTTGCACAATGTCAGGATCAAAAATCGCAACATAAAAATAAAGATAAAGCGTTAACTGTATTACGTTCTCGTTTGTACGAACAAGAATTAGCAAAAAAACAAGAAGAAGATGCGAAAACGCGAACTTCTCAAGTAAGTTCAGGTGACCGTTCGGCTAAAATTAGAACCTACAATTACCCTCAAGGACGTGTAACTGACCATAGAATTGGTGTTGACGTTTTTGATATGGACGGCGTAATGTCTGGAAAAATTCATAAATTTATTGATGAATTACAATTAGTTGCTAATACTGAAAAATTAAAAGAATCGGAGGTATATTAATAATTTACGATTTACGATTTGGGATTTACTATTTACGATTTATAAAAACTCTGGCTTGTTTTCAGAGTTTTTTTTTATAATCTTTTCTTGAATAATAGTTTTTTACAATAGAAATTTTTACTTTTATCACAAATATTGATATCATGACCATTACCCAATTATATTACGTTTTAGCAGTTGCTGAAAACAAAAATTTCACATTAGCTGCCGAAAAATGTTTTGTTACGCAGCCGACATTAAGTATGCAAATTCAAAAATTGGAAGAAGAATTAGGTATCCAAATTTTTGATCGAACAAAGAAACCTATTGGTTTAACTGAAGTAGGAAGCAAAATTGTAACTCAAGCTAAAAATATAGTTAACGAAGCAAATAGAATTAAAGACATTGTAGACCAACAAAAGGGATTTATTGGTGGCGATTTTCGTATTGGTATGATACCTACGATTATGCCCACTTTACTTCCGATGTTTTTAAATACTTTTATAAAAAAATATCCAAAAGTAAACTTAATTGTAGAAGAATTAAATACTTCGGATATTATTACAAAACTTAAAAATGGGCATTTAGATTGTGCTATTGCTGCTACACCTTTAGATGAAGAGAAACTTAAGGAAATCGTTCTATATTACGAACCTTTTGTAGCCTATATACCAGAAAACAGTCTTAATAAAGCAAAAAAAGAAATTGAAGTTGCTGATTTAGATGTAGAGAAAATATTGTTATTACAAGACGGACATTGTTTTAGAAACAGTGTTTTGAATCTATGTAAAAACAATAATTTTATTGGTGAGAATCATTTTCAATTAGAAAGCGGCAGTTTTGAAACTTTAATTAAATTATCCGATGAAGGCTTAGGGACTACCCTACTTCCCTATTTACATACATTAGATTTAAACGAGAAAAATAAAACTAAACTTAAACAATTTGTTAGCCCAAAACCATCAAGAGAAGTAAGTTTAATTTTCTCTAAAAACGAATTAAAAATTCATATTATTGATGCGCTAAAAACAACCATTCAAGGTGTAGTTAGAGGTGCAATTGCGTTTAGTGATGTGGAAATTATAAGCCCTAAGTAATTTACGATTTGGGATTTACGATTTACGATTTAAAATATGAATTTTGGAATTTGGAATTTTTGATTTGTAATTTTATATGATATTTACATCACCTTTACCTTCTCTAACAACAATTGGTTCGTGACCTGTTAAATCGATAATGGTTGAAGCAATGTTTTCTCCATAACCGCCATCAATAACTAAATCGACTTGGTTTTGCCATTTCTCGAAAATTAATTCCGGATCGGTGGAATATTCAATTACCTCATCTTCATCGTGAATAGATGTTGAAACTATTGGATTTCCTAACATTTCCACAATTTGTATGGCAATATTATTATCTGGTACTCGAATTCCCACTGTTTTTTTCTTACGGAAGTCTTTTGGTAAGTCGTTATTTCCTGGCAAAATAAACGTATAAGCGCCGGGCAACGCTCGTTTTAAAATTTTAAAAGTAGGTGTGTCAATTTGCTTTACGTAATCTGAAATATTGCTTAAACTACTACAAACAAAAGAAAAATTAGCTTTTTCTAACTTCACACCTTTAATTTTCGCTAATTTTTCCAACGCACGAGAATTGGTAATATCACAACCTAAACCATAGACGGTATCGGTTGGATAAATGACCAATCCGCCGTTTTTTAAAACTTCCACTACTTTTTTAATAGTTGTTTCACTTGGTTTGTCTTCGTATATTTTTAGAAATTCTGCCATATTAATTTTGTTTCAAGTTTCAAGTTTCAAGTTAACAAAAAGAACCTGAAACCTGAAACTTTTTTCTACCCAATCACATTTAACTTTGCAAATCGCAACAACAACTTCTTCAAGCCTCCAACATCGAAACGTATTTCCGCTTTTTTGTCTGCTCCTACACCTTCTAAACCTACAATTTCACCTTTTCCGAAACGTTCGTGCATCACAATGTTTCCAACAGCTAAATTTGCATCTGTAATATTGTTTTTCGATGTACTTGCTCCACTATTTAACGGTTTTAGTCTTCTAATATTAATAGACGAAACCGGTTCGTTTTTGCTAATGTATTCGGGTGGCGTTCCTGCAGTTGGTTTAGCCAATCGCAATTTAGATTTATCTACATCGCCAAAAATATCAATATCCATAGTTGGTTTATATCGGTAACCCGAATCTATCGGATTCATATATTCCAAATATTCATCATTAATTTCTTCGATAAAACGTGAAGGTTCGCTATCTACCAATTTTCCCCAACGGTAACGCGATTGCGCATACGTTAAATACGCTTGATGTTCGGCACGAGTTAAGGCTACATAAAACAATCGTCTTTCTTCTTCCAATTCGCTTCGTGTGTTCATACTCATCGCACTTGGAAACAAATCTTCTTCCATTCCTACCACAAAAACGTGTGGAAATTCTAATCCTTTTGCTAAGTGAATTGTCATTAATGCCACTCTATCATCATCGCCTGTGTCTTTATCTAAATCTGTCGCCAACGCCACATCTTCCATAAATTCTGCTAAAGCACCACGCGCGCCATCAATTTCTTTTTGACCTTCGGTAAAATCTTTAATACCGTTTAATAATTCTTCTATATTTTCGATTCTGGCAATTCCTTCAGGTGTGCCGTCTTTTTTTAATTCTTGCACTAAACCTGTTTTCTTCGTTACGTGATCTGTTAACGTGAAGGCATCTTGTTGTTCATTGATGACTTGAAAACTTTTTATCATCGTAACAAAATCTTGCAACTTGGTTTTCGTACCTGAGTTTAATTTTAAATCGATTTTATCAATATGCTCCATCACTTCAAAAATGGAACGTTTATAATGATTGGCAGCAACTGTTAATTTCTCAACTGTAGTATCTCCTATTCCACGCGCAGGATAATTAATTACTCGAACTAATGCTTCTTCATCTTTTGGATTGATTACCAATCGTAAATAGGATAAGACGTCTTTAATTTCTTTTCTTTGATAGAAAGACAATCCGCCATAAATTCGGTACGGAATATCTCTTTTTCGCAACGCATCTTCCATAGCACGAGATTGTGCATTGGTACGGTATAAAATAGCAAAATGCGAATTCGGTAATTGGTTTTGCATTTTTTGTTCGAAAATAGTTCCAGCTACAAAGCGCCCTTCTTCACCATCTGTAACACTTCGATGCACTTTAATTTTAGGCCCGTCATCATTGGCTGTCCAAACAATCTTATCCAGTTTGGTTTTATTTTTATCAATAACATTATTCGCCGCTTCTACAATATTTTTTGAAGAGCGATAATTCTGTTCCAATCGATACATCTTTACACCATCGTAATCTTTTTGAAAGTTTAAAATATTATTGATATTCGCACCACGGAAAGCATAAATACTTTGCGCATCATCACCTACAACACAGATATTCTGAAATCTATCTGAAAGTGCTTTTACAATTAAATATTGAGAATGATTGGTATCTTGGTACTCATCAACTAAAATATATCTAAATCTATCTTGGTATTTCGCTAAAACGTCTGGAAAACGATTTAATAACTCGTTGGTTTTCAACAACAAATCATCAAAATCCATCGCGCCCGACTTGAAACAACGTTCAACATAATTATTGTAAATTTCGCCCATTCGAGGTTTTTTACTCATCGCATCGGCTTCTTGTAATTCGGGATTATTGAAATAGGCACGTACTGTAATTAATGAGTTTTTATATTGGGAAATTCTTCCTAAAATTTGTTTGGGTTTATACACATCTTTATCCAATTGCATTTCCTTAATAATACCACCCAAACAACGTAATGAATCTTGAGAATCGTAAATGGTAAAATTGGAAGGATAACCTAATTTTTCAGCTTCACTTCGCAAAATTTTAGCAAAAACAGAGTGAAATGTACCCATCCAAAGGTTTTTAGCTTCATTATTTCCCACAATTTCAGCAATACGTTTTTTCATTTCACGTGCTGCTTTATTGGTAAATGTTAAGGCTAAAATATTAAAAGCATCTATACCTTGATACATCAAGTTAGCAATTCGAACGGTAAGCACACGTGTTTTGCCTGAACCAGCACCCGCAATAACAATCATAGCGCCGTCTTTTTGCAAAACTGGCGCACGTTGTGCCTCATTTAATTGATTTATGTATTGTTGCATGGCTAAAATAGGATAATTAGGAAAGCAAAAATACAGATTATGAAGTGATTTTTCCTGCTTTTAATTGTCTTTTAACTGTAAATTATCAACAATTTTTTTTTCTTCTGAAGTTAATAACAAACCGGAATTGGTTTCCCAATATTCCGTTATAATTGAGTTTTTCTTGTTTATTAAAGATTTTTCTTTAAAAACATCTTCTTTTTCATAAGGTACAAATTTCCTACTGTGCTGTGTGGTGATTAAATAATTGGCTATTTCAACCTTATTTTCCACATCCTTTTTATCTTTTACCATCAAGCCTATTTCTTCTTTTGTACTGGCTAAAAAATAATCGTCACCATCTAAAATATACAAGGCTTTAAAGATGGAATTGAATACTTTTCCTTTTACAACTTTTAAGTTAGAAACATCTGAATATTCAAATCGACTGGGTTCTACAAAATATTCTAATTCTAAGATAATGTTCTTTCTATAATCATAAATTACCGTTACTGTTGGCAAAAACTCCTCTATTTCTGGCTTTGGAACAATTAGCATTTGATAAAAATCTGCTTTTCCTTTCACCGTTTTTATTTCGAAATCGAATTTCTTTTTAGCTTTTGATTCGGCTAAATTGACAATATATTTAAAAACTTAATGTCTTTTTAATGATTTTTTCGTTATTTATTAAATTATATGTCCTGTTTTGTTCTACTAATATATCAGCGGCAAATTTATCAGGTTTTTCCTTCAAACAAAAATTAACCAAACCATCAGAATAAGAGGTGAATTCGTTATTGTATTTAAAAAATTCTCGTGAATATATCTTTAAATTAATAGGTGCAGTAAGTTGCTTCATTGATTTATTAATCAATGTTTTAAGTATATTAAAAGATTGGCGATTAGTAATTACAACATCTTCAATGTCTTGTGAAATATTCTCTAAAAAAATAACCGTTTCCAACTCTTTTAAAGTAACCGAACTGATACTTACTTCTTTATATTCGGTATGCTTAATATTTATTCTAGATGACTTATTTAAATTAAATTTCACCACTCCTTCCTTATTGCTTTGAAAATTTTCATCTGTTCTTAAAATCGCAACAACGACATTTTCAATTAAAGCACCTGACGTTTTATCTTTAAATACCAATATCATCTCTTTTGTCTGAGAAAACGACAAAACAGAAAAAAGAATTAAACCAAAAAAAAACAATTTTTTCATATTAACTCGCTGATATACTAACAAATATAAGAAATTATAAATGGATTTATTTTATTTAAAAAAATATTTTAGATTTGTAAAAAAACAATCGATGAATATTGAAGTAAAGTTATTAGAAATTGCCACATATACATTACCAGCAATTATTACTGGAGGAGTTGCGTTTGGTTTATTACATAAATTTTTTAAAAACGAAGAAAACAAACGAAAATTCGAATTACTAAGAGAGAATCAGCGTTTAGGCTTACCTATTAGATTGCAAGCTTATGAGCGAATTGTATTGTTTTTAGAGCGCATCAATCCAATTAATTTAATGATGCGTGTTGAACCAAACAGCTTAGATGCGCAAAATTACGCTACGCTTTTAATACATACTATACAAACTGAATACGAGCATAATATTGCGCAACAAATATATTTTACTCATGAAAGTTGGGAAATTATTTTAAAAGCTAAAAACAGTATTATTACTCAAATTAGAAGGTTTTCTATTGAAGGAGAAGTAAAATCTGGTGAAGAATTACGCACGAAATTACTTCAAGAACTTACTCAAACAGAGAGCGCAAGTGCTGTTGCCATTAGCTTTATTAAAGAAGAATTAAAAAGGGTGTTTTAACAATTAAACCGTTAGGTTTAATCTGTTATTCTTTTAAAAATTTCAAATACAAATTAGCTGTTTTTTCATCCGCAGTTTTAACTAAATTTTCTACTTTATTTCTAAAATCTGATTGTTTTAATAAGGCTCGTATTTTCTCTCTTGCGAATTTTGTAAATTGCCATTTGTGATGCATGGTTGCTTGAAACAAAGCTTGAATTACTTGTTCGTTTTCAGGATACAACTCTAACAAAACTTCCAAAGCATTTTCTCGAAGGTAACTTTCATTATTACTTGAAGTATAACTTAATAATTCATTGAAGTACAGATTTTTATACTCTATATGTTTATCTGAATTTAAAGCAAGTTTTAACCAAGTTACTCGTAAACTTTTATCATTGTTGCCTTGCAAGTTTTTTAGTTTTTCCAAATATTCATTTGCTTGATTTGGAAAATTATTACACAAATTTATCAAAGCAATTTCTTTAGTTTTATATGAAAAATCATCTAAAAACGTTTCATATTGCGATTTAAATTCATCTGGAATTTCACTCAACGTTTCTGCAATGGCTTGGCGAACATAAATGTTTTGTTTCATACCAATTTCAATCAATTCTTTTTTATCATTAAAAGTAGTATTATCTAATTTATAAAAAATATATTGTTTTATAGGAAAATACGTATCCGATTGTAAAATTACTTTATAGTTCTCAATATCTTTTTTCTCTTTTGTTAGTTGAATATAGGTGGCAACCGATTTGTTTTTTAAAAGATAACTTTCCGCTAAAACCATATCAAAACCTGATGTTTCTAACCATTTCTTTTTGAATTTTTCAACATCAAAATCTTTAGCAACTTTTTTTATTTCAGCTAAAAATTCATCTGTATTTACATTTTTGTATTGGTATTTTTTCAAATACTTTTTTACTGCCTTTTGAAAATTTTTCGCACCGATATCTTCGCGTAAGGTATGCAACGCCCAAGCGCCTTTTTTGTAAAATGATATCGAACTGGCTTTTTCATTCATCACAGGAATGGTATCCGTTTTAGCTGCGCTTCTCAATTGCAACGCATAATCATATAATTCGTTATAAAAATAATCATCTCCAAATATTTCCTTTTCTGCTAAAAGCGCATAATACGTAGCAAAACCTTCTTGAAGCCAATGATGTTTACTCGATTGTGCGGTTATCAAATCACCAAACCATTGATGTGCCAATTCGTGGGCGTTTACATTTATGTAATTCTTATCATTAAAACCAATTGAATCCACAACAAAATCTTGAGAGAAAATCGTAGAAGTCGTGTTTTCCATACCCGCATATAAAAAATCTCTAACAGGAATTTGGCGGTAGATTTTCCAAGGATATTTCAAACCAATTTCTTGTTCTAAATAATCGAAAATTTGTTTAGAATAGCGATATGTAGGTTCAAATTTTGAATAATCATTTTTATCTATGTATAATTCTAAATGCGTTCCTGATTTACTTTTGACTTCTTGCATCCCAAATTTTCCAAACGCCAACATTACCAAATAAGACGATATAGGTTTTTGCATTTGATAATTTCTTGTTATATCGTTAACGCCTCTACTCCAACTTATAGTTTTTTTCTCAAAATTTAATTTACCATTAGATAATGCGATAGGATTAAATTCAAATTTATCCATATCAACATAATAGTTAATAGTAATCCCGAAAATTACTTTCTCATTTACATCGTCAAAACTCGGCAACCAATGGCTTGTGTATTTGCCTTGGCCTTGCGTCCAGATTTGCCTATTTTCATCTTGACCTATGAAATATAGCGTTTGCTTCGGTATGGCAGTGTATTGAAACGTTAGTTTGTTTTTACCTTTAGAAAACCCATCAAATAAATCCAATGTTTTTCCTGAATTTTTAAATTTAACCGATTTACCATTAATCATGACATCAGAAAACTCGATATTTTTTGCATCGATTTTAATAGTATCTAAAATCTGCTTTACCTTAAATTCATAAGTAACATTCCCAGAAATAGATTTTTCTTCAAAATTTGGATATAAAGAAGCAGTACACGTCAAAAAATCAACATATTTTACTTGTTGCGAAAAGGAAAAAATTGAAAATAGTATAAATATATAGCGCATTATAATTTTATTTACAACAAAGATACTGATTAACAAAACCGAATTAAGTACACGAAAATTTTATTATTGTATAGTTTTAGTATAGGTTATCATTTTACTTTGTGCTAAATTAAACACTATTTTTGAAAAAAAGATATTATGCGCAACATACTTTCAGTATTATTATTGTTTTCTCAAGTTAGTTTATTCTCTCAAGCACAAATCTCACAGGACAATTTTGAAGGAAACAGCACTATCAATTCTTGGGTTGGCGATGCTTGTTTGATAGATACAAATTTTAACAATCCTTTTCCTACAGGAATAAATTCGTCATCAAAAGTTCTGAAGTATTCGGATACTGGTGGGCAATATGCAAACGTTCGGTTTGATGCTGGATTTAATTTTAATTTATTAACAAGTAGTGAATTTTCATTAAAAATATATGTTCCTTCAAGTGGTATAACAGGAAATCAAAACAATCAAATTTCATTAAAACTTCAAAATGGCACTTCAGCTACACCATGGTCTACGCAATGTGAAATTATTAAACCTATCGTTTTAAATCAATGGCAAACCATTACATTTAATTTTGCTACAGATGCATTTATTAATTTAGATCCCAACTCTCAAAACCCATTAAATAGATGGGATTTTAATCGAGTATTAATACAAATAAATGGAGAAAACAACAATTCAAATGTACTGGCATATATTGATGACTTCTTATATTCAGGAGCCGTTTCAACTTGCACTAATTTAGTTTGGAGTGATGAATTTAACACTAATGGCGTGGTAAATAATTTAAATTGGTTTCATCAAACACAATTACCTAATGGAACAAGCTGGTATAATGGCGAATTACAGCATTATACCAACAGCCAGACAAACTCTTATTGTTCAAATGGAATTTTATCTATTACAGCAAAAAAAGAAGTTCTTACACAACAAAATCAAACCAAACAATTTACCTCAGCCAGATTAAATTCGAAATTTGCCTTTAAATATGGCCGAGTTGAAGTTCGTGCCAAATTACCAACTGGCGCTGGAACTTGGCCTGCAATATGGATGTTAGGCAAAAATATCATTGAACCTGGTGGATATTGGACTGCAACATATGGCACTACCAACTGGCCAGCCTGTGGTGAAATAGACATTATGGAACATTGGGGAACCAATCAAAACGTCATTTCTAGTGCAGTACATCATCCTATAAATGGGAATTTAGGCGTTGGCGAATATATTACAAACTCTCAATACAAAGCTGGGGTTTCAAATAATTTTCATATTTATGCCATGGAGTGGAATGCACAAAGTATTACTTTTAGTGTAGACGGCATTAATCATTTAACCTATAATCCATCTATAAAAAACCAATATACTTGGCCTTTTGATGCAGAACAGTATATTTTATTAAATGTTGCTATAGAACCTAGTGTTTCCAATAATTTTGTTCAATCTACCATGGAAGTAGATTATGTTAGGGTGTATCAAGAAGCCGCATTGTCAACAACTAATTTTCAAAATCCTGAAAGAATTAAATTATTTCCAAATCCTGTTTCAGATAAATTAACCATTTTAAACCCTGAGAACTCAAATCCAACAGCTGAAATATATTCAATATTGGGACAAAAACTACATTCTTGTATTTTATTAGATAATGAAACGAATGTTGATGTTTCTAATTATGAAAACGGAATTTATTTTGTAAAATTAATTTCTGAAAGTGGCAATACTACTTATAAATTCATAAAGAAATAATAATTTCAAAATATAGAATTTATGCCTATCTTCGCTTTTCATGTGTGTCTTAACGCAGATTAGAGAAATTTAATAATTTATACAATTTCTTTATTTGTGTTCAAAATTTAACTTGAATTACAAAAATAGAATTAGACTTTGAATCTACTTGATACTCCCATAGAATATTTAAAAGGCGTAGGTCCGCAGCGTGGCGATTTACTTCGCAAAGAAATGAATATTCATAAATATGGCGATTTAATCAATTTATACCCTAATCGATATATCGATAGAACGCGCTATTTTAAAATCAACCAACTAATAAATAGTAATTCAGAAGTTCAAATTGTTGGAAAAGTGGTTCATGTTAAAACCATCGACCAAGGAAAAGGAAAATCAAGATTAGTTGCCACTTTTTTAGATGATACAGGACAAATGGAATTGGTATGGTTTCAAGGCCAAAAATGGGTTAAGGAAAGCTTAAAACTTAATACCGTTTATGTTATTTTTGGGAAAATTACGCAATTTGGTTCAGTTTTCAATATGGCACATCCAGAAATGGAATTATTGGAAGAACACAAAACCACATTACGAAGTGCGATGCAGCCTGTATATCCAAGCACTGAAAAACTAAACAACAAAGGCATTACAAATAAAGTTATCAATAAAATGATGATGCAATTGTTTTCTGAAACCCATCAATTGTTTTCAGAAACATTATCCGATTCCATTATAGAAGAATTAAAACTTATTCCAAAAAAAGAAGCCTTACTAAATATACATTTTCCAAAAAGTCAAGAACTTTTAGCCAAAGCGCAATTTCGATTAAAGTTTGAAGAGTTGTTCTTTATTCAATTACAATTAATCACTAAAAATTTAATTCGAAAACATAAAATAAAAGGGTTTCCATTTGAAATTATTGGGGAAAATTTTAATAATTTTTATAACAATCATTTACCTTTTGAACTAACTAATGCTCAAAAACGAGTATTGAAAGAAATACGAAACGATTTAGGAAGTCATGCACAAATGAATCGTTTACTACAAGGCGATGTAGGTTCAGGTAAAACCATTGTGGCATTAATGTGTATGCTAATTGCGAAAGATAACGGTTTTCAAAGTTGTTTGATGGCGCCTACAGAAATTTTAGCCAATCAACATTTTAATGGGATTACCGAATTAGCCAAAGATTTGAACATCAATATCCGAATTTTAACAGGTTCTACGAAAATTGCACAACGAAGAATTATTCACGAAGAATTAGAAAACGGCACATTAGATATTATAATCGGAACACATGCTTTATTGGAAGATAAAGTAAAATTTAAAAATTTAGGTTTAGCCGTAATTGATGAGCAACATCGTTTTGGTGTAGAACAACGAAGTAAACTTTGGAGGAAATCGGAAATCCCGCCACACGTTTTAGTCATGACGGCGACTCCTATACCACGAACATTAGCTATGAGTTTGTATGGCGATTTAGATATTTCTGTAATAGATGAATTACCTCCAGGCAGAAAACCTATACAAACCGTACATCGATTTGATAGCAAGCGATTAGTTGTTTGGAAATTTTTAAAAGACGAAATCGCCAAAGGCCGACAAATTTATATTGTATATCCGTTAATTCAAGAATCGGAAAAAATGGATTATAAAGATTTGATGGACGGATATGAAAGTATTTCTCGTGATTTTCCTTTACCACAGTATTCTATTTCTATTTTACACGGAAAAATGAAACCTGCCGACAAAGATGAAGAAATGAAACGCTTTGCTGAAGGAAAAACCAATATTATGGTTGCAACTACGGTTATTGAAGTGGGTGTAAATGTACCCAATGCTTCCGTAATGGTGATTGAAAGTGCTGAACGTTTTGGCTTGTCGCAATTGCATCAGTTACGTGGACGTGTTGGGCGTGGTGCCGAACAAAGTTATTGTATTTTAATGACAGATTACAAATTATCCGAAGACAGTAAAACCCGAATGGAAACGATGGTGCGAACCAATGACGGATTTGAAATTGCAGAAGTCGATTTAAAACTTCGTGGTCCCGGAGATATTATGGGAAAACAACAAAGCGGTGTATTAAACCTTCAAATTGCAGATTTAGTAAAAGACCGTGATATTTTACAAGTAGCGAGACATATTGCTGTAAAACTTCTTAAAGAAGACCCAGGCATGGATTTACCTCAACACGAAAAATTAAAGGCTGTATTTATGGAAATCAGTAAGAAAAAGAGCATTTGGAATTACATCTCGTAATGGAAAATAGAAAATAGATTAAATAATTTTATTTAAACATAAAACCATGGTACAATACAACCCAAAAGACTGGATTACTTTTATTTTTCGATTTCATAAATCGGATACTTTTCGTCAATTAATTCCAATGATGATATTGATTGGTGCGTATTCTGGTGCCATTTGTTATTTCGAAATCCATTATTTCAAATTAAAAGAAAACAGTCACGTAAAGAATATTTCTATATTACATACAACAGTCGGATTTGTGTTGTCATTACTTTTAGCTTACCGAACTAATACTGCTTACGATAGATGGTGGGAAGGAAGAAAATTATGGGGAAGTTTAGTTAATAATTCCAGAAATTTAGCCATTAAGTTAGCTGCTATTTTGGAAAGTGAATCGGATAAAAATTATTTCAAAAAAGTAATTCCAGGTTACGCATCTATCTTAGCAAAACATTTAAGTAATGAAGAAGTAGGTAAGGTTTTATTTGAAGGTTTAGATTTAGAAATTGATCAAAATAAACACAAACCCAATCAAGTTGCAAAGATGATTTTTAATAAAATTAATGATTTATATAAATTAAATAAAATTAGTGGAAATCAATTAATTATAATAAATTCAGAAATACAATCTTTTACCGATGTTTGTGGTGCATGTGAACGAATTAAAAACACACCTATACCCTATTCTTACAGTGCGTTTATTAAAAAATTTATTTTCTTTTATGTGATGACATTACCTTTTGGATATGTTTTTACTTTAGGATATTACATTATTCCTGTAGTAGTTTTTATATTTTACGTGTTGGCAAGTTTAGAATTAATTGCCGAAGAAATTGAAGATCCTTTTGGTGGTGATGAAAACGATTTACCAACTGCAAAAATAGCAAGTAACATAAAAAAACATGTAGAAGAAATTTTATAATCAACAAAAAAATCCCGTTTTGAAATTAATCGAAACGGGAATTTTATTAATTATAAAATAATACTATTTTCTTGCTATTACTTTTAATGATTTCTCAATAATAGCAGAACTATTTAATCCGTATTTTTCCATTAATTGTTCTGGTGTTCCACTTTCTCCAAAAGTGTCATTAGTAGCTACAAATTCTTGTGGAGTTGGTGTATTCAAACTTAACGTTCTGGCAACACTTTCACCTAAACCACCTAAAATATTGTGCTCTTCAGCAGTAACTACACAACCCGTTTTAGCAACTGATTTTAAAATTGCTTCTTCATCTAAAGGTTTTATAGTATGAATATTAATAACTTCAGCAGAAATACCTTGTTTTTCTAATTCTTCAGCAGCGATTAAAGCTTCCCAAACCAAATGTCCTGTTGCGATAATCGTTACATCTGTTCCTTCATTTAATAAAATTGCTTTTCCAATTACGAAAGGTTCGTCAGTAGGCATAAAATTAGGCACTACCGGACGACCAAAACGTAAATATGCAGGTCCATGATGATCTGCTAATGCCAAAGTCGCAGCTTTTGTTTGGTTGTAATCACAAGTATTGATTACTGTCATCCCAGGTAACATTTTCATCAAACCAATATCTTCTAAAATTTGGTGAGTTGCTCCATCTTCACCTAAAGTTAAACCCGCGTGTGAAGCACAAATTTTAACATTTTTATCTGAATAAGCTACCGATTGACGAATTTGGTCATACACTCTTCCAGTAGAAAAGTTAGCGAAAGTTCCTGTAAAAGGAATTTTTCCTCCAATAGTTAAACCTGCTGCAATTCCAATCATATTTGCTTCCGCAATTCCGATTTGGAAAAAACGCTCTGGATGATTTTTTTTAAAATCGTCAAACTTTAACGAACCAATTAAATCGGCACAAAGTGCTACAACATTTTCATTTTTTTGTCCTAATTCGGTCATTCCTGCTCCAAATCCTGAACGTGTATCTTTACTTCCTGTGTTTTCGTATTTTTTCATATTTTTTAGCTATAAGCATATGGCATTAAGCACAAAGCATTATTAATAATCTCCTAAAGTGGCTGGATTTTGGTTTAAAGCATTTTCTAATTGCTCATTACTTGGTGCTTTACCATGCCAAGCATGAGTATGCATCATAAAATCTACTCCATTACCCATTTCTGTATGTAATAACACACAAACCGGTTTTCCTTTTCCTGTACGAGATTTTGCATCTGCCATTCCGTTTATTATGGCTTCAATATTATTTCCTTCAGTAATTTCTAACACATCCCAATCAAATGCTTCAAATTTTGCTTTTACATTACCCATGTTTAATACATCAGTAGTAGAACCATCAATTTGTTGCCCATTTAAATCGACAGTTGCAATTAAGTTATCTACATTTTTAGCAGACGCATACATAATTGCTTCCCAATTTTGACCTTCTTGTAATTCACCATCTCCAGTTAAAACATAGACTAAATTTGTGTCTTTGTTAAGTTTTTTTGCTTGAGCAGCTCCAATTGCAACTGACAAACCTTGTCCTAAAGATCCAGAAGCCATTCTTATACCCTCTAAACCTTCGTGTGTAGTTGGGTGTCCTTGCAAACGTGTGTTTAATTTTCTGAAAGTAGCCAATTCAGATACTGAAAAATAACCGCTTCGTGCTAAAACACTGTAAAATACGGGAGAAATATGTCCGTTTGATAAAAAGAAAATGTCTTCATTAACACCATTCATGTCAAAACCTTCATTTCTTTTCATTACGTGTTGATACAGGGTTACTAAGAACTCTGCACAGCCCAAAGAACCACCTGGATGACCTGAATTAACTGCATGAACCATTCTAAGAATATCTCTTCGAACTTGTTGTGTAAATTGTTCTAAATTAGAAATTTGTTGTGTCATTGTAAAAAGTTTTTTGCAAAAATAAATTTAAAAATCTGTTTATACTAATGTGATTTTATTTTTTTATCAATAAGAATTCAACAATTTTGTGAATTACTTTTGAATCGCCCAATATTTTTCTATGTCCTAAATTATTGGTTATTAAAATTTCTTTATTAGTAAGGTTTTCTGCCAAATGATATGCTTCTGAAACCGGTATATCTTCGTCATCAGTATCATGAATAACTAAAACTGGAATTTCAACCTCTTTAGCTGCTACATACGCCGAAAAACTTTCCATTTCAAAATGGTATTTTTTCTCAAAATTATTTTTCATTAAAACAGCCACTTTGTTTGGTAAACCAATTTTTTCAATAAAAGTATTCACAATATTAATGACGCTATTTCCACTACCAATTACTACCGCTTTTTTTACTTGCAATCCTTTTTTTACAGCATTTAAAATAGACATGCCACCTAAAGAATGCCCAACAGCAAATTCAAAAGGACCATAGTGTTTTTCAACCTCTAAAATCGATTCAATAAACTCGAGCATTAACGTGGTTTTTGTACCCGATTTTCCATGTGCAGGTGCATCAAAACTAATTATAGAATACTCTTTTTCTATGAAGGCATCGGCAATTTTTACCAATTGAGTACCTCTTCCCGACCATCCGTGAACCAATAGTATTTTTTTACTCGAATTTCCATAAGCATACACCACAATTTCTTTATTTATTGACGGAATAAATAATTTGTTTTGTTGCGAAGTAGCTTCCATTTGAAACTCTCTTTTCGGAATTTTATGTTTTATTGGCGTGATAAATAATTTTCGAGCAAATTTCTCAGCCAAATTAGGAGAAATTCGATATAAAAATCGCCCAATTAACACTATAAATTTAGGAACTTGAGTTGTGATTGAAGATTTTTTATTCGGCATCTGTTTTTTTTATGCAAAAGTAATCAATTATAGTATGGTATGATTTTTGAATTAAACAAAAAATAGAATAACTTTGTTTGACCAAATTTCACATCATGAAAATACTTCTAAAATCACTTATCGCAACAGGAATTCTTGTAGTTTCTTGCGCAAAAAACCCATTTACAGGAAAAAGTACAATGGCATTTGTTCCAAATAGTCAAATCTTTCCATCTGCTTTTCAACAATACGATCAATTTTTATCTGAAAACAAGGTCTTGAAAGGAACTTCAGATGCCAAACGAATTGAAACCATTGGAATGAAAATAAAAACAGCTTCTGAACGTTTTTTAACTGCTAACAGAAAATCAGATTATTTAAACGATTACAAATGGGAATATAATTTAGTAGATAGCAAAGAAGTAAATGCTTGGTGTATGCCTGGTGGTAAAATTGTTTTTTACACCGGAATTTTACCCATTTGTAAAGACGATGCTGGAATAGCAGCCGTTATGGGACATGAAGTCGCACATGCATTAGCCAATCACGGGCAACAACGTATGAGTGCCGGTTTATTACAACAAGCTGTTGGTGTTGGTGCTGCTGTAGCGGCCGAAAAATATTTACCAAAATATCAGAATGAAGCCATGCAAGCATATGGTGCAAGTTCTCAAGTATTAGGTATTTTGCCTTTTAGTAGAGCACATGAAAGCGAAGCCGACATGATTGGATTAACACTAATGGCTATTGCCGGATACGACCCTATTAATGCAGTTAAAGTGTGGGAAAGAATGTCGGCACAATCTGAAGGAAAAGCACCTCCAGTATTTTTAAGTACCCACCCTAGCAACCAAACAAGAATAAATGAATTAACCGCATTACTACCTCAAGCAAAAGCAGAAGCTGCTAAATTTGGCGTTACTTTTAAATAGTAAAAATATTATCTTATATTAGTCCCGATATTTATCGGGATTTTTATTTTATAAACGATGCAACAACTACAAAAGGGAAATAGCAAATTATTAAACGCTTGGGCATTTTATGATTGGGCAAATTCTGTATATTCATTAGTTATATCTTCATCAATTTTTCCATTATATTTTGGATTTTTATTCACGAAAGAAAACCCAAATATTGAATTGGTTGGCACATCAATTAAAGCTACATCATTGGTTTTCTTTACTACGGCCTTTGCTTTCTTAACAGTTGCCGTTTTATCTCCTATTTTATCAGGAATTGCTGATTATCTAGGTAATAAAAAACGATTTATGCAGTTTTTCTGTTACATGGGAGCCGCATCATGTATAGGATTATATTGGTTTACTAAGGAAAATATAGTTTTTGGTATGTGTTGTTTTTATTTTGGATTGGTTGGTTTTTGGGGAAGTTTAGTATTCTATAATTCATATTTATCAGATATCGCTTATACAGAACAACACGATAAATTAAGTGCAAAAGGTTTTTCATTAGGCTATATTGGCAGTGTAATTTTACTTGTTATTTGTTTGTATTTAATTATTGGAAGAACAGATGAAGAAGCCATTCATGCTATGAAATTATCATTTGTTTTTACAGGAATTTGGTGGATTGCATTTAGTCAATATACTTTTTATTATTTACCAAAAGGAAATAAAAATAAGCACCCGCTAACATTTTCAGTAGTACTTAATGGATATAATGAATTAAAGAAAGTTCAAAAATTATTTTTTAAAGACGCAGTATTAAAACGGTTTTTAATTGCCTTTTTCATCTATAGTATGGCAGTGCAAACTGTAATGCTTGTTGCCACTTATTTTGGAGAACAAGAAATAAATTGGGGTACAGCTGATGAAAAAAGACAAGGCTTAATTGTAAGTATATTAATGATTCAATTGGTTGCGGTTTTGGGAGCAGTATTAACTTCAAAATTAGCTTTAAAATTCGGGAACATTAAAACGTTAATTGGCATCAATTCTGTTTGGATATTTATTTGTATCGGTGCGTTTTTTGTTAAAGAACCCATTCAGTTTTACTTGGTTGCTGGAATTGTGGGTTTAGTTATGGGTGGTATTCAATCGCTTTCACGCTCTACTTTTTCTAAATTAATGCCAGAAACAAATGACACCACCTCTTTTTTTAGTTTTTATGATGTAGCCGAAAAAATTGGAATTGTAATTGGAATGTTACTTTACGGTAGCATTAACCAAATTTCAGGAAGTATGCGAAATGCCATTTTATTTTTGGTGTTGTTTTTTATAATTGGTGTTATTTTACTTTTTAGAACACTAAAAATTAAGAAATAATTTTAAAATCTAAATTTTTATTCCCATTTATGGCATACATCTTGACTACTATAAATGTAAATTAATCTGTACATGTTGTTTTTATTAAGACTTACGTCGATTAAAAAAAATAGTTGTAAATTTACGTCCCTTTTTTAATGACAAAATGACTTATAAATAGATATGCCAAACCATAAAATAGTTGCGATTGACAATTTGTCGCTTCAAGAATTAGATTCAGAAGCAGAATTAATTCCATTAATGACTCCGGAAGATGAGGAGGAAATGAATAATGAAGAATTACCTGCAGATTTACCAATTTTACCTTTAAGAAATACTGTTTTATTTCCTGGAGTGGTTATTCCTATTACCGCTGGAAGAGATAAATCGATAAAATTAATAAACGATGCCAATGCGGCTGGTAAAATTATTGGCGTAGTAGCTCAAAAAAATGAAGCTGACGAAGATCCAACTTCAGATGAAATTCATCATGTGGGAACTGTTGCACGTATTATGCGTGTTTTGAAAATGCCTGATGGAAATACAACAATCATTCTTCAAGGGAAAAAACGTTTCGAAATTAATGAATTTACTCAAACTGAGCCTTACTTTAAAGCTACAATAAAGGAAGTAAATGAAGTGCGTCCGAATAAAAAAGATGAAGAATTTTCTACAATAATTGAATCTATAAAAGATTTAGCCATTGAAATCATAAAAGAAAGTCCAAACATACCTTCAGAAGCTACTTTTGCTATTAAAAACATCGAAAGTAATCCGTTTTTAATCAATTTTGTATCTTCAAATATGAATTTAAATGTTTCGGATAAGCAATATTTATTAGGTATTGTAGATTTGAAAGAACGCGCTTTAGAAACCTTACGTTATATGAATTTAGAACTTCAGAAATTGGAGTTAAAAAATGACATTCAATCTAAAGTTCGATTTGATTTAGACCAACAACAACGCGAGTATTTCTTACAGCAACAAATGAAAACCATTCAGGAAGAATTGGGTGGCGTTTCGCACGATGCTGAAATTGAAGAAATGCGCAACAAAGGGAAAAGTAAGAAATGGGATGCAAAAACGGCGGAACATTTTGATAAAGAAATATACAAATTACAACGTACCAATCCAAATTCACCAGATTTTGGAATACAGCGTAATTATTTAGATTTATTTTTAGAATTACCTTGGAATGAGTTTTCTAAAGATAAATTTGATCTTAAAAAAGCACAACAAATTTTAGACCGAGACCATTTTGGTTTAGATGATGTAAAGAAAAGAATTATTGAACATTTAGCGGTTTTGAAACTGCGAAACGATATGAAATCGCCAATTTTATGCTTATACGGACCTCCAGGTGTGGGTAAAACATCAATTGGGAAATCGGTTGCAGAAGCATTAGGACGAGAATATGTTCGAATTTCATTAGGTGGTTTACGTGACGAAGCAGAAATTCGCGGACATCGTAAAACCTATATTGGGGCGATGCCTGGAAGAATTATTCAATCTATTAAAAAAGCAAAAACATCTAATCCAGTTTTCGTTTTAGATGAAATTGACAAATTATCTTCAAGTCATAATGGCGATCCATCTTCTGCCCTATTAGAAGTTTTAGATCCAGAACAAAATAGTGATTTCCATGATAATTTCTTAGAACTAGGTTACGACCTTTCTAAAGTTATGTTTATAGCTACATCTAACAGTTTATCAACCATTCAACCTGCGTTAAGAGATAGAATGGAAATCATAAATATGTCGGGGTATACCATTGAAGAAAAAATTGAAATCGCAAAAAACTTCTTGTTACCAAAACAATTGGCAGCACACGGGTTAACTACAAAAGATTTACAAATTGGTAAAAAACAATTAGAAAAAATCGTGACGGGTTATACACGTGAATCTGGTGTTCGTGGCTTGGATAAAACGATTGCTCAAATGGTACGTCATGCTGCAAAATCTGTAGCTATGGAAGAAGACTATAATAAAAAAGTAACAGATGCTGATATTCTTGAAGTACTAAAATCACCAAGAATGGAACGCGATAAATATGAAAATAACGATACAGCTGGTGTAGTAACAGGTTTGGCTTGGACATCTGTTGGAGGTGATATTTTATTTATTGAATCGTTAGTTTCTAAAGGAAAAGGTGCGATGACTATGACAGGAAATTTAGGAACTGTTATGAAAGAATCGGTAACTATTGCGTTAGAATATATTAAAGCGAATTCAAAACAATTAAACATTGAATCTGAAGTTTTAAACCAATATAACATTCACATTCACGTACCAGAAGGTGCTACGCCAAAAGACGGGCCAAGTGCAGGTATTGCGATGTTAACGTCAATGGTTTCGAGTTTTACACAAAGTAGAATTAAGAAAAATATAGCGATGACAGGTGAAATTACTTTACGTGGAAAAGTGTTACCAGTTGGTGGAATTAAAGAAAAAATATTGGCTGCCAAACGTGCCAACATTAAAGAAATCATCTTGTGTAAAGAAAACAAACGTGATATTGAAGAAATTAATGCCGATTATTTAGCCGGCTTAACTTTTCATTATGTTGATACGATGAAAGAAGTAATTGATATTGCTATTTTGAAAGAGAAAGTAAAAAATGCCATTACATTTGATGTTAAAAAGATAAATTAGATTTTCGGATATTCAGAAATCAGACTAAAACCTATATGACAAAAAACATATAGGTTTTTTCTTTATATTTGAAATATTAAAATAAAACAATGAAAATACTACTTGTAGGAGAATTTAGTCGGTTACACAATTCATTAAAAGAAGGACTTTTGGTATTAGGTCACGAAGTCATTTTAGTGAATAATGGCGATGGATTTAAAAATTATCCTGCAGATATTAGTATTCGTGCTGCTTTTTTCAAATCGAAATTAGGAAATATTCCAAGACAAATTTGGGCAAGAATTTTCAAATATGATTTAGCTTTATTAGAACACGGTATTCGATTTTGGTGGGTTTCTAAAAAGTTGAAAAACTTTGATGTAGTGCAGTTAATTAATGAAAGTCCGATACAAACTGTTTCTAAATTAGAATTATTTTTATTGAAACGTATTTTTAATCAAAATAATAAAATATTCTTAATGTGTTGCGGGATAGATTATATGACCGTTTCTCATATGCTTAAGCAAAAAGACAAGTATTCCGTTATGAACCCTTACTTTGAGAGTATTCCAGAAGCAAAAAAACAATATGACTACTATTTTGATTTTTTAACCAAATCGCATCAAAAAATTCATCAATTTTTATACAAAAATAGTTCTGGTGTCATAGCATCTGATTTGGATTATGTAGCACCTCTAGTTGGTAATGAAAACTATTTAGGTATGATTGCAAATCCAATAAATATTGATAAAATTGGAAGTAGCGATACTACAATTTCTGGAAAAATTTCTATTTTCTTAGGGATAAATTCAGGAAATTCTTACACAAAGGGTGTTTCTTTTTTTGAAAAAGCGTTAGTTATCCTTCAAGAAAAATACCCTAATTTGATTGAAGTTAAAATTACTACAGATATACCTTACACAGAATATCAAAAACATTTTGAAAACGCACATATCATTTTAGACCAAGTGTATGGTTTTGATCAAGGATTCAATGCTTTAGAAGCCATGGCCAATGGTAAAGTAGTATTTACTGGTGCGGAAACTGAATTTTTAAATCATTATAATTTACAAGAAGATGAAGTTGCAATAAATGCATTGCCCGATGTAGATTATTTAGTTGATAAATTATCTTTTTTAATTGAAAATCCTTCTGAAATTAGTAGAATTGGTCAAAATGCTATTCAATTTATTCATAAAGAACATCATTATGTTACTCAAGCTCAAAAGTATTTGACGCTTTGGAAGTCCAATTAAATTTTTCTTTAAAAAACAACAATACCACAACTAACATAAAAAATTCATACGGAAAGGCGTATTTAGCATTGGTACCATAAACTACAAGTGCTTGTAAAATAGCTGCTGCGTGAATAAAAGCTAAAAGAATCATCACATTAGTCACTTTTTTGTTTTTAATAAAGAGAAACGTATAGTAAAAACTTAAAAATAAGAAAACGAATTTCAAAATAAAAAGTAATACCATCTGAATTGCATTTATAACAGAAACGACTGAATTAAAGGCATTGTCTTTAAAATTCATATATGGTTTCACATCAAAAACCTTCCAAAAATCAAACCACGAATGGGTAATGGAATAATACAAATAATCTCCAAAATTAGAAGCAATAGTAGCTTTTGCATAGTTACCAAACTGATGAGTCACGTCTGCAAATTTTGTGTATTTTGATGCTAAATGTTGACCACCCCATACTTTCCAGACGGCCATAGAAGCATCTTCGCCATTACGTAACATTTCATCTCTATATTTAACATAAGGTTTTGCTATATAATCGTATTCTTTTGGTCCTTTTTCAGCAAAAAACAAGCAGTTCTGAGCTAAATTTAAACCAAAATAAGCTGTTGGTTCAAAGTAACCAATTTTTTCTTCTACAAAACTACACCAAGAAAAATAAGCGTAAGCAGGCAAAATAAAAATAATTAATTTAACAGAAATTGCTTTTTTCAAAGAAGGATTTTTAATTAGATATAAAGCAAAAATTAAAAATGGATAAAACAGAAAAAAGGGTTTTACTAAAATTAATATAGCAAGTAGGACACTCATACAAATTTCAACAATAATTTGTCTTTTGTAGAAATAATTATTCAATAAAATATATAAAATAATCGAATTTAAAAGCAACATAAATGTTTCCGCTAAAATAAACGTTTCATAGAAAAAATGTTGAAGGTATAACGCAAAAAATAACGTGCAATAAAACGAAATTTTTTCAGATATTTTAAGGTTTAATAACGTTTTAAACCATAAAATACTGGTGATAATTCCCATTAACATTTGTACTAAAACCACCAACATTTTATCATGATTTAGTAAATAAATCAAATAGGGATAACCTGGAGTTCTTTCTCCAACATAATCGTTAAAATTATCATTAATTAATTCTGTAACAAAATGATTAAATGCCCAACTATCTGGCGCTTCAGAAAACGAATTATATTCAAAGTAGAAAATTATTTTTGCCGTAAAAAGGTAAAATATCAACAAATAAATATATTTATTATTTAGTATATGTTGCTTCATTTTTAATTTCTATAAATTTGAAAAAGTTCAAAAGGAATTTTAAAAAAATCGGTACGTTTAATTTTTGAACTCCCTATTTCTTCCCATTTTTCTAATGGAATTTCTTTTACTACTTCTTTTAAATTATGATTTTTTTGCAAACGTTTCAACAATTCCACATCAAACAACCATTTAGAAATAAAAGGCTTGGCGAAAATTTGATTAGCTGTTTGATAATCAACAACTTTTGCACCACATTGTGTGTCATAAACAGAAACTTTCAATACAAACTGACTGACAATTGTTGCAAAAATACGACCAAAATAATGTCGTGTTAATGAGCGTTTTACTCCGTTTCCAATTAGTTTAATTCTAGCGCCCATTATCATCTTATAATTTGGATTCTGAATTGAAAATTGAATTAATTTATCTAATTCTGAAAAAGGTGTAGCTAAATCCGCATCGTAATACGCAATAAAATCAGTATTAGAAATAGATAAAACAGCCGCACGAATGGCTTCTGCTTTTCCAATATTTTTATCTAATTTTAAAATAGTTAAGTTTGGAAATTTGTTTTTGAATTCGCCTAAAATAGTATTAGTATTGTCAGTGCTTCCATCATCAACTAAAATAAAATCATACTGTGAAGTATTCTTGAAAATTTGATGAAAACTTTCTAAAACAATTCTTTTTTCTTCGTTATAAAATGGAATGATTATAGTAACTTTCATCGTAATTCTTTTCTAAAATAAATTACTAAAACTAACAAATACATAAAATAAGTAAAGGTATGAGCCATTACTATTCCGCTTATTCCAACAGTGTGCAACATCCAATTTGATGAAAAATATAGGATAAACAAAGAAATAATTTCAGTAATAATAAAAACTTTAGTCTGTTTTTTTGCAATTAATATGGTTCCAAAAATTAAAGAAATCGCTTTTAATAAATCACCTAGTAATTGCCAAAGAAATAACGATTCCATAGTCTCAAATTCTGAAGAAAACAAAACTTGAATTATTAATTTTCGCAAAAAATAAATAATTACTAAACCAATAGTGAAAAGTGGAATAATCGTTTTTAAATAATACAAAACAATATCTTTATTATTTGAATTCGTTTCTGCTAATTTTGGGTAAAAATAAATAGTCATTATTGAAGAAACGAACAATAAATAATACGAGGAAATCCGTTGTAAACCTTCATAAATTCCTGCATTTTGTAATCCCGTTATACTAATAATATCGGTTCGAATTTCCAATAATACGAAAGAACCAATAACACCTGAAACCAATGCCATTAACACATATTCTGATACGTTTTTAACAACTGAAAAATTAAAGTTTTGAAAGGAAAAAACATCAGAAATTGAAATAATATTTTTAAGAAAAAATAAACAAACAAAAAACACGAAAACTGGTGCCAAAACTAAGGAAACTAATGCGCCAAATGTGGAATAATAATAGATTAAAAACAAAGAAAAAAGTAATGCAATACCACTTGAAATAATCTGAATATAAATTACATTTTTATATTTTTGAAAGCCATTAACTACTGAAATACAATACGTTGAAAAAACATATAACGGAAATAAAATAGCCAAAACATAAAACAAAAAACCATATATTTCAGAATGATTAAATAGTTGTTTAGAAAGATAACTAGCACCAAAAATTAATATCAAACTAATACACAATGAAGAAACTAAAAGCAACAATCCAAAAGTGGCTAAAATCGATTTCAATTTTATTTTATCATTCTGATATTCAGATACATACTTTATAATCGCATTCTGAATTCCGAGTAAAGAAAAATTTTCAACTACATTTAAAAAGGCTCTAAAATTTCCTACATATGCCATTCCGTTTGCACCAACAAAAAGAGCTAAGGCTTTGGAGGTAATGAAACCGAAAATTAATTTCAACAAAATATGAATACTATTCAAAGAAGTAATTTTGAATAAAGGTTGTTGAATTATTTTTTTAATTTCAGACAATTAATAGGAATTTAAAGTAATAATAACATGCGTGATTTCTTCATCTGTTAATACGGAACTCATTGGTAAACTAAGCACTTCTTGATGAATTTTTTCTGTTATTGGCAAGCTCAAATGATTAAATTCTTGTAATGCTTTTTGTTTATGAGGCGGAATTGGATAATGAATTACGGTTTGTATTCCGTAAGAATTTAAATATTCTTGCAACTTGTCTCTGTTTTCTGTACGAATTACAAATAAATGAAAAACATGATTATTGAAATTGTTACAAATTGGCAAATCAATTTTATTGTTATTAATTTCTGACAAATAACGTTTTGCTATTTTTTTTCGTGTCTCGTTTTCAGTATTTAAGTGTGGCAACTTGATATTTAAAAAAGCGGCTTGTAATTCGTCTAATCTAGAATTTACTCCAATAAAATCATTTTTATATTTTGAACTCGAACCATAATTTCTAAGAGAAAATAATACTTCTGCTAATACATCATCATTGGTTGTTATCGCTCCACCATCGCCTAAAGCACCTAAATTTTTTCCTGGATAAAAGCTAAAAGCTCTTGTGTGATTTCCATTAAAAGTTAATCCGTGTGCTTGAGCAGCATCTTCAATTATAAGTAAATTATTTGACTCACAAATAGCATTAATTTTATCCATTTCAGCCAATTGACCATATAAATGAACTACCAAAATGGCCTTAGTTTTTGATGTAATTTTTTCCTCAATTAAATTGGGATCAATATTGTACGTTTCAATAGTTGGTTCTACAAAAACAGGAATTAAATCGGCTTGCAAAATTGACAAAACAGAAGCTATATACGTATTAGCTGGAACAAGAACTTCATCGCCTTTTTGTAAATTTCCTAGATGAATATTTGCTTTTAAAATTAATACTAAAGCATCTAATCCGTTTCCAACGCCAATACAATGCTTTGAATTAGAAAATGTTGCAAAACTTTGTTCAAATTGTTTTACTTCTTCACCTAAAACATACCAACCGTTATCTAAAAACGATTTGGTTTTAGCTAAAAATTGAGTCTCAAATGGTTTATTCAATTTATGTAAATCTAAAAATTTTATCATATTAAAACCTGATTTAATTTTACATAATTTTTAGTTTCAATTTCATAAAAATTTTGAACAATTGTTCTTGCGCCAAAGGATTCTTTCCAATAATGTAAACTTTCGTTTAATTGTAAACCATTATTTTCATTAGAAATACCAAAATCAAAATACTTATAATCATTAAAAACGTTGTTAATTAAGTGATTATATAAAAAATCTAAACCGCCATATTTAGTATTAAATGCTTTATTTCCTGAAATATATTGGGGATGCACTACATTTTTAGTAACAAAAACGGTTACACCACCAACAATTTTATTTTCAAAATACACATTGAATTGCCTAATTAATTCAGGAAATTTAGACTTTAAATACAATATTTCTTCTAAAGAATGTATGGGTTTTGTTTGATATTTTTGTGCTAAATTTGGAAGTAATAGTTCGTTCCAAAACAAATCAAAAGAGGTTTCTTCAATAATTTTTAACTGATGTTTTTCACCGGTTTCTATACCTCTTTTTCGAACACGAGAAGGCACAATTTTATTTGCTAATTCTACAATAGCAATAGCATCTCTTCTGGTTAATTTGGCTTGTAATAAAAAGGAAATATATTCCATTTCATCTGCTGGAAATAAATTATAAATAGTTGGGATTATCTTTAGATGAAGTTTAATAATTTCAGCATCAAATAAATAGTTCAGTAGCTGATAATTTAATTGTATTACATCTGCAAGTTTGCAATTTGAATCTAAAACTAATCCACCATAAGTTAAACCTTGATGTGAAAAAAGTTCATTTCCAACTTTATTTGCTGGTAAAAGTGCGATTAAATTTTCTTTTTCATCAAAAATAAGCAACGAGTAATCTACAAATCTATCCGAATGATATTCCATAAAATCTCTATGAAACAAAAAAGTAGCATTTTTAGCTTTTGCTACAAAGTCATTCCATAAATTATAATATTCCGAAGTATATTTTATTATTTTAAACGTATTCATTATTGTTTTTTAGCATTCTAATTATGAAAAATAGAAATTTCACTTCATAAATCTTTGGGGAAATTAGTAAAATTTATTACTTTGGTAAAATTATTAAGCATAAATATTAAATTTTAAAACCTATTGATGAAAAAATCACTTGTGTTTTTTGTGTTTTTCTTACAATTTTCATTTTCTCAAAATATTGGTTTATACAGCCAATTTAATGGGAGATATGACTTTACTTTTGTTGGAAACACACTAAATCCTGTTGAAAATTCATTTCAAACTACTCCAGCGGTTTTAACTTCATCTTCCGCTACTTTGGCTTTAACTACCAATGATGTTATAGAAAGTGCCTATTTATATTGGGCAGGCTGTGGAACTGGCGACTTTAATGTCAAACTAAATGGTACAGATGTACTTGCTACCCGAACGTTTTCAAATACATTAACTCAAGGTCAATCCTTTAATTTTTTTAGTGCATTTGCAAATGTTACCACACAAGTACAAGCCACTGGAAATGGCACCTACACCCTTTCCGATTTAGATGTAAGTAGTTTCTTACCACTTCATGCTCAAAACAGAACTAATTTTGCGGGATGGGCACTAATTGTAGTATATAAAAACACTTCTTTACCTTTAAATCAATTAAATGTGTACGATGGTTTACAAGTGGTATCGCAATTACAAAATAATCTAGATGTTACACTTAACGCTTTAAATGTAATTGATAATGTAGATGCGAAAATTGGGTTTTTAGCTTGGGAAGGCGATTCTGGAATTCAAGTGAATGAAACATTACGAATTAATGGAAATATTATTAGTAATCCGCCTTTAAATCCAGCAAATAATGCTTTTAACGGCACGAATTCCATTACCAATTCCAATCAATTATATAATATGGATTTGGATATATATAACATACAAAACAATATAAATGTTGGTGATACTTCGGCGTTAATTCAACTAACATCAGGTCAAGATTATGTAATGATTAATGCTATTGTAACAAAATTAAACAGCCAGTTACCAGATGCTCGAATTACTTTTCCAGCTCCAACTTTAAGTTGTAATGTAAGGCAACTTCAAATCAATTACATAGTAACTAACAATAATGCTACAGCTAGTTTACCCGCCAATACACCAATTACTTTTTACGCTGATAATGTCGTAATTGGTTCCGCTTTTACGCAAAATGTCATTCCAATTGACGGATTAGAAACAGGAACTATTACAGTAACAATTCCAACAAATATCCCATTGCAATTTAACTTAATTGCAAATGTTGATGATACTGGAAATGGAACAGGAATTGTAAATGAAATATCAGATACAAATAACTTGTTTTCTTTACCCATTCAACTTTTAGCTTCTCCAAATTTCAATCCGCTTGATGACATTGTGAGTTGTAATTTAGGATTCACAAAAGGTATTTTCGATTTTTCTGAGTATGAAGGAAGTGTAAAAACTAATTCTGGACATCTAAGCACCTTCTATAATTCAGAAATAGATGCGTTGAATTTTACGAATCAAATACTTTTATTAAATAATTTTGAAGCATTACAAACTCCGAAAAAAATATGGGTAAGAATTGATGATCAACAAAATGGTTGTTATAGTTTAACTACTTTTGACTTACTCACAAAAAATTGCGAACCGATAGTTTATAATGCTGTTTCACCAGATAATGATGGGCAAAATGATTTCTTTTTTATTGAAGGATTACGAGACATTTTTATCAATTTTAAATTGGAAATTTATAACCGATGGGGAAGATTATTATGGACTGGAAACAACAACAAACCTGATTGGAATGGGTATTCAGAAAATACAATGGGAAATAATGAAGCAGCAAGCGGAACGTATTACTACATTTTATATCTAAATGACCCTGATTATCCAAAACCATTAAATGGATATTTATATTTAAGAAGATAATGTCTAATTAGTTAGACAAAACTTAAATTTCAAACTATTATTTATTAAAAATAAATTCTCTCAAATAAATTTTATATTTTTAGCCAACTAAAAACAAAAACTATGCGAATATTTAATTTCTTACTAACAATTTTAGCTATTAATTTAGGTTTCGGCCAAAATTATTTCCCAAAAAATGATGGGGTCAAGCAAACCTACAAAAATCCAGTTGCTATAACTAATGCTACTATTTACTCCTCTTCAACAGTTAAAATTGAAAATGCAACTCTTTTATTTGATGGAGATAAAATTTTAGAAATCGGAACACAAATTTCAATTCCTAAAAACGCAATAATAATTGATGCTACAGGGAAAACCATTTATCCTTCATTTATTGATTTATATACTGAATTTGGAATTCAAAAACCACAAAGAAAATCCTCAAATTCAAGATCGCCACAATACGATTCTGAAAGAAATGGCTATTATTGGAACGACCACATTAGAGCTGATTTTAATGCTTATGAAAATATAAATTACGATGAAAAAGCAGCGAAAGATTTAAGAGAAACTGGATTTGGAACGGTTTTAAGTTTTAATAACGATGGAATTGTAGCCGGAACAGGATTACTTTGGACATTAAATGACATCGAAAACAATGGCGTTAGAATTTTAAATAATAAAATATCACAACACTTAACTTTTAAAAGAAGTTCGCTTTCTGGACAATCCTACCCTTCTTCTTTAATGGGAAGTATGGCATTAATTCGTCAATTGTATCACGATGCAAAATGGTATGCTGCAGGAGGTTCAAAAACAAAAGATATTTCATTAGACGTATTTAATCAAAATAAAAATTTACTTCAAATATTTAATGCTGGTGATAAGTTAAATATCTTAAGAGCAGATAAAATTGGTGACGAATTCGGTATAAACTATCTAATTAAGGGTAGCGGAAACGAATTAGAACGAATCGAAGAAATTAAAAAAACAAATGCTTCATTAATTATTCCAATTAACTTTCCTGATGCCTATGACGTTTCCGATTCATTTTTAGCAGAACAAGTGGTTTTGTCTGATATGAAATTTTGGAATCAAGCGCCATATAATCCGAAAGTACTAGCTGAAAATAATATTAATTTTGCATTAACAACTGCAGATTTAAAAAATTCAAAAGATTTTTTATCCAACTTAAGAAAAGCCGTAGAATTTGGTTTTTCGAAAGAAAAAGCATTAGCAGCCTTAACGGAAATTCCAGCAAAAATTGCTAACCAAACAAATATTGGTTCCTTAAAAAAAGGAAATTTAGCCAATTTTATTATTGTTAGTGGTGATATTTTCGAATCAAAAAACACTATACAAGAAAATTGGGTACAAGGAAATAGATTTATAATCGAAAAAATTCAACCTTCAGATATTAGAGGTAAATACGATTTAATTTTAGATTCCAACACATACGATTTAGCCATTGAAGGTGAAATCACAAAATTAGAAGCTAAAATTTCGCAAGATAAAATAGAGTTCGGAACAAAAATTACATACAACGATCCTTGGATTACGATGGTAGTTAGAGGAAAAGATACAATTTCATCGAAATTTATTAGAATTTCTGGATTAAAATCTGAGACCGGTTTATCTGGAAAAGCGTTTTTAGAAAACGGAAAAGAAGTAGCTTGGAGTGCTGTTAAAAAACCAGCGACTACTGAATTAAAAAAAGAAGCTACTTCGGATAAAAAAGATGAAAAGAAAACACCTGTTTTTTATCCTATTACTTTTCCAAATATAGCTTTTGGAAATTTAACTAAACCTAAACAAGAAACAATACTATTTAAAAACGCAACAGTTTGGACAGGAGAAAAAGAAGGGATCTTAAAAGAAACCGATGTCTTAATTGAAAACGGAAAAATTATTAAAATTGGCAAAAACTTACCACAAAAAGGAAAAGTTATTGATGCCACTGGCAAGCATTTAACCGCTGGAATTATTGATGAACATTCGCACATTGCCATTTCAAATGGAGTAAATGAAGGCGGGCAAAATTCATCAGCTGAAGTAACTATTGAAGATGTAGTAAATTCTGAAGATATAAACATTTACAGAAATTTAGCTGGTGGGGTAACTTCTGCTAACTTATTACACGGTTCTGCCAATCCGATTGGTGGAAGAGCTGCATTTATCAAGTTAAAATGGGGATACAATCCAGATGAAATGTTAGTTAAAGATGCGCCTAAATACATTAAATTCGCTCTTGGTGAAAATGTAAAGCAATCCAATTGGGGTGATATTGAGAGACTACGCTTCCCTCAATCCAGAATGGGTGTAGAACAAGTATATGAAGACTATTTTTCACGAGCAATGGCATATCAAAAAGAATGGGATGCATACAACACAAACAAAAATAAAATTGCACCTCGTTTTGATATAGAATTAGAAACCTTAAGTCAAATTTTAAATAAAAAACGTTTTATTACTTGTCATTCATATGTGCAATCGGAAATAAATATGTTACTAAAAGTAGCTGAAAAATATAATTTTAAAATTCAAACATTCACTCATATTTTAGAAGGCTATAAAGTGGCAGACAAAATGGCTAAACACGGTGTTGGTGGTTCTACTTTCGCAGATTGGTGGGGTTATAAATATGAAGTAAATGATGCCATTCCGTATAATGCAGCACTTATGAATACTGTTGGCGTAACGGTTTCTATCAATTCTGATGATGCTGAAATGTCAAGAAGATTGAATCAAGAAGCAGCAAAAACATTAAAATATGGTGGTGTAACGGAAGAAGCGGCTTGGAATTTTGTAACCTTAAATCCTGCTAAATTATTACAAGTGGATGATAAAGTGGGCAGTATAAAAGTAGGTAAAGATGCCGATGTTGTACTTTGGTCTGACAATCCTTTAACGATTTATGCCACTGTAGAAAAAACAATAGTTGACGGAACTATTTTCTTCGATTTAGATCAAGAAAATGCCAAAAATGAAACGGTTCAAAAAGAAAGAAATGAATTAATTAATTTAATGTTAGAAGCTAAAAACAAAGGATTAAAAACACAAGAACCAAAGAAAAAATCGAGCGGACATTACCACTGTGATACACTTGGTGAAAAATGCAGAGAATTTCACGCTAAATACAATAATTAATAAATATTACACTATTTTTCAACACAGATTTCACAGATTAAATTAATTTCAAAAATCTGTGTTATAAAAAATTAATATAAAATGAGAAAACTAACATACATTTTAGCACTAACTACTTTAATTAGTTTTGCACAACAAACACCAGCGCCAAAGCAAACAAAATCGATTTTAATCATGGGTGGAACGGCGCATTTAGGTAACGGGAAAATTCAAGAAAACAGTTTAATATCCATTGTTGATGGGAAAATTGCTTCTGTTTCAGATGCAACTGTTACTAAAATTGCCAAACACGATATTGTGATTCAAGCAAATGGAAAGCATATATATCCGGGGTTCATCGCACCAAATTCTACTTTAGGATTAGTTGAAATTGATGCCGTTAGAGCTTCAGATGACGAAAGTGAAATTGGAGAATTTAACCCACATATTAGAAGTTTAATTGCATATAATTCTGAATCAAAACTAACCGAATCAGCAAGACCAAATGGCGTTTTATTAGCACAAATTACACCACGTGGTGGAAGAATTTCTGGAACTTCTTCTGTGGTTCAATTTGATGCTTGGAATTGGGAAGACGCTGTGATAAAAGAAAATGACGGAATTCATATGCGATGGCCAAATAGTTATGCTCGATTAGGTTGGTGGGCAGAACCAGGTGGCATTGAATCGAACAAAAAATATGACGAGCAAACCAAAGGCATTCAACAGTTTTTTGACAATGCGTTTAATTATTTAAAATCAGATAAAAAAACAAAAGACATTCCTTATGATGCGATGAATGGGTTACAAAGCGGTGAAAAAACGTTGTTTGTAAACGCAAATGGTGAAAAAGAAATTACGGATATTATCTTATTCAAAAAGAAAAACAATATTAAAAAATTAGTCATTATTGGTGGATATAACGCGCACAAGATTGCCGATTTATTAAAAGAAAATAATGTGTCTGTTTTATTGAGAAGAGTGCACGATGTTCCAAATTCGGAAGATGAAGATGTGAATTTACCGTACAAAATTGCTAAAATCTTAACTGAAAAAGGGATTGTAGTTGGATTAGAAAACGCGGGCGATATGGAACGCATGCAAACGAGAAATATTCCGTTTTACGCCGGTACATGTGCCGCTTGGGGAATGAACAAAGAAGAGGCGTTAAAATTAATAACATCAAACACCGCTAAAATTTTAGGAATTGATGCCAAATACGGAACCTTAGAGGCTGGAAAAAGCGCTACGCTATTTATTTCAGAAGGTGATGCTTTAGATATGAAAACAAACAAATTATCACACGCTTTTATTGATGGACGACAAATTAGCTTAGAAAGTCATCAAACCGAATTATACGAAAGATATAAAGGGAAGTTTGAAAGTGAAGGTTCCTCAAAATCGGAAGTAAAAAACTAATTTACAAATAAATAATTTTAAAGTCGCAAAGCCATTCGTTTTGCGACTTTGTTTTTATCCCTAAAAAGGATAACTTTGTAACATAGATACTCAGCAACTTAGTCACTCAAAATGAAACAAATCACTTCCATTCAAAATCCGTTTGTAAAAAACTTAGTTTTATTGCAAGACAAAGCCAAAGCACGAAAACAATCGGGAACATTTATTATTGAAGGACAACGTGAAATTGAATTAGCCATAAAAGGCGGTTACGAATTAGAAACAGTACTTTTTTGTCCAGAATTATCTGGAAAATCTGAACATCTGAAAATTGAAATAGCTGAACATCTCAAAATAGAAATTTCGAAAGAAGTCTACCAAAAATTAGCATATCGCGATACAACAGAAGGAATTATCGCCATTGCCAAATCGAAACCTTTGCATTTATCCGATTTAAAATTATCTAAAAATCCATTAATTTTAGTTGCAGAAGGATTAGAAAAACCAGGAAATTTAGGTGCTTTATTACGTACCGCAGATGCAGCCAATATTGATGCCGTTATTATAGCCAATCCAAAATCAGATTTGTACAATCCTAATATTGTGCGTTCCAGTGTGGGTTGTTTATTTACACGTCAAATTGCCGTGGCGACTTCAGAGGAAGCAATTGCATATTTAAAAGAAAACAACATAAATATTTATTGTGCGACTTTGCAAGATTCAGCCACGTATCACACACAAAATTATAATGAACCTACCGCTTTAGTTGTAGGAACGGAAGCAACAGGAATTACAGAGGTTTGGCGAAAAAATTCAACCAAAAACATTAACATTCCGATGCAAGGCATTATCGATTCTATGAATGTTTCGGTAGCGGCGGCTATTTTGCTATTCGAAGCCAAAAGACAACGTGGGTTTTAATTCGTCAATTTTCAATATGACAATGTGCCAATAAAAACAACACAGATTTAAGAAATTTTAAAAATTTTAATAATTCCTTAAATCTGTATTTCAAAATAAAACAACAAACCAAAAACATCATAAAATGAAAAAAATAATATTAATCTCACTTCTAACAACATTCAATGCTTTTTCTCAAATAACTGAAAAACAAATTGATGAAGTAGCGGAAAATACACTAAAAGCTTTTAACGTTCCTGGAGTTGCAGTTGCTGTGGTAAAAGACGGTAAAATCATACACAGTAAAGGGTATGGTGTAAAATCTATTCTAAGAAAAGATAAAGTAGATGGAAACACACTTTTTGGAGTAGCCTCAAATAGTAAAGCATTTACAACAGCTGCAATTGCGATGTTAGTTGACGAAGGAAAAATGAATTGGGACGACAAAGTTGTAAAATACTTACCTAATTTTAAAATGTACAATGAGTATGTTACGCAAGAATTCACGGTTCGTGATTTGGTTACACACCGAAGTGGCTTAGGTTTAGGTGCTGGAGATTTAATGATTTGGCCTGACGGAAGTAATTTCAAACCGAAAGATATTATTGAAAATTTACAGTATTTAAAACCCGTTTCTGCTTTTAGAACCAAATATGATTATGACAATTTATTATATATCGTGGCTGGTGAAGTAATTGAAAAAGTTAGTGGATTAACTTGGTGCGATTTTATAGAAACCAAAATGATGAAACCTCTTGAAATGAATAATAGTGCAGGTTCATTTTTACGTTTAAAAGACACGACAAATATCATTGATCCACACGTGCCAACGGATGGTAAATTAAAAGTAATTTCGCGTTATAAAAATCAAACTTTTGATGCTGCTGCTGGAATTTATTCTTCTGTAAACGATATGAGTAAATGGATGATTATGCAATTGCAACAAGGTAAATATGGTTCTGAAAAACAATTCAAATTATTTTCAGAAGCACAACATAACGAAATGTGGCAGTTACAAACTATCATTCCGGCTAAAACAAGAGAGCCTTATTTTACTCATTTTTCTGGTTATGGATTAGGTTGGTTTTTAAGCGATGTTAAGGGTTACAAACAAGTTACTCATACTGGTGGATTAGAAGGTATTGTTACACAAGTTACGCTTTTACCTGAATTAAATTTAGGTATTGTTGTGCTTACAAATCAGCAATCGGGAGCGGCTTTTAATGCTATAACAAACACCATAAAAGATGCTTATCTAAAAATTGAGTACAAAGATTATGTGAAAATTTTTAGTGACCGAGAAAAAAACAATATTGCAGAAGCAGACAAAGTAACCAGTGAAGTTTGGGCAAAAATAGCCGAAAACAAAAAGAATAAAGTGAAAGTTGAAACAAAAAACTATATGGGTACTTATACGGACAATTGGTTTGGAAACATTACTATTTCTGAGAAAAAAGGAAAAATGTATTTCAATTCAGAACGTTCGCCACAATTGGCTGGTGAAATTTTCTTTTACAAAGACAATACATTTGCCGTAAAATGGTTCAATCGCAGCTTTAATGCCGATGCTTTAATCACTTTTACTTCTAACAATACAAATATTAAAATGGCAGCTATCTCTGAATTAACCGATTTTAGCTACGATTTTCAAGATTTGGATTTTGTTAAGAAATAATATAAGTAACACAGATTTAAGGAATTATTAAAATTTATTTATTTCTTAAATCTGTGTTTTAAAAATTTAAATCCACCAACCATAATTTTTTAAAATTCTTTTTTGAAATCTAAATTTTAAACACTATTTTTATATTCTACAAAAATTGAATATGACAGAGATTGATTTAGAAGCTGAAAACAAAGCCATTGCCCAAGAATATAAAGAGTTACTTCGTATTAGTTATCAAAGCTTAACAGCTGATGATAAAAAGATAATTCGTAAGGCTTTTGATGTGGCAGTGGATGCGCATAAAGAACAAAGAAGAAAATCTGGAGAAGCCTATATTTTTCATCCTATTGCTGTTGCAAAAATTGTAGCGTCTCAAATTGGTTTGGGTTCAACAGGTATTGCCTCTGCCCTACTTCACGATGTGGTAGAAGATACCGACATTACCATTTCTGACATTGAAAAAATGTTTAATCCTAAAATTGCTAAAATTGTTGAAGGATTAACCAAAATTCCGAAAGTAAAAAACGACCAAGAAATTTCGCTTCAAGCAGAAAATTTCAGAAAAATGCTACTTACGCTTAATGATGACGTTAGAGTAATTTTAATAAAACTTGCCGATAGATTGCACAATATGCAAACTATGGATGGTATGTCTGACTACAAACAAGCGAAAATTGCATCGGAAACTTTATATATTTATGCGCCTTTAGCTCATAGATTAGGACTTTACAATATTAAAACGCAATTAGAAGATTTAGGTTTAAAGTACACAGAACCAGAAGTTTACGCTGACATTGTTAGCAAAATCAAAGAAACCAAAGAAGAGCAAGACTCATATATAAAATCTATTTCAGATATTTTAAGTCAATCTATGACTACGGAAGGCATTGATTTTATAATTAAAGGTCGACCAAAATCGATTTACTCAATCCGTAGAAAAATGAAAGTTCAAGGGGTAACTTTTGATGAAGTATACGATAAATTTGCGCTTAGAATTATTTACAAATCCAATCTTCACGATGAAAAATTTATAGCTTGGAAAATTTATTCTGTGGTTACAGACCATTACAGACCTAGTCCAAGTCGTTTACGCGATTGGATTTCTTCACCAAAATCTACAGGTTACGAAGCATTGCACATTACTGTAATGGGACCATTAGGACGTTGGGTAGAAATTCAAGTTCGAAGTGAACGCATGGATGAAATTGCAGAAAAAGGCTATGCGGCACATTACAAATATAAAAACGGAGCAACTGAAGAAAATAGCCTAGAAATTTGGTTAAACCAACTTAAAGAAGCGCTTGAAAATTCTAACAATAATGCCGTAGATTTTGTAGAAGATTTTAAACTGAATTTATATGCTAAAGAAATATATATTTTTACACCAAAAGGTGAAATAAAATCGTTACCAAAAGGAGCTACTTCCCTCGATTTTGCTTTTAGTATTCACTCGGAAATTGGCGTAAAAACGCGAGGCACAAAAGTAAATGGTAAATTAGTACCGTTAAATCATATACTAAATAGTGGCGATCAGGTGGAAATTATTACTTCGCAAAATCAAAAACCAACAATTCAGTGGCTCGATTTTGTTACCACAGCTCGTGCAAAAAATAAAATCAAAAATGTATTAAACGAAGACATTAAAAAAATTGGCGAAGAAGGTCGAGAAATTTTAACCAGAAAATTACGCCATTTAAAAATTACTTTAAATGAGAAGTCAATTAATGAACTAGTAAATTATTTCAAATTAAAAACCAGTTTAGATTTGTTTTATCGTGTTGGAATTGGGGCAATTGAAAATCAACAATTACGAGATTATGCGGCACAAAAAAGCAATACATTAGTTAACTTTTTTAAGAAAACCATAAAAAGAAGTGCCAGTTCTTCTGTTGAAAAAAATCAAAAAAACAAAACGAATGAAAAACTAGACTTATTGGTTTTTGGAACAGAACAAAGCAAATTAGAATACAATTTATCACCTTGTTGTAGCCCGATTCCTGGAGATCATGTTTTTGGTTTTGTAACGATAAATGATGGAATAAAGGTTCATAAAATGGATTGTCCAAATGCCATAAGTTTACAATCTAACTTTGCTTACCGAATTGTGCAAGCCAAATGGATTGATTCTACTCAAGAAGAATTTAATGCTATTCTAAAAATCACTGGAATGGATGTTATGGGTTTAACCAATCAGTTAACCAAAGTCATTTCAAATCAAATGCACGTAAACATTCAAAGTATTAGTTTAAATTCTGAAGCAGGTATCTTTAAGGGACAAATTACTGTAATGGTGCAAAATAATGTCATTCTAAAAAAGTTAATTGAGAACATCAAAACCGTGGAAGGTATTGATAAAGTTACTAGAGTTTACAATAGTTAATAAAATGAAATTGAAAGATATATTACGTTAATAATTAAAATATTTTTTTACTTTTCACTAATCACTTTTTACTATATTTGCATTTCTTTCATTTAAACATAAAATGGATATCAATCAAAATCAAGAAACGGTAAAAAACGTTTTTACAAAATACCTTGAAGAAAAAGGACATCGCAAAACGCCTGAACGTTATGCAATACTTCAAGAAATATACGAAAATCAAGAACATTTTGATATCGAATCTTTGTATATCAAAATGAAAAACAAAAATTATCGTGTTTCTCGTGCGACTTTATACAATACTATCGAATTATTATTAGATTGTAAATTAGTACGTCGCCATCAATTTGGACAAAATCAAGCACATTATGAAAAATCATATTTTGATAAACAACACGACCATATTATTTTAACAGATTCGGGAGAAGTAATTGAATTTTGCGACCCTCGTATTCAACAAATAAAACAAACAATGGAAGAAATGTTTGGAATAGATATAGAAACACATTCCTTATATTTTTACGGAACAAAAAAGAAATAAAAATACAGACAAATTAAATTTGTCTTTTCAATGCAAACAACACAAACAACAACACAATGAATGTAGATTTACTACTTGGATTACAATGGGGTGACGAAGGAAAAGGAAAAATCGTCGATGTATTAACTTCAAAATATGATATTATTGCGCGTTTTCAAGGCGGTCCGAATGCAGGACACACACTTGAATTTGATGGAATTAAACACGTTTTAAGAACCATTCCTTCTGGAATTTTTCATAAAAACAATGTAAATATCATTGGAAATGGCGTAGTAATGGATCCAGTGGTTTTTCAAACCGAAATTAAAGGATTAGAAAAATTTAATTTGGATGTTAAATCAAAATTATTTTTATCAAGAAAAGCACATTTAATTTTACCAACGCATCGTTTACTTGATGCTGCTTCGGAAGCTTCAAAAGGAAAAGCAAAAATTGGTTCTACATTAAAAGGAATAGGTCCTACTTATATGGACAAAACCGGTAGAAATGGTTTACGAATTGGCGATTTAGAAATGGCTGATTTCAAAGAAAGATATCGTGCTTTAGCTGACAAACACGAAGCAATGATAGCATTTTATGATGTAGATTTGCAATATAATTTAGCAGAAATGGAAGCTGAATTTTTCGCAGCAGTAGAAGAATTAAAAACATTAACTTTCATTGATTCTGAAGAATATTTAAACAAAGCTTTAAAAGCAGGTAAAACCATTTTAGCAGAAGGTGCACAAGGGTCTTTATTAGATGTGGATTTTGGAACCTATCCATTTGTAACTTCATCTAACACTACAGCAGCTGGAGCTTGTACAGGATTAGGAATTGCTCCAAACAGAGTAAAAGAAGTTTTTGGAATTTTTAAAGCCTACACCACTCGTGTAGGAAGCGGACCTTTCCCTACTGAACTATTTGACGAAGTGGGAGCGAATATGGCAAAAATCGGAAACGAATTTGGTTCAGTTACTGGTCGTGCCCGTCGTTGTGGATGGTTAGATTTAGTAGCCTTAAAATATGCTGTTGAAGTAAATGGTGTTACCGAATTATATATGATGAAAGGTGATGTATTATCTGGATTTGAAACGTTGAAAATTTGTACAGCATACAAGTACAAAGGAGAAGTTTTGAAACACTTCCCATACAACATCGAACCAGAGAACGTGCAACCAATCTACAAAGAAATGAAAGGTTGGCAAGCCGATTTAACCGGTATGACAACGTATGAAGAATTACCTTCAGAATTAAAGACTTACATCGAATTCATTGAAAAAGAATTAGAAGTGCCAATAAAAGTTGTTTCTGTAGGACCAGATAGAACTCAGACGATTACAAGATAAATTACACAATTTTGACAAACTGAACTCGTTTCAGTATCTCACATATTCAAAACCGCAGATTCGCAGATTATTCAAAATCTGAAATCTGCGGTTTATTTTTTTGTTTAAAATCTGACAAATCCGTATACCTATAAAAAAACCATAAAATATTCTTAATACGCATTCATTATTCTACATTTTACTTAAATTTGACAAAAAATTGAGAAATTGAGAAAATATTTATATGCTGTCGTTTTGGTATTTACCATTTGGTTTGGAAATGCTCAAACTACAAATCAACAAATTACTCCTTCAAATCCTAATGGGATAAAAATTTTACATTCTGATTTTATCGATAAAAATCAAAATGAAATTCCAGGTGCTATTATTTTTACAGGAAATGTTCAAGTGCAACATAATGGTGTTTTAATTAATTGCAATAAAGCGTATCATTATACCGATGAAGATTATGTAAAAGCCTTTGGAAATGTAATATTAAACCAAGGCGATACGATTGTAATGAATAGTCGTTATGCGGAATACAATGGGAAAACGCTTCAAGCATTTGCAACTGGAAATGTAAATTTGCGTTCGCCCGATTCTAATTTAACAACCGATACCATTTACTTTGACAGAAATAAACAAGAAGCCTTTTATAGAAGCTGGGGAACCATTCTAAATAAAGAAAATACTTTGAAAAGTAAATCTGGAAGATACTATATAAACAATAAAAAATACGTTTTCAAAACGGCAGTTACCGTTGTGAATCCGCAAGTTACTATTAAAACCAATAATTTAGAATTTTACGACAACTCAGGACACGCCTATGTTTACGGGCCAAGTACCATTACAAGTAAAGAGAATATAATATATACTGAAAATGGGTTTTATGACACTAAAAATGATGTTGGAAGGCTTTTAGATAAATCCAATATCGTTTATAACAATCGGAAAGTAGAAGGCGATATTATCAATTACGACCGAAAGAAAAATTTTGCAAAAGCGACCAATAATGTAAAAATTACGGATACAATTAACAATATGATTGCTACAGGACATTACGCTGAAGTATATCGAAATATTGGCGGCACTAAAAAAGATTCGATGTTTATTACCAAAAAAGCGTTAGTAAAAACATTAGTAGAAAAAGATACAATGTATTTACACGGAAAAAAAATATTGGTTACAGGTCCGCAAGAAGATAGAACCATTAGAGCTTTTAACAATGTACGATTTTTTAAAACGGATATGAGTGGAAAATGCGATTCTATTCATTCGAATAATAAAACACAACTCACAAAACTAATTGGAAGACCAGTAGTTTGGAATGCCGACAATCAAATGACGGGAGACGTAATTCATTTAATAGGAAATAATAAAACTGAGAAATTAGATTCCTTAAAAATACTCAATAATGCATTTTTGGTTCAAAAAGATACGTTAAGTGAGGACAATTTCAATCAAGTGAAAGGCCAATTTTTATACGGAAAGTTTAGAGATAACAAATTATACGAAGTAGATTTAATCAAAAATACAGAGAAAATTTATTTTATGTATAACGATGAAAATGAAATGGTTGGAATTGATAAGGGCGTTTCAAGTAGCATCAATATGCAATTGGAAAACAACAAAATTTTAGAACTAACTTCTATCAAACAAATTTTAAGCGACACATATCCGGATAAAGAATTCCCAAAAAACGCAAGGCGACTTAGAGGTTTTATTTGGCGAATAGATGAAAAAATCACTTCTTTAGAGAATATTTTTCCTGAAGAAGAAAAAACCATCGACGAAAAAGTAAAAATCGAAACCAAAAAGAAAGAAAAAGAAGAGAAAAAACCTATGTCCGTCCTAAAAGAAACTACGGATTATGGAAAAAAAGTAGGAAGTAAAAAGGAAAAAGTGAAAAGTAAAAAGCAATAAATTTCATCACCTTTAACTCTTCAACTAATACCCAAAAAAATGATAAACGATTTCTTTAAATATCAAGCACAAACCTCTCCTCACCCATTAGCTATGGAAATTTCTTATGCTAAAGGTTCTTATATTTATGATACTTCTGGAAATAAATATTTAGATTTTGTAGCAGGTGTTTCAGCGTGTAGTTTAGGACATCAAAATGAGCGTGTTAACAATGCTATAAAAGACCAATTAGACAAATATTCTCACGTTATGGTGTACGGCGAATATGCCCAACATCCAGCAACCGAATATTGTAAATTATTAGCCGAACATCTACCCTATCCATTGAAAAAAACGTATTTGGTAAATTCGGGTACTGAAGCTACAGAAGGTGCTTTAAAATTAGCCCGAAGAGTTACTGGTAGAAGTCAATTTATATCTTGTCATAATGCGTATCACGGAAATACAATGGGAAGTTTAAGTGTTATGGGTTTTGAAGAACGCAAACAAGTATTTAGACCATTAGTACCAGATGTCGATTTCATTACGTTTAATAACGAAGAAGACATACAGAAAATCACAACGAAAACAGCTGGAATTATCTTAGAATCCATTCAAGGTGGCGCAGGTTTTATTCAACCTCAAAATGATTTTTTAAAGAAAGTTAGAGCACGATGTACCGAAGTTGGCGCCATGTTAATTATAGACGAAATTCAACCCGGATTTGGTCGTACCGGAAAATTATTCGGCTTTGAAAATTACGATTGTGTTCCAGATATTTTAGTTATCGGAAAAGGAATGGGCGGTGGCATGCCAGTTGGCGCATTTGTAGCTTCTGAAGCACATATGGATTTATTATACGATAATCCGAAGTTAGGTCATATCACTACTTTTGGTGGACATCCTGTAATTGCCGCAGCTTGTTTGGCAACATTACAAGAAATTACTGAAACGAATTTAATAGCCGAAACACTTGAAAAAGAAAAACTTTTCAGAAAATTATTGGTACACCCTTTAATAACAGAAGTTCGTGGAAAAGGATTAATGTTAGCTACAATGACAAAAAACGCAAACATTACAAACGAAGTTATTTTACGATGTCACAAACGTGGTTTAATTTTATTTTGGTTACTATTTGAAGGAACCGCCATCCGAATTACACCTCCATTAACCATTTCCAATCAAGAAATTGAAGAAGGTTGTAAATTATTATTAGAAGTTATGGATGAAGTTCAAACTTTGAATCTATAAAACTCAAGTATTAATTTTTAAACACAGATTCAAAAAATCTTAAAAATTAATATAATTTCTCAAATCTGTGTTGTATAAAAACTATAATTGAACTTAAATTTTGTTAATTAAATTGTTCAAAAGATACACTTGGCAAAGAATTTGATAGCATTAAATTACGTAATTTTATTACTGTAACTTTTAAAAAGTTGTTGCTATGAATATGAGCCATAATGAAGAAGAGGAAGAAAACAAATTATCGCTTTCTAAATTCGAATCGATGCTAAAAACCAACAAGGTTTTTTTCTTTGATTCGGAAGAATTTGAAGATATTGTTTTGCATTATATGGATACGGGGCGAACCAATTTAGCAAAAAAAGCACTTCGATTGGGTTTAGAGCAACATCCAAAATCTACTGGATTAAAACTGGTTCACGTTGAGTTATTAATTTACGATGACAAAATTGAACAAGCTGAAAAAATCTTAAACGAAATCGCTTTGTTAGAACCAACAAATGAGGAAGTTTTTATTCAACGTGCCAACATTTGTTCCAAAAGAGACCAACATGAAAAAGCCATAGAGCATTTGCAAATTGCGCTTCGCTATACAGATGATGAAGCCGATGTGTACTCAATGATTGGTATGGAATACCTATTTATGGATAATTTGGAACTAGCGAAAGAGAATTTCATTTTATGCTTAGAAAATGATGAAGATGATTATTCTGCTTTATACAATGTAGTATATTGTTTTGATTTTTTAGACCAAAATCAAGAGGCAATAATCTATTTAGAAAACTTTATCGATAAAAACCCTTATAGTGAAGTGGCTTGGCATCAACTTGGACGTCAATTTTATGCTATAAAAAATTACGAAAAAGCCGTTTGGGCTTTTGATTATGCCTGCCTTATTGATGAAAGATTTTTAGGTGCTTTCTTAGAAAAAGCTAAATCATTAGAAAAACTTCAGCACTATCAAGACGCAATAGATTGCTATTTAATTACAATTGAATTAGATGATCCCACTTCATTTGCTTATTTAAGAATTGGGAAATGTTATGAAAAATTAGGAAATTCAGAACAAGCTTTGAATTTTTATTTAAAAACCGTACATGAAGATCCGTTGTTAGATAAAGCCTGGTTAGCTATTACCGATTTTTACCTCAAACAAAAAAACTATCAGAAATCGCTATATTACATCAATAAAGCCATTGGAATTGATGGCGAAAATTCATTATATTGGAGACGTTATGCAACTATCAATCAATTTTTAAATTTCTTTGAAGAAGCAGAAGAAGGTTACCGAAAAGCATTTGAAAACGGCGATATAGCATTAGATAATTTTCTTTTTTGGAGTGATGTTTTATATGTTTTAGGGGAAGTAAATGCTGCATTTGAAATCTTAAATCAAGCTAAAGAATTATATCCAAATGAAGCCGAAATTTTATATCGTTTAGTAGGTTTATTCTACAATATTGAGGAGGAAACTAACGCCATCGAAGCATTAGAAACGGCTTTAACAACCGATTTTAATAAAAATTATATACTAAAAGATGCTTTCCCACACGTTTGGGAATGCGAAACTGTACAAAATAGTATTAAAAAACATACACTATAAGCCCATCTATGGAAATTATCGAATTTTTATTGCATTTTTTAAAAGATCCCTTAACCATAATTACACAATTAATTGACCAATACAATACACTAATTTATTTTATTTTATTTTTAGTTGTTTTTGTTGAAACTGGTTTTGTAATAATGCCATTACTACCTGGTGATTCTATGCTTTTTGCCATTGGAGTAATTGCCGCTACAACAGGAAAATTAAGTTTAATAATCATAATTCCATTATTAATTCTAGCTGCATTATTAGGCGATAATTTAAACTATTTTGTTGGGCATAAATTTGGTGAGTTTATAAAAGAAAAAAAGAAAATACTTTTCTTAAAAAGAGAATATATTGAAAAAACGGAAGATTTCTTTGAAAAAAATGGAGGAAAAGCAGTGATAATGGCTCGTTTTGTGCCTATTGTAAGAACAATTGCACCCTTTGTAGCAGGAGCTGGAAGTATGAAATATAGAAATTATATTCTGAATTGTATTTTAGGCGCCGTACTTTGGGTAGCAGGAATTACACTTTTAGGTTATTTTTTAGGACAATTTGATGTGGTAAAAAACAACTTTGAAAAATTAGTTTTAGGTATTGTTTTGGTTTCAGTATTGCCAATTTTCATTAAAATTTTCAAATCCAGATTTAACAAAGCATAACGGAAATGAAGCATAAATCACAAAAGAAACAGCGCAAGTTTGGACTTATTGGAAAAAACATAAGTTATTCTTTTTCTAAAAAATACTTCTCCGAAAAATTTATTAATAATCATTTTCACAACTGTGAATATGAAAATTACGATATTAAAAATATTAAAGAAATTACTGAAATTATTGCTAAAACTAAAGGATTAGTTGGGTTAAATGTAACCATACCTTACAAAGAATCTATATTTCCATTTTTAGATAAAATTTCTAAAAATGCCAAAAAAATTGGAGCTGTAAATTGTATTACTATATCAAAAAATAAAAAACTTAAAGGATATAATACCGATTTTTATGGTTTTAAAAAATCAATTAAACCCTTATTGAAAAGTTACCATAAAAAAGCATTAATTTTAGGAACTGGTGGTGCCAGTAAAGCAGTAGCTTTCGCTTTAAAAAAACTATATATTGAATTTGATTTTGTATCTCGAAATCCATCAGAATATGAAATCGGTTACAACGAAATTAATGCCGCTATTTTTAATGAATATCAAATAATTATTAATACTACCCCATTAGGCACATTTCCAAATATTTCAGAATTCCCGAAATTAGATTATTCCTTATTTACTTCTAAACACATTGCTTTTGATTTGGTGTATAACCCAGAAGAAAGCGCCTTCTTAAAAAAAGCTAGAAAAGCAGGTGCTGTTACAAAAAACGGACATGAAATGTTACTTAATCAGGCCGAAAAAGCTTGGTTAATCTGGAACAAATAACATATAATTTGATATTTTTATTACAATTTCTTTGTATTTACCACCTCTTTTGGTATCTTCGAGCCCTTAACTTAAGCATTAAAACATGTTAGAAGAATTGAATGATAACCTGCAACAAGCAGATGGACAAGAAGAAACAACTTCAATTGAAAACCAAACACCTATTTCAGAAGAAACTGAATTAGAAAGTCAAGTTTTGGAAGTAACTGAAAATGAAACAATTTCGGAAAAATCAGAAGAAGAAACAACGGTTTCCGTACAAGATGAAATAGACAATCATTTGGCTGAAGCTAGTGAAGAAGGTTCTATTGATACCGATTTAGAAATTGAAGTTAAAGATTACGAAAAACTTTCTTTAGAAGAATTAGTTGATGAATTGGCAACTCTTGTAGGCCATGAAAAAGCCTTAGTTTTCAAAAATCAAATTGAAGATGTAAAAAAAGCATTTTTAAATCAATTTCATCAGTTACTTGAAGAAAAAAGAGCTGCCTTTTTTGCTGAAAATGAAACGTCTACAGAATTTGAATATCATTCACCTATAAAAGTAAAATTTGATCAATTGTTAGATACTTTTCGCAACAAGAGAAATACTAATTTTAAAAATATTGAAAATCAATTAAAAAATAATTTAACAGAGAAAACAGCTTTAATTGAAGAATTAAAAGCATTAATTGCTAGTAACGATTCTAATATTTCAGAAATGTTTAAAAAATTCAACGATATTAGAGATCGTTGGAAAAACTCTGGAGCTATACCAAAAGACAAGTATAATTTAGTTTGGAATAATTTTCATTTTCATGTAGATAGATTCTATGAAATTGTACATTTAGACAGAGAAATTAGAGATGCTGATTTTAAAAACAATTTAGAGCAGAAGTTAGAAATCATTGCAAAAGCAAAAATTTTAGTTGAGCAACCAGATGTGACTAAATCTTTCAGAGAACTACAGTTATTACACCGTGTTTGGAAAGAAGAAATCGGGCCTGTTGACAAAGAAAATAGAGAAAAAATTTGGCAAGAGTTTAGTGAAATCACTAAAATTCTTCATGATAAACGTGAAGCATTAGCTTCGCAGTTTAAAGAAAAAGAGCAAGAAAATTTAACTCGAAAAAATGAAATTATTGCTGAAGTAAATGCCTTAAGTACTGAAAAAGTTTCTAATCACGGCGAGTGGCAAAATCAAATTGTAAAATTAGAAGCGTTACGCGATGCATTCTTTAAAGCAGGGCGTGTTCCAGCTGAAGCTACTGAAGTTACTTGGAGTAATTTTAAAAATGCCGTTCGTTCTTTTAATGCTACGAAGAATTCTTTTTATAAAGATATTAAAAATGAACAACATCGTAATTTGGAATTGAAATTAGCCTTAATTGAGAAAGCAAAAGCTAATATCGATACGGAAGATTTTGATGCTACTACTCCAATAATGAAGCAAATTCAAGAAGAATGGAAAAAAATTGGTCATGTACCAAGAAAACTTTCTGATGAAATTTGGGAAACATTCAAAAAAACTTGTAATGCTTATTTTGACAGATTACATGAGTCAAGAAAAGAAGAAATCGGCGTAGAAGTTGAAGCGTTTGAAAAGAAAAAAGAATACTTAGAAATCGTTCGTGCATTTGAACTTGTAGGTGATCATAAAACAGATTTAGACGCAATTAAAGCACATATTGCCGCTTGGAAAGAGTTTGGTAAAGTACCTCAAAACCGTCGTCATATTGAAGGAAAATTCAATAAAATATTAGATGCTTTATTTGAAAAACTAAGTTTGTCTAAAAAAGACTCTGAAATGATGAAATTTAGTAATCGTTTAGAACAACTTTCGGAAGGAAACGACCAAAGAGCGATAGCTAATGAACAAATATTTATTAGAAGAAAAATTGATGAATTAAATCATGAAATCAATCAATTAGAAAACAATATTGGTTTCTTTAGCAACTCTAAAGGAAACAATCCGTTTATAAAAGAAGTACAAAAGAATATTGAAAAACATAAAGAGGAATTACAAACTTGGAAAGACAAACTAAAAAAGTTGACTAGTATTTAACTCATTTTCATTACACTTAAAAGACTGCTAATTGCAGTCTTTTTTTGTTATAAAAAGTATCAAACTTACAATTCATCCCTAAAAAATGACAGTTGGGTTACATATAATTTTTTAGATGAAATACTATATTGAATTTTGTATCAGAAATAATAGACCCAAATTATGATACAACTTATTCTTTATTTAATCGCAATTATTGTGCAATCACTTAATTTTTACTTAATTTTATACTAAACCTTTTTTCTATGTTTGATAAACTCATAAAAGAAATTCCTAGAGCGATAATTTTATCCATTGCTGTTTTTTTAGTTTTATTGGTTATAAAATTAATGACAGGCATAACCATTCAATTGAATGAATATTTACTTGTAAATTTTGGTTATACCATGTTATATGGATTAACGCTATATTTTGCCAATGCCTATTTATTCATTTATTTAGATGGCGTTTTTAAATTAGAACGATTCACAAAAAGTAGAATCATTATTGGATTCTTAGGTTCGTTTGTAATTTCTGTTTTTGCAATTTTTTTACTTAGAATTGTTGAAGATGTACTCATAAAAGGGGAACGTTTTGAGGTATTTATTCAAAATGAAACCTTGGCAAATTATGTGGTAACCATAATTATTACGTTTTTTGTAACCTTAGCGTTTCATGCGTTTTTCTTTTATAAAGCGTTTCAAGAAAATAAAGTAAACCAACAAAAAATCATTGCCGGAACAGCTTCGGCACAGTTTGAAAGTTTAAAAAACCAAATTGATCCGCATTTTTTGTTTAATAGTTTGAATGTATTGAGTTCGTTAATTGAAGAAAATCCAATTGCAGCACAAAAATTCACTACATCCTTATCAAAAGTATATCGCTATGTTTTAGAACAAAAAGATAAAGAATTGGTTTCGGTAGCAGAAGAATTAACCTTTGCCAAAACCTATATGAATTTACTTTTAATGCGATTTGAGAACAGCATCACATTTGAAATTCCTGAAAACATTGAGAACGATGAAGCAAAAGTGATTCCATTATCCTTACAATTATTGCTTGAAAATTGCATCAAACATAATGTAGTAAGTGAAATCAAACCGCTTCATATCAAAATTAGCATCGAAAATGGAGCGTTAGTCGTATCAAATAATTTACAAAAGAAAGACGTATTATCTGGCAGAAAAGGTGTTGGATTAGAAAATATTGTAAATCGATACGGAATTTTAACCAATAGAAAAGTTATAGTTGAAGAAAATGAAAATGAATTTAAAATAAGCTTACCCATATTAACCAAACAAATTTCAGTTATGGAAACCAACACACTATTTTCAGAAAATGCTGCTTACGCAAGAGCCAAAAAACGAGTAGAAGAATTGAAAGGCTTTTACGGAAATTTAACTGCTTATTGCATCGTAATTCCAACATTGGCAATAATTAATTACAATACATTTTGGGGATTCCAATGGTTTTGGTTCCCGATGTTAGGTTGGGGATTAGGCGTTTCATTTCATGCGTTTGGCGTTTTCGGATATGGAAAATCGTGGGAAGAACGAAAAATTCAAGAAATTGTGAATAAAGGAAAAAATAATAATTGGGAATAATAAATTCAAAAGCAATATCAATATCAATAACAAAATCAATTTCAAATTCAATAACAGTATCAAATTCAGTAAAAAATTATGGAAAATATAACTTCAGAACAAATTCGCTACGAGGAAGCGGTAAAACGAGTAAAAAAATTAAAAGGTTTTTATACACACGCATTAGTATATTTGGTAATTAATATTATGTTAGTCATTTTAAATATTCAAAACTTAAATGAAGGAGAAAGTTATTTTCAGTTTAAGAATTTTTTCACGGCTTTCTTTTGGGGGATTGGATTATTAGCGCATGGTTTGTCTACATTTTTGCCTTATTTTATTTTAGGAAAAGATTGGGAAGCACGAAAAATAAAAGAGTTAATGGAAAAGGAAAAAGCAAATAAGTGGGAGTAATATAATGTGTCAATTTGAAAATGTGCCAATTTGAAAATTTAATAAATTATGCAAAACGAAAATATTCCCCCTTTGGGGGTTAGGGGGCTGAACATCATCATCATCGAAGACGAAAAGCCAGCCGCCCGATTATTGCAACGCAAAGTGGAAAAACTTGGACTGAAAGTAATTAAAATGCTACATTCTGTGGAGGAATCAATTGCTTGGTTTCAAAATAATTCGCATCCTGATTTGATTTTTCTCGACATTCAATTGTCTGATGGCTTATCGTTTGAATTATTTGAACAAATTGACATTAAAAGTGCGGTTATTTTTACTACTGCTTATGACGAATATGCGTTGCGTGCTTTTAAACTAAATAGCATTGATTATTTATTAAAACCAATTGACGAAGACGAACTTTCAATCGCCATTTCAAAATTCAAAAATCAATTTCAAAAAAGCACCGTTTCTAATTTAGATTTTGAAGCGATAAAACGTATGTTAATCAATCCTTTGGAAAAGGAATACAAATCGCGTTTTTCAGTGAAAATTGGTCAACAATTAAAAGTAATTTCAATTGATGAAATAGAATGTTTTTATAGCGAAAATAAAGGCACCTATATTCATACGATAGACAACAGAGATTATTTAATTGATTCTACTTTAGAAGTTGTAGAAGCCGAAATTAACCCAAAAGATTTTTATCGTGTAAGCCGAAAATTCATTGTTCCGTTGAAAGCTGTTAAAGAAATTCAAGTATATTCTAATTCAAGATTAAAAATTATTTTACCCACTTACAAAGACGATGAAGTAATTGTATCAAGAGAACGCGTTAGTGATTTTAAAGAGTGGATTGGCTAATGAATAACTGTTTTTCTGATGCCTATCAAAACAAGTATGAATACTGAATACAAAATAAAAAAAGGCACAATAAATTCTATACATCCAAACGTTAATAATATTGCAATAATAAGCAATTGAAAACCCAATCCGTATAAAGAAACTAATGTCATAAACCAATTTGGAAAGGTTTTGATTTTATAGGCATTTGAATCTAAAAAATGAATAACTTTATCAAAAAGGCCATAAACTAGGGTGTAAATTCCAAATAAAATAGTTACCAATTTTTGCGATTCACCTGGTAACGCTTTTGGGGTTTTGTATTCAAATATCTTGCTGGTTGTATCGCCTCCAACCGATTTATTTCTTAAAATCACATAATAATAATTGTATAAGGTGCCTTGTAACTGAATACAAATAAAGGCAAGTGCTGCATACCAAATGGTACTGTTTGACATGTAACAAATTGTCATTAAAAACATAAAATTTAAGATAATATCAAAAACACTGTCTAAATACCTTCCAGAATAGGATGGCGTGTTTTTTAAACGGGCTAATTCACCATCAGCGGCATCTATACCCGATTTTAAAATGATGAAAAATGCTGCGGCGATATAATATTGGTTTAACATGCAATAAATTGCAATTAATCCAGAAATTCCGAATAAAAGTGTTACGTGAATAGGTGTAAAACGAGTTTCCTTTAAGGAATTAGCCAAAAGTTTACCGAAAGATCTTCCGTAATCTGATAAATCAAAAAATTTATCTTGCGCTGCGAGTTTAGACATTAATTAAATCTAAAGAACTGTGACAATATAGTCGGACTGCAAAAGTAATATTATTTTTCTGTTATTTTTTTATTTTCTAAAAGTAAATAAAATTGGACACTAAATAAGAATGTTGCCAATACTAAATGTATAGTTTGACTTCCGAAAGGAAAATCGACATACACCATAATTACACCTGAAATTATTTCGAAAATTAAAATTCGAACGATCCAATTTACTTTTTCAAAACCCAATTGAAGATTTCTATTTCGAAGAAGTAAAAATAAATTGGCCAAAAAGACGACAATTGAAAAACTGCGGTGAAAGTAGAATGTGATTTCGGGTTGTAACAACCAAAATGATTTTGGAGCTCCCGATTTCTCAATTGTATCAATAAATTCACGAACATACGTTCCTAAAACCACTTGAACAATTGTAAGAAGTAGCACTATAACAAGTGCTATACTAAACTTTTTATCGTACTTTCTAATGCTATTTTTCGCCGAAACCACATATATAACATACAACTGTAATGCCACAATTAAAAAAGCAGTTAACATATGAGTGGTAATTTTTACTGGACTTAATACCGAATCTACAACCGTTTTTCCTAACCAAGCTTGAAAACCCATTAATACACAAACAAAGAAAGAATAAACAACTACTTTTTTGTTTTCTTTCCAGAAGCCAAATGCAAAAATAAATGTTACAAAACAGGCAATTCCTACCAAAGCACCAAGCAATCTATTGATGTATTCAATCCAAGTATGTGCTGGGTTAAAAATAGCATAATCGTGTTTGGTATAGGCTTCCCAGTTACTTTCTGAAAAAGAAGAAGTCGCTGTAAAATCTGATTTTGCTACAAGTAAACCTTCGTCTTTAATAATCACTTGACCTTTATCGTAAGCTTTATTAGGTGTAAATTCAAGTTCTTTTTGTTCCGTGGGTGGAATGTAATAACCAAAACACTTTGGCCAATCTGGACAACCCATTCCTGATCCAGTCATTCGCACCAAAGCACCTGCAAGAATTACTAAATAAACTAAAACTAATGCCGTTTTTGCTGTTGTAAGAAAATATTTTTTCATTTGTTTTGACTGCAGATTTTCAGATTATTAAAATTAATTATATTTTATTTAAGCCCATTTTTTCAGCACGCTTTAAAACAAATTCTTTAGCAGCTTCATATTCATTTGGAATTTCACCTTCTAAAATGGCTTCTTTTACAGCTTCTTTTAAAACTCCAATTTCACGACCTGGTTTTAATCCGAATAGTTCCATAATTTCTTCTCCAGAAATGGGTGGCTGAAACACACGAACTCTGTCCTTCTCCTCTACTTCAACTATTTTCTGACGCACAATTTTAAAATTATTGTGATATTTTTGAAATTTTTTACTGTTTTTTGTAGTGATATCGGCTTCGCAAAGTATCATTAAATTTTCTATATCTTCACCAGCATCAAAAACCAAGCGACGAACGGCTGAATCGGTAACAATTTCTTCAGCTATTACAATTGGTCTTGAACTCATCATAACCATTTTTTGAACAAACTTCATTTTCTGATTCAAAGGCATATGAAGTCTTTCAAAGATTTTTTTTGCCATTTTTCCGCCTAAAAATTCATGGCCATGAAACGTCCAACCTTGTTTTTTATTGAATTTTTTAGTGGGTGCTTTGCCTATATCATGCAATAATGCAGCCCAGCGTAACCATACATCTTCTGTATTTGGGCAGATATTATCTACCACTTCTAACGTGTGGTAAAAATTATTTTTATGTGTATGACCTTCTACTTCTTCCACATTATTTAAAGCGGTCAATTCAGGTAAAATTAGGTCTAATAAACCGGTTTGATACAAATGTAAAAATCCGATAGATGGTTTTTCTGATGACAAAATTTTATTCAATTCATCAACAATGCGTTCACCAGAAATAATATTTATTCTATCTTTATTTTTTTCAATTGAAGTTAACGATTCACTTTCAATTTCAAAATTTAATTGGGTAGCAAAACGAATGGCACGCATCATACGCAAAGGATCGTCAGAATAAGTAATATCTGGATTCAAAGGTGTTTTTAATAGTTTATTTTCTAAATCGGCAACACCATTAAATGGATCCACTAAATCTCCAAAATTTTCAGAATTCAGAGAAAAAGCCATTGCATTAATGGTAAAATCACGACGTTCTTGGTCGTCTTTTAAAGTTCCATTTTCAACTAAAGGATTTCTGCTATCGTGTGTATATGATTCTTTTCTTGCCCCTACAAATTCAATATCCATTTCCTTATAACGTAACATAGCTGTTCCGTAGTTTTTAAAAACTTGAACTTTTGGCTTATTTGAAAGTAATTCGGAAACTTTTAAAGATAATTCAATACCGCTACCTACTGCAACGATATCAATGTCTTTTTTATGATTTCTATCCAATAAAATATCGCGAACAAAACCACCAATCACATAGCATTCCAAGTTAAGTTCTTGTGCGGCTTGCGATATGATTTTGAAAATTTTATTTTCTAAATGTTGTTTGTAATTCATGTTTTAATTTGAAAATTTGAAAATTAGCTAATTTGAAAATTGAGATAAATTCAAATCTTCAAATCTCCAAAATATTATTTCCTAATCACCTTTACCTGGCTATCTAATGTTAATTTGATTATGGCTGAAGGTTTTTTGCAAACTTTATCGTGGTGCAAATTTACAACATAGTCGACTCCTTTTATAATTTCTGGTGAAATTTCTTTGAAATTCATTGGTGTTGGTTCTCCAGAAATATTTGCAGAGGTGGAAACTAATGGTCGTTTCATACGTTCCATTAATTTAAAACAGAATGGTTCTTTTACTATTCTGATTCCTAAAGTATTATCTTCTGCTATTATATTTTTAGCTACATTTTTTGGTTGATCCAAAATTAATGTGGTTGGTCGTTCTGAATGGTCTAAAATATCCCATGCCACTTCTGGAATTTTTGCAAAAACATTGTACATCATTTTTTCACCATTCATTAAGCAAATCATACTTTTGCTTTCTTCACGTTGTTTTAGTGCGTATATTTTCGCAACAGCTTTCTCGTTGGAAGCATCACAACCAATTCCCCAAACGGTATCTGTTGGATACAAAATAATTCCGCCATTTTTAATGACTTCGTAGGCGTTGTGAATTTCGGTATTGATATCCATATTATTAAAATTCTAATTTTGGTAATTCTTTTTTAATTATGGCGGGTATACCAGCTACCATACAATTGTCTGGTACATTTTTGGTTACTACAGAACCTGCTGCAATGATTACATTTGAACCAATTTGAACATTTGGTAAAATAGTACTATTGGTACCAATAAAAGTGAATTTACCAATTTTACAATTTCCCGAAACATTAACATCTGGACAAAGCTCTACAAAATCATCAATAAAAACGTCATGACCTATGGTACATGATAAATTAATTAAAACACCCTTTCCTATAGTAATATCGTTAGTAAGTACTGAATTTGTCATAATATTAGCACCCAATCCAATTGAATTTCCATAACTCCCAATATGAGAAAAAGGACTAATCAATGTTGTTAATTTACCACCAATACTTTCAAATTTTTTAACTAATTTATATCTAAGTATTGGATTTCCTATTCCAATAATAAAATTAGAATCCCCATCATTAAATAGTTTTTTGGCTTCTTCAATTGATGTTAAAATGGGAAAAATATCGTACAAAGAAGTTCCAATATCCTCATTTACATCATCGTAAAAAAATAAATTATCTATTTCATTTTTTTGCTTAAAAATTTCTAAAACTTCTTTAGCAAAACCTTTTGCACCAATTATTAGCATGCTACTGTGGTATTAATTATAGTTATAATTTTTTCTAAATCTTGTTTTTCCAAACCTACATACAAAGGCAAACATAAAATTTTTGAAGCTATAGATTCTGAAATTGGCATGGCTGCACCTTTTACAAAATCAATTGAATTTAAAGAAGGATAAAAATATCTTCTTGGAAATATATTCGATTCATTAAGTCTATTTTGAACTTTTAATAACTCTTCCTCAGAATTAAATATTACAGGAAAATAACTGAAGTTCCATTTTGTGTTTTCTCTAATTTTCATTGTTGAAATATGAGTGAAATCTAAATTATTCAAATAAAAATCTACAACTTTTTTTCTTTCAGAAAATATAAATTCCAACTCATCAAACACAGCTAATCCCATAGCGGATTGTAATTCCGAGATTTTAGCATTAATTCCTAAACCATGAAATTCCAAAGGTCCATTATGTCCAAAATTATGACTATAAAAAAGTTTTTGAAACAAATTTTCATCATTACAAAACATCGCACCACCTTCACCCGTATGAAATATTTTAGTAGCATGAAAACTACATGTACTTACATCACCAAAATTAAAAATTGAAGTTCCGTCATAAGTTACACCAAAACAGTGTGCAGCATCATATATAATTGCTAAATTATGCTTATTGGCTATATTCTCAATTGCTTCAACATGACACGGATTTCCAAAAACATGAGTAGCTAAAATAGCTGTTGTTTTAGGCGTAATAGCTGATTCTATTTTTGTTTCATCAATAGATAAATATTCTGGATGGATGTCTACAAAAACCGGAGTGCAATTTTCCCAAAGTATTGCAGATGTAGTAGCAATATATGAAAATGGCGTGGTAATAACTTCACCTTGATTTCCTAATAATTTTATTGCAATTTGCAAAGGAATGGTTCCGTTATTGGTAATAATTAAATTTGATGTACTATATTTTTTTTTTATTTTATTTTCAAGTTCTAACGTTAACTCTCCTCTGTTTGTTAGCCACACTTTTTCCCAAGCTCTTTTAAGATAAGATTGGTACGACTCAATTGATGGTAAAAATGTTTTTGTTACATTTATCATTTATATTTTTTTTGTAAAAATAAAGATTTAAATTTGTAAAAAAAACATGTATTTAATAAATAAAATTAAA
>NZ_JBIISE010000022.1:0-40799 GCF_044341185.1 Flavobacterium sp.
TAATTTTAACATTTGCACCATATTTTTTTGCAATTTTTTGCACTTCTGGACGAACTACTTTCGCGATATCGTGACTTTGTAAATCTCTATCTTCTTTATGTAATAAATTAACTTGGATGTCGGCCATATTGCTTCCACCGCGTAAATCGTAATGACGAACCAATCCATTAAACGTAATTGGTGCAGACGTTCCAATATAATTTTGATAATTAACTACTTCTGGAACCGTTATTATATATTGGGCAATTTCTTGAGTTACAGCTGCTGTTCTTTCTAACGTAGTGCCTTCTGGCATATCAATTACCACTTGGAATTCGTTTTTATTATCGAAAGGCAACATTTTTACTAAGACCGATTTTGTGAAAAACATCAATACCGAACCTGCTAATAAAACCACTGTAATTCCCAACATTACTCTACGTTTCGTAGAATTTTCTAAAAATGGACGTTCAATTTTATTGTATAGTTTATAAATCCAAGACGTTTCTAATCCTTGTTCTGCTTTATGCTCTTGTTCTTCTTTTTCGTGTAATAAATGATAACCTAAATAAGGTGTAACTGTTAAAGCAACAAACAACGACAATAACATTGCAATAGACGCACCAATTGGCATCGGACTCATGTATGGCCCCATCATTCCAGATACGAAAGCCATTGGTAAAATGGCAGCGATTACTGTAAATGTGGCTAAGATGGTTGGATTTCCAACTTCATTAATCGCGTAAATTGCAGCTTGTTTGAACGGCAATCGCTTCATTTTAAAATGGCGGTGCATATTTTCGGCGATGATAATACTATCATCTACTACAATTCCAACTACAAAAACTAAAGCAAAAAGCGTAATTCTGTTTAATGTATAACCCAACATATAGTAGGCAAACAACGTTAAAGCAAATGTTAATGGTACAGAAAAGAAAACCACTAAACCACCACGCCAGCCCATAGCTAACATAACTAAAAGGGTTACCGCGATAATGGCTACACCTAAATGCATTAATAATTCACCAACTTTATGCGATGCCGTTTCTCCATAATTTCTGGAAACTTCTACGTGAACATCATCGGTAATTAATGTCTTTTTTAAAGTTTCAACTTTCTCAATGATTTTATCTGAAATTTTCATCGCATCCGCGCCTTTTACTTTTCCAATTGAAATAGTAACTGCTGGATATTCTGATTTGTTTTTTGCATATTTTTCATTCGCTTTTCCGTATCCAAAAGACACATAACTTCTTGGTGTTGACGGGCCATCTTGAACTTCGGCTACCTGTTTTAAGTACACAGGCATATTTGCATTTACACCTACCACTAAATTTTCTACATCTTCTGAGGTGGTTAAAAACTCACCCGTTGTAAGTAAATATTCTTTATCATTGGCTACAAAACTTCCTGATTGGGAACTACCGTTATTAGCTTGAATCATTTGCATAATTGCTAAAGGATCTACACCATTTTCAGCCATTTTATCTTTGTCTAAAACAACTTTTAATTCGCGAGTTCTTCCACCAATTTCTTTAGTAATGGCAACATCTTTTACTTTTTCAATTTCCGAGGTAACTTCTTCCGCAATTTGACGAATTTCAAAATCATTTAATTTTTCGCTCCAAAGCGTTAATCCTAACATAGGTACATCGTCAATAGAACGTGTTTTTACCATAGGTTTAAATACGCCTTTTGGAAATATATTTTCGTTTTTCATTAACTCATCGTATAATTTTACATATGAGCGTTCTGAATCTTCACCTACATAAAACTGAACAATTATCATAGCCTGACCGTTCATAGCCATACTATGTAAATGCTCTACTCCTTTTATGTTTGATAGTACTTTTTCTAATGGCTTTATAACTCGACTTTCCACTTCTGCTGGACTTGCACCTGGATAGCCAATCATAATATCTGCCATTGGAACATTAATTTGTGGTTCTTCTTCTCGAGGAATTAAGAATGAACTGTATACTCCTATTATCATCAACCCCACCATTAATAAAATGGTTAATTTAGAATTGATGAAAAAATGAGCAATTTTACCTGATATACCTTCTTGCATTTTTTAGATTTTTAGATTGTTGGATCTTTAGATTTTTAATATTAAAATCTAATTTATTGACACTTTAGCACCATTATACAATTTACCTTCTGCTGAAACAATATATTGCTCGCTTGCCGATAAACCTGATAAAACCTCTAATTGATTACCATAAGTTTTTCCTGTTCTTACCCATCTTAAAATAGCAGTTTTCCCATTAGCAATGGTATAAATTCCTGTAAGTTGACCTTGCTTTACAAAAGCAGTTTCTGGAACCATTACTTTTTCTGATTTTACCGTAATTTCTGACTTTGTTGTATTAGAAATTGGAAATTGTACGTTTACAAACATCCCTGATAATATTGATTTATCATTTGAATTTAAAGTCACTTTCACTAAATATTGTCCACCCGTGTTTTTTGCTGAACCGCTGACTTCAGAAACCTTTCCTGACACTTCTTTATTTAAAGATTTTACCATTATTTTTACAGGCATTCCGTTTGTAATTTTGGTAATATCACTTTCAGAAACCATAGCAGTTACTTGCATTCTTGATGCGCCTTCTATACTTACTAAAGGCATACCTGGATTTGCCATATCACCTTCTTTTATAAAAGTATTGGTAACTTCACCAGAAAATGGAGCGGTAATATTTGAATATGAAAACTGCGCCATAACCTCATTTCGCATTTGTTTTGCTCCAGCTAAACCTGCTTTTGCCATTTCAAATCGCGAGGTCATATCGTCTAATTCTTTTTGAGAAGCACTTTGTTGTGCAAATAAATTGACAAAACGATCGTAATCTTTTTTAGCATTGTTGTATGCTGCTGTTGCTTGAAGTATTGAGGCATCAACTTGTGCTTTTTTAGCTTCTAAATCAGAACTATTGATACTTACTAAAAGTTGTCCAGCGCCAACTTTTTGACCTGTTTTTACGTGAACTTTGGTTACATAACCCATCATTCTTGTACTTAAATTAGCACTACTCTCTGCCTCAGTTTTTCCGCTTGCGGTAATAAATTCTGAGTTATTAGCAGCAGAACCGTTTACTACAACTTTAATAGCTGGTTCGTTATTGGTTACTTCTTTTGCTTCTTTTCCACAAGAAAATAATACTAAAGTGGAAAGGCTTAAAATAATTATTTTTTTCATATTTTAAAAATTGAGATTGATAATTGAAATTGCTATTGAAATTTACTTCGTTAAAAACTGTAAATATTGTTTGGTAAAATTATATTCAAAAACCGCTTGTAATTGCTCTAATTCTTTTTGAATCATTTGTGTTTCAGATTGCAATAAATCGGTAGTTTTTTCTAAACCTTGTGCAAATCTGTTCTGGCGAATTCTGTACGCTTCTTGCGATTGTTCGAAAGCTAATTTCGACAAATTCACTTTGTTTTCTGCGTCTTTTAATTGGCGATTGGTTTTGTTTAATTCCAATTGACTTTGCTTAGTATATTGGTCTTTTTCTACATCGGCTTTTTGAGATTCTGCCTTAGCTTTCTGATATTTCCCAACAGTTTTATAACCATCAAAAACATTCCAAGATAACTGGGCACCAACTAAATAGCCTTTTGCCGATGTTCCTAAAATGGTTGCGTCGTACATTTCATAACTTCCAAAAGCATTTAATCTTGGTAAAAACGTCATTTTTGAAGATTGTAACATTTTTGCATACGCTTCCGAAGATTTACTCATCGCTTGAATGTCTTTTCTATTTTCAGATAAAGTAGTATTCATAGCTTCGATGGAAATTGTATTTTCTAACGCTTCAGATGGTTTATACACTTTTCCTTGCGTGTCTTCGTTTAATAAAAACCCTAAATAATCTGAAGCATTTTGCACGTTACTTTTTGCATATTGCAACTGATTGGCAATTTCATTTACACGAACTTGTACGTTTAACAAATCTGTTTTTTGCAACATACCTTGTTTGAAATAATTTTCTACTAATTTCAAATTGGCTTTTCCTGTTGTATTTGCTTTTTCTAAAACTTTTACTGCTTTATAGGCCAATTGCAACTGCATATATGCTTTTGAAACCTCTAATTCAAGGTATTCTTTGGTGCGTTCGGTTTGTAATTGAAACGCCTCCATTTTGGCTTTAGCTGCTTGTCTTCCATAAAAACCATCAACATTAATTAATGGTTGTTGAATTTCAAATTTCGTTGCAAAATTTTGTGTTTTTGCAGGATCGTTTAATAAAGCTGGATTAAAATCAGAAGCGGTTAAAATTTCTTGATTTAATTTTGAACCAAATGCCATTAATGGATTTGTAGTTGAAATTCCGGTATGTGAAACCGAAATATTTGGCAAGTAAACTGCTTTTGCCTGATTGTAATCTGCTTTTGCGGATTGGGCATTTTTTTCGGCAATTTTTAATTGTAAATTAGTTGAAGTTATTTTCTTAGAAATATCGTTTTTAGAAATGGACAGCGTGTCTTGTGCCAATCCAAAAACAGAAAATAATACTGCTGAACTTAAAATAGTGTGTTTAAATTTTTTCATAATCCTAAATTAATTATGAGACAAATGTAAACGCATAAAAAATAATGTACAGTAACAAGTGTTACAGAGGTGGGAAATTTATTTAATTGAACCTGTTATGGCTAAAAGTCGTTTTACTCCCACCAATTTTTAATAGCAACTTTAGATATACTTTTCATTTCAGTAATATCTAAACTATTTATTTTGCCTTTCAAGGTAATATCAATCCAGCCTTTTGAATAATGTTTTTCGGCTACAGAAAATTCAGCTACACCAATATCAAAACTACAATCAACACTTGGGACTCTATAATCTCCCCAATGACACTTTTTTTTAGTTTTGGAATTATACATTGTCCAACTTCCTTTAAAAGCATTGTTAAAATAAGCGTCAGAATGTATATTTATAGTATCATATTGTATTTTATTATCTTTGTCTAAAAACCATTTGGATTCTAAATCACCACTAAAAAAGCCTGAATGTGATTGTAATTTATTTTCATAAAACTCATATTTAGCACTCAGTAAACCTTGAGTTTTTATACCTGAATTTTTATATTCATCATCTACTCCAAAATGTTCTCTTTTAGATTCTTGAATTTTATCAATTGTAATTTTTCCAATGAATTCGCAAACATTTTCTTTGACTTTAGATTTTCCATAAACAAAATACTCATTTTGATTATTGATGTTTTTCGAAATAGAAATTAACTTTATTTGAATTCTTTGAAAATCGTCTCCTAAAATTCCATATACTATATTGTTGTCTGTTTGGAGCCACAATTCGGAGAAATCATATTTTAAAAATTTTTCAATTTCATTATTTGGAAGTAATTTTTCACCATCCATAATATCTGTTTTGCACAAGTTTTGCGAAAAAGAACTTATCGATAAAAATATTGATACTAATAGAATTTTATATTTCATTTTATGATTTTAATAAACCTACAACAACTCAATATACGCTCTATTCAATTTAATTTTTCCTTTGTTTTCTAAAGCTTTTAAAATTCGGGAAATTACGACTCTTGACGTATTTAAATCGTAAGCAATTTCTTGATGTGTTTTTTTAATTTGGTTGGACGTATTAATTTTAGATTTTTCTAAAAGATAATTTAGTAATCTTTCATCCATATTCATAAATGCTAAATGATCAATTGTTGTTAGCATTTCTTTCAATCGATTGTTATAGCTGTTAAATACAAAATTTCTCCAAGTGGCATATTTCCCAAGCCATTCGTTCATTTTAGCTACCGGAATTAAAATTAGTTGACCGTCAGTTTCTGCTATAGCGCGGATTTCACTTTTGGCATTTCCTAAGCAACACTGCATAGACATGGCGCAAGTATCTCCTTTTTCTATAAAATACAAAAGCAGTTCGCCTTCATCAAAATCTTCACGTAAAATTTTAATGGCTCCAGTTAACATTAATGGCATATTTTTAATGTTTTCATTAAAATCTATAATAATATCGCCTTCTTTGAAATCGTGAATCTTAGAAATTTCTAAAATTTCGTTTATCAAACTTCCTTCAAAAATAAAATTATACGTGTTTTGGAGTGTGTTTTTCATTTTTAGGAAAATTTAAGTTTCCATTAGCGAATTTAGTAAATTCAAAAAACAAAAAGTGAAAAAATAAAAAAGATTTGAATGGAAAGTATATAAAATAAAAAAGGCGAAAATTTCTTTTCACCCTTTTTGCCCCAAATCTACCATAAAACTTAACCTACTAATTTTCTGGTTATGTAAAAGTATACTAAGATATTTTACAAAAACAAAATAATTGTTGTATTGCTAATATTCTCGATGAAATGCACTTTTTTAATACGCACGTGCTCCATTTCCTTCATAAAAGTTGATAAAAGCCGTATTTACAACTCGGTTTCCTCCAGGTGTTGGATAGTTTCCAGTGAAGTACCAATCGCCTAAATTTTTAGGACACGCTTTATGTAAATCTTCTACTTTTTGGAAAATGATTTTCACTTTTGCTTTCACTTCTTTTGAAGTTAGCATTTCTGCCATTTTATCTGAAATTTGCTCATCTGTAAACGGATTGTAAATTTCTTTTACATGATTTACAACTTCTGTATCTTTTATCCCTTGTTGTGCTTTACATTTTTTATAAACGTCTTCAACAATTTGATATTGATTGGTTTCTTTTAAAAGTTCTAATGCTGCTTTAAAAGCGATGAAACCTTCTAAAGTACTCATATCAATTCCGTAACAATCAGGATATCTAATTTGAGGAGCAGACGAAACTACTACAATTTTCTTAGGATGTAATCGGTCTAAAATTTTTATAATGCTTTGTTTTAACGTTGTTCCTCTAACAATACTGTCATCAATAATTACCAAATTATCAGTTGGTTTTACTACGCCGTATGTAATGTCGTACACATGTGCTACCATTTCATCTCTACTACTGTCCTCCGTAATAAAAGTACGAAGTTTTACATCTTTAATAGCTATTTTTTCGGTACGAACTTTTTCGGCTAAAATTTCGTTTAACCCTTTTTCGTCTAAAGTGTCTTTTTGCGCAATAATATCTTTAACCTTTTGTTCGTCTAAGAATTTTTGAGCCGCTTCAGCCATTCCATAAAAAGAAGTTTCCGCCGTATTTGGAATAAAAGAGAATACAGAATTATGTATGTCATTCTCAATTTCTTTTAAAACGCTTGGAAAAACATATTTTCCTAATAATTTTCTTTCTTGATATATTTCGGCATCACTTCCGCGAGAAAAATAAATTCTTTCAAAAGAACAGGCTTTTTTATGTACACATTCTCTAATGTTTTCGAAAATAACATTTCCGTTTTTCTTAACAATAATGGCATCACCCGCTTCTAATTCTTTAACATCTTCGAAGGCAACATTAAAAACCGTTTGAATAACTGGGCGCTCTGAAGCTACCACCACAATTTCGTCATCTTGGTAATAATATGCTGGACGTATTCCGTTTGGATCTCTTACCACAAAAGCATCTCCATGACCTAAAAGTCCCGCCATAGCGTACCCACCATCAAAATTTTTAGAGGCTCTTTTTAAAATTCTTCCTATATTTAATCGCTCTGCAATAACTGGCGAAGCTTCTAATTTTGTAAGTCCTTCATTTTTACAATCTAAATACAATTGTGTAATTTCATCATCTAAAAAATGCCCGATTTTTTCCATTACGGTTACCGTATCTGCCATTAATTTTGGATGTTGACCAACATCAACTAAATCTTGGAATAACTCTTTAACATTGGTCATGTTAAAGTTTCCAGCAACTAGTAAGTTTCTGTGCATCCAATTGTTTTGACGTAAAAAAGGGTGAACGCTTTCAATGCTGTTTTTCCCGAAAGTTCCATATCGTACGTGACCTAAAAATAATTCGCCTACATAAGGAATGTTTTCTTTTTGCAACGCTACATTATTTTGATACGTCGGATTTTTAGCTAATTCCTCAGAAATTCTGGTGTTAATTTGACCAAAAATATCCTGAATAGGTTGCGCTTGATTAGAACGTATTCTGCTAATATATCTTTGACCTGGTTTTACGTCTAGTTTAATACTAGCAAAACCGGCACCATCTTGTCCGCGATTGTGTTGTTTTTCCATTAAAAGGTACATTTTTTCTACCCCGTAAAAAGCCGTACCATATTTTTCTCTATAGTATTCTAATGGTTTTAATAGTCTAAGTAAGGCAATTCCACATTCGTGTTTAATAGCGTCGCTCATAGTTGTTATTGTGTTGTATTATTTATTGTATTAAAAATGCCCCGAAATTTCGAGGCTTAATTTGGTCTTATAATTTGATGTCAAATTGTGTTAACGACTTAAATTGTTGTAAACGAGCATAAACATCTTCTTTGTTTAAGTTTACCATTCTTTCCGTTCCAAATTTTTCTACACAAAATGATGCTAAATTTGAGCCGTGAATAATGGCGTTTTTCATATTTTCAAAAGAAATATCTTCAGATTGAGCAATATATCCAGAAAATCCTCCTGCAAACGTATCTCCTGCTCCTGTTGGGTCAAAAACTTCTTCTAACGGCAATGCTGGCGCAAAGAAAACATCTTTATTATGGAAAATTAAAGCTCCGTGTTCTCCTTTTTTAATAACTACATATTTAGGACCCATAGTGTGAATTTTTGCTGCCGCTTTTACTAAAGAATATTCTCCAGATAATTGACGTGCTTCTTCATCGTTGATTGTAATTACATCAACACGTTTTATTACCTCTAATAATTCAGGTAACGCACAATCCATCCAAAAATTCATCGTATCTAAAACTACTAATTTTGGTTGAGTTGTCATTTGATTTAAAACGGATGATTGCACAATTGGATGTAAATTTCCTAACATAACCACCGATGCATCTTTATATGCTTGAGGCACCACAGGATTAAAATCCGCTAATACATTTAACTCCGTAGCTAAAGTATCACGAGAATTCATATCGTTATGATATTTTCCACTCCAAAAGAAAGTTTTTCCGCCTTTTACAATTTCAATTCCTTCAATATTTATATTTCTTTCTGATAATAAATCTAAATGTTCTTGTGGAAAATCTTCACCTACAACAGATACTATTGCCGAATCCAGTTTAAAAAATGATGCGGATAAGCCAATATAAGTTGCTGCGCCTCCTAAAATTTTATCTGTTTTTCCAAAAGGGGTTTCAATAGCATCAAAAGCTACAGTTCCTACAATTAATAATTTACTCATTTACTTTGTTTTAAATAAGTGGCAAAGATAGTTATTCCGTTTGAAGTTTAAAAATGTAGGACTAATTTTAGTTATAAAAAAATTTGAAGCAAAAGAAACATATTGATACTATTGTAAAAGTTATTTTTTATAGTAATTTTGAATAGATATATACTATTTTTCATTGGAAGCACCAAAAACCTCACTTACTACAAAAGAAATTATCAGCAAATTAGAGTATTACTGCTCTTACCAAGATCGTTGTCATAAAGAAGTGGAACAAAAATTACGAAGTTTTACGTTACTTCCTGAACTAAAGGAACAAATTATTGTACATCTTATCGAAAATAAATATATTGATGAAGAACGTTTTGCTAAAAGTTTTGCAAGAGGAAAACACAACTATAAAGGTTGGGGTAAAAACCGAATTGTTCAAGAATTAAAGTTCAGAGAAATATCTAAAAGAAACATTGATTTAGCTTTATTGGAACTACCAAACGATATTTATTTAGCTAATTTTCATACACTTGCAGAAAAAAACTGGAACAGTATTAAAGAACGAAAAGGACAAAAGAAAAATAAAAAATTTGTAGATTTCTTACTCCGAAAAGGATACGAAACCAATTTAATTTTTGAAAAACTTAAACAATTAGATAATTAGAACAATTACCTAATTGGCACATTGTCACATTAATCAATTGGCACTTTAATTCCTTATCTTTGCAAAAAATAAAACCTTATGTTAGAAAATAAAGATCAAAAAACAACGAGCATTGCCAGTTTAGGTGAATTCGGATTAATTGAACACTTAACCAAGCATTTCAAAATTAATCAAGAAAGTACGCTAAAAGGTATTGGTGACGACGCCGCTGTTTTAGACTTTGCAGGCAAAAAAGCAGTAATTTCTACCGATTTATTAGTAGAAGGTGTGCATTTCGATTTAAGCTACATGCCTTTAAAACATTTGGGATACAAAGCAATTGTGTCTAATGTTTCAGACATTTGTGCGATGAATGCAATTCCTACTCAGGTTACCGTTTCAGTGGCGGTTTCAAATCGTTTTCCGTTAGAAGCTATGGAAGAACTTTTTGCAGGAATTACTTTAGCAGCCAACGCCTATAATGTAGATGTAATTGGCGGCGACACCACGTCTTCTCAAAAAGGATTAATTATAAGCATTACAGCTATTGGCGAGGCAAATTTAAATGAAATTACCTACCGAAATGGCGCACAACAAACTGATTTATTAGTTGTTTCTGGCGATTTAGGTGCTGCATATATGGGTTTACAAGTTTTGGAAAGAGAAAAACAAGTATTTCAAGTCAACCCTAATAACCAACCTATTTTAGACGATTATACTTATTTAATTGAACGTCAATTGAAGCCAGAGGCCAGAAATGACGTAAAAGAATTGCTAGAAAAATTAGAAGTACAACCTACCGCTATGATTGATATTTCAGACGGATTGTCCTCTGAAATTATGCATATTTGTAAGCAGAGTAAATTAGGTTGTAATGTGTATGAAGACAAAATTCCAGTTGACCCACAATTAATAAATGTGTGTGAAGAATTTAATGTAGATATTACCACAATTGCCTTAAATGGCGGAGAAGACTACGAATTGCTTTTCACAATAAAAATGGACGATTTCGAAAAATTAAAACACAATCCAAATTTTACGATTATTGGTCATATGGTTGCGGAAAGTGAAGGCATGCACTTGGTTACTCGCGCCAACACAAAAATTGAACTTAAAGCCAGAGGCTGGAATGCTATAAATGAGGAATAAAATTGATTGGAAAACTATTCTACAACAATTTCTGTTCTTCCGTTTCGTAAAAAGTATCGATATTTAAATTTTTTTGTTGCGAGGCCATCACGGCTAATTCGTCACAGCGTTCGTTTTGAGGATGATTGTTATGGCCTTTAATCCATTTGAATTTCACCTGATGTTGTCTGTAGATTTTTAAAAACCGCAACCATAAATCGGGATTTTTTTTGTCTTTGAAGTATTTTTTCTCCCAACCAAACACCCAACCTTTTTCTACAGAATCTACAACATATTTAGAGTCTGAGACTATCAAGACAGTGGTTTTAGGTGCTTTCAATTTTTCTAACCCTACAATTACGGCTAGTAATTCCATTCTGTTATTTGTAGTATGTCTAAATCCTTCAAAAAACTCTTTTTTGTATGGCGTACCCACCATTTCCATTACCACACCATAACCACCTGGACCCGGATTTCCTTTGGCAGCGCCATCTGTATATATGTGAACTTGGTAGGACATTTTGAATTGTTAGATTGATTAGATTTTTAGATTGATTAGATTATTAGACATTGAAATTAAGAAATTTTAGTGGTTTGACTTTCTAACAAGTCTAACCTTCTAAAAATCTCTCAATCACTTTCGGAAAATGTTCCATTTCCAATTCGTGAATTTTTTGTGCGATTTCTTCTGCTTTTTTACAATTTTCAATATTTACGTTGGTTTGAAAAATAAATTCGCCTTCATCAAAATGTTCGTTCACATAATGAATCGTAATTCCTGTTTCCTTTTCTTTATTTTTAAAAACTGATTGATGTACGTGCATACCATACATCCCTTTTCCTCCATAATTAGGCAATAACGCCGGATGAATGTTAATTACTTTATTCGGAAATTCGTTAATTATATGAATGGGAAATTTTAATAAAAAACCTGCTAAAACAATTAAATCAGGTTGCAATTGCTTTAGCTGATTTAAAACGGTATCATCTGAAAGTGCTGATTTATTGAAAACAAAAGTAGGAACTTTAAATTTTTTTGCTCTTTCAATTACTTTAGCTTCAGAATTGTTTGTAAACACGCCTACAACAGAAACGGCATTTGATGTGTCAAAATAAGTCATAATATTTTCGGCATTAGTGCCATTTCCGGAAGCAAAAAGTACAATCTTCTTCATTTCAATCTATTTTTTTAACTTATTATAGCAATAAACCACATAAATATCACACAAAAGTATAAATTCATTTAGGTTTAATGGCAAAAAATAAAAGAAATTAAAAAATAATTTAAATGAAAAGCATAGAGAATTAGGCTATTTTAAGTTTTTTTTATACATTCGTAGTTATATTTACTAACAAAAATGTTGTATTAAAATAAAGTTTTTTATTTTTGCCAACAAATAAATTAAAAATTAAAAATTATGTCAGACATTGCATCAAGAGTAAAAGCGATTATCGTGGACAAATTAGGTGTTGACGAAAACGAAGTAGTAACAGAAGCAAGCTTCACTAACGATTTAGGTGCTGATTCATTAGACACTGTAGAGCTTATTATGGAATTCGAAAAAGAATTTGATATCCAAATTCCAGACGACCAAGCTGAAAACATTGCTACTGTAGGTCAAGCAATTTCTTACATCGAAGAAGCTAAGAAATAATAACCTTTCATCCGTATAATTTATTTTATACGGATGTTGTTATTTTTTGTTTCTGTTTTTAAAAATCTTTGTTTAGATTTGTAAAAACATTGATTGTATTACAATCATTCACATAAGACATTTATGTAATACCCAATGTTGATATTTAATTATGACGCATTGGGTTTTTCTATATAACTAAAAAATAATTTATGCAATTAAAACGTGTAGTGGTAACAGGACTTGGAGCACTTACTCCAATTGGAAATAATATTCAAGAATATTGGAATGCCTTAATTAGCGGTAAAAGCGGTGCGGCTCCAATTACGTATTATGATACCGAAAAACATAAAACCAAATTTGCTTGTGAAGTAAAAAACTTCAATATCGAAGATTTTATCGATAGAAAAGAAGCAAGACGTATGGATAAATTTGCACAATACGCTATAGTTGCTGGTGAACAAGCAATTGCAGATGCCGGGATTTTAGAATCTAACGTAAATAAGCAAAGAGTTGGTGTAATTTGGGGTGCTGGAATTGGTGGTTTAGAAACGTTTCAAGAAGAAGTTCTAAGTTATGCTAAAGGTGACGGAACACCTCGTTTCAATCCTTTCTTTATTCCAAAAATGATTGCCGATATTGCTCCTGCTCATATTTCTATGAGAAATGGATTTATGGGTCCAAACTACACAACCGTTTCCGCTTGTGCTTCTTCAGCTAATGCCATGATTGACGCTTTTAACTACATACGTTTAGGAATGTGTGATGTGATTGTGTCTGGAGGCTCTGAAGCAGCGGTAACTATCGCAGGAATGGGTGGGTTTAACTCTATGCAAGCGTTATCTACAAGAAACGATTCGCCAGAAACGGCTTCTAGACCATTTGACGCTAATAGAGATGGTTTTGTTTTAGGTGAAGGTGCAGGTGCTTTAGTTTTTGAGGAATACGAACATGCAAAAGCCCGTGGTGCAAAAATATATTGTGAAGTTGGCGGTGGCGGAATGTCATCTGATGCCTATCACTTAACGGCGCCACATCCAGAAGGAATTGGAGTGATTGCAGTAATGGAAAACACATTACGTGATGCCGGCATGAAACCTGAAGAAGTAGATCACATCAACACGCACGGAACGTCTACGCCCTTAGGTGATGTTGCAGAATTAAAAGCAATTAGTCACGTTTTTGGTGCACACGCTAAAAATATAAATATCAATTCTACAAAATCAATGACAGGGCACTTGTTAGGAGCTGCTGGAGCGATTGAGGCAATTGCTTCAATATTAGCCATGAAACACAGTCTTGTTCCTCCAACAATAAACCACACCACAGTTGATGAAAATATTGATCCGTCATTAAACTTGACTTTAAACACGCCTCAAAAAAGAGAAATTAAAGTGGCAATGAGTAATACTTTTGGATTTGGTGGACATAATGCTTGTGTGCTTTTCAAAAAATTAGAAGAATAACTTCATGCGTCGCATTTTTAATAAAATATTGAAAAAATCCCCTTCTTCTAATCAAGACGGGGTTTTTTTTGAAAAAATTACCAAAATATTAGGATTTAAACCCAATACAGAAATTTATTACAAACATGCCTTCACGCACCGTTCCTCTAACCAAACCGATGAAAACGGATTCCCAATTAGTTACGAACGTTTAGAGTTCTTAGGTGACGCTATGTTAGGCAGCGTAATTGCAGCTCATTTGTATAAAAAAGTACCAACTGGTGATGAAGGTTATTTAACAAAAATGCGCTCTAAAATTGTAAGTAGAGAGCATTTAAATGAATTAGGCAGAGACTTTAATTTGGTTCAATTTATAGAAAGCAAAGTGAGTCCTTCCCATTTTGGAGACAATATTCATGGAAATTTATGCGAAGCTTTTATTGGCGCCATATATTTAGATAAAGGATATCCGTATTGTGAGAAATTTATTCAGGAAAAAATCATCAAACAATACGTGGATATTGAGCGATTAGAAGGTAAAGTTATTAGCTATAAAAGTTTAATTATCGAATGGTGTCAGAAAGAAAAAATTACTTTTAAATTTGATATTTTTGAAGATGATGGTAAAGAAGGAGTAAAATACTTTGGTGTAAAATTACTAATGGATAATCAGGTAATTAGCAAAGCTAGAGCCACTTCGAAGAAAAAAGCAGAAGAAACAGCTGCAAAAAGAGCCTTTTTTGCATTACAAGATAAAATTGAAAACAAATCCTAAATTTTTTATCAACTACAACGTTTGAATTAAAAATTTAATTGTTTAGAAGCCTTTTTTTCTACAATTTAATAATTTTTACTACTATCTTTACGATTATTAAAAAAATAAATGGCAAATCTTAAACTTACATTCGACGATTTTGAATCAAATGATTTTGAGTTACTTGCGATTCATTCTAATTTAAAAGATTTTAAATTAACCTTTTTAATAAACTTAAAATTGAATGTTTTAATGGCAAAAAATGATAACGAAATTTCTATAAAATCTTCTAACGGAACGGGAAAATTTTCAAGATTTAGTTATGATGATTATAACCAAGATATAACTTGGGAACTCATTAAAAATCAAACCAGTTTTAATTCGAACCAAAATAACACGGGTTTCTTTTCTGAGGATAATATTACAATGAATTTAATTCCAGAATTAAAAACAGCCGATTATTTATTAAAAATAGACAATATAGATTCAAGCTTTAAAAGCGAAGAAGTTATTCAAAAAATAAGTACTATACAAAATGTTTCTACTATTTATAAAGTAGATACAACTAATTTAAAATCGATAAACAATTTAATTTTTTAAATATGCATACAACAAAAAAAACAAAAATTGTTGCCACATTAGGTCCTGCTTGTAGTAGCAAAGAAGTTATTAAAAAAATGATTGACGCAGGAGTTAATGTTTTTAGAATTAACTTTTCTCACGCAGATTATACCGATGTAAAAGAAAGAATAGATATCATCCGTGAATTAAATGCCGAATTTGGCTATACCACTTCTATTTTAGCCGATTTACAAGGACCAAAATTACGCGTTGGTGTAATGAAAGAAGATGTAATGGTGCATCCTGGAGATATAATTACTTTCCAGACTTCAGAAGATATTCCTGGAACTGCTGACAGGGTTTATATGAACTATAAAGAATTTCCAAAAGATGTAAATCCTGGAGAAAGAATTCTTTTAGATGATGGAAAACTAATGTTCGAAGCCATTGAAACCAATAGAGTTGACGAAGTAGTTTGTAAAGTAATTCAAGGCGGGCCGTTAAAATCTAAAAAAGGAGTAAATTTACCAAACACAAAAGTATCGCTTCCTGCATTGACAGTAAAAGATATTAAAGATGCTATTTTTGCTTGTGAAAACAAAGTAGATTGGATGGCACTTTCGTTTGTTAGAACTAAAGAAGATATTAAAGATTTACAAGATTTAATTGCAGAACATTCTGAACATAAAATTCCAATTGTTGCCAAAATTGAAAAACCGGAAGCAGTTGAAAATATTGACGAAATTGTTGTTGCTTGTGATGGTTTAATGGTAGCTCGTGGTGATTTAGGTGTTGAAGTACCTGCGCAAGAAGTACCATTAATTCAGAAAAAACTAATTTTAAAGGCAAAATTAGCGCGTATTCCAGTAATTGTAGCTACTCAGATGATGGAAACAATGATTACTAGCTTAACGCCTACAAGAGCAGAGGTAAATGATGTAGCCAACTCGGTTATGGATGGTGCAGATGCCGTAATGCTTTCTGGCGAAACTTCTGTTGGAAATTATCCAGTTCAAGTTATTGAAACCATGACAAGTATTATTGAAAGTGTAGAAGACTCTCCACTTATTAATGTACCTCATATTGCGCCAACAAAAAGAAACGATAGATATATCACTAAATCTATTTGTTTTAATGCAGCAGGTATGGCAGATACTATTAATGCAAAAGCTGTTACTACGTTAACAAATAGTGGTTATACCGCTTTTCAAATTTCAGCTTGGCGACCTCACGCACACATTTTAGTATTTACTTCAAACGAAAGAATAGTAACGCAATTAAATTTACTTTGGGGCGTAAGAGCGTTCTTTTACAATAAATTTACAAGTACTGATGATACTATTGATGACATCAATAAAATTTGTAAAGACAAGAAATACGTTAAAAAAGGTGATATGGTAATTAATCTTGCCTCTATGCCGATTGCTAACAAAGGAATGGTAAACACCTTAAGAATTTCTGAAATCGAATAACAAATCAAATAAAAATATAAAATCCCAAATTCTTAGTTGAATTTGGGATTTTTTTATACTTTTTACTATCGTTTTAAACTAAAATGAGATTTAAAAATACCTTTTTGTTTACTTTGAGTAATATATTCAACCGAGAACCAATAATCTGTCGATGGTAAATCTTTACCATCGTATTTTCCGTCCCAACCTGAGCCAGCGGGAGAAATTTGTTTTAATAATTTTCCGTATCTATCAAAAATAGAAATTAAACTTTTGGGTTGTTGCGCCAAATCAAAAATGTTCCAAGTATCGTGAAACCCATCCCCATTTGGTGTAAAATAATTTGGATAATTAATAATATAAATAGGTCCAATTCTAGTAGGTGAACAATTGCCTAACGTATCATAAATAATTACAAAATAATCACCAGTTGCTAAGTTATTAAAAGTATTAGAAGTTTGAATCGGACTTAATGCTCCATTTGGATATTCGAGTTGATAGGTGTAATTACCATACCCGTCTGTAATATTAACTGTAATAAAGGTTCCATCCGTATTAAATTCCGGACTCACTGTAAAATTGGCTTTAGCTGGACTTGATTGAATAATAGTTACCGTAGTGTTATTATAATTACATGCCGAACCAACATCTGGAGTGAGTTTAACAAACGTAACATTATAAACACCAGCTTGCGTTGCTATAAAATTAGTTCCAGTACCCAATAAAGTTCCATTTAAAAACCAATTAGCTGTAAATACAGCGGGATTTAAACCCGTTTGAATCGTATACGGACTAATTAGCACATTTGTAATCGGGTCAACACAAATAACACCTTGCGGCAAAGTAATGTTTAATAGGGGGTGAACCGTAAAAGTAAATGCTTGTTCTGCATTACAATTTGGGTTATTTATCGCGCTAGCATGAACATAATAGGTATAAGTACCTGGTGTAGTAATATTTAAATTACTGATTAAATTAGCTATATTTCCTCCAGGTTGCGAATAATAATTTAAAGTAAAACCTACTGAGGGCAAAGTTGGTAACACATAAGTTCCGCATTCTTCTGTATCAAAAACTAATGCTAACGCAGCTAAATTTGGTGTTTGAGATACAATTACATCAAAACTATCTTGAGCAATACAAATTGTTCTATCCCCATTAGATGCTACTACCCAAATTGTTGTAGTGGTATTCGGAACATTAAACACTAATCCATTTGGAACAGGCAATGTACCCGCTTGATCATAAAAGTAACCTATAGTATAATTTTCTGGAGTAGGAGGAACATGTGTTAAAGCTGGTAAGGTATAATTCTGAAATTCGCAAACAGAAACATTTGTATAATTTGGCAAATTAATACCGCTATACGTAACCGTAAAGGGTCTATTAATTGTGCAATTAGTTACAGTGTCAATATTATACAAATAAAAGGTTTGTGTAGCGGAAAAAACAGTTGTTGGTGACACTACAGTTCCTCCTCCACTTGGGCCTCCTGGCGCAGTATATATGGTGCCATTTACAGGTTGAGCAATTGAATATGGCGTGCATTCAAATCTATCTAGCACACCATCAGCAGGTGGAAATGGGTTTAAATTTATAGTAAATGATATTTCATTTGAGCAGCCATTTACATCAGGACCATTAAAAATATAATACGTTCCTGGGTTTAATCTAACTCCAGATAAATCTATAATATTTCCAGCTGAAAGGGGTATTTGCCCTAGAGTAGTTGGTCCGCCTGGCAAGGTATAATATGCTCCATTTGTTAAAACAGGCAAAACAAATTCACCACAGTACACACCACTAGGAATTAAATCTACCAAAGGTAAAGGATTAATAATAATATTATAATTTAAATTGTCTGAACAGTTTGGTAACAATGTTGTATTGGCATAATAATATATTACCTGAGAATTTGTTATTGGGACATTAGGATCAATCAGTGAACCTCCACCTAATGGTGCTGTATAGTATCCCCCAAAAGTTATAGCTGGCAAAGTATAACTAACACATCTATTTATTGTAGTAAACAAATTTGTATTAATAATGTTTATCTGAAAATCGGTTTCTAAGGCACAACCTCCAGGATTTCCATTTGCGTCTATAAAAGAAGTAGTATTATATATATACATTATTTGAGTTGCATTTATAATATCCCCTGCAAAATAAGGTGTTCCTGTTCCTCCTGGTTGAGAAAAATAATTTCCATGAGTTAAAGCTGGTAATGTATAAGAATTACAATAAGTTACATCAGATAAAGTGTCAATTAATGGAAGTGGACGAATATTAATATTAAATAATTCATCTCTACAAAAAACTCCATTTACTTCTGCATAATAATAAACTGGCTGAACGATATTTAACTGTGTATTATTTGGGAAAACAGTTCCGGTAGGAATTAATGTGCCTGAACCAGATGGGCCTCCTGGTGCGGTGTAAAAAGCACCAATATTATAAGGTGTTGAAGGTATTGTAAAAGAACCACAATTGTCTAAAAGCGGCTTATATTCATCTACAAAATATGCTAAAAAGGAAGATTCGTTAAAACAACCATTCACATCAGGTCCGTAATATATATAATACATTGCACTATCGTTTATTATATTACCAGCAAATAGTGCTGTCCCAGCTCCACCTGGGCCTGTAAAATAATTCCCATTTGTGAGAACGGGTAAAACATAATTACTACAAGCAACAACATCGGCTAAATCATCAACAGGTGGCAATGGGTTTACATTAATATCTACACTTGTAACATCAAAACACAATGGATTAGAAGAGTTTTGCATTCTGATCCAAACAGTTACTGTTGTAGTTCCATTAGGTATGGCAACTGAAGTAATAGCACCAATATTTCCTGCGATAGCATCTGCTTGATTAGCAAAATATAAAACGTCATAACCAATTAATCCATTTAATACTTGAAGATTTAAATTAGCTAAAAAATATGTAGTAGCAGAAGCAGCTTCACATAATTGTACATCAACGGGCTGAGTAGCAATAACAACCGGATTTATTACTAAATCAAATTGATATACTGTACTACAAAACAAATTTGTTAATGTATTATAAATTTTTACGTAGATTGTTTGTCCTGAAGTAGTAGAATAATTTGTAGGTCCTGCAATTGGATTATTTGCAGTTATATCAGCCATAGAGGCATAATAAAACAAATCATAAGTGGCATTGTCAATACCTAATTGTGCTTCATTATTTGTAGTTAAATTAAAGGTATAATTTGCTGCACCCGTATTACATGTTTGTAAATTATTTGGAGAAGTAACGGTTAAGTCATTTATAATTACAGTGTCTGTTAAAAAACACGTGCCTTTTGAAACTTCTACTGAATAGGTTCCAGGAGCATTTGCTGTGTATGAAGGCGTATTTCCTCCAACAGGATTTCCATTTTGAAACCATTGGAAAGTATATGAAGAATCCAATTGCGTGTTTAATTGTATGGAATTCCCAGAACAAGCTGTTTGATCAGGACCTAAATCTAATGATGTTGTAAAGCTACCTCCAGAAATAAACACAGCAGAATCATATCCTGAATCATTATAATCTCCAATTACCAATCTTATTTTATAAGGAACATTTGGAATTACTGCAGAAGCCGCATTCATTACTACAGTATGTCCTCTCATATTTAATGTAGAAGCGGGAATATTAGTTGGATTATATGTGCTAAAAAAATTTGAATTCGCCGATTCGCAATTGGTGTTATATAATTTATTTCTAATGTCTTTAACCGTAACTGGCATATTGGTTCCTGGAATAACGGCTAGGTTAGTTGAAACGCCCGTATTTAAATTGGTTAATACAAAAGCAAAAACATCACTGAATCCACACTGGTATTCACCATATTCGTTAGAAGCGAATAAAAAATCAAAACTAAAACTGTTTGAAACTGGTATAAAATCAAATTCTAAAAAAGCTACATCTGTTATTGTGGAAGATTGACCGCTATTATTACTTATATTTTGTAAATAAGCATCCGTATTAGTATTAATTTGCGAACTTAATGTGGAATTGTTAACATAATTCCCTTGGGTGTTTAATACAAGTCCATTTCGTATAATAATCCCTTCATTTATCGGAAAGGCAGAACCGTTTTTATTAAAATAGGCGACAGATTGATTGGATGAAATTGCAATATTTGAGACTGAAACACAGGAATTTACAAGTAGTAAATCTACAAGTTGTGCTGGTGTATTAGTAGTATTATCAATTGTTATTGTCTGTGAAAACACACTTGAACTTAATGCTAATAATAAAATATATAGGGCCTTCAAATTCATATTATTAAAGCAATTCTAATTTAGAATATAAATTTATGACTTTTTTTAAAAAGAAAAAAGCATATTAATATATTTATATGCTTTTGCTAGTTTATCTATTTAATCGTTCAATTTTAAAACGGCCATAAATGCTTCTTGAGGAATTTCTACATTTCCAACTTGACGCATTCGCTTTTTCCCTTTTTTCTGTTTCTCTAATAATTTACGTTTACGAGAAATATCACCACCGTAACATTTTGCAGTAACATCTTTTCGAAGCGCTTTTATTGTTTCACGCGCGATGATTTTTGCTCCAATAGCAGCTTGAATTGGAATGTCAAATTGCTGACGTGGAATTAATTCGCGTAATTTTTCACACATTTTTTTTCCAATATTGTATGCATTATCTTCGTGAATAAGTGCCGATAATGCATCTACAGAAGTGGCATTTAATAACACATCTAATTTAACTAATTTAGACACCCTCATTCCTATTGGATGATAATCAAAAGAAGCATACCCTTTAGAAACTGTTTTTAATCGGTCGTAAAAATCAAAAACTATTTCTGCTAAAGGCATATCAAAATTTAATTCTACACGTTCGGTTGTTAGGTAGGTTTGATTGGTAATTAAACCTCGCTTTTCAATACATAAACTCATTACATTTCCAACATAATCGGCTTTTGTAATGATAGTTGCTTTAATATATGGCTCTTCTACTCTATCTAATTTACTTGGTTCTGGTAAATCTGATGGATTGTTTATTATGAAACCCACTTCAGGTTCTTTCTTTGTGTAAGCCAAGTACGAAACGTTAGGTACAGTTGTTATAACGGTCATGTCGAACTCACGTTCCAAACGCTCTTGAATAATTTCCATATGTAACATTCCTAAAAATCCACATCGGAAACCAAATCCTAATGCCGCAGAACTTTCTGGTAAAAACACCAAAGACGCATCATTTAATTGTAATTTTTCCATTGAAGAACGTAAATCTTCATAATCTTCTGTGTCTACAGGATAAATTCCAGCAAATACCATTGGTTTTACGTCTTCAAAACCTGTAATCATATTAGTAGTTGGCTCTTTAGCGTCTGTAACGGTATCGCCAACTTTTACTTCTTTTGCTTCTTTTATTCCAGAAATTAAATAACCAACATCTCCTGTTGAAATTACATTTTTTGGAACCTGATTTAATTTTAAAGTCCCCACCTCATCAGCAAAATATTCTTTACCGGTTGCCATAAATTTAATTTTCTGACCTTTTTTAATTTCACCATTTACGACACGGAAAATTACTTCAATTCCTCTAAAAGGATTGTAATGCGAATCAAAAATTAATGCTTGTAAAGGTTCGTCTTTTATACCTTTTGGTGGTGGAATTTTTTCTATAATAGCCGCTAAAATATTTTCTACACCGAAACCTGTTTTACCAGAGGCGTGAATGATATCTTCTAGTTTGCAACCTAATAAATCGATAATATCATCTGAAACTTCTTCCGGATTAGCAGAAGGTAAATCGACTTTATTTAAAACCGGAATAATTTCCAAATCATTATCTAATGCTAAATATAAATTTGAAATGGTTTGTGCTTGAATGCTTTGTGCGGCATCAACAATTAACAAAGCGCCTTCACAGGCTGCAATACTTCGAGAAACCTCATAAGAAAAATCTACGTGACCAGGTGTGTCAATTAAATTTAAAATATATTCCTGACCTTGGTACGTATATTCCATTTGAATCGCGTGACTTTTTATGGTAATACCACGTTCACGCTCCAAATCCATATTATCCAATAATTGTGCTTTTTCTTCTCTGGCAGTTACTGTTTGAGTAGCTCCCAAAAGTCTATCGGCTAATGTACTTTTTCCGTGATCAATATGTGCAATTATGCAAAAATTTCTAATGTGTTTCATTTGTTATCTTTCAAAATTTAAAATTCAAAATTCAAAATTCGTTTTTCAACAAAATCCATTTTCAAATTCAAAATATTTTTACTCTTTATATAATCTACAAATATAGGGTAATTATGCGGTTTTGAAAAAGAATAATTTAGGAATAACCATCTAAAATTCAAACTTCAATTGGTACACTACAAATTTTTTCTGTTGTGTGTTTAAATTGTTTAAATAAATCCCTAATAAACGTACAGAATTTTTCAATTTTTCTTGATACAATAATTCTTTTGCGGTTTCAAAAATCAGATTTTTATCGGAAATAAAATACTGTACCGTTTTACTTCTTGTTTGCTGTGAAAAATCGGAATATTTTATTTTTAAAGTAATGGTTTTACCAGCTATTTTATATTTTTTTATACGCCGTTCAATCTCTTCAGCTATATTTTTTAAACGTTCTTCCATGTAAATTTCAGAAGATAAATTTTTATTAAACGTGCGTTCGGCACCAACAGATTTCATTTCTCTTTTTGGTTTAACTTGACTAAAACTTATCCCTCGAGATAAATTATAGTACGATTTTCCACTGTTGCCAAAATGTTTTTCAAGATAGTCTAACGATTTGGTTTTTAAATCTATTCCAGAATAAATGCCTAATTGATACATTTTTTCGGCGGTGACTTTTCCAATTCCGTAGAATTTTTTTACATCTAACACTTCAATAAACGCTTCAACTTCTTCTGGATTTAACGTTTTTTGACCGTTGGGCTTATTAAAATCACTCGCAATTTTGGCTACAAATTTATTTACAGAAATCCCTGCTGATGCTGTTAAACCTGTCGCTTCAAATATTTTTTGTCGGATTTCTTTGGCAATTAATGTCGCACTTGGATTTCCTTTTTTATTTTCAGTTACATCCAAATAGGCTTCATCTAAAGAAAGCGGTTCTACCAAATCTGTATATTCATAAAATATTTTTCTAATTTGTTTAGAAACTTCTTTATAGCGTTCAAAATTAGGTTTTACAAAAATTAAATCAGCACATAGTTTAGCAGCTTGCGTACCGCTCATGGCGCTTCGGACACCAAATTTTCTTGCTTCATAACTTGCGGCACTCACTACACCACGAATTTCGTTTCCACCCACAGCAATTGGCTTTCCTATTAAATCAGGATTGTCCAATTGCTCTACAGAAGCATAAAAGGCATCCATATCAATGTGAATTATTTTTCGTTGTATATTTTCCATAAGATTTACAAAGTACTGAAAAAAATATTTCTTTAAACTGAAATTTTTTAGATTTTCAGAAATTTCAATACCATTGGCTTCGAGAACCTCAGCCAACCTGAAACTTGAAACTTGAAACAAAAAGAACGTTAAAACTTATGTGACTTATATGTATAAATATTGTAATTTTGATTCTTATACTTTAAGAATTATGCAAGAAATAGAACGTAAATTTTTAGTCCATTCCTTAGGTTTTATTGCTGAGGCTTTCCATTCGCAGAAAATTGCTCAAGGGTATTTAAATTCCACACCTGAACGAACAGTCCGAATCAGGATTAAAGACAAAAAAGGATTTATTACTATAAAAGGCAAAGGCGACGAATCAGGAATTACCCGTTTTGAATGGGAAAAAGAAATTGATTTACACGAAGCAGAAGCGTTATTAAAATTATGCGAAAAAGGTGCAATTGATAAAACCCGATATTTAATCAAAAAAGGAAATCATACATTTGAAGTGGATATTTTTGAAGGGGAAAACAAAGGATTAATTATTGCCGAAATAGAACTTTCCGAAGCCAATGAAACGTTTCAAAAACCAAGTTGGCTTGCAGAAGAAGTAACAGGCGATGAAAAATATTATAATGCTTATTTAAGTAAAAAGCCTTTTACTACTTGGTAAAAGGCTTTTTTTTATTTCTTTACAATTTCAATATTTACATCAATATGTCCGCCATAATTTGAAGGTCTAATTTTCCAAAAAGCAGCTCTTGTTAAATCAATATGTCTGTTTTTATGAAACGGTCCTCTATCGGTAACTGTAACGTATACTACTTTTTTAGTTTTTACACCTGTAACTTTTAACTTTGTGCCAAATGGAAGTTTTCGGTGTGCGCAAGTCATATCATTGTTATTAAACCTTGTACCGCTTGCCGTTCTTCTGCCATTAAATTTATTAGCATAATATGAAGCGTGTGCCGATTCGTGATACATTTCTAGTTTTTCAACAGGTTTTGAAATGCTGTCTTTTTTCTTTACTGTATCTGTAACTTTTAATTTTGGTTTTTCTTGAGAAAAATTTGATTTAATATTTTCCTTCTGAAAAAAAAGCACTACTAAAAGCGGTAATATGTATATAAATTTTTTCATCTTCATATAATATAAGATTAAAAAAGAAGTAAATTTTCACTTACTTCTCTTTATATTTTTATTGATTTGACAGGAATTATGCCATCCAATTCGTCCAAGGAATTCTTGATAAAATTAACAGTAATCCTAAAGCATAAAAAATACCAATTTTTTTAAACTTCCCGTTACTGCTTTCTTCTTTTTTATGTTTGCTCCAACCAATTGTAATTAAAACAATCGCAATGATATTAATTAAAGGATGTTCCATGGCTGTTAAGCGCATAGCCGAATTTGACATTTGACTTAAAGCTGCTTTTCCTATTGGAGATTCTACCCAAAGAACAATTCCAACCAACAACTGGATATGACTAAAAATTAAGGCAATTAATGAGATACTTCTGTCTTTTGAAGTAAAATTTCTTTTTGAAGAAAGCCCTAAAAAAGCATTGATAATTGCAAAAATTAATACGGCTAAAACACCATAAGCTAACGTAGAATGAATAGTTTGTAACATAGTTTGTTTTTTTAGTAATAATTTCAAATATAATAAAATATATGGAATTCCTATTTAATTTAATATTAAAAATTGTAAACTTTAGTTGGTGTTACACTATAATCTAACTGAACATCAGTAGATAAGGTGTCAGAAATTACTGTTTCAGCTTCAAAAAAAGAAAGACCAATTTTTATGGTTTCTGGTTGGCATTTTGACAAAAACTGATCATAAAATCCTTTACCATAACCTACTCTATTACCTTTTTCATCAAAAGCTAAAAGAGGCACAAAAACTACATTAATTTTAGAAACAGGAACTTCTAAACCGTCAACTGGCTCAGGAATGTTGTATTTGTTTTTCTTAATTTTGGTCACATCTGTTAAAAGAAAATGCGTCATTTCGCGAGTTGAAAAATCACTTACAGAAAGGACAATATTTTTATCTTTTCCTGCTAAAACTTGTAAAATATATTCTGTATTTACCTCATTTTTAGTTTCAATAGGTAAAAAAAGATGGTAAAAACTGTATTGCCAAATATCTAAATGAATGATTTGATTGGCAATTTGTAAGGATAAATCTTCAATCGTAGCTTCAGATAAATTTTGCCTTAAAGCGTTATACTTGGTTCTTAATTCCTTCTTCGTCATTTTCTAATTTTGTTGAAATATGAAAAACGGCATCACCTTGATATACAATTGGTGCATCATTTACATTTATTAAATAACCAGCATGTGGTGCTTTTAGTTTATGACTCACCTTCCCGAAAGGATCGGAAATAGTAGCCAATAATTCACCCTTTATTACATAACTTCCAATTTGTTTTAAGCCATGAAACATGCCAGAAAAATTAGCTCGAATCCAATCCGACTTTTCAATATATATAGTTTGGTGTGGTTTTGAAATTTCGTGTTTCTTTTTTAGCATCCCAAAGTGCGTTAAAAATCGTTTGGTTCCTTCAACAGCTTCTTTAGTTACTTCATTATTTATATCTACGGATTTTCCTCCTTCAAATAATAACATTTTCACATTCATTTTATCACAAGAGCTTCTAAACGAACCAGAGATATTATTTGAATATAAGGTAAACGGAGCACCAAATACATCTGAAAGTGTTTTTAATTCCGTGTTATTAGGAACAATTCGTATTTGAGGCGCATTAAATCTTCTGGCTCCACCAGCATGAAAATCTATTGCATAGTCTATATGAGGTAAAATTTCTTTTAATATATAATAAGCAAATTGACTTGCTAAAGAACCCGTTTTGCTTCCAGGAAAAATTCTATTTAAATCTCTCCCGTCGGGAAATTCTCTGGTTTGATTGACAAATCCGAAAATATTAATTACTGGAATACAGATAATTGTACCTCGTTTTGGTTTATTAATTTTTTTGACAATTAATTTTCTAACTATTTCGGTTCCATTAATCTCATCTCCATGTAAACCCGCAGTAAACAAAACTACCGGCCCTTCTTTTTTACTTCTTTCTACAATAATAGGAATGTGTAAATCGGTCATCGTGTGCAACTTTCCAATTTGCATATTGATAGTTTTACTCTTTCCTGGCAAAATAGTTTCGTTAAAAATAGTAATTTCCTTGTGCATCACGTGTTTTACTTTTTGCTAAAGTAATAAAAATTTACTTTATGCTAAATCAATTGTTTTTTGCTATTTTTGTAAGACTTACTCAAGTCAAATTACTGAATACTAAAACTGAATACTGTTTACTTCAAATGACGCCACTCGAACTACAAATTCAAACTTTACCTGATAATCCTGGTGTGTATCAGTATTACGACAAAGACAATAAGATTTTGTACGTTGGAAAAGCGAAAAATTTAAAAAAACGCGTACAATCTTATTTTACAAAAAACCACGATAATTTTAAAACTTCGGTACTTGTAAAAAAAATTGTTACTATCAAACATATTGTAGTTCCTACAGAAACTGATGCGTTATTGTTAGAAAATAATCTTATTAAAACACTACAGCCAAGATATAATGTGCTGCTTCGTGATGACAAAACGTATCCTTGGATTTGCATCAAAAAAGAAACGTTCCCAAGAGTGTTTTCTACTCGAAAAATGATAAAAGATGGCTCGGAATATTTTGGCCCTTACACTAGTTTTAAAACCGTAAATACGTTATTAGAATTAATTAGAGAATTATATCCTTTACGAACCTGTAATTTTGATTTATCACAAGCAAACATTAGAGCTGAGAAATATAAAGTCTGCTTAGAATACCATATTGGAAATTGTAAAGGCGGTTGTGAAGGCTACGAAACGCAAGAAAATTATCAAAAACAAATTACGGCTATTCGAGAAATTTTAAAAGGTAATTTTAAAGAAAGTCTAAAAGATTTTAAATACCATATGCAGATTTTAGCCTCAGAAATGAAGTTTGAAGAAGCACAAAAAATTAAAGATAAAATTGAAGTTTTAGAAAACTATCAAGCAAAATCAACGATAATAAATCCAAAAATTACCAATATTGATGTGTTTTCCATTATTTCAGATGAAACCATGGCATATGTGAATTTTTTACAAATTTCACACGGCGCTATTATTCGTTCGCACACATTAGAATTAAAGAAAAAATTAGACGAAACCAATCAAGAATTACTAGAATTAGCAATTGTAGAAATAAGAGCGCGATTCTCTTTAACCTCAACAGAAATAGTAGTGCCTTTTGAAATAGATTTAGGCGATAAAATTGGAGTGACTGTTCCTAAATTAGGAGATAAAAAAGAGATTTTAAACCTATCTGAACGAAACGCAAAATATTACAGATTAGACCAATTAAAACAAATTAAAATTGTAGATCCAGACCGACATACAAACCGAATTATGGCACAAATGCAAAAAGATTTACGTCTTTCTGTAGAACCTAGACATATTGAATGCTTTGATAATTCTAATATTCAAGGAACAAATCCTGTATCAGCCTGTGTGGTATTTAAAGATGGGAAAGCGAGCAAAAAAGACTACAGACATTTTAACATAAAAACGGTTGAAGGCCCAAATGATTTCGCTTCGATGGAAGAAGTGGTGTATAGAAGGTACAAAAGACTTTTAGATGAAAATCAATCGCTACCACAACTTATTATTATAGATGGAGGAAAAGGGCAACTGTCTTCAGCATTAAAAAGTTTAGAAGATTTAGGTTTGCGTGGTAAAATTGCCATTATAGGTATTGCGAAACGATTAGAAGAATTGTTTTATCCAGATGATCCGATTCCTTTATATTTGGATAAAAAATCGGAAACGCTTAAAATAATTCAACAATTACGAAACGAAGCACACCGATTTGGAATTACACATCATCGCGACAAAAGAAGTAAGTCTGCATTAAATTCTTCCGTAGAAAGTATTCCTGGCATTGGTGAAAAAACAATGATTACTTTAATTTCGCACTTCAAAAGTGTAAAAAGATTAAAAGAAGCTACAGAAAATGAAATTTCTTCAGTAATTGGACTTTCAAAAGCAAAAAAAATTTCCGACTTTTACAAAAAACAATAACTTATGTTTAAGAGAATAGTAAAAAGAATAAAGAAAATAGAATACCAAATTCGTGGTACATTTTCTTGTTTTATACTAATTGCCTTTTTACTTTTATCACTTAACTCAATTGCCCAAGACAGCATCAAAAAACCTAAAATTGGTTTGGTTCTTTCTGGTGGAGGTGCAAAAGGATTGGCGCATATTGGCGTACTAAAAGTAATAGATTCACTAGGAATAAAGATAGACTATATTGGCGGTACCAGTATGGGTGCAATAGTTGGAGGGCTTTACGCTTCTGGATATACTGGAAAACAATTAGATTCAATTTTTAGTACATTAAACATAGACGATTTAGTTCAAGACAATATTCCAAGAAAATCTAAGTTACTTTTTAATAAAAGAAATGATGATATTTATGCCTTATCATTACCGTTTAAAAGACTAAAATTAGAAACCCCAAATGCACTTTCAAAAGGGTTTTATAATTATAATTTTTTATCTAAATTAACCTATCACGTAAGAAATACGAGAGATTTCAAAAAATTACCAATTCCGTTTTTCTGTATGGCTACAGATATTGAAACTGGAGAAGAAATAATCTTAAATAAAGGAATTTTTCCTCAAGCTTTAGTTGCAAGTAGTTCTGTTCCAAGTATTTTCTATCCAATAGAAATTGAAGGTCGATTACTAGTAGATGGAGGGGTAACTAATAATTATCCCGTTGAAAAACTTAAAGAATTAGGCGCCGAATTTATTATAGGTGTGGATGTTCAGGAGAACTTAAAAGACAGGAAAGAGTTACAAGGCATAACAACTATTTTTGGACAAATTTCGAATTTTTACACGCTTTCTCAAATGAAAAACAAGCAAAAACTTACGAATATTTATATTAAACCAGAAATTAAAGGGTATTCTGTTTTGTCCTTCGAAAACGGTAAAAAAATTATAGAAAACGGAGAATTTGCTACAAGAAATTTTTTAACAGAACTACAAAAGTTTGAAAATAAAGCCTATCAAAAACCAGAATTAAAACTTGTTAAAGATTCGATTTTTATTGGAAACATTGGTTTTACAGAACTAAAAAATTATACCCGAGCGTATGTTTTAGGAAAATTACGATTTAAACCAAACACAAAAATAAGTTTTGAAGATTTTCAAAATGGCATTCAAAACTTAAGCAATACGCAAAACTTTAGTGCAATAAAATATCAATTTAACGAGAAAGATATTTTTATAAGTTTAAGAGAAAACAAAATAAATACTTTATTAAAATTTGCGCTTCATTATGATGAATTATATAAAAGTGGCGCTTTAATTAATATTACCCAAAAGAAAATTATTTCTAAAAACGACATGGCCTCTTTAGATTTAATTTTTGGCGATAATTTTAGGTACGATTTTAATTACTTAATTGATAATGGCTATTATTTTAGTTTTGGAATTAATTCTAGTTTAAATACATTCAATAAGAATGTTAATTCAGCTTTTGGAACTCAAAAATATTTAACTAATGCATTTGAAAAAATTAATTTAGATTATTCAAGTATTACAACAAAAGTGTTTTTTCAAACTGTTTTTTTAAGAAAATTTAATATTGGTGGAGGGTTAGAGTTTCAAAACTTAGTATTAAAATCTGATAATTTAATTAAAGCCAATAAAACAATTGAAAACAGTAATTATTTATCTTTGTTGGGGTATTTAAATTACGATACTTTTGATGATAAATATTTTCCAAAAAAAGGTTGGTATTTAAAAAGTAACTTTAATTACTATTTTAGTTCATCAGATTATACGAATCAATTTTCGAAATTTTCTATTTCTAAAACAGATTTAGGGATTGCTTTTGAGCCATTAAAAAACATCTCATTTACATTTCAAAATGAAATAGGTTTTAAAATTGGATATTCTACTTTACCTTATTTCGATTTTGCCTTAGGAGGAACTGGATTTAGAGATAATACCAACATTCGCCCTTTTTATGGATATGATTTTTTAAGCATAAGTGGCAATTCGTATATAAAAACTAGTGGTATTTTTGATTACGAATTTTTTAAAAGAAATCACATCAACTTAACATATAATGCTTCAATAGTTGGTGATTTTATTTTTAAAGCTACGAAAACGTGGTTTAACAAACCTACTTATACTGGATTTGGTTTGGGCTATGGCTTAGAAACTTTAATAGGTCCAATTGAATTAAAATATACGTGGTCTCCTGAATCACATTTTTCTGCTTTTTGGGTAAATCTAGGCTTCGTTTTTTAAATATTTTTTTTGATTTGGATATTTAATTGAAAAAATCCTATATTTGAAGCAACTAAAAATTATTACTTTATGTCTATTTGGAGAGTTAAACCAGTGTCAGCCTTTGAAGCTGATATGAAAAAAAATGATTTAAAAAGAGTACTTACAAAATGGGGGTTAACTTCATTAGGTATAGGTGCTATAATTGGTGGAGGGATTTTTACCTTAACCGGAATTGCAGCGCATGATTATGCAGGTCCTGCTCTAGCCCTTTCCTTTGTAATAGCTGGAATTGGGTGTTTATTTGCTTCTTTGTGTTATGCTGAATTTGCTTCAGTACTTCCAGTTGAAGGCTCTGCTTACGCTTATGCTTATGGTACTGTTGGAGAACTTTTTGCATGGTTTATTGGATGGAATTTAATTTTAGAATACATGATGGGTGCCACAACAGTAGCCGTTGCATGGAGCGGTTATTTTGTAAAACTACTACACCTATTTCATATAGATATTCCGCTTTGGCTATGTAATGATTTAGCTACAGCTACAGAAAAATCAATAGCTGCCGGGATAGACGCACCATCTTTTGCAATAAATTTACCCGCATTAATTATCACTTTGATTGTTACTTCTATTCTAGTAAAAGGAATTAAAGAAGCAGCTAAAACGAATAATATAATTGTTATTATTAAAATAGCAGTTGTATTGTTTGTAATAATTGTTGGCGCTTTTTACATTGACACTGCAAATTGGCAACCATTTATACCAGCTGAAACAACTACAATTGTTGACGGTGTAGAAAAAGTAAACTTCGGTTTTGGTGGGGTAATGACAGCGGCAACAATAGTCTTTTTTGCTTACATAGGTTTTGATGCTGTATCAACGCAAGCGGGTGAAGCAATCAATCCTAAAAAAGATGTCCCATTTGCAATTGTAGCTTCATTAGTAATCTGTACTGTTTTATATATCTTAGTATCTTTAGTTTTAACAGGAATGGTAAAATATGATGTACTAGATAAGTCTGCACCTGTAGCTTCAGCATTTGCTGAAAATGGACTAGGATGGGCTGTTTTTATTATAACAATTGCTGCAACAGCAGGTTTAACTTCAGTAATGTTAGTAATGATGTTAGGACAAACGCGTATATTCTTAGGAATGGCAAAAGACGGTTTATTACCTCCATTCTTTAAAGATTTACATACAAATTTCAAAACACCATATAAAAGTACCTATTTAGTTGGAGCGATTATTGCAATTGTAGCTGCTTTTACCCCTATAGATAAAGTTTCAGAAATGTGCTCAATGGGAACATTATTAGCATTCGCAATGGTTTGTATTGCTGTAATGATATTGAGATATAAAAAACCAGAATTAGAAAGACCTTACAGAACTCCTGCTTTATATTTAGTCGGCACATTAGGTGTTTCGTTCAATTTATTCTTAATGTACTATGTTAGAAAAGAAACTTGGTATGCATTTATTGTTTGGGGAATTATTGGTATCACAGTTTATTTCTTTTATAGTAAAAAACATGCTAAATTAAATAATCCTGAAGAATTTGAAAGATTAGATAACGAAAGAAAATAATTAAAAAAACGACTTCAGTTGAAGTCGTTTTTTTTTATAATATATTTTTACGATATTTGTGTTATGAAAAATTGGAACGGATTATTAGCCCATTTAAAATTCCTCATCAAGAGAAATCCTGAGTGAGGATACTTCTTTTTGTTTTAATAAAAAAAGTATTGTAAAATACTTTTAAACTATAACTTTTAAACTTAAAGAAATGCCAATATATCATAAATTAGGAGAAATCCCTCATAAACGACACATCCAGTTTGAAAACCCAAACGGCGGATTATACTATGAACAACTTTTTGGAACCGAAGGATTTCATGGACATTCTTCATTATTATACCATTTTCATAGACCAACACAAGTTAAAGAGATTACAAAATCATATTCTGTTGAACCAAAAATCGCTATTGGTAAAAACATTAAATCGCTGTTATTAAAAGGTTTTGAATTACAACCAGCCGAAGATTTTTTAGAAAGCAGAAAAGACATGCTTGTTAATAAAGATTGTATTATCGGATTAGCCGCACCAAAAAAATCTTTGCGCAGTTATTTTTATAAAAATGCCGATGCAGACGAAATGATATTTATCCATAAAGGTTCTGGAAAACTAAGAACCATGATGGGGAATATAGATTTTGAATATGGCGATTACTTAATTATTCCACGCGGTATGATTTATCAAATTGATTTCAATTCAGAAGATAATCGCTTATTCTATGTAGAATCTTATGCGCCATTTTATACTCCAAAAAGATATAAAAACGAATCAGGTCAACATTTAGAACATTCACCATTTTGCGAAAGAGATTTTAAATTACCTTCCGAAATAGAAACCTATGACGAAAAAGGTGATTTCTTAATCAAAATCAAAAAAGAAGGTATGATGCACGAAGTGGTTTATGCCACTCATCCATTTGATGTTATTGGTTGGGACGGATATAATTTCCCATACGGATTTTCAATTCACAATTTTGAACCTATTACAGGACGTGTGCATTTACCGCCGCCAATTCATCAAACATTTGAAACAGCTACATTTGTAGTATGCTCTTTTGTGCCAAGATTGTATGATTATCATCCAAAATCAATTCCTGCTCCTTATAATCATAGCAATATTGATTCTGATGAAGTGTTGTACTATGTTGATGGTGATTTCATGAGTAGAAACAATATCGAACAAGGACATATCACTTTACATCCAAAAGGAATTCCTCACGGACCTGCACCAGGAGCTATGGAGAGAAGTATTGGTCATACCGAAACTAAAGAATTAGCTGTTATGGTTGATACATTTCGTCCATTAATGGTTACGGAAGCAGCAATGGGAATAGACGATGGTCAATACTACAAATCTTGGGTGGAATAAAATTAAAACACAACTCTTAGGTAATTATTTTTTACCAATAAATAAAAAATTATGAATAACGATTTAAAATCAGTCGAATACGGCTTAGAAAAAATATTTGAAGGCGCACAAGATTTCTTGCCTTTATTAGGGACAGATTATGTAGAATTTTATGTGGGTAATGCCAAACAAGCTGCGCATTTTTATAAAACAGCTTTCGGTTTTCAATCCTTAGCGTATGCAGGATTAGAAACTGGTTTAAAAGACAGAGCGTCTTATGTTTTAAAACAAGATAAAATTCGTTTAGTACTAACAACCGCTTTAAACAGTAATTCACCAATTGGGGAACACGTTAAAAAACATGGAGACGGCGTTAAAGTTATTGCACTTTGGGTAGAAGATGCCAGAAAATCATTTGAAGAAACTACAAAACGAGGTGCAAAACCTTATTTTGAGCCTGTTGTTGAAAAAGATGAAGATGGCGAGGTAGTTCGTGCAGGAATTTATGGCGCATATGGAGAAACCGTATTTGTTTTTGTAGAACGTAAAAATTACAACGGAATTTTTATGCCTGGTTATCAAGAATGGAAATCGGATTATAATCCAAAACCAGTTGGATTAAAATTTATTGACCATATGGTTGGAAATACGGGATGGAACAGAATGAATGAAGCCGTAAAATGGTTTGAAGATGTAATGGGATTTGTTAATTTCCTTTCTTTTGACGACAAACAAATTACTACAGAATACTCGGCATTAATGTCGAAAGTTATGAGTAACGGAAACGGAAGAATCAAATTTCCTATTAACGAACCGGCTAATGGAAAAAAACGTTCTCAAATTGAAGAATATTTAGATTTCTATGAAGGCGAAGGCGTGCAACATATAGCAGTTGCAACAGATGACATCATTACTACCGTAGCCGATATGCGTTCTCGTGGAATTGAATTTTTAAGTACGCCACCTCAAGCGTATTATGATGCCATTCCAGAAAGATTGAAAGATCACATGTCTAAATTTAAAGAAGACATCAACGAGCTTCAAAAATTAGGTATTATGATTGATGCCGATGAAGAAGGGTATTTGTTACAAATTTTCACTAAACCAATAGAAGACCGACCAACACTTTTCTTTGAAGTTATTCAAAGAATGGGTGCAAAAGGTTTTGGAGCAGGAAACTTTAAAGCTTTGTTTGAATCTATTGAAAGAGAACAAGCTAAAAGAGGAACGTTATAAAAAATAAAAAAGCAGCTGTTCTAGCTGCTTTTTTATTTAAAATACACCAATTTTAAATCTCTAAAAACCAATTAGTTAAAAAGAAGATTGTCAAATACATAAAAAAAGTAGGTTATTTTTTTGTTTTGTTAAATTTTAACCGCTTTTCTTGCGTTTTTTTCTGTTAAAAGTGTTAAAGTTGATTTTTTATTAAATAATATTTAAATTCTTAACATATCTTTGCAGAGCAATTGAGAGGTAGTAGTCTCATATTGCTTATAAGTTTTCATAATTTATAGTTTTTTGGTTGGTTAAAACATAAAAACTCAGTTAATTCATTTGACTGGGTTTTTTGTTTTTTGTAACTTTGGAACAATAATTGTATTCTTGAAAGAAAATCTTATAAAATGAAAAGAATAATATTACTTATAGCGGTGTTTTTAGTCTCAAACTCTTTTAATACTGAGGAAAAAGATTCTTATTCCATTGGAGAATTTTTCAAATTAAGAATACATTACGGTCTAATTAATGCCGGCTACGCCACTTTAGAAGTTAAAGATGCCGAGCTAAATGGTAAAAAAATGCATCATGTTATTGGGAAAGGCTACACAACAGGCGTGACAAAAATGATGTTTAAAGTAGTAGATAACTATGAAAGTTACTTTAATAAAGAAACCAACAAACCTTATGTATTTATAAGAAATATAAACGAAGGTGGCTATACAAAAAATCAACAAGGCTATTTTAACCAAAACAACAATACCGTTTTAGTAAAAGACTACAAAAATAAAACTGAAAAAACATTTAATGTACCTGAAAACGTTCAAGATATTGTTTCCTCTTTTTATTATCTAAGAAATCATCCAAAAATTGATAACCTAAATATAGGTGAATCCATAGTTATTGATATGTTTTTTGATGAAGAAACAACAAAATTTAAACTTAAATTTGTTGGCAGAGAAAATATTAACTCTAAATTTGGAGAAATAAACTGTATGATTTTTAAACCACTAGTTCAAGCGGGTCGTGTTTTTAAAGAAGAAGAGAGTTTAACCGTTTGGATATCAGATGACAAAAATAAAATTCCAATCCGAGTAAAAGCCAGTTTAGCAGTCGGTTCTATTAAAGCAGATATTGATCAGTACAAAGGATTAAAACATCCTATAAATTTTAAATAATACTAATTTTGCAAAATACTATTTCAAAAAAAATCGAACAATTAGATGAAAAGTTCGAAAAAATAAGTCAAAAAACTGAGACACATTTAGAAGGACTGCTTTGGGCAAAACCAATAACGTATTGGGATTATATTCAAACAGATGCGCTTTTAAATTTACAAATTCAACGTTCTACCCTTCCAGATGAAATGGTGTTTATTATGTATCATCAGGTAAATGAATTGTTATTTAAAATGATACTTTGGGAAATGGATCAAGTGTGCCATAATGAAAAACCAAGTACCGCATTTTTTACAGAAAGATTAAATAGAATTAGTCGCTATTTTGATATGTTAACCACTTCTTTTGATATTATGAAAGAAGGAATGGAACCTGAGCAATATTTAAAATTCAGAAATACGTTAACGCCTGCAAGTGGTTTCCAAAGTGCGCAATACAGAATGATTGAATTTGCATCAACCGATTTGATTAATTTAATTGATTTTCGTTTTAGAGCAACCATTGATAGAAATACGTCATACACACACGCGTTAGAACATTTGTATTGGCAAGCTGCAGGAAAAGATCATCAAACAGGAGAAAAATCATATTTGTTAAGCGAATTTGAACGAAAATATAAAAAAGAATTTTTATCTTTTATGGAAGAATATAACACCATAAATCTTTGGCAAAAATTTAAACAATTACCAGAAAACGATCAAAAAAATCCTGAATTAATAGCCGCTATGCGTCATTACGACAAAACTGTAAACATTACTTGGGTGATGGGTCATTTTAATGCTGCAAAAAAATATATTGAAAGCGTTCCCGGAAATCATGAAGCAACGGGCGGAAGCGATTGGAAAAAATATATGCTACCAAAATACCAAAAACGTATTTTCTTTCCAGAACTTTGGAGTGAAGAAGAATTAAAAAACTGGGGAGAATAATTAAAAACCAAGATTTGAAATACATATTATACGCTTTACTACTGCTTACGTTTTCCTGTCAAAACAAAGAAAAAGACAGTAAATCTTCAGCAAAAATCGCAAAAAAAGTACCTATAATTAAAAAATACGGATTTACTTTTAATGATTTTTCTGTGGTAGAAGATACCTTACAATCTGGTGATACGTTTAGTACTATTTTAGAAGCGTACACATTACCCGACAGTTTAAAAACATTTGATGTTACTGAAAAAATTAAAGATTCTTTCAATATAAAAAACATTCGAGCAGGTAAAGCTTTTCTAACTTTTTCCGATAAAAAAAACAAGAAAAATTTAAAAGCTTTAGTATATGTGCAAGACAAAACCAGTTTTTTAGTGGTCGACTTAAGAGATTCTATACGTGTAGAAATAAAAAAACGTCCTACCATTATTAAAAGAAGAACTATTGCGGCAGAGTTGGACGGATCTTTATCGGAAACTTTATCAAGAAAAGGAGTTAGCGCTGATTTAGCAAACGAATTAGCACAAATTTATAAATATTCAATTGACTTTTTCAAGCTAAAAAAAGGTGATAAATTTGCCGTAACCATCAAAGAAAAATATTTTGAAAACGGAGAATATTTAGGAGTAGACGAAGTTGAAGCTTCTTATTTTGAATATAAGGGGAAAAAAATATACGCTTTCCCTTATAAATTAAATGAAAATCAAAAAAATCCAGAATATTATGACGAAAAAGCTTCGGGAGCTAAAAGTATGTTTTTAAAAGCGCCTTTATCCTTTTTCAAATTAACCTCAAAATTTACAGCTCGACGATTTCATCCCGTACAATTTACTTGGAAAGCACATAATGGAACAGATTATGCCGCGCCTCATGGAACACCAATAAAAACTACCGCTTCAGGAGTAGTTGAAGCTACAGGATATACTTCTGGAAACGGAAATTTTGTAAAAGTAAAACACAACGGAAAATACGCCACACAATACCTTCACATGTCGAAAATTTTAGTTCGTAGAGGCCAATCGGTTACACAAGGACAAATTATTGGAAAAGTGGGAAGTACAGGCTTAGCTACAGGACCTCACGTGTGTTATCGATTTTGGAAAAATGGGGTGCAAGTAGATCCTTTACGTTTAAAATTACCAACTTCGGAACCGATGACAAAAAAACAAAAAACAAAATATTTAGCAGCCATTGCTCCGCTAAAAAAAGAATTAGACGACACAACATCCAAAACATTTAAAGAATAAACAATTTATCATGAAATTACAACATATCAATCCAACGGAAACTAAAGCTTGGCAAAAATTAACATCTCATTTTTCTGAAATTGAAAAGCAATCTATTCAAGATTTGTTTCAAAATGATGCCAAAAGAGCAGAAAAATTCAAAATAGAATGGAATGATTTTTATGTAGATTTTTCTAAAAATAATTGGACTGAAGAAACCAAACAATTACTTACAGAATTAGCAAATGAAGTAGGTTTGCCAGATGCGATTTCAAAGTATTTTTCGGGAGAAAAAATAAACGAAACCGAAGACAGAGCGGTGCTTCATACCGCATTACGCGCTAATGAAAACGATGTGGTTTTGTTTGAAGGAAAAAATGTAATTCCTGAAATTTATGACACGAAAAATAAAATAAAAGATTTTACAAATTATATCGTTTCAGGTGAAGCAAAAGGATATACTGGAAAACCATTTACCGATGTAGTGAACATTGGAATTGGTGGTTCAGATTTAGGTCCTGCGATGATTGTAGAAGCCTTACAATTTTATAAAAACAATTTAAATACACATTTTATTTCTAATGTAGATGGTGATCATGTACAAGAAATACTAAAAAAAATAAATCCAGAAACTACATTATTTGTTATCGTTTCTAAAACATTTACTACTCAGGAAACCTTAACCAATTCGGAAACCGTAAAAAAATGGTTTTTGCAAAAGGCTACTGAAAAAGATATCGCCAAACATTTTGTAGCTGTTTCTACAAATTTACAAAACGTAACCAACTTTGGTATCGCACCCAAAAATATTTTTCCTATGTGGGATTGGGTTGGCGGAAGATTTTCATTATGGAGTGCCGTTGGATTAACAATAAGTTTAGCTGTTGGATACGATAATTTTAATCATTTATTAAAAGGTGCCAATAAAATGGATGTGCATTTTGCAAATACGCCTTTTGAAAAAAACATTCCAGTAGTATTGGCATTATTAAGTATTTGGCATAATAATTTCTTTGGTGCCGAAACAGAAGCGCTAATTCCGTATACGCAGTATTTACAAAAACTGGCGCCTTATTTACAACAAGGCATCATGGAAAGCAACGGAAAATCTATTGCTAGAAATGGAAAACCTGTAAATTATGAAACAGGGACAATCGTTTGGGGCGAGCCCGGAACCAATTCGCAACACGCTTTTTTTCAATTAATTCATCAAGGAACAAAACTAATTCCTACAGATTTTATTGGTTTTATTGATCCTCTTTATGGCGAAAAAGACCATCATAACAAATTAATGTCTAACTTTTTTGCGCAAACAGAAGCCTTATTAAAAGGTAAATCTCGTGAACAAGTACTTTCTGAATTTATAGCAAAAGGTAAAACAGAAGCAGAAGTAGCACATTTAATCCCTTTTAAAGTTTTTGAAGGAAACAAACCAACCAATACTTTATTAATAAAAAAATTAACTCCAGAAAGTTTAGGCGAATTAGTAGCTATGTATGAACACAAAATTTTTGTACAAGGAATTATTTGGAATATCTATAGTTATGACCAATGGGGTGTAGAATTAGGCAAGCAATTAGCCAACTCAATATTAAGTGAAATGGAAAGTGGGAACATTACAAATCATGATAGTTCCACTAAATCATTATTAGCTAAGTATTTAAAATAAAAAAATGTTAATGTTTTCTTAATGCTATTTGTTATTTTTTTTATAATTTTGTCAAAAATATATAACTAACAAAACATGA
>NZ_JBIISE010000035.1:0-19378 GCF_044341185.1 Flavobacterium sp.
TGTCTTCATCAATGGTTTTTGCTCAGTCTACCGTAACTGGTAAAGTAACTGACAATGCAAACAATCCTTTAGCTAATGCTATTGTGAGTGTTAAAGGAAATGCAACTACAGTAAAAACTTCAGAGGATGGAAGTTTTAAAATTGTTTCTAAAGAAAATAAAGGAACGGTTGTTGTTTCTTTTCTTGGATTTGAAGTTTCATCAGTATCATTTGATGGAAATCAAGATTTAGGAACAATTTCTTTAGTATTAAGTACTTCAGAAATTGAAGAAGTAGTGGTAAAATCTACAACAGTAGATATCGCAAAAAGTAGAAAAACGCCTGTAGCGGTTTCTACAATTAAAGCGGCTGAAATTCAAGAAAAATTAGGAAATCAAGAGTTTCCTGAAATGTTAAACAATACACCTTCTGTATATGCTACAAAATCTGGTGGTGGATTTGGAGATTCAAGAGTAAACATTCGTGGATTTGACCAAAGAAATATTGCGGTTTTAATTAATGGGGTTCCTGTTAATGATATGGAAAACAGTGCGGTATACTGGAGTAACTGGGCGGGTCTTTCTGATGTAACAAGCGCTATGCAAGTACAAAGAGGTTTAGGTTCTTCTAAATTAGCAATTTCTTCTGTAGGAGGTACTATTAACGTAATTACAAAATCTGCAAACCAAAAAGAAGGTGGTGTATATGCTTCTTCAATTGGTAATAATAATTATTTCAAAAACCAATTGTCTTACAATACAGGTAAGATGAAAAATGGTTTATCTGCATCGTTTTTAATGTCAAGAACAACTGGAAACGGGTATGTTGATGGAACCAAATTTGAAGGTGGAAATTATTTTATTGGTTTAGGATATGAATTAAACGATAAACATGATTTTCAATTTGTATTTACGGGTGCGCCACAATGGCATAACCAACGTAGTGCAGCTCCAACAATTGCGCAATATATTAAATATGGTAATAATCCTGCAGGTATGGATCCAAACATTAAATACAATTCTGATTGGGGAATGCTAAAAGGTGAAGAATATAGTTTTAGAACTAACTTTTACCACAAACCTGTAATGTCATTAAACTGGGACTATAAAATTTCTGATAAAATGAAATTATCAACTGTTGTTTACGGTTCTTGGGGTCGTGGTGGAGGTTCTAATGGAACTGGAGCAATCAGAGGTAATAGATTTTTTGCAGATAATTTAAGAAAAGCTGATGGAACTATTAACGTGGATTTCATTCAAGGTTGGAACTCAGGACAAACTGTTAGTAATGGTACATTTGCTCCTGCGCCAAGAACACTAACATCAGGACAATTCCAAAACAATAACAATACATCAACTAATAATGGTACAAATGGGATTTCTAAAATTTCATCTATCAACTCACATAACTGGTATGGTGGTATTGTTAACTTAAATACAAAACTTACTGATAAATTAACATTGGATTTTGGTATTGATGCTAGAACCTACAGAGGAATTCACTATCAAGTACTAAACGATTTATTAGGAGCTACAAGTTTTAACAATTTAACTGGAGATGTAAACAACCCTAATGGGGTCTCAAATTTTCAATATGCTACAGAGCCAAACTTAAATCCGTTATGGAATACAGATTACCAAAAAGCAATTAACTATAACAATGATGGTTTAGTTAAATGGTTTGGCGCCTTCACACAGTTAGAATATTCTACAGAAAAATTAACATTATTTGTACAAGCAGCTGCTTCACAACAAGGGTTTAAAAGAGTAGATTATTATAAATATTTATCTTCTGATCCATTGTCATCAACTGACTATAAAAATATTTTAGGTGGAAATGTTAAAGGAGGTGCAAACTATAACATTGATGAAAAAAACAATGTTTATGTAAATGCAGGGTACTATTCAAAACAACCTTTCTTTAATGCTATTTTCATCAATAATGCATCAGTTATAAATGAAAACTTAACTAATGAAAAAATTATGGGATTAGAGGCAGGTTACGGTTTCAAATCTAAAATGTTTTCTGCTAATGTAAACGTATACAGAACTACTTGGAAAGATAGATTTATCAGATTAACAGCTAATATTAATCATGATTTAAACAATGCAACTCCAGCAATTCTTGGTTCAGCTTTCTTAGAAGGTGTGGAACAAATTCACATGGGTGCTGAATTAGATTTCGTGTTCAAACCATTTAATAAATTAGATATTAACGGTATGTTTTCATACGGAGATTGGAAATACGGAAGTAATGTAACAGCTAGTTATCAAGATGATAACAATGTAGTTATTACAAATCCAACCACTAACGAAGCTTTTAAAGAAACATTATATACTGATGGGTTAAAAGTGGGTGATGCAGCACAAACAACTGCAGCTTTAGGTTTTTCTTATGAAGTATTAACACGAGTAAGATTTGATGCTAATTACAGATACATTGACAGATTATATGCTGCAATTGACCCAGTTAACTTTAAAACACAAGCGGCTAACAATTTAGGTTCTTTAGAATTACCGTCTTATGGTTTAATGGATTTAGGATTCTCTTATAAAATGTTAGTAGGTGATAATAAACAAAATTCATTAAACTTCAGATTTAACATGAATAACGTGTTAAACACAGTTTACATTGCTGAATCTAGAACTAATATTTTAACAAAAACAAGAACAGACTTCGCAACTGAAACGTTGTATAATAACTATGTCAATACACAAACGTATGATGGTATAGATACTTCAAATCAAGTCTATTTCGGATTTGGAAGAACGTGGAACTTTACAGTTACTTACAAATTCTAATTCTTTAGAAATATAAAATGCTAAACCGTTCCAATTCATTTTGGAACGGTTTTTTTTTATCTTATAAAATCATACATTTACAAAAAAAATACAATATGGTATTAAGTAGATTTTGGTTGGCTATTTTTATTTCTTCTATACTATTTATTATAGTGAGTTTATTTGCAGGAAACACCTATTCTGTAGATTATGTATTAAATGGAAAAAAAGATGATCCTATTTTAATTTCGGAAAAGTTTTTAAAAGAAATCCCTGTTTTTATTAAAGATAGTATTCAAAAATCGGAAGAAAAAACGTTTACCATAAATAGAGATACTTTAAACCCAGACACTACTTACGTTTACAAAAATCAAACCGTAAAAATTTACAGCGGCACACAAAAATCGGATGGCTTGTTACCCACTTGTAAAACTAGTTTATTTGATATTGTGCTGCCTCTTATGGCCTATTTGGCTTTCTTTTGCGGATTAATGGAATTATTAATTATTTCTGGAGCATCCGAAAAATTAGCTAAAAAATTAAGTCCGTTTTTCTCACAAATATTTCCTTCCGTGCCTAAAAATCACGAATCGGTTTCTTATATGACATTAAATTTTGCTGCTAATTTCTTAGGGTTAGATTCAGCCGCTACGCCTTTCGGATTAAAAGCTATGGAAAGTCTACAAACCCTTAATCCAGACAAAGACAAAGCCAGTGATGCGCAAATTATGTTTATGTGTTTACATGCCGCAGGGTTAACTTTAATTCCAACATCTATTATTGGCTATCGTGCTGCAGCAAATGCTGAAAATCCTGCAGATGTTATGTTGCCTTGTATCATCACCTCGTTTATAGGCACCATTGCTGCCTTGTTGATTGTAGGAATCAAACAGAAAATAAACTTTAAAAGCGCTACTTTAATCGTTGGATTAATGAGTATAATTGCCGGAATTACTGGGCTTTTGTTTTATGTTAACGGATTAAATTTAATAGAAAAAAACTTCTTTACTTCTAATTTGTCAGGTTTAATGTTAATTGCAATTATTGGAATAACATTACTTTATGCTTTTACTAAAGAAAAGAAATTTGTAGAGCAAAAAACCACAATTTTTGATGCCTTCGTTTCCGGCGCTAAAAATGGATTGACTACTGGAGTAACTATTTTTCCTTATGTAATGGGAATGTTAGTAGCCATTTCATTTTTTAGAAATAGTGGCTTGTTTGAAATTATGAGTAACGGAATTTCTTTTGTTTTTTCAAATATTGGCGTAAGCAAACAAATTACAGATTCCTTACCTGTTGCTATGTTACGTCCTTTCAGCTCAAGTGGTTCGAGAGGATTTATGATTGATGCCATGAATACGTTTGGCGTAGATTCATTAACCGGAAGATTGAGCGCTATTTTTCAATGTAGTGCAGAAACTACTTTTTATGTAATTGCAGTTTATTTTGGAAGCATTCATGTAAAAAACACGCGATATACTTTAGGAATTATGCTATTAGTAGATTTAATTTGTGTAATTGCTGCGATTGCTGTGGCGAGTTGGTTTTTTTAGAAGATAATTAACGCTTTAAGAGTTTCAAACACTTAGAGATTTTTAAATATATTTCATAACTTTACGCTTCAAAACTCAAACAAATGGACTTTTTATATCAAGACCCGTATCCTATTTTAAAAGACGATACAACCTACAAAAAATTAACTTCAGATTTTGTAAAAATAGAACAACTTGGCGATAGAGAAATCTTAGTGGTGGATCCAAAAGGATTAGAATTATTAGCTCAAGAAGCCATGGACGACGTTTCATTTATGTTACGTTCGGCTCATTTACAAAAATTAAGAAATATAATTGAAGACCCAGAAGCAACAGACAACGACCGATTTGTAGCTTATAATTTATTACAAAATGCAGCTGTAGCCGTAGAAGGTCAATTGCCATCTTGTCAAGACACTGGAACAGCTATTGTTGTTGCTAAAAAAGGTGAAAACGTGTATACAGGTGTTGAAGATGGCGAATGGTTATCCAAAGGAATTTACAATACATACCAAAATAAAAATCTTAGATATTCGCAAATTGTTCCGATTTCGATGTTTGAAGAAAAAAATTCAGGTTCTAATCTTCCAGCTCAAATTGATATTTATGCCAAAAAAGGAAATTCGTATGAGTTTTTATTTTTAACAAAAGGTGGTGGTTCGGCCAACAAAACTTTTTTATATCAAAAAACAAAATCGTTATTAAATGACAAATCGTTGGACGAATTTGTTCGTGAGCGCATTATGGATTTAGGAACTGCAGCTTGTCCTCCATATCACTTGGCTATCGTAATTGGTGGTACTTCAGCAGAAGCAAATTTAGCAGCGGTGAAAAAAGCGTCGGCTGGTTACTTTGACAATCTTCCCACTTCTGGAAATATGTCGGGTCAAGCATTTCGCGATTTAGAATGGGAAAAAAGAGTACAAATTATTTGTCAAGAAAGTCAAATTGGAGCACAATTTGGTGGAAAATATTTAACCCATGATGTGCGAGTAATTCGTTTGCCTCGTCACGCAGCATCTTGCCCTGTTGGAATGGGCGTTTCTTGTTCTGCAGATAGAAATATCAAAGGGAAAATCACGAAAGATGGGATTTTCTTAGAACAATTGGAAACTAATCCAGGGCAATTTTTGCCTGCAACAGCTCCTCATTTAGAGCCAGCTGTAGAAATTGATTTGAACAAACCGATGTCGGAAATTTTAGCACAGTTATCAAAATACCCAATTAAAACACGTTTGAAATTAAACGGAACATTGATTGTAGCTCGTGATATAGCACACGCAAAAATTAAAGAATTATTAGATGCTGGAAAACCAATGCCAGAGTATTTCAAAAATCATCCGGTATATTACGCAGGTCCGGCAAAAACTCCAGACGGCATGCCTTCAGGAAGTTTTGGCCCTACCACCGCAGGAAGAATGGATGTGTATGTTGACGAATTTCAAGCCGCTGGCGGAAGTATGATTATGTTAGCCAAAGGAAACCGAAGCAAGGATGTAATGAATGCTTGTAACAAATATGGCGGTTTCTATTTAGGTTCAATTGGGGGTCCTGCTGCCATTTTAGCAAAAGAAAATATTATATCCGTAGAAGTAGTTGATTTTGAAGAATTAGGTATGGAAGCCGTTCGTAAAATAACAGTGAAAGATTTCCCCGCGTTTATTATTACCGATGACAAAGGAAATGATTTCTTTTCAAATTTGTAAAAGATATGCAATTCAAAGTAAATTAATGGATTTGATAACAAATGTTAAAGTTTGGTAATTTAAAACTATGATATTGAAATTAAAACTTAAATCAATATATTTGCTTACCAAAACTATAAAGTTACCTAAATACAAATAAGATGAAAAATAATATATTAATACTATTCATAGTATGTACAAGTTTTTTTGGATTTGCTCAATCTGAAAAAGATATCATTAATATAACTAAAGATTACGATGTTGCGCTAATTAAAAGCAAAGCAAAGGAATTCAAAATTTTAGAAGAAAAAGAAAGAACTAGAGCCTATAAATATGCTCTTGAAAATAACATCCCTTTAAGTTATTCTGATGAAAAAGGAAATTTTCATCAATTAATGAAGTTAACACCAGACGGTTATCCTATATATTTTTCTACTGAAAATCAGGCGGCAGCAAAATCTACAAGAGCTGTTCATTTAAATACAGGTGGATCTCTTGGACTTACTTTAAATGGACAAGGAATGGTAGCAAGAGTTTGGGATGGAGGAAAAGTTAGAACTCAACACAATCATTTCGGAACAAGAGTAGTTTGTGTTGATGATGCCGCTAGTACAGATTACAATTTTCACGCCACACATGTAACGGGTACAGTTTTAGCAAACGGCGCAACAAATATTCGAGGAATGGCATACGAAGCTACAGGAAGAACTTTTAATTGGACAGATGATGAAACTGAAGTTCTTGATGAAGTTTTGGGTGGAATGCTTATTTCAAATCACTCTTATGGCGTTCCTGTAACAAGCACTACAAATGTAACCTTGCCTGCATGGTATATTGGAACTTATGATTCCGACGCAAAAAATTGGGATGAAATTAGTTATTTATCTCCATATTATTTAATGGTGGCATCAGCGGGAAATTCTGGAGATGATCAAAATAATAGTGATCCAATTGCTTTTGGTTTTGATAAATTAACTGGTAATAAAACTGCCAAGAATAATTTAGTGGTTGCTAATGCTGAAGATGCTGTTGTTGATGTAAATGGAAATTTAACTTCACCACTTATTATTAATTCATCAAGTAGTCAGGGCCCTACTGACGACAGAAGAATAAAACCAGACATTACGGGTAATGGTACTGGTTTATTATCTACAGGTAGCAATGGAAATTCTGCAACTTCAACATTAACAGGTACCTCGATGGCATCACCAAATGTTGCTGGAACCTTATTATTGTTACAACAACATCATAATAATTTAACAACAAAATTCATGAAGGCAGCCACTTTAAAAGGATTGGCATGTCATACAGCAGATGATTCAGGGAATGTTGGACCAGATGCTGTTTTTGGTTGGGGGCTATTAAATGCAAAAGCCGCAGCACAAGCTATAACGTCAAATGGTTTAAATGCTTGGATTTCTGAAGAAAGATTAAATCAAAATCAAACGTATTCTATTACTGTAAAATCATTAGGTACATTGCCATTAATTGCTACAGCAAGTTGGACAGATGTGCCTGGAGACCCAAATAATGGCCAAAGACCTGCTAATGATTTACAAAGAGCATTGGTTAATGATTTAGATATTAGGATTACACAAAATGGGAACACCTATTATCCATGGAAATTAAACGATAATCCTGGAAGTAATTCAACTCGAATTGGAGATAATAACATTGATAATGTTGAACAAGTTAAAATAGATGCTCCTGTCGCTGGTGACTATGTAATTACAATAAATCACAAAGGAAATTTAGTTAATAACAAACAAGACTTTTCATTAATAATCACTGGTATTTCATCCAGCTTTGCTATTGTTCCAACATCTAATGACTTAGAATTGTGTGCTAATCAAGATGCAACCTATACTTTTAACTATTCACAAACAGGAACAACAACAACTAATTTTACAGCAACGGGTTTACCAAGTGGAGCTACTGCTGTTTTTACACCTGCTACTAGAAATTCTAACGGGCCAGTTACGATGACAATATCAAATTTATCAATTGTAAATCCTGGAAGTTATTCTGTTGGAATAGTTGGTAATAATGGAACAGAATCAGAAACTAGATTTAAAAATTTAAAAATATACAGTAGTACTTTTTCTCCAGTAATACTAACTAATCCTACAAATAACCAAGTAGGTATTGCTACAACAGTAAATTTGAGTTGGAATACACAAGCAAACGCAGAATCATATAGATTACAAGTATCAACATCTTCTAATTTTACTACAACTTTACTTGACACAACTATTAATCAAAATTCTTATATAATTTCTAATTTAAACCAACAAACTTATTATTATTGGAGAGTTACACCTTCTAATAGATGTGGAACTGGAATTATTTCAAATGCCACAGTAAATAGTTTTCAAACTGGAATATTATCTTGTGGAAATGAATTTTTAGCAACTAACTTTTCAAACGCAACAATTGCTAGTACAGCAAATGCTACAGCATCAGTTCCAATTTTAGTAACTGGAGGATTAACTATTGGCGATTTAAATGTTGCTCTAAATATAACACACACTTATATTCAAGATTTTAAAGTTAAACTAACAGGTCCTGCTTCAATTGGTAGCCCGGTAATTACGCTATTAGATCAGCCTTGTGGAGATAATGATAATGTAAATTGTATCATGGATGATGATGGTGCTGCAGTTGCATGCGGTACTTCAGTTCCAGCACTAACAGGTAATGTAGTTCCATCTGAGACATTAACATCGTTAAATGGGTTGGTTGCAGATGGAACCTGGACATTAACTGTAGATGACCCTTATAATGGAGATGGTGGAACAATTAATTCTGTCAAGCTAATAATTTGTAACATCCAGCTACCTCTTTCAACTGTAGACACAACTTTTTCTAACTTAAAAATATATCCTAATCCAACAAGTGGGTTTGTAAATATTGATTTAGGTAATCAAAATTTAGAAAATAATTCAATAGTTAAACTATTTGATATACAAGGCAGAATAATTTCAACTAAAGAAATGAAAACCGCTGTAGACAATATAAATATTTCTAATTTATCAGATGGCGTTTATATAATAACTATAGAAAACGGAAGTTCTAAAACAACCAAAAAAATAGTATTAGCAAAATAAATTAAAAACAGAAAAGGAGTTCAAATTAGAACTCCTTTTTTAATTTAGAATACACTTTCAATTTCTGTTTATTTGTTTGTTCCTATACTAATTTTAACAAACAAATAAATAAAGTGAAACAGCTAAGTACTGCTTAAAATAAGGTGTAGAAAATTTCCATAAAAAACCCGATAAGTAAAATCTTATCGGGACTAATATATAATAATATTTAGTTATTTTGAAGCTGGTGCTGCAACCGCAGGGGCTTCATTTACTTTAACTGTACCTTTTATTGTAATAGTTTTCGGCATTGTATTTTCTTCACTAGTAGTAACCGTAACTGTTTTGTGGAAGGCACCACCTGCAGCTGCATTATAAGTAGCTGTTACTGTTCCTTTTTCGCCTGGTTTGATAGCTGTTTTAGTATAATTTGTAGCAGTACATCCACAAGATGCTTTTACATCTTTTAAAGTAACATCTTTGTTACTGGTGTTTGTGAAAGTAAACTCGTAAGAAACTGGTTTTCCTTGTTCAATTGTCCCGAATTCGTGTGTTTCTTTTTCCCATTTCAATTGAGACGGTGTTTGTGGAGCTGCTGCTGGAGCTGGAGCTGCAGTTTGAGCAAATGAAAGTGTGCCCATGAATAATGCAACTGCAAGTAATTTTACTGTTTTCATAATTATTATATTTAAATTAGTTGTTTATTAACTTCACAAATGTATTTATTTTTTTAAATAATGTTGTTAATCCTTACTATTTATTGTGTTAATGAGTTGTTAATGATTAATTTCGCTTTGAAATTTGTCTTAATATCGTTAAAAATTTAGAACATAAATGAAACTATCAAGATTTAATATTGTTATAATAATCGGATTTCTTGCTATTGTAGGAGTGATTATTATGCAATTATTTTTAATAAATAACGCACATAAATTAGCAAAAAAAGATACTGAAGATAAAATATTTTTTGCCTTACAAGATGTTTTAGAAAAACTTTATAAAGATAATTTAACAGGTTTATTGGTTTCCAATCAAGTAGAAAAAGTGTCTGGAAATTATTTTACGGTTAATGTAAACTACGAATTTGAAAATTCCATTTTAGAACATTATTTAATTTCAGAATTTGAAAAAAACAATTTAGATGTTGATTTTGAATATGCTGTTTATAATTGCTCTTCAGATAAAATGGCGTTTAGCAATCATATCAATAGTAATGGAAAAAAAGAACCTATTAAATGCCCAACTTGTTTTACAAAAAATCCTAAATACACGTATTATTTTGCCATTCGATTCCCGGATATTGAACAAAATTATTTTAAAAACTTAAATCAATATTGGATTTTTACTACTGTTTTGTTTCTGGTATTAATTATTTATGTGTACTCGGTTGTGCTAATGTTAAAACAGAAAAAATACACCGAATTACAAAAAGATTTTATAAATAATATGTCGCATGAATTTAAAACGCCTTTGGCATCCATTCTCATCGCATCAAATTATGTTAAAGAACAAAACGAAATAAAAGATAATCCGAAACTAAAAAAATATAATCAAATTGTAATCAATCAAACTAATAAACTAAATGAACATATTGAAAAAATATTATATGTAGCTAAAACCGAAAGCAAACAAATGCTTATTGATAAAACCAAGTTTGAGTTGAAACCTATTTTAGACTTAGTAAAAGACAATATTATTTTAAGGTATGATACAGAAATTGACATTGATATTTTTGTTACAAAGATACTTATTTTAAAAGCAGATGAATTTCATGTCTATAATATTTTATTTAATTTAGTAGATAATGCGGTAAAATATTCAGGATTATCGCCTAAAATTGAAATTATCGTTACTGAAATCAACCAAAAGCTATCTATTCAAGTTAAAGATAATGGTTGTGGAATTCCTACTAAGGATTTGCCTTTTGTTTTCGATAAATTTTACAGAGTTTCTCGTCAAGATATCAAAAATATTGAAGGTTTTGGTATTGGTTTATCGTATGTGAAAAAGATTTGCGACTTGCATCGTTGGAAAATAACCATCGCTAATAATACTGACAAAGGAATTGTTGTTACGATAATAATTAATCAAAAAGATTATGAGTAAAAAGAAAGTTTTATATATTGAAGACGAGGAAACGCTGGCGTTTTTAACAGCGGATAATTTAGAACAACATTTTGATGTAGTGCATTGCAGTAACGGTAAATCGGGTTTAGAAACATTTTGTTCTCAATCATTTGATATTGTAGTAACGGATATTATGATGCCTGAAATGGATGGATTTGAATTGGCAACCGAAATAAGGAAACGCAATCAAGAAATTCCAATTATTTTTTTATCGGCGAAAACGATGAAAGAAGATCGTATTAAAGGTTTAAAACTTGGCGCTGATGATTATTTAGTGAAACCGTATTCGATTGAAGAACTAATTTTGAAAATTGAAGTCTTTTTACTCCGAAGTCAAAAAAACACTGAAAAAGTTATAAAAAAATATGAGTTTTCTGGCTTTATTTTTGAGCCCGAAAATTATTTAATCAAAAACGAAACTTCAAAAACAACGCTTACAGAACGCGAAGCACAATTACTAAAACTGTTTTTAGACAATCCAAATACAGTATTAAAACGAGAAAAAATACTTATGGAACTTTGGGGTTCGGACGATTATTTTTTAGGCAGAAGTTTGGATGTTTTTATTTCTCGATTACGAAAAATAATAAAAGAAACTCCAACTTTAGCTATTGAAAATATTCCGAGAGTAGGTTTTAAATGGGTAAGTGAAAAATAAAATCTATGGCTAATTACTCCTTTTTGTCTACATTCAAAGAGTCAGAAACTTTTTCGTTTTCAGGTGTTTCTTTTGTTCGTTCTTTAACTTCATCATACCATTTTTCTAAATTTGGCGACATAAATTTAGAAACTTCTTGTACGGGCTTATAAAAGAGGGATTTGTTTAAGGTTTCTTCCTTTACCAATACACTATTACTATTTATTTTTTGAAGTAAATTAAGCAAAACGCCCAACATTAAAATGGTTTTTAGCATACTAAAAACAGCACCTCCTAATTTATTTAGCCAACCTAAATAGGCAAAACTTGCGATACTTGTAAAAAATTTTGCTAATAAATGAATGGCAATAAGTACTAAAATAAAAGTAGTGGCAAAAGCAATAATTTCAATATATTTTGGATTGGTTTTTATTTTTTCTTCTAATGCCAATCGGACAATATGCGAAAGTTTTATCGCTACAAAAATGCCCACAACTAAAGAACTGAAAGAGGCTATTTCTACAAAAAGACCATTTTTTAAACCATTATATATACTATATCCTAATAATACGGCAAAAACAATATCAATAAATTCCATAAATTATATTTATTTTTAAAAACAAAACTACAAAATGCAAGCCTCAAATACTATCTTTGTAAAAAACAAAAAATAAATGTCTAGAGATATACAATTAAAAGAACGTTGGGAAAAAGTAGTCACTTTTTTATCTGAAAAATTTGCCGATGGTGAAGTATTAGATTTAGATGCCATAATTTATTTAATTGGCGTTCAGGAATTAGGCAAAATAAATAGCGAATTTAAAAAGGACGAAAAAGTAAACTTAATGCACATTGCTATTTGTAAACTATTAGAGCCTTATGGATATTACGAATTTGAATTTTTTGATAAAGAGGGCTGGCCTCATTATAAAGTAGTAAAAGAACTTCCAGCACTAAAAGCTGGAGAACAATCCGTTTTAATGAAAGACGCTATTGTGAATTATTTTTTAGAAAAAGAGATCATTAATTAATGCTCAGTTGAAACTAATTGCGAATCACTTTTCACTAATCGCTAAAAAATACATAAATTTGCAGACTATTACCTTTTTATAATGATAAACAAGATAAAACAACATATTGAAGAAGCTAAAGCTTTCCAAACTGAAGACAAAAGTACTTTAGAAGAATTTCGCATTAAGTACTTAGGAAGTAAGGGTTTGCTAAAAGATTTTTTTGCCGAATTCAAAAACGTACCTAACGAACAAAAGAAAGAATTTGGTCAGGTAATTAATGAGTTGAAAAATACGGCAGAAGAGAAAGTAAAAACCATTCAGGAGGTTATGGATTCTAAAACAGAAGCTGTACATATGTTTGGCGATTTATCTCGACCTGGAAATCCTATTCATGTTGGTTCGCGTCATCCTATTTCTTTAGTGAAAAATCAAATTTTAGATGTTTTTTCAACCATTGGTTTCAATGTGTCTGAAGGACCAGAAATAGAAGACGATTGGCATAATTTTACCGCATTAAATTTACCAGAATATCATCCGGCACGCGATATGCAGGATACGTTTTTTATTCAGACAAATCCGGATGTTTTGTTACGTACACATACCTCATCCGTACAGGTTCGTTATATGGAAAACAACAAGCCGCCTATCAGAACTATTTCTCCTGGAAGGGTTTTTCGTAACGAAGCTATTTCGTCACGTTCACATTGTATTTTTCATCAAGTAGAAGGTTTATATATTGATAAAAATGTATCGTTTGCCGATTTAAAACAAACGCTATTATATTTTACAAAAGAAATGTTCGGGAAATCTAAAATCAGATTGCGTCCGTCTTACTTTCCCTTTACAGAACCAAGTGCGGAAGTCGATATTTACTGGGGATTGAAAACAGAAACCGATTATCGAATTACAAAAGGAACAGGCTGGTTAGAAATTATGGGTTGCGGAATGGTTGATCCGAATGTGTTGAAAAACTGCGGCATTGACCCAAATGAATATACAGGATACGCTTTTGGAATGGGAATTGAAAGAATTGCTATGCTATTATACCAAATTGGCGATATTAGAATGTTTTATGAAAACGATGTTCGTTTCTTAGAACAATTTAAGTCAAGTTTATAAAATAAAAAATCCCGATAATCTCGGGATTTTATATTTTATCGCTATTGAAGAAAATTACAATTTTAGTAATATGATTATTTACTTAATAAAAATTAAATATTATAGCTCTTTCTTACTAATAAAAAATACAATTTATCAGAAAGTAATTTTCTAAGTTTTAATAGTATTGGACCTGGCTTACCAATAGCATATCTCATTTTATTATTATTGTCTGTTGCGGCAATAAAAATTGTTTTAGCAACAACCTCTGGCCCTTCTGCATCATTTATAACTTTTGCTGCTGCCGCATTAAATTTTGAAATAAATACATCATAATCACTTGTATAATCAGGCTTAATGAATTTTCTACTTCTTCCATAAAAATCAGTTGCTATTGGACCAGGTTCAATAAGTTTTAATTTAATGTTAAATTGTGTTAATTCATAATGTAACGACTCTGTAAAGCCTTCAACAGCAAATTTTGTTGAATGATAAATGCTATATAATGGGAAAGTGATTTTTCCACCCATACTTGAAATTTGGATAATTGTTCCACCACCAGAGGGGCGCATCACTTTTATTGCCTCTCTTGTCACACGCATTAATCCAAATACATTGGTGTTAAATTGGTCTTCAATTACTTCATCAGACATTGCTTCAAAAGCGCCATCCACTCCATACCCCGCATTGTTTACAACAACATCAATAGTTCCAAATTCTTCTTTAACTTTTTGAAATACTTTACTAATACTATCAAGGTTAGTAACATCTAAATGATAAAGTTTGACATTATTAAAGGTCTTAAAGTCAGATTCCTTTTTAGGATTTCTTTGCGTAGCAATTACATTCCATCCATTTTTTGCAAATTCAATAACGGTTGATTTCCCAATTCCACTTGAAGATCCTGTAATTAAAATTGTCTTTTTCATATGATTATGTTTTAATTTATTGCAAACTTAGTAGTATAAAATCAAACCCACAACATTAGAGTATAGTCTATAGTTGTTATTTTTTTAATATTTTTTATATTTGCATTATGTTAATAAATGAAATAGCTAAGAAAACAGGGATTTCTGCCCACACTATTCGCTTCTATGAGAAGTCAGGATTGATTGAAGGAAAGCGCGATGAGTCTATCAAAACAAACAATTATTTTCACTATGATGAAGAAACAATTGAAAAATTAGAATTCATTAGTGATGCCAAATCGGTCGGCTTTACTATAAGAGAAATCGGACAAGTTATAGATGCTTGGTATAATAACAAATATAGTAAAGACGAAAAATTAAAAATTCTTGACGAAAAATTACTGTCTCTTAAACATAAGTTGAATGAAATCAAGCAAATGAAAAAACAAATAGAAGAGTTCAAGAAAGATGTACTAAACGATATGTGCTAATATTAAACAAAAAAACCCGACACTTTCATATCGGGTTTTGTTTTGCTCCCTCTCTTGGGCTCGAACCAAGGACCCTCTGATTAACAGTCAGATGCTCTAACCAACTGAGCTAAGAAGGAAGTTGCTTCTTTATTTAAGCGAGTGCAAATATAATTGAATTTTTATTTTAAAAAAATATTTTACTATTTTTTTGTCTATACAAAATATCTATTCAATAATAATAAACTCTGATCTTCTATTTTCTTGATGTTGCTCTTCCGTGCAAGTAATTCCATCAGCACATGCATTTATTAATTTTGATTCACCATAACCTGAAGCTTTTAATCGCTCCGGTGTTATACCTTCATTAATCAACCAATTCCTAGTATGATCAGCTCTTTTTTGTGATAATTTTTGATTATATTCAATTGTGTTTCTGCTATCAGTATGTGAACGAATATCAATTTTCATTTTCGGATACGCTTTCATAATAGCTGCAATTTTTTGCAATTCTAATGATGCTTCATTGCAAATAAAATATTTGTTTAAATCAAAATAAATAACTCTTATTCCTAGTATTTTAGCTAAATCAACCTCAGATAATTCTAATTCTTTTTTCTTTAGTTTGAAAACCAAATTTGATTGATTTTCATTGTAAGAAATTGGTCCTTCATAGACTTCAAAATTCGGGTTTGAAATTCTAATAAAGTAGTTTTTACCTTGTTCTAAATTAGGTATTTCTATTTTACCATCTTTTGATATTATCTGTGCTATTTGTTTTTTGTTTTCATCCAGAATTATTGCGGCTACTCCTTCAGTTTGATTGCTTACTTCTTCAAAAACAACGGTGGCATTTATTTTTATAGGCTTTGGGATTTCTAACCCTGTAATGTGATAAATGTCATCTTTTCCTTTGTTATCTTCAGGGCGATTAGAGGTAAAAAAACCTTCCTGATCTTGCGATTTATAAATTAACCCAAAATCATCATAAGAAGAATTTATTGGTTGTCCAAAGGTCTTAATTTCTTTATTTTCGCTATCTAAATGCACGTAATACATGTCTAATCCACCAAGTCCGGCTCTCGCATCAGAAGCAAAAACTAGTACATTGTCTTGTGTAATAAATGGAAAGGTTTCCCTGCCTTCTGTATTGATAGCATCCCCCAAATTTTCTGGTGCTCCAAAAGTGTTATTTTCTAGTATAGCTATTTTATAAATATCCGACATACCTTTAGTTCCTGGTCTGTTTGAAGAAAAATACAATTCTTTCTCGTCTGGAGAAAGCGCCGGGTGTGCACAACTAAAATTATCACTGTTAAAAGGAAGCTCAATTATATTAGTCCATTTACTACCATCTTGCGTAGCTTTGTAAATTTTTAGTAAAACCGTATTTGATGAATCGGTTTTTGCTTTTGTTTTTAATTGATTGTTTCGAGTAAAATACATCGTTTTACCATCTTTGGTAAACACGGCTGAGGACTCGTTGTAAAATTTATTTATCTTTGCGTTAAGTCTTTTTGGTCTGGATATAATACTGTCTTTATCTAAATCTACAACATATAAATTGGTGTAAGATTCATTTGTCCAACTATGTTTGCTTTCCATTGTTTTTACAGTAGACTTTGTAGAACTGAAAACTATCGATTTTTCACCGTAAAAAGCAGGTGAAAAATCAATATATGCCGAATTTATACCTGCATTTTTTACTTTCACTATGCTGGTTGAATTAGTGTTTTGCGCTGAATATTCTTTATTAGAATTGTACACTTTTACACGAGTATCATTAGGATATTTAACTCCCATTTTTTGCATAATAACATCCGCTTTTGTGTGAGCTCCTTGTGATTTTAATGCATTTATATATTTGTTATACGTATTTGCTGAAAGTTCATCTGTAAGTGAAAATAAAGTGTCATACCAAATTTTTGCTGGTAAATAATCAGCTTTATAATAATAAGCGTTTGCTAAGTTTTCAAACAATTCTTTTGACTTGTAGCCATCTTTTGCTAATTCTTCATATAATTTTATAGCTTGTGAATAGGCCAATTCATCATACTTTTTTTGAGCAAGATTTAAATTGTTTTTTTGAGCTACTATGGCCTGTGTACTGATTAGTACAATCCATAGTGAATAAATTAATTGCTTTTTCATAGTTTATTTTTTAGAAAAATCTTGGCGATACAACTTGTTTCTTTCTACTGAATTCATATCTCAAAAATAATTCATGAGAACCTGAATTGTAATTGGCCAATTTGGTAACTTCTGCATCGTATCCGTACCCAATAAACCAATTGTCATTTACTTGAAATCCTGCTAAGGCACTCAAAGCGGAATCCCATCTGTAACCAGCTCCCAAAATAAATTTTTCTTGAAACATAAAGTTTGCTGAAAGATCCAATTGTAATGGAGCACCTTCAACTATTTTAGCCAAAAATGCAGGTTTAAATTGAATGGATGGATGAATGTTAAAAACTTTACCTCCAATAATATGGTAATGCATGCGCTCGTAAGAAACTGAAGTTGCACTAAACGCTACTTGCGTTTTATCAAAGTGTTGCGTTTCCAAAATATTTGGAATAGAAATACCAAAATACGTATCTTCAGAATACCAATATGCTCCAGTTCCAAAGTTTGGAGAAAATCGTTTATCGATATTATATTGAGCCAATGCATCACCTTGATTATAAATGTGTAATTTCGAAAAATCTACATTTAATAAATGTGCTGTAGCTCTAAGTCCAAAAGATAATTTATACGTGTCAGAAGTATTTATAGTATATGAGAAGTCTGCAGAAATTGTGCTCTCGTCTGAAGGACCAATTACATCATTCATAAAACTTAATCCTACTCCCACATTTGATTCCTTTATAGGAGAATGAACGGAAAAAGTATTTGTCGTGGGCGCTCCTTCTAAACCTACCCATTGTGTTCTGTGTAAACCAAACGCACTCATATGACCTCTAGATCCTGCGTATGCGGGATTAATATTCATAGTATTATACATATAATTAGTGTATTGAGCATCTTGCTGTGCGTTAAGCATAGTAATCGCAAAAAAACTAAAAATAATACTTCCTAAAACTTTTTTCATAAAATTACTTTTTTTAAAGGGTAAAGTCTATTTTTTACCACCTAACTATTTCTTATTTATTAAGGTATAAATAACCTACTCGTTGTTTCCATTCGCCAGAAGCGTTTTTGTATTTCAAGATATACCAATACGTTCCTACTGGTAGTTCTGAAACTTGGTTTACCGTAACTCTTCCTTCAGAAATACCTCGGAAAAATTTACTGTCTTGTCCGTAACCATCTACACTGTATACTTTTACTCCCCATCGGTTGTAAATTTCTAATCCGTTTTCTGGATATCTTTCAATGTTACGAATCACAAATAAATCATTATCACCATCTCCATTTGGCGTCACTAAGTTAAAAATTTCTAAATCATCATCAGATGGAGTATGATTATTTACTTCTAAATAATCCGGAATTCCATTTCCATTTGGATCAAAAGGTTCATTTGGATTAGGTCCTATTTCTAACTCATTACTTAATCCATCTCCATCACAATCTCCATTTAAAAAATCTTGACTAAGAGGTAAAGTTATACTACTTGGAATTGCAGAACATGGATCATTTGGATTTGTTCCGTCAATTATTTCTTGACCATTTGTAACTCCGTCTCCGTCACAATCCGCAGCTGACCACTGTGAACTTGTTGTTAACGTTTGACTTGATGCAACATATGAACATGGATTCAAAGGATTTGTACCATCAAGTAACTCTTGACCATTTGTTACTCCATCTCCATCACAATCCGCAGCTAACCAAGCTGAACTTGGAGTTGCCGTTTGACTCGCTAAAACAAATGAACATGGATCACTTGGATTCGTGCCATTCAATATCTCTTGACCATTTGTAACACCATCGCCATCACAATCATTAATTGGAAAATCAAGACACGAACCAATAATTACTGTAACAGAAGCTGTATCGCAATTCGCTGGAGTTGCACCATTCTCACAAATCTGATATGTTAATGTATATGTACCTGATGGTG
>NZ_JBIISE010000038.1:0-17218 GCF_044341185.1 Flavobacterium sp.
TGTATAGCCATTATATTTAAACTGACTTACATTTCCTTTTAGTTTGGTATTCAAGTATTTTTTTAAAAATCCGGTTCCATCGACATCAACATTAACAGATGTACGACCCAAGTTTTTTTCCTCTAAAAATATACCTAAATCAAAGTTATCTAATTGAAACTTCCCTACATACGTGGCACGGTCAATAGTGTCTATTTTATCCATTTTAAAATCGCCCATAGCACGACCCAATTTCGAAAACAAATCCACATCAGCAATAATCCATTTTTCGGTAAGCTCTACTTTCCCTTTCAATTCAACTTTACCCAATTTTTGTAATTGTTTGGGTAAATTTTTCCCTAACAGATTTGGTAAAAGTTTACTAACACTTGCTTGGCTGGCTGATAATCTGTCGAAACTACCTTTCAAGTAAAACTTCTGGTCAGCTTTCCCAAAAATATTTTTAAGCTGAAGATTTCCAACTATTTCATTGTCATTTAAATCATTGAATTTTAAGTTATTAAATTTCAAATCATTTAACGTTCCTAAAATATGCGAATCGATATAAAATTTCTGATTTTTACCAAATTCAGGATAGAAGAAATTTAAGTCGTTACTCGAAATTTTACCTTCTTTAATATCCAAATCAAAAATAACTTTATTATTAAAATCTTTGAAATCTTTTCTATCGTAACGTAACTCTGTTTTTCCTTTAAACGAAGAGTTTTCCGTTTCTAAAATTAACTCGTTTAATAATATATTTTTTTTGGTATAGGTGAAATCCGAAGTTAAGTTTTTCATTATCAAACCTCTATGGTCTTTAAATGACATCTTATATACATATGCAAATACATTTGCACCTTTTACGTAAAAGTCGTCTAATTGCCCATTTAGACTTGAAAAATCTAAAATTTTGGGTTTTGTAAGATTTTGATCAATGTATCTAAATCGGCTATTTTGAAGTGATATAGAGTTTATTTTTAATCTAAATTTTCCACTTGAAGGTTTTAGAGGATTATCATCAAAAGCAGCAACAAATTTATCTAAATTAGTGTCTTTTTCACCTTTGTATTGAATGATTTTAAGGTCTAATCCATCCGCTTGTAAATCACCTAAATAAGGATGTCCGTTTTCGTATAATTTTTTATAACTTAAAATTGAAGTATGAATGCGGTTAAAATGAAACAGCGTATCGTTATGATGATCCTTTGCTAAAACGCCTTTTAATTTTACCCCTCCAAACGGATTAATAGCCACTTTTTCAATGGTAATTGATACACCAAAATCTTCTTTCAGTTGATCAGTAGCGTATTTCCCTAGCTTTGTTTGTACAACAGGTAAGGCTAATAGTATGGCTACTAGAAGCATAAAAAGCAAAATTCCAATTAAGGAACGAACCGCTATTTTTTTTACTGATTTAATATTTTATTTATTTAATTTTGCAAAACAAATCTATTTTTATTTGCTTATAGCAACAAAAATAAGCAATTTTGTAAGACATTTACAATACTTTTATACCAAAATTCATGCCTAGTACCTTAAATTCTGAAAATATATACACTTTAGCCATTGAAAGTTCTTGTGACGACACTTCTGCTGCTGTTTTATGCAATGACAAAGTACTTTCAAATATTGTTGCTGGTCAAAAAGTACATGAAGAATATGGCGGAGTGGTTCCTGAATTAGCATCAAGAGCACATCAGCAAAATATTGTACCTGTTGTAGAAATGGCTATTAAAAAAGCTGGAATTACAAAAGATAACTTAAATTGTATAGCCTTTACTCAGGGTCCTGGTTTAATGGGTTCGCTTTTAGTGGGTGGCAGTTTTGCTAAATCGTTAAGTTTAGGTTTAGACATCCCGTTAGTAGCAATTAACCACATGAAAGCACATATTTTAGCGCATTTTATTGATGAAGAAGGCTATGAAAAACCTGCATTTCCATTTATTGCCTTAACCATTTCTGGAGGTCATACACAAATTGTAAAAGTTTCCAGTTTTTTTGAAATGGAAATTATTGGCGAAACCACTGATGATGCCGTTGGTGAAGCATTTGATAAAAGTGCTAAAATTTTAGGTCTTCCATATCCTGGCGGACCCTTAATAGATAAATACGCACAAGTAGGCAATCCAAAAGCCTTTGCTTTTACCAAACCAAAAGTGGCAGGGTTAAACTTTAGTTTTAGCGGGCTAAAAACACAAATTTTATATTTTGTTCAGAAAAAAACAGCTGAAAATGAACATTTTATTACTGAAAATTTAAACGATATTTGCGCCTCTATACAACATACGATTATTGAAATTTTGATGGATAAATTAAAATTAGCCGTATCCGAAACTGGAATTACAAGAATTACAATTGGTGGCGGGGTTTCGGCTAATTCAGGAATAAGAAATACGTTAAAAGAAGCGGAATCAAAATACGGATGGCAAACGTTTATTCCAAAATTTGAATACACAACAGACAACGCTGCAATGATTGGAATTGTAGGTTATTATAACTTTTTAGAAGAAAATTTCAGCACAGCTGACGTCGTTTCTAAAGCAAGAATTGAATTTTAAAATTATGCAATTATTCTATAATTCCGATATAAAATCCGGTGATAAAACGTTTACTTTTGATAAAGAAGAAAGCAAACATATTATTAAAGTATTACGAAAACAAGAAGGTCATAAAATACATATTACTAATGGTTTAGGGTATTTATTTATTTCTGAAATAATTTTAGGATTAGAAAAAAAATGTGAAGTAAAAATTGTTAAAGAATCCTTTTTTAAACCATCCGCTTTTTACACACATATTGCTGTTGCACCTACCAAAATGCTCGACAGAATAGAATGGTTTTTAGAGAAAGCTACCGAGATTGGTATTCACGAAATTACGCCAATTATTTGTGAACATTCAGAACGAAAAATTTATAAAATAGATAGAGCTGAAAAAATCATTCAATCTGCTACAAAACAATCTAATCAGTATTATTTACCAAAAATAAACGAAGCCATTACTTTATCTGAATTTCTTAAAAAAAATCATTCAGGTCAAAAATTTATAGCTCATTGTGAAGAAACTGATAAAAAATCTTTTGCTAAGGAAATTATAAAAGACAATCCTATTACAATATTAATTGGACCTGAAGGTGATTTTTCCTCAAAAGAAATCAAATTAGCTATTGAAAATGAATTTATTCCTGTAACTCTGGGAAACACAAGACTAAGAACGGAAACTGCAGCTTTAGTGGCTTGCCATACAATTGTAATTCAAAATGAATAAATTTATAACTTTTGGAATTTTACTATTCTGGAACTTGGGATTATCTCAAAATATTGCTGTTTTAAAATATTCTGGCGGAGGCGATTGGTATGCCAATCCTACATCTTTACCAAATTTGGTGAAGTTTTGCAATCAGAATATCAATACAAAATTAAATCCTAAAGTCAATTCCGTTGATGTAGGAAGTGCAGAATTGTTCTTATATCCTTTTGTACATATGACGGGTCACGGAAATGTAGTTTTCAGCAATAACGACATTCAAAATCTTCAAAATTATTTAAATTCAGGTGGTTTCTTACATATTGATGACAATTATGGAATGGACGAGTATATTAGAAAAGAAATTAAAAAACTCTTCCCAAATACGGCATTAGTTGAAATTCCTAAAACACATCCTATCTTCCAAACGCCTTATACTTTTCCAAACGGGTTACCAAAAATTCATGAACACGACAACAAACAACCGCAAGCGTACGGTATTTTTATTGAAAATAGATTGGCACTTTTATACACATTTGAATGCGATTTAGGTGATGGTTGGGAAAACCAAGAAGTACACAACGACCCTATAAATGTTAGAGAAAAAGCCCTAAAAATGGGAGCGAATATTCTGAATTATGTTTTTTCTAACTAATTTTTTTTATCTTTGTTAGAGTAAGAATTCCAATCAATTAATGAGTTGGAAAAACAAATAATTTTTTATCATGCAAAAAATTCCAAGTGTAGACTTACGTGATTTCCTGTCGGAAGATCCGGCACGTAAACAAAAATTTGTAAATGAAATCGGAAAAGCCTACGAAGAGATTGGTTTCGTAGCCTTAAAAGGTCATTTTTTAGATGACAAATTAGTTGAAAATTTGTACAGCGAAGTCAGAAATTTCTTCACACTACCTATTGAAACAAAAGAAAAATATGAAATTCCAGGTATCGGAGGACAACGAGGTTATGTTTCTTTTGGAAAAGAACATGCAAAAGGACGTTCTGCTGGAGATTTAAAAGAATTTTGGCACTTTGGTCAATATGTTGATTCGAATTCTAAATATGCAAATGAATACCCTGAAAACGTAACCGTTTCTGAATTACCTAATTTCAATAGCACAGGTAAAGAAGCGTATAAAATGTTAGAAAAAACAGGAAACTACGTACTTCGAGCTTTGGCGTTATATATTGGATTGGATGAATTTTATTTTGATGCATACATTTCTGAAGGCAATAGCATATTAAGACCTATTCATTATCCACCCATTACAGATGAACCTAAAGATGGTGCAGTTCGTGCAGCAGCGCATGGAGATATCAATCTAATTACATTATTAATGGGTGCACAAGGAAAAGGACTACAGGTTCAAAACCACGATGGGCAATGGATTGATGCAATGGCGCAACCAGATGAATTAATGATAAATGTTGGAGATATGTTATCTCGTCATACCAATAACCGATTAAAATCTACGATTCACCAAGTGGTAAACCCACCAAGAGAATTATGGGGTACTTCACGTTATTCTATTCCTTTTTTCATGCATCCTGTTAGTGATATGAAATTAAATTGTTTAGCAGAATGTATCGATGAAAATCATCCTAAATTATATGAAGATATAACTGCTGGTGAATTTTTGCACGAACGTTTGGTAGAATTAGGATTAATAAAAAAATAAAAAATAGTTTTAATTCGCGTTTCGTAATTGTGATTCGGTTTAATCTACGAACAAAAAAATGGATTTACAAGACCAACTAAAAAACCTATTTCCTGACCATATTCCTTCAAATGAACCAGAAGAAAGCCAGGAAATTGCTCATGAATTATACGTTCAGAAAGAACCTATGATTTGTAAATATGAAAAAAGAAAAGGAAAAGCCACTACCATTATTGAAGGCTACGAAGGTACAGACGAAGATTTTAAAGTTCTTGCTAAAGAAATCAAAACAAAATTAAGTGTGGGCGGTAGCTTTAAGGATGGTGCGATTATTCTTCAAGGCGATTACAGAGATAAAATAATGAAAATGCTACAAGATAAAGGCTTCAAAACAAAACGTGTTGGAGGGTAAGTTTGTTTCAAGTTTAACGTTTCAAGTTTAAAATAAAATAACTTGAAACCTTAAACCTGAAACTTTAAACAAAAAATCATGATAAAATCATCAGAATTAATATTAAATCCAGACAGAAGTGTTTATCACTTAAACTTAAAATCAGAGCATATTGCTAATGATATTATTTTTGTTGGCGATCCAGAACGTGTGTCTAAAATTACGCAACATTTTGAAGCTATAGAATTTTCAACACAGAAAAGAGAATTTAAAACCGAAACTGGAATATACAAAGGAAAACGCATTACGGTACAATCAACTGGAATAGGTCCTGACAATATTGACATCGTCATGAATGAATTAGATGCCTTAGTTAATATTGATTTAAACACAAGAGAAATTAAACCAAATCACACCACATTAAATATCGTTCGAATAGGAACTTCTGGCTCGTTACAAGCTGATATCCCTGTGGATAGTTGGGTAATGAGCAAATACGCCATTGGTTTAGACAACATGCTTCGCTCCTATTTAATAGAAGAACATTCTAATTCAGAGTTAGAGAATGCTTTTATTTCGCATACCAATTGGGATGTTAGAAAAGGTAGACCTACTGTGGTATCGTGTGATGTAATCTTAGAGAACAGAATCTATTCAGAAAAATTTCACAAAGGATTTACAGGAACTGCTGGCGGATTTTACGGACCTCAAGGTCGTGTAGTCAGATTAAATATTCAGGATCCTGAATTAAATCATAAAATGGATACGTTTAACTATAACGGAACACGCATGACGAATTTAGAAATGGAAACGTCTGCAATTTATGGTTTAGGCAAATTGTTGGGTCATAATTGTCTGTCATTAAATGCCATTATTGCTAACAGAGCAGTAGGCGAATTTAGTTCGAACCCAGAAAAAACGGTGAATGAGTTAATTGCTTATACCTTGGATAAATTGGTAGGATAAAGCCTCAAAAAAAAATCCCATCACCCAAAACCTTAAACCAAAAAATGAAAGAAGTCAAAATAGCAGGCGTACCCGAACATTTTAATTTACCATGGCACATGTGTATTGAAAATGGCGAATTTAATGAAGCTGGAATCGATTTGCAATGGACAGACGTACCTGAAGGAACTGGAAAAATGTGTCAAATGCTTCGTGATAATGAAACCGATATTGCTATTATTTTAACGGAAGGGATAATTAAAGATCTAACTGAAAATCCACACAGTAGTATTGTACAAATTTTCGTAAAATCACCATTAATATGGGGAATTCATGTAGATGGAAAAGCCAAATATACTTCGGTTGCTGATTTAGAAAATAAAGTTTCCGCAATTAGCAGATTGGGTTCAGGTTCTCATTTAATGAGTTTTGTGAATGCTGAAAAAAATAATTGGAATACCAAAAATATACCTTTTGAAATTGTAAATAATTTAGATGGAGCCGTTGCAAGTCTTACTGAAGGAAAGTCAGATTATTTTATGTGGGAAAAATATACCACTAAACCTTTAGTAGATAATGGAACTTTTAAACGTGTGGGCGAATGTCCTACACCTTGGCCTTGTTTTGTAATTGCGGTTAGAAATGAATTTTTAGCGAAAAACATGTCTGTTGTGGCTTTAATTTTAGAAATAATAAACGCTACATCAGAAGAATTCAAATACATTCCAAGCATCGATAGAACGCTTGCTACTAGATATCATCAAAAATTAGATGATATTCAACAATGGTTGCAACAAACCCAGTGGAGTCAGAAAAATTTAGATGAAAAAACCTTTCAAATCGTTCAAAATAAATTATTTGATTTAGCTATTATTTCTAAAAAAGTTCCATTTCATCAACTTGTTAAAAACGTATAAAAAGACGAATCAATTTATGTTGATGTCCCATTTTTAACTACTTTTGAATGCTTAATAAAATCGAATTTTCGAAACATAAAAATGACATTTTTTCTAAAATCTTTTTTTGATAAAATATCCGCTTGGCTTATTGCAAATAGGCTTAGAGAAAATGTTATATTCTTTGTTTTATCATTTTTAATTAGTATTCCTGTTTTTATTTATTTCAGAAAAAATATTTATTATTTTGATGCAGAAATACCTTACGATAAAATTTCAGTTTTTATATTACTTTTAACAGTATTTATGCTGATTTTAAAAAGGTTACGTAAAAAAATTATATATTCAATTTTAATTTATTTTCTCATTTTTACGATTGCATCTGTACAAGGTAACTATTCATTATTTCAAGTGATAACGGCGTATAAAATCATTTTTTTAAGTGATGAAATGCAAAAAGAAGAAACTTTTTTAGAATCAAAAACATTAAAGCCATTTCCAAATAAATCTCGCGTATATAAAAGTGTAGATTTTTCCAGCTCCAAAGTCAGAAATTTTGCATTATTTGCTGTTAATTCACATTTTAAAAACACACCAAATTATCCGATTAATCGAAAACTAATTCAATATTTTGCAGTTTTTAAAGAAGTAAATAGCAGATGGAATTACGTAAACGATCCAAAAGGACAAGAATATTTTGCAAGTGGCAGCGAGAGTTTATTATATTTTTCTGGTGATTGCGATGACCATGCCATTTTGATGTGTGCAGCAATAAAATCTATTGGAGGCAGTATGCGATTAATTCATACAGGAAGACACATGTATCCAGAACTATTATTGGGCACTGAAAAAGAATTAGAAACAGCTATGTATCTAATTAGCAATGAGTTATTTAAAGACATTTCGAAAGGAAGAACGATATATTTTCATCGTGATGAAAAAGGAAAAATTTGGTTAAATTTAGATTATACCGCTCATTATCCTGGAGGGCCTTTTTTAGGTGAAGAAGTGTTAAGTGTTTTAGATTTACAACAACCTAATTCTACCATTCAATCGGCATTTTTTCAATAGATTTTAAATACGTATTGGTTTGACTAAAATGTTTATTTCCAAACCAAAATCCTCTATTGGCACTTAACGGCGAAGGATGTCCACACTCTAAAACAAGGTGTTTTTCCCTATTAATTTTAATTCCTTTTTTTTGTGCAAAACTTCCCCAAAGTAAAAAAACAATATTTTCGCAATTATTTGATATATAATCAATTAAGCCGTCTGTAAAAATGTTCCACTTTAAGTGTTTGTGGCTATTTGCTTCGTCTTTTCTAACCGTTAAACTGGCGTTTAAAAGCAAAATACCTTGTTGTGCCCAATGTTCTAAATTTCCGTTTGTTGGTAAAAATATTGAATCAAAATCGGAATTAATTTCTGCAAAAATATTTTTTAATGAAGGTGGAATTTTAATGCCATCATTTACCGAAAAACATAAACCATTTGCTTCACCTTCTCCATGGTAAGGATCTTGACCAATAATAACAACTTTTAAGTCATTAAATTTACATTTTTCAAACGCATTAAAAATTAAATCTTTTGGAGGAAAACAAATAGAACTATCATATTCATATTCAACTTCTTGAATTAGTTTTTTAAAATAATCTTTTTGAATTTCATCATGGAAAAATGATTTCCAAGATAAATCAATATTGTCATAGAGCATATTTATAGTTTTTACAAATATAAAACTTTATCTTTTGTAACTTTGCAATCATCATAGAATTTCAAAATGATTTCAATAACCGAAAAAACACTAAAAGATTTAGAGTTTCATACTATTTTACAGACCATTTCTGAGCGTTGTAATACAGAAATTGGAATGGAAAAAGCACTTCAAATTCAGCCTTTCAAAGACAAAGAAATTTTGTTTTCTGAATTGGCCTATACGAACGAATATGTAGCTTCTTTTAGTAATAACAATGCCTTGCCAAACCATGGTTTTGAAACAGTTACTGCTGATTTGAAATTATTAGCTATTGAAGATAGTTTCTTGGAATTAATAGCCATTAAAAAAATATTAGATTTAAGTAAATCTACCAATGAATATTTAAAATTTTTAAAGAAATTTTCAGATTATTATCCAGAATTATTCAAAAAATCTGCTCAAATTGAATTTACGCCAATTATTACGAAATCTATTGAAGAAATTGTAAATAAATTTGGAGAAATTAAAGATGATGCTTCCCCTGATTTAGTAAACATTAGACGAAGTATCAATGTGGTTCGAGGCAAAATCAACCAAAGTTTTGGAATGGCCTTGTCGCACTTCAATTCATTAGGCTATTTAGATGATATAAAGGAAACTGTTGTTGATAATCGCAGAGTATTGGCGGTTCAAGCGATGTACCGAAAAAAAGTAAAAGGATCTATATTAGGAAATTCTAAAACGGGTAGTATTGCCTACATTGAACCAGAAACTACGTTAAAATATTCTCGAGAATTGAATGTTTTAGAGTTTGAAGAACGAGAAGAAATTATGCGAATTTTACGTATGCTATCCGCTACCATTCGTCCTTATACACCTTTAATTTCTCAATATCAGGATTTTCTTTCTGATATGGATGTAATTGCGGCAAAAGCAAAATACGCTAATAGAATAAACGGAATACTTCCAAAAATCAATACTGAAAAGCGCTTGTTTTTTAGAGAAGCCTTCCATCCTATTCTGCTTTTAAATAACAAATTAGAAAATAAACCTACTTTTCCACAAACCATTGAATTAGAAAGTAATAATCGTATTATTGTGATTTCAGGGCCTAATGCTGGTGGAAAAACCATTTCATTAAAAACTATTGGTTTACTGCAATTGATGTTACAATGCGGGATGCTAATTCCAGTCCACGAACGTAGTGAAACGTTTTTATTTGATAGAATTTTAACTGATATTGGCGACAACCAATCCATTGAAAACCATTTGAGTACCTACAGTTATCGTTTAAAGAATATGAATTATTTCTTAAAAAAATGTAACGATAAAACCTTATTTTTAATTGACGAATTTGGTACAGGTTCTGATCCTGAATTAGGTGGGGCTTTAGCAGAAATTTTCTTAGAAGAATTTTACGACCGAGAAGCCTACGGAATTATCACCACTCATTATACGAATTTAAAAATATTAGCTAACGAATTGCCTTTTGCCAGTAATGCCAATATGTTATTTGATGAAAAGTCATTAGAGCCGATGTATAAATTACATTTGGGTCAGCCTGGAAGTTCGTTTACTTTTGAAGTGGCTCAGAAAAATGGGATTCCTTATGGTTTAATTAATCGTGCCAAAAAGAAAATTGAAAATACAAAAGTACGATTTGATAAAACCATTGCTACTTTACAAAAAGAGCGCTCGAAAATGGAAAAAACGTCTGTTTCTTTAAAAGAAGAAGAAACCAAAGCGCGTGAAGAAAGTAAGAAAATGGAAACCATAAATAGTAAAATTCAGGATAAATTAGAACGTTATCAGGAATTGTACGACGCGAATCAGCGTATGATTTATATGGGACAAAAAATTGATGATATTGCCGAAAAATACTTTAATAATAAAGACAAAAAGACTTTAATTGGCGAATTTTTAAAAGTAGTTGAAATTGAAAATTCGAAACGTAAAAAAATATCAGCTAAAGAGAAAAAAATAAAAGAAGTTGTTGTAAAACAAGTGATTGCTGAAGTAAACGTTAAAGTAGAAGAAATTCGTACTGAGAAAAAAGAAAAGAAAATCAAAGCCAAATTGATTCCTGAGAAACCTGCTGTAGTTTTAAAAGTTGGCGATAGAGTTCGTATGAAAGATGGAAAAGCTATCGGAACCATAGAGAAAATTGAGAAAAATAAAGTTTCTGTAAACTATGGTGTTTTTATTTCAAAAACTAATTTAGAAAGTTTGGAATACGTTCAACCAAGTTAATGAGGCAATTTGATAATTAGTCAATGTGCCAATATTTGAATTAATTTACCTAAGGTAAATTAGTAAAGGCTTTCGCCATTTAAATCTGTTGTCAATACATCGCTCATATAATTAAAAAAAGGTCGCATCGCTGCAAAAGTGGCGATTACTTCTTCTCTAAAATTTGGTGACATTACTTCTTTGTTGGTGAATTTTCTGGTTAGCAAATATTGCTTTTTTCTAATTAAATCAATATCTGGATGTGTTTTATCGAAATTTTTTGGGGCGGTTTTTAATTCTTCACCTTCCAAAGTTCCAAACATTTTTTTGAATGTAGTATTTGAAATAATTTCTCTCAAATCAGAAGCGTCTAATTCAATTTCTTTTCTAATTCGTAATAAATCTTCATTGTTGGGTGCCCAAAATCCGCCGCCAACAAAACTTGCTTCATTTTCAATATGTAAATACATTCCGCCACGAAGCATCGGTTTAGTTCTGGAAAATCCAACAGAAAAATGATTTTTATAAGGCAACTTATCTTTAGAAAAACGCACATCTCTATAAATTCTAAACACTTGCATTTTATCTAAACTATCTATTTTTTCCAAATCAGTATAGACTTCTGTAAAAAAAGCTTTAGCCAAATTATTTTCGGTTTCAAAGCGTTTTTTATTTTCGGTAAACCAGTCGCGATTGTTGTTTTTAGCAAGTAAATCTAAAAATTCAAAAGTTGATTTTGTTAGCATAACAAGTTATTAAAATTAAATTGAATCATTTAGTTTACTGTTTTTATAACTGAAGGCAAAATAAACTACCAATCCAATAACCAACCATACGCCAAACCACATCCAATTAGAAACCGCCATTCCTGTTAACAAATAACAACAAGAAATTAATCCTAATAATGGAATTAATGATAAGTTCTTAGTGAAGGATAAAACTGTCATTACTATACAAACAAGTATAAAAACCAACATGGGTATGTTTGTAGCTAATTTATCTATTGAAAAATCGAAAAGATTTGTAAAGAAATCTGGAACATATTTAACAATTAAAACAGTTGCAATAGCAACTAATACAGGAAAAATAAACTTAGAATTCACATACGGAATTCTGAATTTTCCTTTGGTTTCGCGTTCTGCAATTTCGGCTTCGCTTTGAGGAGAAAGCATTAAAACGCCACCACAAACTAAAACGAACGCAAATAAAGTTCCAATACTTGTAAAATCTAATACAAAATTTTCGTCAGTAAAAAAGATTGGAATTCCTACTACTAAACCCGTAACAAGAGTAGCAAAACTTGGCGTTTTGTATTTAGGATGAATAGTTGAAAAACGCTTTGGCATTAAACCATCACGACTCATCGTCATCCAAATTCTAGGTTGTCCCATTTGAAATACCAATAACACACTTGTCATAGCTACAACTGCAGCAATTGAAACCACAAACAACATCCATTTTACGCCTTTTAAAGCAAATATTTCAGCTAAAGGATCACTAACACCAAGCAGTTCATATGAAACCATTCCTGTAATAACCAGTGCTAAAACTATAAAAACTATGGTACAAATTACTAATGAATAAATCATACCTTTTGGTAAATCGCGTTGTGGATTTTTACTTTCTTCTGCTAAAGTAGAAACTGCATCAAAACCAATATAAGCAAAGAAAACAGCAGAAACACCGCCCATTACTCCGCTAAAACCATTTGGCATAAAAGGCGTCCAATTATCAATATCTACATAAAAAGCACCTACAATTATTACCAAGGCAATTATTGCTAACTTTATATACACCATAGCATTGCTAAAGTTTTTAGATTCTTTTGTACCTCTGTAAACCAAATAAGTAATTAAAATATTAATAACCACCGCTGGTAAATCGAAAATTACTTTCAAATTCCCTAACATTGGCGCGTTTTTCCACGCTGCTAAACCTTCATCACCTTTACTTGCAATAAAAGCCGCGTGTGCTGATTTATAATTTATGGTTAACCATTCTGGAAAATGAATTCCAAAACTTTCTAATAAATTTGTGAAATAACCACTCCAAGAAAAAGCAATATAAATATTACCTATAGAATATTCCATAATTAATGCCCAACCAATTATCCAAGCAAAAAGTTCTCCAAAAGAAACGTAAGCATACGTATACGCACTACCAGAAACAGGCACACGAGAAGCAAATTCGGCGTAACACATTGCTGTAAAACCACAAGCAATGGCACACATAATATACAAAAGTACTACGGCAGGTCCGCCTGAAAAACAAGCGTTTCCGATGGCACTAAATGTACCACCACCAATAATAGCTGCAATTCCAAAAAAAGTTAAATCTTTTACTGTCAATACTTTATTTAAACCTGAATGATCACCATCGCCGCCTTGTTTTAATATTGTTGTAATTGATTTCTTTCTGAAAATTTTCATATTATTATATATTTTGGTTAGCAAAGCAAATATAGAATTAAAATTGTAATTGTTTTCAGTTATTAATATGAAAAATCAATAATCAAAATCTATTATTAAATAAATTTATATAATCAAAACATATTGTTTTGTTGTAAAAATGCCGTAAATTTGCATTAGAAAATTAATTAAAAATAAAATAATTATGGCATTAGTAGGAAAACAATTCCCAAACATTACAGTTGACGCAATCTCAGATATGGGCGACAACTTAAGAATTAACGTTTTAGAAGAAGCAACAAAAAACAACAAAAAAGTATTATTATTTTGGTACCCAAAAGATTTTACATTTGTATGTCCAACAGAATTACACGCATTTCAAGCGGCTTTACCAGAATTTGAAAAAAGAAACACAATTGTTATTGGTGCTTCTTGCGATACAAACGAAGTACACTTTGCTTGGTTAAATACAGCTAAAAATAACGGTGGTATTGAAGGTGTTACGTATCCATTATTAGCAGATACAACGCGTAATTTAGCAAACGCTTTAGATATTTTAGATGTAGCTGATGAATTTAACGAAGAAACTGGTGATTATTTATTAACTGGATCAAATGTTACTTTCCGCGCTACATATTTAATTGACGAAACAGGTAAAATTTTCCACGAAAGTGTAAATGATATGCCTTTAGGTAGAAATGTAAACGAATATTTACGTTTAGTTGATGCGTACACACACGTACAAACTAAAGGAGAAGTTTGTCCTGCAAACTGGGAAGAAGGAAAAGATGCTATGAGTGCTGACAGAAATAGTACGGCAAGTTATTTAGCTTCACACTAATAATTTTTGTTTCAGGTTTCAGGTTTTTTCAACTTGGAACTTGAAACATAAAACTTTAAATTAAAAAAAATGTTTCAAGAAATCGAAAAAGATAATTTAGCTGAAATATTAGCTAATAATGAAGTTGTATTGGTACAATTTTCTGCAACTTGGTGTGGAAACTGTCGTATTATGAAACCAAAATTTAAAAAAATGGCTTCTGAAAATGAAAGCGTACCTTTTTTGGTTGTAGATGCAGAACAGTTTACAGAATCAAGAAAATTGGCTAATGTGGATAATTTACCAACATTTGCTGCTTTTAAAAATGGAGTATTAGTAAATCAAACACAAACAAATAAAGCTGAAGTTTTAGCGGAATTAGTAGCTCAAGTACTATAAATTTAGACAAGTTAGACTTCTTAGAAAATTAGAAAGTCTACAAATCTAAATTGTCTATAAATCTAAAATCTAACAATATGAAATTACCTGTAATAAAACACTTGACACAATTTATTGAAGAAAATGATGCCGATTATATAATTGAAACAATAGCTGTTTTAGAACACTTAACAGAATTAGAATCCTTAAAAGATGAAGAATTAGATGTTATAGGTGAGTTAATTTCAAATATGTATGGAGCCATTGAAGTAAATAAAATGATTCGAGTCGGAAAAGATAAAAAAACGGCTCTTAATGATTTTATGAAACGGGTTTTAGGAGCCATTGATAAATAAAAAAAAACGCTCAAATTGAGCGTTTTTTTTTATATTTTATATTCTTTCGTAGTACATAGCTTTTACTACTCCATCAGCTAATCCTATTTTTGGTACATAAATATGATTGGCACCACTCCATCGCATCGCACTTAAATATATGGAAAGTGCAGGAATAATTACATCGGCACGGTCGGTATTTAAACCTAATTCGGAAATTCTTTGTTCGTATGTTAAAGCGTTTATATGATCAAATTGCGATTTTAAATACTTGTATGTCAATGGTTTATCTTGCGTTTTACCTGATAATTTAAATGCCTTATTGATATTCCCGCCAGAACCAATCATAGTAATGTTTTTTAAGCCTTCAGTATTGGTTTTTATCCATTTTTCAATTTCTTGCCAAACTACTTCGTTAACCATATTATTCAGCATTCGAACGGTACCGTTTTTGAATGATTTTGACACCAACATTTTCCCATCAGAAAACAAAGAAAATTCGGTACTTCCTCCACCAACATCTACGTAAAGATAATTTTCATTTGTTTTTATAAAGTGATGCAAATCAGAAGAGGCTATAATTGCGGCTTCTTTTTTACCATCAATAATTTCAATTTTAATGTCTGTTTTTTTCTTTATGATTTCGGCAACTTCTTTACCGTTATATGCTTCACGCATAGCAGAAGTGGCACAAGCCATAAATTTTTCGACTTTATATACTTTCATTAATAATTTAAATGCGTGTATAGCATCAATCATTCTGTCGATATTTTCCTCCGAAATTTCACCTACTGTAAAAGCATCTTGTCCTAAACGAATAGGCACACGAATTAAGGCACTTTTATTAAATTGTACTTCTTTGCCTTTTTGCTCAATAATATTTGTAATTAACAATCGCATCGCATTGGAACCAATATCTATTGCAGCATATTTTTTTATTTGAATCATTAATATGTTTATATTATTTCAGGAAGTATTACTTCCAATTTGTTCTGATAGTGTTTGTACATTTCTTGTTGGGCTCTAAATACTTTATCTTCGCCACGTTTTCTGTATAAATTTTCAAATTTATCTGAATGTAAACGTGCTTTTACGTTTGCTTTCCAACCAATTTCAAAAGTATCAATTAAATCTTGTTTAATTTCTTCATCGTAAATTGGGCAAGTAACTTCAACTCGAGCATCAATATTTCTCGTCATAAAATCAGCTGATGAAATAAATATTTCGGGATTGTTATTATTACCAAATATAAACACACGTGAATGTTCTAAATAATTATCGACAATACTAATTGCCTCGATGTTTTCACTGTAATTTTTTAATCCTGGAACCAAACAACAAATACCTCTAATTATCAATTTAATTTTCACACCAGCGTTACTTGCTTCGTATAATTTATCTATCATTTTATAATCTGATAAACTATTCATTTTTAGATTAATATAAGCTGGCAAACCTTCAGATGCGTTTTTTATTTCTCTATCAATCAATTTGACAAAACGGGAACGAGTATAATGAGGCGATACGATTAAATGTTTATAACGATGTACTCTATAATTCACTTCAAAAAATTCGAATACTTTAGACATATCTTTCAAAATTTTTGAGTCACTTGTAAACAACGTTACATCGGTGTAAATTTTAGCAGAAGATTCACTGAAATTTCCTGTAGAAACAAATCCGTATCTCTTAATTTCATCGTCTTCCAATCGTTCTACTAAGCAAATTTTACTGTGTACTTTTAGTCCTTTAACACCAAAAATTAAGTTAATACCTTCTTCTTGCATTTGTTCTGCATAAGAAATGTTACTTGCCTCGTCAAAACGGGCTTGTAATTCAATTTGAACTGTAACTTTCTTTCCGTTTTTTGCAGCATTTATAAGCGAACTTACAATTTGTGAGTTTTTAGACAAACGATACAATGTAATTTTTATAGATTGCACTTTAGGATCCAAAGCTGCTTCTCTTAAAAATCGAATAACATAAGAGAAAGATTGATATGGTGCGTGCAATAAATAATCTTTTTCTTTAATGCTTTGCAGCATACTTCCATCCAAACTTAAACCTTGAATAGGTAGTGGGACATTTTGTTTGTACAACAAATCGTATCGTCCAAGATTAGGAAAATCCATATAATCTCTTCGGTTATGATATCTTCCACCAGGAATAATGGAATCGGAGCTATCAATTTTCATTCTATTTAGAAAAAATTCTAGGGTATCTTTCTCAATTGC
>NZ_JBIISE010000063.1:0-4708 GCF_044341185.1 Flavobacterium sp.
TACTCCATCTACAACAACCTTATATTTTTTAGTTTTCACTAAATCGGCATCTACTAAAGGCAATTCCAATACTTCATCAATATGAATATCCATATAGGCATCGTTAACCGTAACTTCTCCTAAACTATCAACATCTACAAAATCAAACGCTTCTGCCTCCGCAATTTCTAATATTTTAGCACCTTCTGCCCCACTTAAAAATTCGCCTTTGGCATTTAATAATTTTAAAGCATTCCATTGTTTCGGATTGTGAGAAGCTGTTAAAATAATACCACCATCAGCTTGTTCCATTGGTACGGCCACTTCTACTGTTGGCGTGGTAGAAAGTCCTAAATCGATAACATCAATTCCTAAACCTAAAAGGGTATTTTGGACTAAATTATGTATCATAGGTCCTGAAATACGAGCATCACGACCAATTACAACTTTTAATTTTCTATCGGTTACGTTCGAATTATTTTTCAAAAAAGTACCATAAGCTGATGCAAATTTTACCGCATCTACAGGCGTTAAGTTATCGCCGACTTTACCACCAATAGTGCCTCGAATTCCTGATATAGATTTTATTAATGTCATTGTTTTAGGTTTAAAAGTTTAAAGGTTTATTAGTTTAGAAGTAAACCCCAAATAAAGTACAAATATAAATGTTAACGATAAGATAGCAATAAAACAAGCAAAGAATTTTATATATTTACGAAAGAAATAGCAACAAACATTTTTTGTAACACAGATTTAAAAAATTATATAAATTTCTAAAATCTGTGTTTAAAAACATTTTTACATTTAAACGAACAACCAAATAAACATCTAAACTTTCAAAATTGAACTATCTCGCACATATATTCCTTTCCGATGAAGATGATTTCATTAAAATTGGCAATTTTATGGCGGATGCTGTGAAAGGAAAACACTATGAGCAGTATCCAGTTGGGATTCAAATTGGAATTAAATTACACCGTTTTATTGATACGTATACGGATGCTCACGAAATATATCGTAAAAGCAAACATCGATTGCACGAGAAATTCGGACATTATTCAGGTGTAATTATGGATATTATTTATGATCATTTTTTAGCTAAAAACTGGTCGCTTTTTTCAAATATCGCTTTAGAAAAATATGCGGATGATTTTTATGATTTATTACAAAGTAATTACGACATCTTAGCTCCAAAAACCCAAAACCAATTGCCATATATGATAAAAACCAATTGGTTGGTCTGCTATAAATCGTTAGAAGGATTGGAATTGATTTTATTTCAAATGGATTATCGTACCAAAAACCGAGTAAATATGCCTGCTGCCATAAAGGAAGTAAAGGAATTTTATGAAGAAATGGAACAAGAATTTTTAGCGTTTTTTACAGCATTACAACATCAAACTAAATTAGAATTAGATACATTAAGAAATGAGTTTTGTTACTACAATTAAGCAACAATTTGAAGCCAATGAAAATGTGGCCTACGGAAAAAAGCAAAGTGATTATTTAAAGAATAATTTTCCTTTTTACGGCATTCAAACCCAAGCCAGACGTGATATTCTGAAAAATTGCACTTCCATTTATAAAGATGAAATTAAAACAAATTTTAGAGGCATTTGTTGGCAATTGTATCAATTTCCACACCGAGAAATGCATCACGCAGCTATTGATATTTTTCTAAAAGAAATAAAAAACAAGTACCAAATTGAAGATATCGTTTTAATTGAAAAATTACTGCTTACTAATTCTTGGTGGGACAGCGTAGATACGTTGGCTAAATATGCTGTGGGTGGCTATTTAAAAGCGTTCCCAGAAAAAACACTCGAAATTATTGAAAAGTTTTCCAATTCAGAGACAATGTGGCTCAACCGAACGGCTATTATTTTTCAATTGGGATATAAGAAAAGTACAGATTTTGAGTTACTGCGTTCCGAATGCGAAAAACACAAACATTCTACTGAATTTTTCATTCAAAAAGCTATTGGCTGGGCTTTACGCGAATACGGTTCGGTAAATCCAACTGCAGTATTACATTATGTAAATAGCACCAATTTAAAACCCTTAAGCAAGAAAGAAGCCATTAGAAAAATCATATAATTTGCAATTTTCAGCGTAAAAAAGTGCCAATTATTTTAAAAAAATAGCGTATTTTAGCCATTCTAAAAAAAACCTTGTGTTAAAGCGAATACAAAAAATAGCGCATTTTTTTGAAAACTATTTTTCTAAACTGAAGTCGGTTTTAGAGCCGCGACAGTTTTTGTATATCTCAAGTGTTTTAGTAGGATTATCAGCGGCTTTGGCGGTAATTGTACTAAAAACTTTTGCACACAATGTCTTTTTATTTTCACAATATTTAAATACAAAACTACATTTGCCTTACAGTAAAAGTACCTTACCTATTATAGGAATTTTACTAACGGTATTTGTAATTAAAAATTTCTTAAACGGAAACATACAAAAAGGCACGTCTCAAATTATGTATGCGGTTGCCAAAAAGCGCAGCGTATTACCAGACAAACAAATGTATGCGCAAATAATTACCAGTTCGTTAACCGTGGGTATGGGCGGAAGTGCCGGATTAGAGTCGCCAATTACGATTACTGGAGCGGCTTTTGGTAGTAATTATGCGTTAAAATACCGTTTAAGTTACAAAGACAGAACCTTACTTTTGGCTTGTGGTGTCGCTGCCGGAATAGCCGCTGCCTTTAACGCGCCTATTGCAGGGGTTTTGTTTGCCATTGAAGTGGTTTTAACAGAAATAAGTATTACGGCTTTTACACCCTTAATAATCAGTGCTGCAACAGGTTCTATCGTTTCGATGTTATTATTAAATGAAGATGCTTTATTTAGCTTTAAATCGATACAAGAGTTTAATTCTAAGAACATTCCGTTTTATATTATTTTAGGAATTTTGTCTGGGTTTGTTTCCATTCATTATGCCAGAAATTTTAGAAAAGTAGAACATTTTTTCGCTACACGAAGTAAAAACACCTACCGAAAAGCCTTGTTTGGTGCCTTAATTTTAGGAATATTAATTTTTATATTTCCGAGTTTATTTGGTGAAGGATATGAAGGTATTAAGCTTTTAGCCGCCAATCAGCCAGAAAAACTATTAGAAAATACCCTTTTAGAAAAATTTGAATCGAACAAATGGATTATTTTTGGTTTCATTACCTTAACCCTATTGTTTAAAGTTTTTGCGACAGGAATTACTTTAGGTGCGGGTGGAAATGGTGGTAACTTCGCTCCTTCTTTGTTTGTGGGTTCGTATTTAGGGTTTTCTACCGCGTACTTTATTAATATGCTAAAGATTACGAATTTACCTATTAGTAATTTTACTTTGGTGGGTATGTCTGGTGTATTAAGTGGTTTGTTTCACTCGCCATTAACTGCTATTTTCTTAATTGCTGAAATTACGGGTGGCTATAGTTTAATGGTGCCCTTAATGTTGGTTTCGTCTATAAGTTTTGCCATATCTAAACACTTTGAACCATACTCGTTTGACATTAAAAATTTAGCGGACAAAGGCGAAGTTTTTACGGATGATAAAGACAAAAATATTTTACAATCTATTGATGTGAAACGATTGATTAACAATGATTTTAATACCGTTACCGAATCTAAAACTTTAGAATCTTTGATTGAGAAAATTGCGAGCACAGACGATGTTATTTTCCCAGTTTTAAATGACGATAACAAACTAATAGGTTTAATTTATTTGGATGATATCCGTCCGATTATATTTTCTGCGTTTAAAGTAAAATTTACCTCGATTACAGAAGTAATGCAACCGGTAAAAGATAAAGATGTTGTTGATTTTGAGGACACCATAGAAACCATTATGAATACATTTGAAACCACAGCAAATTATTTTACCCGTGGTACAAAATAAAGTATTTATAGGCTTTATCTCCAAAGCAGATATTTTAGAAAAATACCGCGAACAATTGAAAGAATTGGTGATTGAGTAAACCTATTTTTTAGAACATTAAAATAATTTATTATATTTGGTTTATATAAAGCGAAAGAAAACTTTGCATATATAATAATTTGAGCACTTTCAAAAACAATTATTTATTTAAATATGAAAACAAAAATTATTTTATTATTCTTAACCCATTTGTCAACCTACTACTTTAGTTTTTCTCAAACTTCGGAACATCTTACATTTAAAGGCATTCCTATTGATGGCACGTTGAAAGAATATGTTTCAAAAATGACACAAAATGGTTTTTCAAATCTAAATACAGATGATGGAAAAATTTTACTAAATGGAGATTTTGCTGGTTATACAAATTGTAAAGTTAGAGTTATTGAATTGAAACAGAAAGATTTGGTTCACAAAATAGATGTCAAATTTCCAGATTTGCAAACTTGGTCAACACTTTCTGGAAATTACTTTGAATTAAAAGATATGTTAACTGATAAATATGGAAATGCAACAGAAATAGTTGAAAGATTTGATTCATATACCCAAAATATTGACGATAATAACAAAATGATAAAAGTTAAATTAGACAATTGTAAGTATTTTTCCATTTGGAAAACTGACAAAGGTAATATTCATCTTTCAATTCAACATCAAGGAATGTCAAGTTGTTATGTTACATTATTATATTCTGACAAAATAAATAGTGAAATAATGAAAGCCCTAGCAAAACGTGATTTATAAATAAAAATCACAACATTTTAGACCATATTTGTTATGCAATATTTTACCACTATTATT
>NZ_JBIISE010000053.1:0-7501 GCF_044341185.1 Flavobacterium sp.
TATACATATAAAAATATTGATATCAATGGTACGATGAAGATGCCTTATTTTAAAGGACATTTACATAGTAAAGACCCTAATTTATTGCTTACTTTTGATGGTTTAGTAGATTTAAGCAAAAGAAAAAAAATATATGATTTTGATGTTGAAATTGAATATGCTAATCTTAAAAAAATAAATTTATATACTAAAGATGTTACTTCTGTTTTAGCGGGCTCTATTGTTTTGCAAGCGCAAGGAAATTCGTTAGATGACTTAGCAGGGACCATAAATTTAGAAAATATTTCCTACATCAATCCGAAAAACAAATATTATTTCGATTCAGCTTCGGTTACATCATCTTTTGATAATCAAAACATTAGAACGGTTTCCTTTCAATCGGATGATATTATTGAAGGACAAGTAGTAGGTAAATATCAAACCAAACAAATTAAAAAAATCCTTGAAAATGCGGCGGGTAGTTTGTATGCAAATTATTCACCACATAAATTATCCAAAAATCAATTTTTAGATTTTGATTTTACAGTGTATAATACCGTTTTAGAAGTATTATATCCTGAAGTTTCAATCGGCGAAAATACCCGATTAAAAGGAAAAATTAATGCTGATGAGGGCTTGTTTCAATTTGACTTTAATTCGCCGTTTGTCAATGCATTTGAGAACAAATTTAACGGAATTAAAATTGATATTGACAACAAAAATCCTTTGTATAATACGTATATTGAATTAGATAGTTTAAATACTAAAAACTATAAAATATCTGATTTTAGTTTGATAAATTTAACCGTAAACGATACACTTTTTGCAAGAACAGAATTTAAAGGTGGCGATAATGGAGAAGATAAATTTGATTTAAATTTATATCATACTATTAATGAAAATAAGCAATCTATAGTTGGATTTAAAAAGTCGGATATCACATTTAAAAATTTTCAATGGTATATTAACGAAAAGGAAACAACTGAAAACACTATTGTATTTGATAAACAGTTTAAAAACTTCAATTTCAATCAATTAACCTTATCTCATAACAATCAATTCATTGATTTTAATGGAGAAATGAGAGGGGATACCTATAAAGATTTTAATTTTACATTTAATGATGTTGATATTTCTAAAATCACACCCGATGTTAAGAATTTAAGTCTTGGCGGGAAGTTAAATGGAAATCTTAAATACAAACAAGATAACCTAATTTATGAACCGTCAACAGACTTAACGATTGACGGATTAGCACTTAATGATAGTGAATTAGGAAATTTAAAATTAAAAGTTTTTGGAGATGAAACTTTTAAGATTTTTAATGTCGATGCTTCTATAATTAATAAAAGCGAAGAAACATTTTTAACAACAGGAACGGTAGATATGGTTAACAATCAGACCGTATTAAACTTAGAAGCAGTTTTTGATAACTTTAATATCAAACCAATTGGTGGCTTTTTAACTGGTGTTTTAGATAATGTACGAGGATTAGCTAAAGGTAAAATAAATATTGCTGGAACTTTTGATGAACCTGAAGTAGATGGCGTTTTGTATCTAAATGAAGCAGGTTTACGCGTGCCATATTTAAATGTAGATTACGATTTCGATAAAAATTCAAAAATTGATTTAACTCAAGAAAAATTTATTTTTAGAGATATTGATATTATCGATGTAAACGAAAAAACCAAAGGAATTTTAAGCGGAACCATTTCTCACGAAAAGTTTGGAAATTGGGAAATGGATTTAAAAATAGCATCGGATAAGCTTTTGGTTTTAGATACAAAAGATGCTGACGACGCCTATTATTTTGGAAAAGCATATTTTGATGGTTTTGCCACAATCGAAGGTCCTGTAGAAGCTTTAGTTATCAATGCAGAAGGGGAAAGTGCGAAAGGTACATCAATTAAAATTCCTGTAAACGATTCGGAAAGTGTTAGCGATAATGGTTTGGTTCATTTTACTACAAAAGAAGAAAAATTTGGTATAAAAAACGCCATTAATCAACCCACTAAAACTTACAGAGGTGTCGATTTGAATTTTAATTTTTCCATTACACCAAATGCTGAAATTGAAGTGATTTTAAATCGCGAAACCGGGCATTCTATGAAAGGAACAGGTAACGGATCGATGTTTATGAACATCAATACCTTAGGTAAATTTCAAATGACGGGTGATTTCATCGTCAACAAAGGAGAATATTTATTTAGATATGGGAGTTTAATTGATAAAAAATTCAATGTAAAAAACGGAGGAACAATTAGTTGGGATGGCGACCCATTGGGTGCGAAGTTAAATTTAGAAGCAGTGTACGCTTCACAAGCAAATCCAAATGTATTATTAGAGAATGCAGCTTTTAATAAAAAAATTCCTACAGAGGTTAGTATTTTAATAACTGGCGAATTAAACGCGCCCCAATCCGATTTTAATATCAATTTTCCAAATGTAAGTTCGGTTTTAAAAAGTGATTTGGATTATAAATTACAAGATAAAGACAGAAGACAACAACAAGCTTTTGCATTATTAGCTACAGGAGGTTTTTTCGCGGATAAGGAAACCAATTACTTTGGTTCATTATTTGAAAAGGCAAATAGTATTTTTGGTGATGTATTATCTGACGGAGAGAATAAATTCAAACTTATCTTTGATTATCAAATAGGAAATCGACAACAAGAAATTTCTGATAGAGCCTTAGTTACCTTAACCACTCAAATTAATGATAGAATTAGTATTAATGGTAATGTAGGTGTACCGGTAGGTGGTATAAATCAATCGTATGTAGTTGGAAACGTAGAAGTAGAAATGCGTTTGAATACAGATGGTACGTTAACCGCACACGTATTTAATAGAGAAAACGATTTAAATTCCAATACAATCGGACAAAATATAGGTTATACGCAAGGTTTAGGGTTGTCGTATCGTGTAGATTTTGATGATTTTAAAGAGTTGCTACACAAGTTGTTTAAATCACAAAATGTGAATGATAACTTAAATAAACCTATTAATGAATCGGATGATTCGGAAACCAATCCAGAGTTTATTAACTTTATAGAAGAAACTCGCAAACGACAAATTAAAGAAGAGAAAAAAACCGATCCAAAGAATCGAGTTCCAGATATTAATGATGTGCATTAAATCAAGAAATTTTGTTAATTTTTAGAAATTTATTAACGAAAACGTTTGAAAATAACATTATGATAAAAAATATGTCTTTTTTTAGCATAATATGTAATTTCCTTTACTAATTTTACAAATAATATAGTATTAAATATGTCAACAGCAATTAAAAAAATTGGAGTTTTAACTTCAGGTGGTGATTCGCCAGGTATGAATGCAGCCATTAGAGCCGTAGTTCGTGCTTGTGCTTATTATAATATTGAGTGTGTTGGAATATACCGTGGTTACCAAGGTATGATTGAAGGTGATTTTAAACCTATGGGACCTCGTGATGTGAAAAACATTATTAATAAAGGTGGTACTATATTAAAAACAGCGCGTTCAAAAGATTTTATGACTCCAGAAGGTCGGAAAATTGCTCACGATAATTTAAAGGCTAGTGGTGTAGATTCATTAGTGGTTATTGGTGGTGATGGTTCGTTTACAGGTGCTGAAAAGTTTAATGAAGAATTTGGTTTTTCTGTAATTGGAATTCCAGGTACAATAGATAACGATATTTTTGGAACCAGTCATACTTTAGGATATGATACGGCTTTGAATACCGTTGTGGAAGCAATTGATAAAATTAGAGATACAGCCAATTCTCATAACCGTTTATTCTTTGTAGAAGTAATGGGAAGAGATGCCGGACATATCGCGTTAAACGCAGGAATTGGAGCAGGAGCAGAGGAAATTTTAATTCCAGAAGAAGCTTTTGGTTTAGACCGTTTGGTAGATTCTTTGAAAAAAAGTAAAGAATCTGGTAAAACATCAAGTATAGTAGTGGTTTCTGAAGGGGATAAAATTGGTAAAAACGTTTTTGAACTAAAAGACTACGTTGAAGAAAATATGCCAGAATATGACGTACGTGTTTCGGTACTTGGTCATATGCAACGTGGCGGTTCACCAACTTGTTTTGATAGGGTTTTGGCTTCTAGATTAGGAGTTAAAGCAGTAGAAAGCTTATTAGAAGGTAAATCTAACTATATGGTAGGATTACAATACGATAAAATTTGCTTAACACCATTAGAGCAAGCGATTAAAGGACAAAGTGAAATTGATTTAGAACTTGTAAAAGTTTCAGATATCGTATCATCATAATAAAAGTAAAAAGTAAAGAGTGCTTTTCAACTCAATTAACAAAAGGATTCCAGAGGAATCAAATATTTAAAAATTATGTCAACAGTAAAATTAGGAATTAACGGATTTGGTAGAATTGGTAGAATTGTTTTTAGAGAAACATACAACAGAGACAACGTAGAAGTTGTTGCAATAAACGATTTATTAGACGTAGATCATTTGGCGTATTTATTAAAATACGATTCTGTTCACGGACGTTTTGCTGGAAAAGTAGAAGTTAAAGACGGAAAATTATACGTTAACGATAAATACATTCGTGTAACTGCAGAAAGAGATCCAGCACAAATTAAATGGGATGAAGCAGGAATAAACGCGGATGTAGTAGCAGAATGTACAGGTTTTTTTACAACTAAAGAAACAGCTAATGCGCATATTGTAGGTGGAGCGAAAAAAGTAATTATTTCAGCACCTTCAGCAGACGCACCTATGTTTGTTATGGGTGTAAACCACGAAAAAGCAACTGCTGCAGATACTGTAGTTTCTAATGCATCATGTACTACCAACTGTTTAGCGCCTTTAGCAAAAGTAATTCACGATAATTTCGGAATTGTAGAAGGGTTAATGACAACGGTTCATGCATCTACTTCAACTCAAATGGTAGCAGACGGTCCTTCAAGAAAAGATTGGAGAGGTGGTCGTGCCGCTTCAGTAAATATTATTCCATCTTCAACTGGTGCTGCAAAAGCAGTAGGACAAGTAATTCCAGATTTAAATGGAAAATTAACAGGAATGTCTATGCGTGTTCCAACGGTTGATGTATCTGTAGTAGATTTAACTGTAAAATTAGCTAAAGAAACTACCTATGCAGAAATTATGAGTGTATTAAAACACGCTTCAGAAACGTCTATGAAAGGTATTTTAGGATATACAGAAGATTTAGTAGTATCTCAAGATTTCGTTTCAGATACGCGTACTTCAATCGTTGATGCAAATGCTGGAATTGGTTTAAATTCAACTTTCTTTAAATTGGTTTCTTGGTACGATAACGAATACGGATATTCTTCTAAGCTAATCGATTTAGCAGTACATATCAATGCTATAAAATAATAAAAAAATAAATACTTGAGTATAGAGAATAGAACTCAAAAATCTATTTTCTATACTCAATTTCTTTACTCTATATTCTAAAAATCATGAAATTACTTGTAGATAGTGGTTCCACTAAAGCAGATTGGATTGCCATAGACACTAATGGGAAAGTATTATTTACTACACAATCTTTAGGTTTAAATCCAGAAGTGTTAACTAAAGAAGAAATAATTGCTCGTTTAGACGATAAATTTGATATTTCTCATAACAAAGACAAAGCCGCTCATTTATTCTTTTATGGTGCAGGATGTGGAACGGATAGAATGAAAAACTTTTTAACAGGTGTTTTTCAAGAATATTTTAAAAATGCTGCTGTAGCTGTTTTTGAAGATACCTATGCTGCTGTTTTTGCAACTACACCAAAAAATCAAGAAGCCATTGTTTGTATTTTAGGAACAGGTTCAAATTGTAGTTATTTTGATGGGCACGTTTTACATCAAAAAGTACAATCATTAGGTTATATTGCTATGGATGATTGTAGCGGAAACCGTTTTGGTCGTCATTTATTACGTGGTTATTATTTTAATAAAATGCCTGCGAATTTGGCTTCAGAATTTGAAAAAGAATTTGATGTAGAACCAGATGCAGTAAAAGAAAATTTATATAAAAAACCAAATCCTAATGCGTATTTGGCTACCTATGCTAAATTTTTAATTAAGCATAAAAATACCGAATTTTGTCAGAAATATATTCGCGAAGAATTGGTTGCATTTGTTGAAAATTACATTATGCAGTTTGAAAATTGTAAAGAAGTTCCTGTTCATTTTGTAGGTTCTATTGCTTTTTATTTAAAAGAGGAATTAGAAGCCGTTTTAAATGAATACGGAATCAAAATAGGGAATGTATTAAGACGTCCAATAGACGGATTAATAGAATTTCACGTGGCTAATAGTTAATAATATTAGCAAAAGTTAATTTGTTTTAAAAGCCCGAGTAGCGAAAGTTACTTGGGCTTTTTGTTTTTAATCATACGAATTCCCAATGTTTACTACACAAAATAGCTTAAAATTCAGTATTTTTGTAGTATAAATAGCAAGAATGAAAATCACACAAGTATTTAATAATTTTTTTGAAAGCGAAAAAGTGGGCGGTTTGATATTATTGGTTTGCACCATAACGTCATTACTAGTAGCTAATTCTACTTTTGGAGAAAGTTACCACCATTTTTGGTTAACCGAATTTTCAGGCAAACCTTTAGAATATTGGATTAACGATGGCTTAATGACCATTTTCTTCTTGTTAATTGGGTTAGAATTAGAACGAGAAATTTATCAAGGCGAATTGTCTAATATTAAAGACGCCTTATTACCCATATTTGCTGCTATTGGTGGAATGGCGATTCCTGCGGGAATTTATTTAGCATTTAATTTTGGTGCGGTTACGCAATCAGGTGCAGGAATACCTATGGCAACTGATATTGCTTTTGCTATTGGAATTTTATCGTTGTTAGGAAATCGTGTGCCTTTGTCATTAAAAATATTTTTAACTGCTTTAGCCGTTATTGACGATTTAGGTGCCATATTAATTATTGCCATTTTTTATACGAAAACCATTTTGTGGAGTAATTTAGCCATCGCTTTAGGCATATTTGTATTTCTTTATGTTTTGGGTAAATATTTTAAAGTTAAAAACCTACTTCCTTATTTAATTGGTGGGGTTTTTATGTGGTATTTTATGCTGCATTCAGGTGTACACGCCACAATTACAGGTGTGCTATTAGCTTTTGCTATTCCATTTGGAAATGGTGGAAACAAATCTACTTCTTATATTTTACAACACTTTTTACACAAGCCCGTTGCATTTTTAATTTTGCCAATTTTTGCCTTAGCGAATACCGCTATAATATTGAGTGGCGATTGGACAAAAATAGTAACTGAAAACTATAGTTTAGGCGTTGCGTTGGGATTGGTTATAGGAAAACCTATTGGTATATTTTTACTTACTTTTTTAACCGTTAAAATAGGATGGTGTACGCTTCCAAGTGATATGAATTGGAAATCTGTATTTGGTCTTGGTTTTTTAGGCGGAATTGGCTTTACAATGTCTATTTTTATTACACTTTTAGCGTTTGATAACCCAGTAATTATCAATAATACCAAATTAATAATTGTACTTTCCTCTTTAATTGCAGGAGTAA
>NZ_JBIISE010000013.1:0-47732 GCF_044341185.1 Flavobacterium sp.
AGGAGTAATTGGGTTTTTATTTTTAAAATTTACATTAAAACAAAAAACAAAAGTTTAATTTTAATTAGATACCCAAACACTTTAAGTTATTTATAAAATAAGAATCAGGATTCGATTTTTCTTTATAAATTTCAGAATTCAACTCGGGTTTAATTACAAAATTCACATCACCAGTTGTTGCAGCAATTTTAATTAAATACACTTTCGATGTTTTTAAATCTTCAAAATTTTCTGGAGTAAAATAAAAGAAACCAGACAAAATTCGCAGGTTATTTTTTTCTACAGCGTCGTATTGCAATTCGTTACACGTTTCAGTATCTGAAGAATTTATAAGTTTAACTTGTTTGCCATTCGCCATTTCTAAATATATTTTCGTGCTTTTGTCTATGCATATTGGAGATAAAAAATCTTTACTTTTTTGTAAGTATTGAAAGTTTAACCCAATGAAACCATCTACATTAAAAAGCTTAAAAGTTAAAAAAGAAGTAGTGTTTCCAAAAACACTTTCATCTACAATTTTATCTTTCAATACACGTGTGTTACTGGTGTCTGTAGCAACATCAATTTCATATTCGCATGGTTTGTCTTGTGAAAACATAAATTGAGTTAAAAAAAGTAAAACAGTTATTTTTAAGGTTTTCATATCTAAATTTTTGTGCAAATTAATACAATTTTTTCGTTATTTATATTGGTGGTAAAAAAAGCATAAACAGTGCCACCGTCTGCAATTTTATATTTTTTTCTAATTTCTTCAACGGTTAAAGGAAAATTACGGGTTGTAATATTCATCTTCTTACCTTCAAAGTGCTTTTTAAGATTTTCTTTTTTAAACGGAATGACGTCATTAATGATAAATCGTCTTCCTGGAAAATCAATTAATTCAATATGGGTAAATAAATGCGAATGCGGATGTAATTTAGAAATATGCAGCGCATCGCACAAATAATCTACACCACCAGATTTAAGTAAAGGCGCATTCGGTTCATATAAAAATTCTTGTGGCAAACTAAAGCGAGCGGGTGTATGGTTACCTAAAATAAAAGTAGTACAATCTGTTTTTTCCTTTTGAATGTTTACGGCAAATAATTCTATTTCATCGTTATATCCTTTTTCTAAAAGCCATAGAATTTCTTTTACTTCGTTTTCAATGGCTACGATATGTATGGATTTTATGTTTTCTAATTCCATACAACCCGCCGTAATATCTAATATTGGCGCAGTTTTTATTAAAATGGAATTACTTTTAGAAAAATATAATTTTAAATTTTCAGAAACATTTGGCAAACAATCTTTAAGTAAAAACACTTTTCCTTTTACATCACTTCGTCTGCTTGGATCAATATAAATCCAATCAAAAGTACGGTCCGATTGCATTAAAACATCGGTGCTATTTTGTGCCAAACAAGTAATGTTAGTTACGTTCAACACACCATAATTATGTTGCACCATTTCTGATAGTGACGCGTTTCTTTCACAATGAATGACACGCTCAAATTTTTTCGAGAAATAATAATCATCCACGCCAAAACCACCGGTTAAGTCTATTAATGAGGTGCCAGAAATTAATTCAGATTTGTATTTGGCAGTAATCTCAGAAGAGGTTTGCTCTATGGAAAGACTTGGCGGATAGTAAATGTTATCCGTGTTAAACCAAGTTGGAAGTTTATGTTGCGATTTGTTTTTAGATACAATTTGATTGATAATTTCTTTCCAATCTACTTCAGGAAAAGGGTTTTTGGATAACGCTAATTTTGAAATATTGACTTGTAAAGAATTGTGAATATATTCTTGAATTTCGGCGGAAAGAAGAGATAGCTGCATTACAAACCTTTGGTTACTATTTGAATAAAAGTACTTTTAGGGTAAAACTCTTTCAGTACTACTCTTAAAGCCGTATAAACTGGAATGGCAATAATCATTCCCAATATTCCTAATAGCGTACCAGAAATTAGTGTTACCAAAAATATTTCTAAAGGATGCGAATTCGTGCTTTTAGAAAAAATAATGGGTTGGCTTACATTATTATCAATAAGTTGCACAATAAAATAACCAATGATAACATATAATGTGGTGGGCATAACTACCAATTGAAAATCTTCGTGAATGTGTCCTAATATCGTTAAAAACGCCGTCATTATTAAAGCAATTATAGGTCCGACATAAGGTATAATGTTTAAAATAGCACCTAAAAACGCAATAATAAACGCATTTTCTACACCAAAAATTAATAATACAATTAAGTACATTACAAATACCAATAATAGCTGTGTTAATAAGCCAATGGTGTATTTAGATAGCATATTTTTTATACGCAAAAGCGAAGCTAAAATGCGCCATCTGTGGTTCGCAGGTAAAACAGCTCGTAAATTTGTTGTAATTAGTTTTTGATCTTTCAATAAGAAGAAGCAAATAAAAAATATCGAGAAAATAGCCATTCCAAAATTTCCTATAGAACCAATTATCGAATTTAATATATCAGTAATAAAATTAAAATTAAACGATTGTGTAATCTTCTGAATGTCTATTAATTTTTTATACTGAATGTCATAGGTTTGCAACCAAACATCTACCTGATTGATAAATAACACAGAATTTTTTTCTAACGCCACCATATCAAGTAACGCTAAATTTTTACTCTGACTGACTATTAAAGGCACAAATAATAACAAGATGCCAAACGCTAAAACAATAAACAGCGTTAAAGACACGATAATAGCTAAAATAGGAGGAAAGCGTAATTTTTTTTGTAAAAAATCAGAAATGGGTTGTGCCACAAAACTTAATAAAATCGCTACAATAACATAAAGTAGTACCGACGAAATTACTCCAATAATATAGCCCAAAAACACTATGCCTGCAAGAATAAACAGCGTGCGAAGTAAAGCATTAGAAATGTTTTTAGATGTCATTTTGTAATTGAATTAAAAAACAATTAAATTTATGTCTCTATGCTCCAATTGAAACCAATCGGCGATGGATTTATTGGTTAAAATTCCGTGGTAAAAATAAATACCATTTTTCAATCCTTTATTGCAACGAATTGCTGTTTCAATACCACCATCTTCAGCAATATTTATTAACGTTGGTGTGATAATATTACTAATTGATATACTTGCTGTTTTAGAATAGCGTGAAGGAATATTCGGCACACAATAATGAATGACATTGTTTTTTATAAAGGTTGGGTGTTCGTGCGTGGTAATTTCTGAAGTTTCAAAACAACCACCGGTATCTATACTTACATCTACAATTACGGCTCCTTTTTTCATATATTCTACCATTGTTTCTGTAACTACAATGGGTGTTCTGTTTTCCCCTTTTAAGGCGCCAATAGCCACATCACATCTACGTAGAGCTTTTAAAAGGGCTTTATCGTGAATGGTAGAGGTAAATATTCTTTGATTTAATGTATTTTGTAATCGTCGTAATTTCGTAATAGAATTGTCAAATACTTTTACGTTAGCCCCTAAGCTTAATGCCGTTCTCACTGCATATTCGGCAACCGTTCCTGCGCCTAAAATAACAACTTCAGTAGGAGGAACGCCCGTTATGTTTCCAAAAAGCAATCCTTTTCCATCATTATTATTAATCATTAATTCGGCTGCAATTAAAACCGAAGCCGTTCCTGCAATTTCACTTAACGATTTTACTGCTGGATACGAACCGTCGCTATCTTTAATAAACTCGAATGCTAATGAGGTGATTTTCTTTTTAGTAAGCGCTTCAAAATATTCTTTTTTCTGTGTTTTTAATTGGATGGCTGAAATAAGAATGGCTTCTAAATTCATCATTTCTATTTCTTCTAAAGTAGGCGGTTCTACTTTTAAAAGTATTGGACAAGAAAATACTTTTTTGGTATCTTGAGTTACTTCTGCGCCCGCATCTGCATATTCTTTATCAGAAAAACTGGCATTTTTACCCGCATCACTTTCAATCATCACACGGTGTCCGTGACTTACCAATGAACTCACCGCATCGGGCGTTAAACAAATACGACGCTCTTGGTAAGAAGTTTCTTTAGGAATCCCAATAAATAAGTCACTTTTGTGTTTGCCAATTTCCAATTTTTCTTCTTGCGGAAGCAATTGTTTGGCTGAAAATGGAGTATAGATTGACATACGTGTTTTGATTTTGTAGCCAAATTAAGTAATTTTCTATTAAGTTACAAGTGAGTAGCTAAATAATATAGAAAACCAATGGTTTGAGATGCTGAAACAAGTTCAGTATGAGAGGTTTTGTGGCTTGTTATTGTTGCGAACTACGGAACTGATTGTTTTCTATCAAAGATAAAATTTCTTGCGAAATGTAAAAGTGTATTTACTACAAAATTCGCAATCTTGCCAAATGCCTGTTAGCAGCAGGTTATTCTGTTTTTTCGTAATAGTGATTTAAATCCTCACAAAGTATTATTTTAGGGTTTCCAAAAAACATTATTCGATTTATATAGGTTGAAAATCCTGCTTTATTTGAGACTTTTATATGTTCACCATTAATAATTGTCGATGAATAACCTTCTCCATATGATAAGTCAATTTCCGTTCCCCCGAGTGAATGAATTATTTTGTATTTGCCTTTACCATAAAACCGACTTTCAAAAGCGTTATTTTTTTTCAATATCAAAGTGTCAGCTTTATGTGGGATTTCAGCAATAAAATCATCACTAAAGTTCGTATTTGCATATTTTCCAATCAACATTTCTTCACTAAAAAAATTATTGACTATATAAACAATCATCAATAAAAATATTCCTAAAATTACTTTATTTCTCATAATATGTTCTCTGTAGTTAATTGGTGTTGAATCGGCGGTTAACTTGCTGCCAACGTGCCAACGTTCCGGCGCTTGGCGAGGTTGCGAGCTTCGGAACCGATTATTTTCTATCAAAGATAAAATTTCTTGCGAGAAATAAACGTGAATTTACTACAAAATTCATAGTTGTGAGAAATCGCTGTTAGTGATAGTTTAATTTTCAAACTTGGTTTCTAATTCTTGTTTACATAAATTCCTTCTTCGCCAGTTTCAATATCTTTTATAACGAGTCTGAAACCGAAGCAAAAAACAACTTTTGCTTTTCCGCTACTACCATAAACTATACCGTCTTCCACTTTCAGATTACCTTCATCAAACCAATCTCCAATATGAGTTCCGTCACTATATTTCCATTTTTGATTTTCAATATAATAAGATGAATTTAAGTAAAGAATGGAAGTAATTATAATTACAATAAGTGCTAAATTTATTTTAAAGATTCGTTTTTTCATTTCCATTTTTTTTTGCGAACTCCGGAACCGATTATTTTCTATCAAATATAAAATTTATTACCAAACGCTTGTTGTGTGCTGTTTTTATTTTGAAATTGAATTTGATTTAAATGAATTAATAACCGATTCCATTCTTCCAATAAGTTTATTTTTGTAATTAAGATTTGTCCAAGCCATTATCTGATATAGATGTTTATCATCTTCAAGTATTGCATATCTGTAAAAGACATTTTTTCCATCTTCTAAATCCTTACCGCTCATTGAGAAAATAATAGCATTACAAGAATTAATTTTGGTAACACCATAATCTGAGGTTTTGAAATTTTCCGTAATTTCATCGAAATGATTAGTAATCACTTTGTAATACCCAAACAAGCTTGGAGAAACTTTATGAACGCCCATTTTTATTCCATTTTGAAAACCTTCTTTTGTTTCTTCTAGCACGATAAAATGCAAATCTTCTTTGGGTTTTCGAAACTGAACTTTTGCTAATTGATTCATTTCATTAGTTCTTTCAAAATCTGAAGGCGCTTCTATTGAGTAATTTTCTGTAAAAATTCTTTCACTTTTATTTTCGTTTTTATTGCACGAGAAAACAGAAATTAGAAATGTTAAAAGGATAATTTTTTTTAAGTACATTTAGTTTATATTTTATATTTTGTTTTTGGTCACGAGCTAGAAGCTCGCGCTAGCTGGGGAATTTCATTTTCTAAAGTAATTTTTTGTAAAGTCTTAATATTTATGTAAACTGCAATTATCTGTAGTTGTTTATTATTTATTATTTTGCCATTCAAAATCTATCTCATTGCTTGATAACTTACTTCTTTCCGATTTATAATCTTTTATTTTCCAATTTGTAGTATAAGTTCCAGCGCCATCTGAGAAGTACGCATAAAGTATATAAAACTCTTTATGTTTTTCAAGTTTAAACTGATCCTCAATTAATTCGCCAGTATGATTTGGATTATAGATTTGTGAAACATCAAGTTTAATTGATTTATTATTGATATAAATTGATAACTTTTCAAGTTCGTTTTTTGGAAAATCCATTCTAAAATCAGAACCATAATAATCTTTGTCGTCTATTTTACAGATATACCTAGCGTCAATACTTTCGCAAAATTCAATTTTGTGTTCTTTTTCAATAAAACTTTTTATGAACCAGGTTAGATGTATGTTGTCCGTTAAGTCAATTTTACCTTTAGTCGCTTTTTTTTGTTGATTTATTTTTTCAACTCTAGAAAGCTCTTGTTTTTCTATTACTTCTCCGAAATTGTGTGCTTCTTTTTTTAAAAGAAAAAAAAGAAAAAAAATTAATGCAAAAATTATAATTGCAAACGTTATTTTATTTTTCATTTTTTATGTAATGTTAGTTTACAATTAAAGATGACTCATTTATATGCATTATAGTTTCGTATATTCACCTATATTTGTATGTAATGTGAAGTTTTGTTTCACCTTTTCTATCCAAATATAAAGAATTATTTTGAAATTTTTTTATAAGAATACCCCAATTTTAATCATTTTTTAAAATCAATTCTCTTTTTCCGTTGGGTAACTGTCTAATTACAATTGAGGCGTGGTCTAAAGGTAATAAATGAGGTATTTTTTCTGGCCATTCAATAAAGCACCAATTACCTGAATAAAAATACTCGTCAATTCCCATATCATACGCTTCTAATTCGTCATTAATGCGGTACAAATCGAAATGATATAAAGCTTCACCCGTTTCCGATTCGTATTCATTAACTAACGAAAAAGTAGGACTACTTGAATTTCCTGTAACGCCTAATTCTTTCACCAGTTCCTTAATTAATGTGGTTTTACCCACACCCATAGTCGCGTGAAACGTAATTACTTTTTTTAAACTCGGTGTAGCAAGAATTTCTTTAGCTACTTTATTTATGTCTTCTAATGTGAATGTTGCAGTCATTTTTTTGGGTTTAGGGTTAAAGGTTTAAGGTTAAAGGTTTAGGTTTCAGGGTTTATGGCTTAAGGTTCAGGGTTTTACCTTATACCTTTTACCTCATACCTTTTGCCTTTCACCTCACACCCAAAACCTTTTACCTATTTTACTTTGGATTCAAAACTATACACGGAATAATCATTTCTTCTAATGAAATACCCCCGTGCTGATACGTATTTCTGTAATAACTTACATAATGATTAAAGTTGTTTACATAGGCTAAAAAGAAATCGCTTTTGGCAAATATATACGAACTGGTCATGTTTATCGTGGGCAAACCTATTTTTTTAGGATCTTTTACAGCGTACACATCTTTGTCTTCGTACGTTAAACTTCTACCTGTTTTGTATCGTAAATTTAAACTGGTGTTTTTATCGCCAATAACTTTCGATGGATTTTTGCAGTTAATGGTACCGTGGTCAGTAGTAATAATAAGTTTAAAACCCATTTGTTGTGCTTGCTGAATCATTTCTAACAAAGGCGAATTTTTAAACCAACTTAAGGTTAAAGAGCGGTACGCTTTGTCATTAGACGCTAATTCTTTTACCACATCCATTTCGGTTTTTGCGTGCGATAACATATCTACAAAATTGTACACAATAGTAGTTAAATCGTTGTTTTTGCACGATTTAAAATTATCTACTAATTTCTTACCATCACGTAAATTGGTGATTTTATAGTATTCGCTTTTAATGTTTAAACCCAAACGTTTTAGTTGTTCGTTTAAAAAATCGGCTTCGTGCATGTTCTTTCCACCTTCATCAGTATCGTTTTTCCAATATTGTGGATATTTCTTTTCCATTTCTAACGGCAACAATCCTGCGAAAATAGCATTTCGGGCATATTGTGTAGCGGTTGGTAAAATAGAGTAGTAGTTCACTTCCTTTTCAGGCTTGTAATGATTGAATACAATGCTTTCGAAAATTTTCCATTGATCCAAACGCAAGTTGTCGATAACTACAAATAGAATTGGTTTGTCTTTCTTACGAATTTCGGGCGCTACTAATTCACCAAATAATTTATGTGATAAAATCGGCTTGTCTGCTTTTTCGTTGAACCAATCTTCGTAATTGCGTTCAATAAATTTTCCAAATTGCAAATTGGCTTCTGCTTTTTGGCTTTCTAATATTTGAATTAAGTTTTGGTCTTCAATGGTTTCCAATTCGATTTCCCAATACACTAATTTTCTGTAAAATTCAGCCCATTCATCAAACGAATTTACCATCGACATTTCCATAGCAATTTTTCTAAATTCTTTCTGATAATCTAACGTGGTTTTTTCAGAAATTAAACGCGAATGGTCTAAGTTTTTCTTTAAACTCAATAAAATCTGATTCGGATTTACGGGTTTTATTAAGTAATCGGCAATTTTACTACCAATAGCTTCTTCCATAATATACTCTTCCTCACTTTTTGTAATCATAATTACAGGTGTAGATGATTTAAATTCTTTCATTTCAGAAAGGGTTTCTAAACCCGAAAGTCCTGGCATATTTTCATCTAAAAAAACCACATCAAAGGCAGTTTCTTTGTATAAGTCAATCGCGTCTTGTCCGTTGTTACAGGTAGTCACGGTATAGTTTTTCTTTTCTAAAAATAAGATATGTGGCTTCAATAAGTCAATTTCGTCGTCTACCCAAAGTATTTTTATATTGTTCATCGTATGTCTGATTTAAAAGTGCAAGTTACTATATGTTAAACGTAAATTTTCTTAAAAATTGTGTAAAATTTTAAGAAATTAGAAAATAATTCAGTGTAGGAAAACATCAAATTGTGATTGAGTAAGAATACATTGAATTAACGCATACGTTTATAAGTAATTTTTTTCATTCTGGTTTTTAAATCTTTTGATGGTTTGTAATTAATTTTTGCTGCTTTAATATTCGATTTTCCTAAAGCCGCTTCGGTATCCGCAGGTGTGCCAGTTAAATTTAATTGAAAGGTACCTAAATTATCAATTCTAACGATATTCCCATTTGCTAATGATTCGCCAATAACATCGCTTAAAGCCATAATTACGCCAAAGCAATCTGGTCGACTCATAGTGGTTCTGCTCGCCACGATTCGGGCTAAATCATCTAAATTTACTTCTCCTTTGCTAACGGCACAAGGGTAGTATTTTGTTTCTGGAGGCGATACCAAACTGTTTTTCTTAGGTATCATTTTAAATTGTACGGACATATAAATAAGTTAGTAACGATAAAAAAAGTAATTTAACCTTACAAATATACTAAAAGATGTACATCTTTTTACATAAAGTTATACATCTTTTAAGTAAAAGATGTACATCTTTTGAGTAAAAGTCGTACATCTTTTTAAATTATTAAAAGGTGCAGTTGATTTTTACTACTGGTTAAAAAGAAATAAAAGTACTGTTGCTTTTGTTTTGTAGGAATCATTCTACAAGGTTGCTGACGCTTTTTTTATTAAATTTGAAATTAACCAAGTACCGTGTTTTGTTGAAGATAAAAAAACAATAAGTAATAATTGTCATTTCGACCTAAGGAGAAATCACATAAAGTTAAAAAGTATGATTTCTCTTTGTACGGTAATAACAACGTGTTTGGTTTAAAATTATTTACAAAGATTATGAGTTTTCTCCATCCGTCGAAATGACAAAGTTTGTGGGTAAGATGACAAAGTTTGTTTGTAAAATGACAAAGTCCTAAAAAAGTAAGAATTATTTTTTAAGTTTTTCTTACATTTGTTACACAAAAACATATTCTGTGAGCCAAATCAATAAATTAAAAATACTCAACGATCCTATTTATGGTTTTATTACCATTCCCAATACATTAATTTACGATTTAATTCAGCATCCGTATTTTCAGCGTTTGCGACGTATTTCTCAAATGGGCTTGTCTTATTTGGTTTATCCAGGGGCACATCATACCCGTTTTCATCACGCTTTAGGATGTATGCATATTATGCAAAAAGCGGTTCAGACACTGAAATTTAAAGGTGTAGCCATTTCCGATGAAGAAGAAAATGCATTATACGTAGCGATTTTATTACACGATATAGGACACGGACCTTTTAGTCACGCCTTAGAGAATAGCGTATTGGAAGAAGTACATCACGAAGAGTTGTCGTTGTTATTTATGGAGCAACTTAATACTGAATTTGATGGTAAATTAGCGTTAGCTATTCAGGTTTTTAAAGGCGAATACCATAGAAAATTTATGTTGCAATTGATTTCTAGTCAGTTAGATATGGATCGTATGGATTACCTTAAACGCGATAGTTTTTATACAGGTGTGAATGAAGGAAACGTAAATAGCGAACGATTAATTCAAATGCTAAACGTACAAGACGACGTGTTGGTAATGGAAGAAAAAGGAATTTATTCTATAGAAAAATTTCTAATGGCGCGTCGATTAATGTATTGGCAAGCGTACTTGCATAAAACCAGTGTAGTAGCAGAATTAACGTTAACTAAGATATTAAAACGTGCAAAAGAGCTTTCATCAAAAGGTGAGGTGTTATTTGGAAGTCCGTTTTTATTGTTCTTTTTAAATCATAAAATTGAATTACAACAGATAGATAAAACCATCTTAGATACGTTTTCTAATTTAGATGATTACGATGTGTTAGGTGCGATTAAACAATGGCAATTTCACGACGATTTTGTGCTGAGTTCTTTAAGTAAAATGGTGATAAATAGAAATCTATTAAAGATTGAATTAACAGAAGATAAAGTAAACAAAATCAAATTATTAGAGTTAAAAGAAAAGTATATAAAACTATATAATCTTTCCGATAAAGATGTGGACTATTTTGTGTTCAAAGGGAAAATAAAAAATGAAGCCTATAGCAAATCTTCGGAGCCAATTAGGATATTAAAAAAGGATAAAACAATTGAAAATGTGGTAGAGGCTTCAGATCAAATGCATTTAAAAGCATTGTCTAAAACCATCGTCAAATATTTTATTTGTTATCCGAAAGCGGGAGATTAAGGTTAATTTTTATATTTTTGCACAGACGAAATGAGTAAAATTAATTTTACACAAAGTAATCACATAAATAATGACGTGTTTGTCTTAAATTATAGATAGGCACTAAAGCATACAAAATGAAATTTACAGCAGGACAAATAGCAGGCATATTGGATGGAGTCGTTTTTGGAAATCCAGATGCTGAAGTATATAAATTAGCTAAAATAGAGGAAGGAACAGAAGGTTCACTAACTTTTTTAGCTAATACGAAGTATTCCAATTATTTATACACTACAAACGCCACTATAGTTATTGTAAATAAATCGTATGAACTTGAAAATGAAGTAAAAGCCACATTAATTAAAGTTGATGATGCGTACAGCTCTTTTTCAAAATTATTAGAATATTACAATCAAATTAAACTAATGAAATCGGGTATCGAGCAACCTTCTGTTATTTCAGAAGGCGTAACCTATGGTGACGAATTATATTTAGGTAGTTTTTGTTACATTGGTAAAAACGTACGAATTGGAAATAATGTAAAAATATATCCAAATAGTTTTATTGGCGATAACGTAACTATTGGCGATAATTGTGTGTTTTTTGCAGGAGTGAGGGTATATTCTGAAACCGAAATAGGCAATCACGTAACCATTCATTCCGGATCCATTATCGGTTCTGATGGTTTTGGTTTTGCTCCACAAGAAGACGGTTCGTATTCTAAAATTCCACAAATTGGAAATGTTGTTATCGAAGACCACGTAGAAATTGGGTCGTGTTCTACAGTAGATAGAGCAACACTTGGAACTACATATATTCGAAAAGGTGCGAAGTTAGACAACCAAATACAAGTGGCACATAATGTAGAAATTGGTGAAAATACCGTAATTGCAGCTCAAACTGGCATTGCAGGTTCTACAAAAATTGGTAAGAACTGTATGATTGGCGGACAAGTAGGAATTGCAGGACATATTACAATAGGCGATAGGGTAAAAATTCAAGCCCAATCAGGTATCGGAAAAAGTTTAAAAGACGGAGAAGTTGTGCAAGGTAGCCCAGCATTTAATTATGGCGATTTTGCGAAGTCATTCGTACACTTTAGAAATTTACCAAAAATCGTTAATGAAATAGAAGAATTAAAAAAGAATAATATATAAAATCATGTTAAAACAAACAACTCTAAAAAGCGAAATTTCTTTAAAAGGTGTCGGACTTCATACTGGTCAGGAAGTGACGATTACTTTCAAACCTGCACCAATTAATAATGGTTTTACATTTGTACGTGTCGATTTAGAAGGAAGCCCAATAATTGAAGCAGATGCCAATTATGTGGTAAACACACAACGTGGTACTAATTTAGAGAAATTAGGAGTCATGATTCAAACTCCTGAGCATGTTTTGGCAGCTTTAGTAGGTTGTGATTTAGATAATGTGATAATTGAATTAAATTCTTCTGAATTGCCTATTATGGATGGTTCTTCAAAATATTTTGTAGAAGCATTAGAAAAAGTAGGTAGTGTTGAGCAAGAAGCCGAAAGAAAAGTATATGTTGTAAAAGATGTAATTTCATATTTAGATGAAGCTACAGGCAGCGAAATTACTATAATTCCAAGCGATAGTTATTGTGTAACAGCAATGGTTGATTTTGGTACAAAAGTATTAGGAACACAAAATGCAAACATGAAAAACATTTCCGATTTTAAATCGGAAATAGCAGAATGTAGAACATTTAGCTTCTTACATGAATTAGAAGCCTTATTAAATAACGGATTAATTAAAGGTGGCGATTTAAATAATGCTATAGTTTACGTAGATAAAGAAATTTCTGACGAAACTATGGGTAATTTAAAGAAGGCTTTCAATAAAGATCATATTTCTGTAAAAGAAAACGGAATTTTAGATAATTTAACGTTGCATCATCCAAACGAAGCAGCACGTCATAAATTATTAGATATAGTGGGTGACTTGTCATTAATTGGAAGAAGAATTCAAGGAAAAGTAATTGCTAATAAACCAGGGCATTTTGTAAACACTCAATTTGCTAAAAAAGTTTCAAAAATTATTAAATTGGAAGAGAAAAACCAAATTCCAGTTTACGATTTACATAAGGATCCGGTATTAGATATCCATGGAATTATGGATTTACTACCTCACAGACCTCCGTTCTTATTAGTAGATAAAATTTTAGAATTATCTGAAACGCATGTAGTGGGCTTGAAAAACGTCACGATGAATGAACCTTTCTTTATTGGACATTTTCCAGGCGCGCCAGTGATGCCGGGTGTATTGCAAGTAGAAGCTATGGCACAAACGGGCGGTATTTTAATTTTAAGTACGGTGCCAGATCCAGAAAATTATCTTACCTTCTTTATGAAAATAGATAATGTAAAATTCAAACAAAAAGTGTTACCAGGTGATACTATTGTTTTTAAATGCGAATTAATTACACCAATTAGAAGAGGAATTTGCCACATGCAAGCGTATGCGTATGCCAACGGTAAATTGGTTTCGGAAGCCGAATTAATGGCACAAATAGTAAAAGTAAAAAACGATTAAATAAAGAATTCTTTGTTTAGTTGTATTGCAAATACTTTTAAACAATAGGATATTAAATAAAAATATATGAATCAACCTTTAGCATACGTTCATCCAGGAGCAAAAATTGCAAGAAATGTAGTTATCGATCCGTTTACTACCATTCATAATAATGTAGAAATAGGTGAAGGAACTTGGATAGGCTCTAACGTAACCATTATGGAAGGCGCAAGAATTGGTAAAAATTGTAATATTTTTCCAGGATCGGTTATTTCTGCCGTACCACAAGATTTAAAGTTTGGTGGAGAAGATTCTTTAGCAATAATAGGTGATAACACTACAATTAGAGAATGTGTAACCATTAACAGAGGTACCGTTGCAGCCGGAAAAACAGTAATTGGTAATAATTGTTTAATTATGGCAACGGCTCACATTGCGCACGATTGTATGATAGGTGATAACGCTATTATTGTTAACGGTGTGGCATTAGCTGGGCATGTTACAGTTGGTAAATATGCTGTAATTGGTGGTTTAGCTGCAGTACATCAATTTATCTCAATAGGAGATCACGCGATGGTTTCTGGTGGAAGTTTGGTAAGAAAAGATGTGCCACCTTTTTCAAAAGCAGCAAAAGAACCTTTATCATATGTAGGAATTAATTCTGTAGGATTAAGAAGAAGAGGTTTTACCACAGAAAAAATTAGAGAAATTCAAGATATATACCGAATTTTATATCAGAAAAATTACAATACGTCTCAAGCAATGAGTATTATTGAAGCCGAAATGGAAGCGACTCCTGAAAGAGATGAAATTTTAGATTTCATTAGAAATTCATCTCGTGGTATCATGAAAGGCTATACAGGTAGCGTTTAAATAGATAAAATAAAAACATAATATAAAAATAAACAAAATGGCAAGTACATCAGATATTAGAAATGGTTTATGTATTAAATTTAACCATGATATTTATAAAATCATCGAATTCTTACACGTAAAACCAGGTAAAGGTCCTGCTTTTGTGAGAACAAAATTAAAATCGTTAACTAACGGAAAAGTTTTAGACAATACGTTTTCTGCAGGTCATAAAATAGATGTAGTGCGTGTAGAAACACAAACGTATCAGTTTTTGTATCCAGAAGGAAATGACTTTCACTTTATGAATATCGAATCTTTTGAACAAATTACTTTAAATAGAAATATTTTAGATGCACCAGATTTATTAAAAGAAGGTGAAAATGTAATGATTCAAATCAATACAGAAACTGATTTGCCTCTTTCTGTAGATATGGCAGCTTCTGTAATTTTAGAAGTAACTTATACTGAACCAGGTTTAAAAGGAAATACAGCTACAAATGCAACCAAACCAGCAACAGTAGAAACGGGTGCTAGCATTAATGTCCCTTTATTTATTAATGAGGGTGATAAAATTAAAATTGATACCGCATCTGGTAAATACATGGAAAGAGTTTAACATAGTAATATGTGAAAAGTGTGAAGTATAAACTTTTCACTTTTTTTATTGACTATTTTTATTTTATAAAATGAAATTCAACAAAACCTATACATTAAAACAAATTGCTGAAATCATCAAGTCTAATTATGTTGGATCTGATGATTTTCCAGTTTATGGTATGAATGAAATTCATGTGGTAACACCTGGAGATATTGTTTTTGTAGACCATCCAAAATATTACGACAAAGCGTTGCAGTCAGCGGCTACAATTGTACTAATTAACAAAGAAGTACCATGTCCAGAAGGTAAAGCATTGTTAATTTCGGATGATCCGTTCAGAGATTTTAATATATTAACCAACTATTTTCGACCTTTTCAGTTTTCAAACGTTTCAATTTCAGAAACAGCTACGATTGGAGAAGGCACGATAATACAACCCAATTGTTTTATAGGACATCACGTACAAATTGGTAAAAATTGTTTGATTCATTCCAATGTTTCCATTTACGATAATACTGTAATTGGTGATAACGTAATTATTCATGCAGGTACTATTTTAGGGGCGGATGCTTTTTATTATAAAAAACGTACTGAAGGTTTTGATCAATTGCTTTCTGGTGGACGAGTTGTTATAGAAAATAATGTAGGAATTGGTGCACTTTGTACCATTGATAAAGGCGTTACAGGCGACACTACTATTGGAGAAGGTACAAAAATTGACAATCAGGTTCATGTAGGACATGACACCGTTATTGGAAAAAAATGTTTAATTGCTTCCCAAACCGGAATTGCAGGTTGTGTGATTATTGAAGATGAGGTGACGCTTTGGGGTCAAGTAGGTACCACCAGTGGTATAACTATTGGTGCGAAAGCTGTAATTATGGGACAAACCGGAGTTACAAAGTCTGTTGAAGGTGGAAAATCGTATTTTGGAACACCAATTGAGGAATCTCGCGAAAAATTAAAACAATTGGCTAATATTAAACGTATCCCTGAGATTCTAGAAACAATGAAAAATTCTTCTAAATAAATATAGTGCTTTCTATCTCATTGTTTAAAAAACCAAATGGATACCAAATTAGCAAAATAGTAGAAAAAAAAGTATAAAAAAATTAATTTATTACTGGCAAAAAACTTATTTTTGCTCAACTTTTAAAAAACAAATAACCTCATGAGTGTTTTAGTAAATAAAAATTCAAAAATTATAGTTCAAGGATTTACAGGAAGCGAAGGAACGTTTCACGCTTCTCAAATGATTGAATATGGTACAAATGTAGTAGGTGGTGTAACGCCAGGTAAAGGTGGTACGTTACATTTAGATAGACCTGTTTTTAATACGGTTAAAGACGCTGTTAAAACAGCTGGAGCAGATACTTCAATCATTTTTGTACCGCCTGCTTTTGCTGCAGATGCGATTATGGAAGCTGCTGATGCAGGAATTAAAGTAATTATTTGTATCACGGAAGGAATTCCAGTTGCAGATATGATTAAAGCATATGATTTTATACAAGGTAAAGACTGTCGTTTAGTAGGTCCTAACTGTCCAGGTGTAATTACTCCAGGTGAAGCTAAAGTTGGTATTATGCCAGGTTTCGTATTCAAAAAAGGAACAGTGGGTATTGTTTCTAAATCAGGAACATTAACTTACGAAGCAGCTGACCAAGTTGTAAAACAAGGTTTAGGAATAACAACTGCAATTGGTATTGGTGGAGATCCAATTATTGGAACTACAACAAAACAAGCTGTTGAATTATTAATGAACGACCCTGAAACGGAATGTATCATTATGATTGGTGAAATCGGTGGTCAATTAGAAGCTGATGCTGCTAAATGGGTAAAAGCGGATGGTAATCGTAAACCAGTTGTAGGTTTTATCGCTGGTGAAACCGCACCAAAAGGAAGAACAATGGGTCACGCAGGTGCAATTGTAGGTGGAGCAGATGATACGGCAGAAGCTAAAAAACGCATTATGAGAGAATGTGGTATCCACGTAGTAGATTCTCCAGCAGAAATTGGAAAAAAAGTAAAAGAAATTATGGGATAATTTCCTGTATATAAAATACATAATAATAAAAGCTCCTTTTATGGAGCTTTTATTACTTATACTAATCAAGTTCACTTAGTAATTCGACTGAGTGGCAAATAAAATTAAAATGGAAAAAGAATTAAAAAAATACAAATCAACAAATAGTTTTTTATTTACAACCGATGTAAACTTAGAAGAGGTTTGTAACGCTCCAGATGGCGCAAGTGGTGTTTTCTTGGTATTTGATGCCAGTAACGAAGAAAAACAATTAATTATGGTAGGTTCAACAGGTACCGTTCAGAATGATGGTACGTTAAAAGTAAAAAGTGGCGGTTTGTATGATAAAATTGTAAATGGACATCAATTTGCTAAAACGGGTAGAAAATATTCTTGGCCAGCACAAATGAAAAAAGAAGAAATTACAGCTTTAGAAGTAGTTTGGTATGAAACTTTTACAGGAAAAACAAAAAGCATTCCAACATTTGTTGAAGCTACTGTTTTGCAAAGTTTTCTAAAAGACAACGGTACACTTCCTAAATGGAATGTAGCATTCTAAAAAAAAAATGATAAAAAAAATCCCGCTCTGAATATTTTAGAGCGGGATTTTTGTTTTAATTAAATGGGTTAGACCATTTGGTATTGGTATACACATCTGTACCAGACAAGGTTCTTAAAAAAGCAACAACCGCATTAACTTCAGTGTTAGTTAAATTTAATTGTTGTCCAAAACCATTAGGTCTTAATCTTGGATCTAAATTAGTATTTCCTGGCGCAATATTTATCGTACCATAATGACCAATGGCTTGTTGAAGTGAAGTGATTACTCCAGTATGCATCATTTGTCCGTTTGTAGTGCCATCTACTTTTACTAAATCTCTTAAAGAAGGCGCTCTAGTATTGGTAATATCAATTCCGGTGTTATTAATACTTCCAATTATTCCATTGTTTCTTGTGTTAGGATCAATGTCAAATTCTGGCGCAGCATGGCAACCTGCACATCCTAAACCGCCAGCAGTTCTGACACCTGAAGCATTAAATGTTGGAGGTGTTAAAAATAAGTTTTTACCTTGATTTTCTTGTGCGGTAAAGTTTGCAAAAGGTGCTCCGTCATTTGGTGCGCCTGCACGTCCAACATCGTATTTTGAATCGAATGATTGAATACTTCTAATAAATTGTGCTAAAGCAAATTGAATTTTAGTTTCTGTAATTTCTTCAGTGCCATATACAAATTTAAATAACTCTTTATAATAATTAATGGCACTTAATTTTGTAATTAATGCATTAAAATTCGCATCGCCATTAGTGCCACTGTAACCCATTTCTCCATGGTCTTTAATCGGCATTGTAGTTTGAACTTCTAAAGATGCGGCACGTTCGTCCCAAAAGAATTTAGATTCTACAGAAAAACGAGTATTGATTAATCGCATGGAATGGCGTCCAGTAGTTCCGTTCACTCCGGTACTTGCTACGTTATCATCTCCAAAAGCTAGTGCTTGTTTGTGGCAACTTGAACAAGAAACAGTATTGTTTGACGACATTTTTTTATCGTAAAACAAAACTCTTCCTAAAGTTGCACCTTTGTTCGAGATAGGGTTTAATGCGCTATTGTCTTTAGTAATGTATGCAGGAACGGTTTGATTTGCATAATTGGCTAAATTGTTTAAATCTACTGAACTACCAAATTCTGCTAAAACAGCAGGATAGGTTTCAGTAATAGCAGTGTAATTGTCTTCGTTATTGTCATTACAAGACATAACTGAAAAAGCAATTGCTAAAAATGGTAAGATTTTGATGGGCTTCATAGGCTTTTTGTTTTGGTTAATAGGTATTAGACCAAATTTAAACAAAAAGGTTTAATGTAAAAGATGTTTTTATTACTTTAAATTATTATTATATTTGACTTTTATAAGAAAGTATATCATTTAAATAGAATTGTATGAAATTATTAGAAGGAAAAGTAGCTATTATTACAGGTGCTAGTAGAGGAATTGGAAGTGGTATTGCAAAGGTGTTTGCTCAAAACGGAGCAAATGTTGCCTTTACATATAGTTCATCTGCAGAATCTGCCTTAGCGTTAGAAAACGAATTAAATGCTTTAGGAATAAAATCTAAAGGATATAAATCAAATGCTGCAGATTTTAACGAAGCACAAAAATTAGTAGATGATGTAATGGCTGATTTTGGAAACATAGATATATTAATTAATAATGCAGGTATTACAAAGGATAATTTATTAATGCGTATGTCTGAAGAAGATTTTGATGCGGTAATGAATATCAATTTAAAATCGGTATTTAATATGACTAAAGCGGTACAAAAAGTAATGCTTAAAAATCGTGCAGGATCTATCGTAAACATGAGTTCTGTTGTTGGAGTGAAAGGAAATGCAGGACAAGCAAATTACGCTGCATCTAAAGCAGGTATGATTGGTTTTACAAAATCTATCGCATTGGAATTGGGATCAAGAAATATTAGATGTAATGCTATTGCTCCAGGTTTTATTGAGACAGAAATGACAGCTAAACTTAATGAAGATGTAGTAAAAGGTTGGAGAGAATCTATTCCATTAAAACGTGGTGGAACACCAGAAGACGTTGCAAATGTATGCGTGTTCTTAAGTTCAGATATGAGCGCCTATGTAACAGGACAAGTTATTAATGTAGACGGGGGAATGTTAACATAAAATCAGTTTATTGTTTATTGTTTGTAGTTAAATTTGCTGAACAATGAACAACAAACTAATACCAATAAACACAAAAAATGACAACTAGCACCATTCTTTTAATACTACTTTCGGTTATTATTTCTGGAGTTGTTGCGTTTTATCAGTATTTATTTAAAGTCGATAACCAAAATAAGACAAATTGGTTATTGGCTTTTTTGCGTTTTATTTCGATTTTTTCATTGCTTTTATTAATAATTAATCCTGTAATTTCAAGAAAAATAGTAGAAACCAATAAAATTCCGCTTGCAATTGTTGCCGATAATTCACGTTCTATAACAGAATTAAAAGCTACGACTGATGCGTTAAAATTAGTTGAAACCCTAAATTCAAATTCGGCATTAAAAGAAAAATTTGAAATTCAAAACTATACTTTTGATGAAACATTTATCGCTGGAAAGCCTCTAGACTTTAAGGGAAATCAATCAAACATTCACGAGGTAGCAGTAAATTTAAAGCAATTAAATAAAAATGCATTTTACCCAGTGGTATTAATAACAGATGGAAATCAGACAATTGGAAATGATTATGTGTATGGTTTTCATGAATCTACAACCCTTTTCCCAGTTGTTTTAGGTGATACTACAACGACTTTTGATTTAAAAATTAATCAGCTTAACGCGAATAAATATTCGTTTTTAAAGAATAAATTTCCAGTAGAAGTATTCTTGCAATACAATGGTAATAAGTCGGTTTCCGCTGCCTTTTCAATTGAAAAAAACGGTAAGAAAATTACCAGTCAAACTGTAAATTTCGATGCTAAAAATAAAGTACAATCGGTGCAAATTTTATTAGAAGCTGATAGGGTAGGACTACAAAAATACAAAGCGGTACTTTCTTCATCTGTAAAAGAAAAAAATAGTTATAACAATACTAAAAACTTTGCCGTTGAAGTGCTGGATCAGAAAAAAGAAATTGCAATAATTTCAGATGTTTCTCATCCAGATTTAGGTGCTATAAAACGCGCCATTGAATCTAACGCACAACGTAAGGTAACGATTGTTAAGCCGAATTCAATTAGTGATTTAAAAAAATTCAATGTCTTAATTTTGTATCAACCAAATGCGTCATTTAGAAAAGTATTTGAAGCAAATAAAAATTTAAAAATAAACACGTTTATTGTAACCGGAATGGCCACTGATTATACTTTATTAAATCAAATGCAATCCGATTTAGTGTTTAAATTAACTAATAAAAAAGAAGATTTTACAGCTTCATTTGTGTATGATTTTAATCTTTTTGCACAAACTGATATTCAGTTTTCGCAATTTCCACCATTAGAAAATCCTTTTGGAAAGATTAGTGAAAAAGGAAGTGTAAACACCTTATTGAAAGCAAAAGTAAATGGTATTGAAGTTGGAAATCCTATATTAACTTTTTCTGAAAAAGGAACTAGTAGAAATGCTTATTTATTAGGTGAAAATTCTTGGAAGTGGCGTATGGAGAGTTTTGTTTTAAATCAATCTTACGAAAAATACGACCTATTTATTGATAAGATAATTCAGTATTTATCTACTAATTCTGCTAAGAAATCACTATTAGTGGAACACGAAAGTTTTTATAATTCTGGTGAAACCATTGAAATTTTTGCTCAATATTTTAATAAAAGTTATGAATTAGAAGAAAACGCCAATCTTTCTATCACTTTAACGAATAAGAATACTAAGTCAACAAAAAACTACAATTTCTCAAAAGCAAACAATGGTTATCAAGCTATTTTTGATGGTTTAACTCCAGGAAATTATGCGTTTCAAGTAAAGGAGACAACTAGTAATGCCAGTTATAACGGAACTTTTGAAGTTTTAGATTTTGATGTGGAAAAACAATTTGTCAATCCTGATGTGTCAAAATTACAACAATTAGCCAATCAGAATAATGGTGAAATTATATATCCTAACCAAATAGATAAGTTAGTTCAGAAATTACTTCAAAAAGACACCTATTTGCCTGTAGAAAAAACTATAATTAAAAATTCTCCTTTAATAGATTCCTTGTGGTTGTTAGTTATTATTGTTGTATCTTTAGCTATCGAATGGTTTACCAGAAAGTATAACGGATTAGTATAATTAAAACTTCCAATATGATTAGTTTAAAAAGCATTCAAACAGAAATTGATGCCAGTTATTTGTATAAAATACTTGCAGAGAACGAAGAAGATGAAGCAGTTGCTGAAGTTTTTAAACAAATGAGTGAAATTGAGCACAGTCACGCTGTAGCTTTTATTCAGAAAAACAATTTAACGGAAACCGATTTGCCTTTGCCTTCATTTAGAGCCAAAACATTACATAAAATAGGAAAAGTTTTTGGTTACGATTATGTTTTAGGCGTTTTATTGGATACTGAAAAAAGCATATCTAATTCCGTTATTGGTGCTAGAAAAAAATACAGTTCGGCGCAATCCATTTCTGATACAGCTCACGTTACGATATTAAAAAATATTTTAAATACAACTACAAATGTGTCTGGTTCCAATCTAGCACGTTTTGAAAAAAGACATCGCTCTGTGGGAGGAAATGCTTTAAGAGCTGCTGTTTTAGGCGGAAATGACGGTTTGGTTTCTAATTTTAGTTTGGTAATGGGTATTGCTGGTGCTACTAGCGGACAAAGTGAAGTATTACTTGCAGGAATGGCTGGATTGTTAGCAGGCGCATTATCAATGGCTTTAGGCGAATGGATTTCGGTTAAAAGTTCTCAAGAATTGTATGAAAACCAAATGCAATTAGAAATGGACGAATTAGAAGCAAACCCTGAAGGCGAACGAAAAGAAATAGCTTTAATTTATATGTCTAAAGGCATTCCACAAGATCAAGCCAATCAAATGGCAGCTGATATAATTTCAAATAAAGAGTTGGCACATCAATTTTTAATTAAAGAAGAATTAGGCATAAATGCAGAAGATTTAAAAGGTTCTGCCATGGAAGCGGCAATAACTTCTTTTGTTCTTTTTGGTATTGGTGCGATTATTCCCGTTATTCCATTTTTCTTTTACGGAGGAATGAAAGCGGTAGTTATTAGTACTGCTTTAAGTGCTGTTGGCTTATTTTTAATAGGTGCTATTATTACCTTGTTTACAGGCAAAAGCGTTTGGTATTCGGGATTTAGACAAGTATTATTTGGTTTGTTAGCTGCAGCAATCACTTTCGGTATAGGAAAACTAATTGGTGTGTCGGTTATTGGGTAATTCTATTTCTGATATTTTTTATTTTTTAAAATAAAGGAGGCGGTTTGATAGACTGCGATTGTTTCTTTTTTTAATTTCACAGCTATTTTTGTTTTCGGTTTTTCTTCGTAAAAAATGCTGTATGCAGTACCTAATGTTTCATTTTTTTGTTGAGATAAATCAAATTGTTTTACTTTCTTTTGAGGTGAAATTATCGTTAAAACATCATCTTTTATATATCCTAAATCTTGATAAGTTGCAATAAATGCTCTTGGTTTATAATTTTTTTGTAACACATTTTGTCCAAAAAATTTAGAAGTGTAGTTGAAATTTAAAATACCTAAAACGGTTGGCATTACATCAATTTGCGACACTAACTTATCCACTTTTTGCGGTTGAATAAATCCAGGGGCATAAATAAAGGCAGGAATTCTATATTTATCCATTGGCAATTCCGTTTTTCCAGAACTTGAGGCACAATGATCGGCTACTATAACAAAAACTGTGTTTTTAAACCAAGTTTGTTTTTTTGCCATTTCAAAAAATTGTTTCAAAGCATAATCGGTATACATTACACCGCCTTCTCTTGATTTTGCAGTACCTGAAATGCTAATTTTTCCTTCTGGATAAGTAAAAGGTCGGTGATTACTAACTGTCATCCAATGATTAAAGAAGGGTTTATCTGTTTTAGCTTCATTATTCATAACTTGAATGGCTTTCTTGGCCATATCTTCATCACAAACGCCCCAAATATTTGAAAACGAAATTTCGTTTGGTTTTAAGCTGGATTTGTCTACGATATCATATCCGTTTCCTCCAAAAAAGTCTTGCATATTATCAAAAAAAGCATCGCCGCCATATAAAAATTTTGAAGTATACCCTTTAGAATTAAAAATGCTTGCTGTTGTAAATTTGTTTTTATTATCTATTCGCTTTACAACACTTTCACCTGGTGTTGGAGGCAAACATAGTGTAACTGCTTCTAAACCTCTTACTGTCCTGTTTCCAGTGGCGTACAAATTCGTAAAAAACAAACTTTCCTCAGCTAATTGATCTAAGAAAGGCGTAATTGTATTAGTATTGCCGTAATGTTTCATAAAATCAGCACTCAAACTTTCAACAGTAATTAAAACAACATTTTTCTTTATTTCCTTTCCTTCAGAAGTAATGTTATTCGTATTATTTTTATAATTCAAATTGATTATTGAGTCAAACTGAGCCAAATCATTTTCTGGTAGCGTTTCGTAAAATTCAAAATAATCTAATTCGCTATTTGTAAATGCTTTATAGAATTTTTGAAGTCCATTACTTTGAAGTTCATTTGCAAATACATTCGAGCTATTTTGTTGAGAAGTAATACTAGGAAGAATAAGGAAAGCACTACCGAGCAATAGTATTTGTACTCCAATAATTTTTAGTTTATTTGAAAAATTAGGTAAATTCTCTAAATACGATTTTGATTTTTTAATTATTATATAAGTAGCTGCAAACGCTAATATTCCTACCGATGCAAAAAGTGGCACTACTGGATAAGATTCCATAATGTTTCCAATAACGGCATTGGTATATACTAAATAATCTACAGCTATGAAGTTATATCTTACACCAAATTCATTCCAAAAAAAGAATTCGCTAACTGCATTTTGTATGATTAATAAAACAAATAAGAAAATGGTTAAAGAAAATAAGGCAAAACGAATTTGTTTTCTGTATTTTTCAGTAAACAATAAGGCGGCAAAAAATATAGTTTTTAAACTTACAAAAGCAATTCCTATTTCTGGCACCACACCACCGTATTCGCTTAAAATACTTTTACCAGAAAGAATGTAAAGTAAAATTGATACAAATACACCTAATATAATATATCCGTAAGGTTTTTTAAATTTAGAATTAGATAAAAATATAAGATAAAGCCATAAAATTGCTCCAAATATTATAAAAATAAACAAATCGGAAATTAAACCAAGACCAAATATTTTACTAATTTCAAGAATAGAAAATTTACTTTGTGTGATAGGATGAAATAGTAAAACTAATCGTGTTAAAAAGCTTACAATCAAATAAAAAATCGCTATATTTGTGTATACTAAATGATGTTTTAAAATGCTTTTCATTGGTTTAAAATTTTAGTCAAATATACAATAAATTAACTTTAAGTTAGCTTTATAATAATAATTTAAAACAACAACATAATGAACGATGCACATGTACACATGGTGGTAAACCACTTTCCAATTATTGGAACCATTTTTGGATTAGGAATTTTAATTACAGGAATTGTAATGAAAAATAACGTTATTAAAAATATAGCGTATGTACTTTTTTGTATTTCTGCTATTTTTGGCTTTGCGAGTATGTTTACTGGCGAAGGCGCCGAAGAAATTGCTGAAAATTTACCGTCTGTAACCGATCAAATTATTCATGAACATGAAGAGATGGCTGAGAAATTGGCTTTAGTCTTATATGTTTTGGGTGGAATTTCTTTAGTTGGTTTGTATTTAAATTTTAAAAATCATGCTAAATCAAGTTTAGTATCTTATTTTGCTTTTGTTGTCGCTTTAGTAGCTGTTTTTTTTGGAAAACAAACTGGTACAACCGGTGGCGAAGTTTGTCATACAGAAATTAGAGCGAATGCAACTGTTGGTTCTAATGTTGAACATACGACCGGAGAAACGGACGAGGATTAATTAAAACGTTATTTATAATTGTATAGCCAATTTAGAAGTTATTTTGAATTGGCTTTTTTATGTTACTTTCCGATACAGAAATATTAAACTATTTATTTTAAAGACCGTTTTTGATTTGAGGTACAAATGAGGTACAAATGAATGAAAATTTAATTTTATAGAAAAGACATATACAAACAACAATTGATTTTTTTTTATTTCATTGCAATGGTTGTTTAGATGTTAACTTAGAAGTATATATAGTTCTTAATAATTCAAATTCAATCCTAAACCAGCTCCCATATCGCTATCATAATGTACACGGGCACTAAAATTTCTTGTAAAAATGTATTTTACATCAGCCATGTATTCAAAGTCTGAATTCCACATAGCACCCATTCGCACCCTTTTAGAAACAGGAATGTCTTTTCGCTCAAATTGTAATCTGAAATTACCGTCATTAAATACTTCTGCTTGTGCTTTAATAAGCATGGGCAAAGTATATTCAAGACCTGCACTGAAAACACCTCGTTTGTCTTTTGTATCTTCTTGACCAAAAAGATTTCTTTCGTGTTCGTCTATCCCCATTTTTCTATAACGCCAATCAAAACCAATAAATGGCATTATCCATTGCATTTTTCCTACATATCTTCCAATATGGGTTTCAACTTCATAACCGTGATGCTCTTGGTAACCTAAACGCCATTCTGTTCCAATATTCCAACGTGTGTTTCCTAACATTGCTTCACCATCATTTCCATTTGTAGCAAAATCATTTTCTGCCATAAAATGAAATTTTCTATCATCGGCAAATAGTTTTCTTTGCGCTAACTTATGATTAGGAATTAGAGGATTTGGAGCTTGGTTTTCATAAGTAAAAATCCTTCCCATTCCTGCCATCATATGATAAAGAATGTGACAATGAAAAAACCAATCGCCTTCTACATTCGCATTGAACTCAATTACATTGGTTTCCATTGGCATTAAATCCATTATGTTTTTTAAAGGTGCATAATCTCCCTGACCATTAATAATTCTGAAATCGTGACCGTGCAAGTGCATTGGGTGACGCATCATTGAACCATTATAAAGTGTAATTCTTACATTTTCGCCTTTCTTTATCAGTATTTTATCAATTTCAGAAACAACCTTATTATCTAAACTCCAAACATAACGGTTCATATTTCCAGTTAATTCAAAACGTAATTCTTTAACTGGTGCATTTTTTGGTAAAGTTGTTTTATCTGTGGCTTTTAACATTGCATAATTAAGCGTTGTGATATTAGATAACGCATTTGCATTGTATTGATTTTGATTGGAATTATTATCTTCCATTTTCATAGTATGCTTGTTTTCTGTTTTTGAAACACCAGTTATTTCTGGATACATCACTACATTCATATCCATTTGGTTCAATGACATTTGCATTCCCATATCGTCCAAATCTCCATTCATTTTCATCATACCGTTCATCATTTTCATACCTTCAAAATATTTCAATTTAGGTAAAGGAGAAATCAATTGTTTGATACCATTTCCTAAATATAATGATGCCGATTTTGTTCTATCTTCAGGGGTAGCTAAAAACTCATAGGAAGTATTATCTGCTGGAATTGTAAATATAATATCATAAGTTTCAGATACCGCAATTAACAATCTATCAACTTCAACTGGTGCAACATCGTTTCCATCACTGGCAACTACAGTAATTTTACCGCCTGCATAGGTTAACCAAAAATAAGATGATGCACCACCATTAGCAATACGAAGTCTAACTTTATCACCACCTTTGAATTGCGATAATTGACTTTCATTTTTACCATTTATAAGAAACTTTTCATAATATACATCACTTACATCCATAGCATTCATACGTTTCCATTCATTTGCAACCTTTGTTTTGAAATGACCTTGCTTTATGGCTTCCGTATAGCTTTGTGTTGTTCCTTTTTTAATAGCAAACCAATCGGTAGCATTATGCAACATTCTATGAACATTTTCGGGCTTTAAATCAGTCCATTCGCTTAAAATTATTGGAACAGTAGGTAAATCATCTATTCCTTTTCGGAATGTTTTATCATTTTGCTTTTTGTTCATAATAAACATTCCATACATTCCGATTTGCTCCTGTAAGCCTGAATGACTGTGATACCAATGCGTTCCATTTTGTATGATTGGAAAAGTGTATTTATGAGTAGTACCAGGTTTGATTGGCATTTGTGTTAAATTAGGTACACCATCTTCTTTATTAGGTAAAAATAGTCCGTGCCAATGCAAAGAAGTTTCTTCTTTCAATTCGTTATGTACATAAATTTCGGCAATATCACCTTCAGTAAATGTAAGTGTTGGCATAGGAATTTGACCATTAACTGCAATAGCTCTTTTTTCTTTTCCAGAATAATTTACAATTGTATCACGCACGTATAAATCATATCGTACAATATTTTGAGAAAACAAAGCTTGAGTAGTCAAAAGTAATACTACTATTTGCAACAGTTTTTTTGAAAGAATGTTTTGTATATCCATTTTAATAGTTTCATTTTTAAATTAGGTGGATTATCATTAATCCGCTCATTATAATCATTAAAGCATTTTCAATGATTGTTACGGTACTCATTGGTAAATTGAATATTACTCCTAAACATGCGCATTGAATTTTCTTTTTATTTAGTACAGATTGTAATACTCCAATTATACTAACGCTCATTACTAAAAATGTACCGCTATTTGTTATCAAGGGATTAAAACCAGTAAGAAAAGCTAAACCGAGTATTAACTCTGTAAAAGCATAAATGTATGCCCAAATTGGAATTTTCCTTGCTACTACATCGTACATGACATAACTCTCTGCAAACCCTTTTAAATTAAGCAATTTGAAAAAAGAAAACACTAAAAAGAAACCTGCCATAAAATGTTGCATTGCTTCCCTTAAATTGAAGTCTACATTTTTTTGTTGTATTAGAATTGTTATCAAACTAATGTAGAAAAAAATCAATAAAATTGGTTTATAGATTTCTAACCACGATTTAGCCTGTTCTTCAATTTCACTATGATTTACAGCAGAAATTTGACATTTATTGTCTAATGCTTTTTGAAAATCTGATAATACAATATGCTTATCCATTGTAATTGTTGCTGAATTAGTATCTTTTGAAACTTCAACACTTGTTACATTTTCAATTGTAAGCAAAGCTGATTTTACTTTAGCTTCGCAACTACTACAAGTCATTCCTGTTATTTGATATTGGTGTGTCATAATCTTGAATTTTAATTGTTAAAAATTATAATACAAAGTTCTGAAATTACGAGTTCATCAATGTTGTGAAATTTTGGGTAAGAATTGTAATATTTATAAATCTTCTATTTGTTTTCTCTTTTTGTCTTTTAGTTGTTTGTAATGTGATGGCGAAAAACCAGTTGTTTTTTTAAACTGATTACTCAAATATGCCACACTGCTATAATTAAGTTGAAAAGCAATTTCGCTTAATGTTAATTCATCATAGACCAATAACTCTTTTACTTTTTCAATTTTTTGACTAATAAAGTATTTTTCAATAGTAACATCTTCCACTTCTGAAAACAAATTACTAAGTGAAGAATAATCTTGTGATAACTGATTTGATAGATATTCCGAAAGATTAGTTGAGAGTTCATTGTTTTTCTGATGTACCAAATCAATAATTAAAGTTTTAATTTTTTCAATTATTTTACTTTTTTTATCATCAATCAATTCAAAACCAAAATTTTCTAAAGCTATTTTAATTTGATTTTTCTGCTTTGCATCAATGTTGGCTTCAAGTTCAACTTCTCCTAAATCAATTACATTAGCATTAAAACCTAACTTTTCAATTTCAGTTTTAACTACCCACCTACATCGGTCACAAACCATATTTTTTACATAAAGCTTCATTAATTAATAGGTTGCTTTAATTGTACCACAATTTAACATTTCAGAACCATAATATGGATTTCTTATTTCTTTTATTTCACTAATCCAAATACCGCCTTTACCGTCATTATACATTGGACAATAATCTTGATATAATTTTTGCTTAGCTCCAAACATTTTAATCAAATCATTCATATTTTTACTAAGCATAGCAAAACGTTCTCTTTGATGTTCAATTTTGCCAGTATTGTTTTTTATATGTTCTGTATTTTGTTTGGCTTCAGTAACAATTTTTAAATAGTCCTTTTTTTGATTTGATGTTAAATCATTAGTGCCAGTTGTATTTAAAGTTTTGAATAAAATTTTTCCTGCATTTGCGGCACCATTAGAATCATCCTTCGTCAATGAATTTTTAATTTTCAAATAGTTTGTAACTATTTCGCTTATTGAAAACGTAGTTGTAACTGTTTTTGTTTCAACAACATTTTTTTTAGTTTCATTGCTTGGTAATTTTGTACTATCCTTATCAACATGAGTTCCGTCATTGTGGTTCTCAGATTGAGCAACAGGTTCAGTTAATTCCATTCCACATTTTGAACAATCTTCTCCTTTTTTCCCAGTGACTTCTGGGTGTATTGAACAAGCAAATATCTCATTTGAATTTAAAGAAGTTTTGTTTTCCGTTTCTTTAGTTTTATGATTGCAAGAAACTAAAGTGATTGCTAAAATAGCAGTTAAAAAAAGTGTTTTCATATGTATATTTTTAAATTATTTTTTACTCTTTAAGTCGAAAAAAGTATAGTATAGGTTGAAATAAAAGCCATTTGGAGCAGAACGAATCATAGAACTTACTAACTCTTGACGGTATGCAAAATCCAAACGTGCTTGACTATTAAAAATGAATTGTACTGCTGGCATTACATCCAAATATGATTTACCATTTTCATTAATAGTTTGTCCAACAAATTCAACCATTAAATTAATATTTGTTTGCTTATAATTGGTGTACTTTTTTGGGTACATCAATTTACCAAAAGAAAGTGTATAATTAGTTGCATTATCACCAATATTATCCGGAAATGGATAACTTGGTTTGTTATCTAAAGCTTTCTCAAAACTTATTGAAGAACTTATTGCAACTTTTTTAATCAATTTTGTAGCTATTAATCCTGTTTCAAAACCTGAATTGTGTCCTAAAATTTCAATCTGTTCTTGATGAATGTCGGCATTATTGAAACTATATCTACCATAAGCTGCTAATCGGAAATGACTATTTAAATCATCTGTAGAATAAAAACGATATTTCGTATAAAAACTACCACCTTCAGTAACTAATTGGCTATTTCTATTACTCACAAAAGCAGAAGCACGAAACATTATATTTTTATTTAATCCATATGATACTTCGGGCATAAAATGATAATTATAACCTGATTTCATTTCCTCTTTAAAAAGTGACTGCATTACATTAACTCCAAGTGAATTTGCGGGAACATTGCTTGCAGGGTCGGTAATTACAAATAATTCTTGACTATAAATATTTTGGCAATATATCGCAATGAAAAACAAAAAAACTTTTCTCATTAGTTTAAAATTTTAATATGAAAATCATCTTCGCTATTTGCAACATAAGTTGCAATACCTTTATATGATTTAGATAATTTTTTAAACTCTTTTTCTGTAACATACCCTTTGTCAACTATCTGAAATTGAACTTCCGTAGCGTTATTTTTTTTCTCATTAACTAAAATGTAAGGACTTTTACTAATAGTTTCAGATTTTGCAGTTATTATTAATGAGCCAATGAAAAAACCTGCTTTTTCTACTTTTTCTTTAAATGTTTTTGGACTTAATTCATTTCCTTCTTTAAGTGTTACAGTGAATGTATTTGTATTTAAATCTGTTTCAACATTTGTTACTTCAGGTAATGCTTTTAGTTGTTTGTTAATCGCATTTGAACACATTGAACATGTTAAACCAGTTGCTCTAATTTCAGCTTTTACAATTTGTGCGTTACTTTTTATCGAAAACATCAAAATCATTGATGCAACCATTATATAAACTTTATTTATTTTTTTCATTTTACTTTTCTATTAATTTTATTATTTCCTCTTCTGTTGGATTTTTTGCAATTAGAATACCTTCTTGATTAAACAAGTATTTTGAAGGCAATTCATCAACACCAAATTGTACAGCTGTTTCAGCATCAAAACCTTTGGAATCTATCAATTGAGTAAATTTAATTTTATCTTTTTCAACAGCTTTAAGCCATTTATTTACATCTGTATCAATTGAAATTCCTATAATTTCAATTTTATCTGAACTCACTTCATTATATAACTTGACTAATTTTTTATTACCCAAACGGCATGGTGCACACCAAGATGCCCAAAAATCAATAAGTATATGTTTTCCTTTAAAAGATGTAATATTTATATCTTTATTACTACTGCTTTTCAATGTAATTGACGGTATTGAATCGCCAACATTAATTTGTGCAGTAGCCATATTAGCAATTAAAAAAAACGCAAAAACTATTCTTCTCATTTTAGATTATTTAATAGTTTCAACTGTTTTTCCACAACTTAACATCATTGAACCATAGTAAGGATTTTTTATTGTATTTTCTTTACTTAACCAATTTGCACCTTTACCATCATTATACATTGGACAGAATTGAAAGTAAACTGGTACATCATATTTTGCAACTTTTAACAATGCATAAATATCTTTTGATAATGTTGTAAAATGTTCACGTTGATGCTTAATGTCTTTTGTATCTGCAATGTGTTCAGAATCTTCTTTAATTTGATTTAAAACTTTCATCCAAACAACGTGTACATCCATTTCTAATTTTTCCATTATAACATTGCTGATTGCTGTAAATAGCTCCTTTGAAGCAATTGAAGTAGCATTACCATCTGAAGAAATCATAGCATCTTTTACAACAAAATAATTATCAAAAACAGCTTTAAGTTGGTTTACTTCTTGAACTTCTGTTTTTGGTGTTTTTGTATGGTTACCGTGATTATTATGATTTTCAGTAGTTACATCAGTTTTAGTTTCTTCTTTAACAGGAACTTTTGCTACTCTGTCATACTGACAACATCCGTGAAGATTATTATAAACATCATCAGGCGCAAGAAACTTATCACTATCATAACCAGCTAATGCAATTCTCTTTAGTATTTCGTCCTGATTAGTTTTAGTTGTATCATAAGTTAGAGTTGCCATTTGAGTTTCTTGATTCCAGTCAACTTTAGCAACTTTTTTAATAGTTCCTACTTTTTCAATATTGGTTTCGCACATTCCACAGTTACCATAGATTTTCACTGTTTCTGTTTTTGAATTTTTTATTTGTGCATTGATTGTAAATGATAGCAATACGAAAGTTGCAACCATTATATTTTTAAATGAATTTTTCATTTTAATAATGTATTAGTAATCAAAGTATTTCACTTTGATTGATTGATAAAAATAAATTTGAATAAATAGCAGTTTGGAAATAAAAGTTAATGCAATACAATAATTGTAAAGCAAAAATTATTCATTAAACTGTTTGAAAATTATAGCTTATAGCTAAGGATTTGACACAATAATGGCTGTCAAAAAATGAATTTAGCTTATTTTAGGTATTAGCCAAATTGAATGAAAACCATCTGAAATTGATGGAGTTGTGTATGAAAATTTAACTTTCTCTATTGAAGAATAACGAATAAAGTTAATTTTAAAAATAATTTCTGGTAAAAAACTTACTGAAGAAGAAGAACAAGTTGAAGAACAACCACATTTTGAATGACCACAATCACCTTTACATCCTTTATCTTCCTTGCTTTTAGAACTGTCGTTACCACAACAACACTTTTTCTCTGTCTCTGTAGATGAAACCTCTTTTTTACAAGTGTGTTTCAAATTATCACTACCACAAGCCATAGCAGTATCAGGCATAAAGAATATGCTTAAAAGAACTACTAATATGATGTGGTATTTTTTCATTTGAAAAATGATAATACAGCAAAGTTAATAAAAACTTATTATTTAATAATAAAATGATGTTAAAATTTCATTCTCTGTACTCTTACCGCATTTAAGATAGCTAATAACGCTACACCAACATCTGCAAAAACAGCTTCCCACATTGTAGCTAAACCACCTGCTCCAAGAATTAAAACTATTGCTTTAACACTAAATGCTAAAATAATATTTTGCCAGACTATTTTCTTGGTTTGTTTGCCAATATTTATAGCAATTGGGATTTTACTTGGTTTATCGTCTTGAATAACGACATCGGCAGTTTCTATTGTAGCATCGCTTCCTAAACCACCCATTGCAATACCTACGTTACTTAAAGCAACTACTGGCGCATCGTTTACACCATCACCAACAAATGCTACCGTTTCATTTTTAGCAATGATTTCTTTGACTTTGTTTACTTTATCTTCGGGAAGCAAATCTCCGAAAGCGTTTGTAATTCCGAGTTTTTGAGCTACAAATTGTACTACTGTATTTTTATCACCACTTAGCATTGTGGTTTTTATACCTAAGGCTTTTAGTTTGTCAATGGAGATTTGTGCATCTTCTTTGATGCTGTCTGCAATAGTTAAATAACCAACAAATTTTTTATCATATGCAACCGCAATTAAGGTATAAACTATACTTGAAGGGTCAATATCATAAGTAATAGAAAATTTATCCATTAATTTAAAATTACCCACTAATAATTCTTTTCCGTTTATGTTTGCTTTTAAACCGTGTCCTGAAATTTCTTCTACATCTTTAAGCTGAATTGTACTATCAATATTTCCAACAAATTGATGAATGGCAGTTGCCACTGGATGTGTACTTTGACTTTCTAAAGCATTAACCATTTGCAGTATTTCATCTTTATTAAAATCGGAATTAAAAACGACTTCTTGAACTTTAAAAACTCCTTCGGTCATTGTACCAGTTTTGTCCATTACCACATTTTGAATAGAAGCCATTACATCGAGAAAATTACTTCCTTTAAACAGAATTCCGTTTTTAGAAGCTGCTCCAATTCCGCCGAAATAACCTAACGGAATACTAATTACTAATGCACAAGGGCAAGAAATAACCAAGAAAATTAACGCACGATATAACCAATCATTAAACTGATAATTTTCTACAAAAAACATTGGTAAAACACATATTGCAATTGCCAAAGCAACTACAATTGGTGTATATATTTTTGCGAATTTTCTAATAAATAATTCTGTTGGTGCTTTTTTAGCTGTAGCATCTTGCACCATTTCGAGTATTTTTGACAGTTTACTATCGGTATAAGCGGTTGTAACTTTAACTTGACAAACAGAATTAAGGTTTATCATTCCTGCTAAAACAGTTTCGCCTTTTGCTTTCGTATCTGGTTTACTTTCGCCTGTAAGTGCTGCTGTATTAAATGAAGCTGTATCTGAAAGTAATTCGCCATCTAAACCTAATTTTTCACCTGCTTTGAGTTGAATAATATCTCCAATTTTTGCCTTTGATGCTTTGATTGTTTTAGCCACATTATTTTCTAAAATAGTAACTTCGTCTGGTCTTTGGTCGAGTAATGTTTTGATGTTTGCTTTTGCTCTTTGAACTGCCAATGTTTGAAATATTTCTCCAATAGCATAAAATAACATTACAGCTACACCTTCAGGAAATTCAGCTATTGCAAATGCTCCTATTGTTGCAATTGACATTAATAGAAATTCTGAAAATACATCACCTTTTCGAATGCTTTCAAACGCTTCTTTAACTACTGGAATTCCAACAGGAATATAAGCTACAATATACCAAACTATACGTACCCAACCAGTAAACCAAGATTGTGTAAAATAGTTGTCAAAACCAATAGCAACCATTAATAAAACGAAACTTATTATTGCTGGTAAAAACATTAGAAAGGTTGATTTCTCCTCTCTTGAATGGTCGTGGTTGTGTCCGTCATCATCGGAATGATGTTCCGTACTTTGATTTATTTTTTCTTCAAACGAGCAACAAATTTGTTTTCCATTTTTGTCATAAATGTGCTGATGTTCCATAATGTAATTGTTATGAATTAGAATTTAATATTTCTTTAATATCTTCGGGTATTTCAATCACCTTTAAAGGTGGCACATTTGCACCACCTGTATTACCTACTGGAATTTGACCAACAAATGATTTTACACCTCCTACCAATAATCGTGGTATTTGACCAATAATTTCTTTTGAACTTTTTATCTTAATGCCAAATTGTAACATTTTCCAATGTACAAATGTGTGTTCACACGGAAATTTTTGTGCAATAATATGCGCTCGTTCTAAATGATACCAAGCATTCTGCAAATTATCTTTTTCTAAATTATCCTTAAATGCTTCTAACTCTTTTTGATAAAAAGGAATTAGTTTATTTGGCATTTTAATATTGAATTCCATTACTATGCTTTACAACAACCGTCTAAACTTTCATAAGCTTCTGGGTCAGCTTTTACATCATCTGCATCATAACCTAACTTAGAAATACCTTCTTTAATGGCTTGCAAAGTAGTTTTCTTTGAATTGTAATAAATAGTAAAAGTCATTGCTTTATCGTCTAACTCATACATTTTAACCCCTTTAATTTTAAGCATTTCAGTTTTGAATTTTTGTCCACAAGTTTCACATTCTTTACAATGGTCGCAATGTAAAAATGTTTTTATTACTACTTTTTGAGTTGTTTTCTGTGCTGAAACAAAATTTGAAAAGAAAAATAATGATACAGCTAAGACTAATGATTTTAAAATTGAATTCTTCATGTTTTATTTATTAGATTAATGATTATGTCCGTCATGGTTCTCTTTTGAATGGTCGTGTCCTTCGTGATTTTCTTTTGAATGGTCGTGACCTTCGTGACTATCAGCTTTGGCTTCAATTAATTCCATTTTGCAAACAGGACAGTTTCCTTTTTTATCGTACGTTTTACCTTTTTCACAATCCATTGGACATTCATAAGCTAATTTGTGAGCTTCTCCTTCTTTGTGATTATGTCCTTCGTGTCCAGTTGTAGCTTCTGAGTTTTCTTTTTTGTTACAAGAAACTGTACTAAATGTTGCAATAGCAAAAGCTATTATTAAAATTGATTTCCTCATTTTTTATGTTTATTAAAGTTAAATTATTAATGTTCATGACCGCCGCCACCTTCACTTTTCAGTAAATGACTTTGAATGTAGTAAGCTCCTTTTAAGACAATTTTTGCGTTTGGTTCAATTTTTTGAAGCAATGTTACTTGAGTATATCCTAATTGTGAAGTTCCTGTTTTCACTTCAATACGTTGGAAGTGAAATGTTTTTCCTTCTGCTTCTTCGTGCTTGTCTCCATCTTCGTGATTATGTCCGTCTTTTTCATCGTGAGCTACTTCTTCTTTATGACCTTCTTCTAAAACAAAAACAAATTCTCTACCATCTGCTTTTATAATTGCTTCCGATGGTAAAGCTTTAACTGTATTTGCTCCTGCATCGATAAGTGCATTTACATACATTCCTGGTATTAATTTTTGTTGAAAGTTTGAAATATCAGCGTGTACGGCTACCGATTTTGTTTCATTTTCGAATGATTTACCCACACTAAATATTTTTCCATTAATTTCTTTATTACCTTGATTAGTTAGGATAAAACGAACATTTTGACCTTGTTTTACTTTGAATAAATCTTTTTCGTACACCAATAAATCTACGTGTAATTTAGAATTATCAACTATATTCATTAAGGGTTTACCTGCTTCTACATTACTACCAATTTTAATATAAATTTCTGTAATATTTCCTGAAATTGGAGCTATAACAGGAACAGTTGCAGTTGTGTTTCCGTTACCACTAATGTGCAAAGTGTTCAATTGCTTTTGTAATGAATTAAACCTTGCTCTTTCAATTTCATAATCTGATTTAGTTTTTTGAAAAACTTTTTTAGAATTTACTTCTTCATCACTTAATGTTTTTTGTCTTTCAAATTCTAATTTTAGAAACTCTAAATTACTTTTTGAAGTTAGATATGCTTCTTGAATTTTAGTAAATTCAGGACTTTCAATTGTAGCAATAGTTTGTCCTTTACTTACTCTTTGTCCTTCGATTACATTTATTGTTTTTACAATTCCTGTAGTAAAAACAGATACATCAGCTTGATTTTGTGGTGGCAACTTCGTATAGCCGTTAGCCTTAATTACTTCACTTAAATTTTTATCTGAAAAAGTACCTAATTCTATACTTGATGCATTAAACTGAGCTTCATTTAATTCAACTTCTTTAATTGCTGTTGGCTCTTTTTCTTCAGAGTGACTTTCTTCTGTATGAGCTTCACCATCTGTATGTACGTGTCCATCGCCTTCAGTATGACGCAAAGAAAAATATAAAATAATAGCAAGGATTATTGCTCCTACTATTGATGCATATATTATATTCGATTTTTTCATTTTACTTTTTATTATTGATTGATACTGTATTGAATTGTAATTATAGTTTGATTGTAATTATAAATCGCTTCGCTATAATTTAATTGAATTTGACTTGCTGTTTCTAAACTTTGAACATATTCCACATATGAAATATCACCGTTTTGATATGCTTTTGTTGCATTTTTAATTATTAAATTAGCATTTGGCACTGCTGTATTTTTATAATAATCAATTAATGAAGCATATGTAGCTAATTGCTCAGATTGTTGCTCTAAATGACTCTTAAATTGCTGATTTATATAATCGGCATTTTTCTGTTCTCGTTCAATATTTGTTTTTGCAGATTTTGCTCTTGCAATACTACTACCTGCAAATATTGGAACAGACAAACCAATTACAACACCTTGAAATTGAGGTGTGCTATTATAATATGTTGGTGATCCGTTTACATCTTGATTACCAGTTATTGACTGCAAAAAGTAACCTAATGAAAAATCTGGAGACAATGCTGATTTTTCTACTTTATGATTGGCTTGTGCTATTTTAACTTGTTGATCTGCTAATTGAACAATTGGATTTTGTTTTACCATTGAACTATCAACTTTCGCCATAGCAGGATAAGGAACAAATGAAGTATCCGTTGCTATAAATTCGGTTTTTAAATCTAAAATTGCTTTTAGTTTTGATTTTTCAATGGCGATTTGTGTTTTATTTTGCTTTATTTTTTGTTCTAATTCTTGTTGTTTCGCTAATGCAATTGTTTTTTCTAAAGCATTTGTTTCACCTGTTTGAAATTTTAGATTGGCTGACTTTACAAATTTTTGCATCACTGTATTTTGTTTTTCTAAAACAGCATTTTGTTTTTCATAAAACAATAAAGTATTCCAAGATTGCCTAATAGAATAAGTCACTTCTTGTTTTGAAACACCTAATTTCGTTGCGCTTGCATTACTATATGCTGCAAGTAAACTTCTTTTAGCACTTATTTGAAATGGATTAAAACTTTGACTGATTCCAAAATTTTTGTCTTGAGCTTGTGAATTTATCTGTCCAAATGTTCCTGACAATTCCGTTTTAGGAAGTTCAAATGCAGTTTTTTGCAATTGTGTTTGCATTTTTACTTCTAATTCTGAAGCTTGAATACTTTGATTATTTTTTAAGCCTATTTCAAGCGCTTGTTTTAAATCAAGTTTCTGAGTTTCCTGTGCATTTGCTCCGAATATCCCAAATAAAAATGTAATTACTAAAGCCGAATTATTCATAGTTTTTCTTTTGATTTTAATGCCTTTCTCAAAATACAAATACAGAATTGGAAGGACAATTAATGTAAGTAAAGTGGCTGTTATTAACCCACCTATAACAACAGTTGCTAATGGTTTTTGAACTTCTGCACCAGCACTACTACTAATTGCCATTGGTAAAAATCCAAGTGAAGCAACAGCAGCGGTTAATATAACAGGTCTTAATCTTACTTTAGTACCTTCTTTTATTCTGTCATATACATTGTCCACACCTTGCTTTTTAAGTTCATTAAAATATCCAATTAAAACAATACCATTCAGTACAGCTACACCGAAAAGAGCAATAAATCCAACACCTGCCGAAATACTAAATGGCATATCTCGTAACCAAAGGGCAACAATACCACCAATAGCAGATAATGGAATAGCAGTAAATATTAATAATGATTGTTTGATTGATTTAAAAGTAAAATAAAGCAGTACTAAAATTAAACCTAATGCTACTGGTACAGCAACAGAAAGTCGTTTGTTAGCCTCGATAAGATTTTCAAATTGACCACCATAAGTAGTGTAATATCCTTCAGGTAATTTAAGTTTTTCGTCTAATTTAGCTTGAATGGTTTCTACAACCGTTTTTACATCAGCACCACGAACATTGAAACCTACGACAATTCTACGTTTTCCATTTTCACGAGAAATTTGCATTGGTCCATCTTCATATTTTACATCTGCAATTTGTTCTAAAGGTATTTGATTACCTGATGGTAAGGTTACAAATAAAGCTTTTAGATTTTCAATATCTTTTCTACTGTCATTATCTAATCGTACAACTAAATCGAAACGTTTTTCACCTTCATAAACAACACCTGCCGTTTCTCCAGCAAATCCCATTCTGACTACTTTGTTTAAGTCGCCAATTTTTAAACCGTAAAGTGCTAATTTGTCTTTATTGTAACGAATTGTAATTTGTGGTAACCCTGCAACTCGTTCTGCTTTAGCATCAGAAACACCTTCAACACCATTAATTAACTGAACTACTTCTTCACCTTTGCTGACTAACATATCAATATCATCACCAAAAATTTTAATGGCAACATCACTTCTTACACCTGTCATTAGCTCATTAAAACGCATTTGAATTGGTTGAGAAAACTCTGTAAATGCACCTGGAATATCAGACAAAGCGTGTTCCATTTTTTCCATTAATTCCTCTTTGGTTTCAGCTGATGTCCATTCACTTTTATCTTTCAAGAGGATAATCATATCACCTGCTTCAATAGGCATTGGGTCAGTAGGAATTTCAGCCGAACCAATTTTGGTTACTATCATTTTAATTTCAGGAAATTTGTCTCTTAAAATTTGTTCTGCTTTTGTTGTTGCATCAACTTCTTGTGATAAAGAACTACCTGAAGCTATAATCAAATGCGTAGCAATATCACCTTCATCAAGTGTGGGAATGAACTCGCCACCTAATGTGTTAAATAAGACTAACGAACCTATAAATAACGTAATAGCTATACCAATAATAGCAGCTTTAACTCGTAATGCTTTTTCTAAAATTGGCGTATAGAAATTGTAAATGGAATCTATTATTTTATCACTAAAATTCTTTTTATGTCCTGTTTCTTTTTTTAATGCCAAAGCAGACATCATTGGAACATAAGTTAATGACAATATAAATGCTCCTAATATGGCAAATGAAACAGTTTGTGCCATTGGACCAAACATTTTCCCTTCGATTCCTACTAAGGCTAAAATTGGCAGATATACTATCAAAATTATTATTTCACCAAAAGCGGCACTACTTCTAATTTTTGCAGATGCTTTATACACTTCATCATTCATTTCTTGTGGGGTGAGTTTACCTTTATTACTGACTTGGAGTCGATGAATTATTGCTTCTACAATAATAACAGCACCATCAACGATTAATCCAAAATCGATTGCTCCCAAACTCATTAAATTTCCACTCACTCCGAAAAGTTTCATCATTGAAATGGCAAATAATAAAGCTAATGGAATAACCGAAGCTACTACTAAACCTGCTCTCCAATTACCAAGAAGTAATACTAAAATGAAAATTACAATTAATGCACCTTCAATAAGATTGGTTTGAACAGTACTAATGGCTTTATCCACTAAAACTGTTCTATCCATAAACGCCTCAATTTCTACACCTTCAGGAAGTGATTTTTTGATTTGTTCCATTTTTTCTTTGACTGTTTTAACAACTTCACCACTATTTTCGCCTTTAAGCATCATTACCATTCCTGATACTTCTTCGCCTTTTCCATCTTTTGTAACTGCTCCATATCTGATACTACTACCTATTTGAACCTTTGCAACATCACGAATAAGAATTGGAATTCCATTTTGATTTTTAACTACAATTTTATTGATGTCTTCAATACCATTTACCATTCCCACACCACGAATGAAATAAGCATAAGGCTTTTTATCAATGTATGCACCACCTGTATTTTCATTGTTATTTTCTAACGCATCAAAAATTTCGGTAATTGTAGTATTCATACTTTTCAGTTTATCTGGCTGAACAGCAATTTCATATTGTTTAAGATTTCCACCAAGTGTATTCACTTCAGCAACACCTTTTGTCCCAATTAATTGGGGTTTTATAATCCAATCTTGAATTGTTCTTAAATCGGTTGCGTTGTATTTTTCTTCATACCCTTTTTTTGGAAATACTACATATTGGTATATTTCACCCAATCCTGTACTAACTGGAGCCATTTCAGGTGTACCGACTCCTTTTGGTATGGTGTTTTCGGCTTCTTTTATTCGTTCAGTAATTTGTGCTCTTGCCCAATAAATATCTACTTCTTCTTTAAATACTACTGTTACAACACTTAAACCAAAACGACTTATTGAACGAAGTTCAACAATATCAGGAATTGATTTAACTGATTGTTCTATTGGATAAGTGATAAATTGCTCTACTTCTTGGGTTGCCAAAGTAGGTGAACTCGTAATTATTTGTACTTGATTGTTTGTAATATCTGGTAACGCATCAATTGGTAAAGTATATAATGAATAACTACCAACGATAACTAATACGAGTGTAAAAAGTCCAATAATAAATTTATTATTGATACTAAAATGAATGATTTTATCTAACATTTTTATTGTATAATGAATTAATAAACAGATAACTGTTTTTCTTTTTAAGTTACTTAAAAGACACAACTTATTAACCCGAAATTACTCGGGCTTCATTATACTAACTGAGGTGGTTGCCAAATACTTCCGAAGAAATTTGAAAAAGAAGTTGACTTATAAAAAGAAATAGAAGTTTTTATTTCTTGAAATTGTACTAAAAATTGAAAGGATTGTATTTCAAAAAAGCTTAATGTTTGTTGACCACAACAATTGCAAACACAAAAAGGAGAACATAAATCTGTTTCTTCATCGTGTGAGTGATTATGATGTGAGCTTGTTTGTGTGTGTGAAGATTTCACTAAAGCATCATTATGATTATCTGCACAAGGATAGGCAGTAAGCATAATTATATATATTGATAATATGATGTTTAGTATTTTCATTGTTGTAAAAGTAATATTTTTTTACAATAAATAAAAATAATTACGAATTGTGTTTTTTGTTTTATAACTCATGAAGATTAATTTTGCAAATTAATTATATAGTATTGATTTCTCTAAAAACGTCTTCTAAATCATTATTGTAAATCCCTTCAAATTTTAATTGTTCATCAGTTTTGCCTTCGGTCATATCCCATATTTTGGCATTGATTCCTAATGAAATAAGAAATGGTATTTTATTTAGTATTATGCTGACAGCGTTTTCGCTCATATCTGGAATAATCAGTACACTTTTTGCTGACGATTTACACGATGCTAATGTTTGTCGTATTATCGACAACATAATAAATAAAAATATTCAATACCCTAATGTTAATTTTGAATCCGTAAGAGTTAATATTGAAAATGAAATTTTAAAATTACCAATAAAGCAAAAAATGAAATATGTAGGTTTTTAATAAATGCAACTGTCAATAGACTTATAATTTTCCTTTTTTTCTTTGCTTCTACGTTTATTCAATTCACGCGTCAAATAGCCACTCTTTGGTCTTGGTTTGGAATCTTTACTACCTTTCGGTCTGCAAAGTATTGTTCCTTGTACTTTTGTTCTTTTATAAATTAGACTACTTTCAAATTCTGCAAAGGCTGCTAAATTTGGAAATATAATCTCCCCATAGAACTTCTGAAATCGATATCAATCCGATACCATTATCAACTAACTCCTGTATCTCAAGAATAAGTTCTCTTGATGACCTCGCAAATCTATCCAATTTATAAACAATAATAGACGAATACTCTCCCTCACGAAGTTTCATCAACAGTTCATGCTTCACGGGACGAGTTTTGTGACTGCTTTACACTTCTTCATAAAGGTCAAATTTATATGCTAAATCAGAGGTATATTGCAAAAATCTAATCTTTTGATTTTCATTTGTTTACCGACTTTTGGAAACGCGGCAATAGATGGCGACTTGTGATTTGAATCATTAATATTTTCCATAAATTTATGATTTTAATGTTCTATTTAATGCTTTGTAGTTATGCAGAGCATAATTTAAAGCCTTTAAAACGAAGCCTAAAGCAAATAACCCAACAACACCTGCTGCAATGTATATAGTCGTTTTTACATACTTGTCTTTATGCAATTCTTCCTTTAAGATTTGGTTTATACTTCCTATATTAGTCTTTTTCATTTTCTCTTGGGTAAGAAGTTTTAATCACATGATAAATCAATACCAATGCACTTGTTGCAATAACACCGAAAATAATTTTTTCAAACACTTTGTTTTTTCCATTAAGTATTACATTTTGTTTTTGCAAATCTGAAATTGGAGGTGGAATAGGGTTCGCTTCTAATGTTGTGAAATCTATCATTTTTTTATTATTTTAATTTGTTCATTAGTTAAAGTAATAATTACATAGTCATAAACAGCATAGTGGTTTTTCCCATCGTGCTTTTTAACATTATTATGAACGTTAAATGAAAAACCTTTTCCCAAAAGGTACTGCTTGAAAAATATTTTTTCATTTTCTCCAACCATAAGTTCGTTAAGTATTCGGAGGTTAATATGCAAAGGTTTGTTTATAAATGCTGCACTATGTCTCAATTCATTAGCTTTTTTGTTGTAATAAGATATACGGTTAAATGAATTTGCAAAGCGCTGATTAATTCTTTTTGGAACAAATGGTTCACCTGTAAATAAGTCTTTTCTAATCATAATCTATATGTTTTTACTCAAAGATATGATGTAAAATAGACTTACCCAATAGGGTTAAATTGCTTAATTTTGAAAATGTGTTTTAATTTGTTTTAATGTGAATAATAAGTGCATAAAAGTTATTAACAATCGCATTTATTTTATTTTAATACGCGGTGAAATACATTAAGATGATTTTTTTCTAAAATTTAAAATAAAATCTGCGACATCATATTTTTCTCTTTTATCATCAATTGAAGCATTATCTTCTAAATATTTAGAAACTTTAATATCGAAACTCTTTTCAAGTTTTTTAGTTTTTTCCATCCATAAATCATAAGCACCAATATCAGGAAACAAAATGATTTTTCGATTCTTTAATGGTTCTAAATATTTAGATGATAAATTGCTAATACCACCCGTCGCCATCCAAATAAAATCTTGAAAAAACAAACTTGCGATAATTGCTGTTTTTTCGCTCTCTACTAAAGCAATAGGTCTATTCGGATAAATCGGAAGTAAATGTTCGCCAAAAAGACACTTACGGATATTTTCATTTGGTATTTTAAGTTTTTTATGTACCCAAGTTATGTGATTGTATGGAACTTTTATACGTTTGCCACTATCATTATTGTATAACATTATTTTACCAGTTCTAACATTATTATCCTTGTCTATATACCAAAATATATTTGCACCATTCCAATTATTTGAACTTCCAATTTTATATAATTCAATAACACTTTTAGTATCTTCAATTCCGAATTGTACTTTTAAAAAATTTACAAAATTGTTTGCGTAAATATTACTGATGCTTTTGTCTAAGTAGTTTGAAGGTATATAAATAATTTTTTCTTCTCTATTTTGTGAATGGTAATAGCCAATTTCAGTTTTCGATTGTATATTAGGCAGAAATGTTTCTCCGCAAGAATGGCAAAATCCAAATTTTATGAAATCATCAAATGGTACAAATTTCCCATCATTATTTCCCTTTCCACAAGGGCAACTTTTAACATTAAAACGGTTTTTACTATTTAATTTATAATCTGTCATAAAATTAGTCTTATATGTTTGTAATTGCAATCGCCTATATAAGGCCTTACAAGGATACAATCATTGTAAATTGATTTACAAAGTTTCTTTGCAATTACAAACATTGGTTATAGTGCTTATTTTTTGCATAAAAAATATCTCATTACTTTTTCACTTTTATCTTTCTCCAAGAAGCACTCTTGACCATTTTGATTAAGAAGTGTTCTTTTGTTGATGAAAATTTCTTTAAGCCTATCTTCAATAGTTTTTTCAGAAGCATCCAATTCTTCAATAAGTTTGTCCAGCAATTCTCTTCGGGTTAAATAGGTGGAATCTCCTAAATACATTTCCAAAAGTTCACAAACCAACTCCAAATCAGCCTTTTGTTTTTTACCACTCATAACTTCTTGAATATCGTCTTTACTTGCTAAAACCAACCCTTTTTGTTCTTCTGAATATAATGCAAAAAAAGGTTCGTGTCGGGCAGTACTTCTGCATTTTAGGTATCTTATCTTAATTAAATTGGTATCTCTTTGTTTAGTATCTTTTTCATAAGAAACTTGTATGACCGTACTTGCCTTATTCATTAATTCAGTTCCAAAATGCCCTCTTGCTTTTTCGCTTTTTGGATTTTCGTGGATTAAGCATAGAAACACAACATTATGTTCGTTTATTGCTACATTCATTAAATCTATCAACTCCATACTCTTATCAGTTTTATTGAAGTCTTCAATACAATCTGTTGAAACATCCAGAACAATAAAGAGTGGATTTTCGGTTTCTTGTTTTAATAATTTTAGGTACTCATCTAAAACTGCAAATCTTTCTTTACGGGTTATTTCTAATAGAGATATGTATTTAAAATTTTCGGGATGGTCTTTTTTGTCATACCCTGCTTTAATTTGAATACATTGTAAAGCGTAAGGAAATTGCTCCGATTGGTTTCTTTCAGTATCTACGTATACAACAGTATTGTTTGCTTCAAAGTTTTCCCGTTTGTAGCCTAATAATTCTTTGTTAAATCCGTTTCGCTTTAACATAGCAGCACATATAAATTCGGCTAATCTACTTTTGTGAACACCTGCTTGTCCCTGTATAACATTGATTGTGTGCGGAAATATTATAGCATTATCATTTTGCCTTAATATTGGGTCTGCAAATCGTATATCGCTTTCTTTTATTTTTTTAATTTTTTCTGTTGTCAACATTATTTTTGATAACGATTCCGAATATATAATAGTATTTTTTGCTAACCCCTCAATCTCTTTTTTTAAACCTTCAGAAGTTATTTTTCTTTCTGAATTATCGTCTTTAATGTCGCTCATTATTTCTTACCAATATAATTTTCTACTTCTTCTTTTATCTCATCGTTGCTTTTTACCTTTCTGTTAGCAATATATCTCTCTAACTCTTTTTTTGAAAAAAGCAGTTTACGTTTGCCGCTGCGGGAATAAGGTAATTCTCCTTTCTCCACTTTAGAATAAATAGTATTAAGTTTGATTTTTAAAAATGATGCCGCTTGTTCAGCCGAAAGAAAATCCTCATCCATATTTGGTTCTTTGGATGATTTGTTTTTTGAAATTTGTTCCATTGCTTCTTTAACGGAGGAACGAACCACCACGTTAATGTGATGGAAAATCTGTGGTAGTAAGTCACTTACTGGTACTTGCTCTTTGTTCATTTTGATTAAATTTAAATGTTATGAATAAATATGACACAAAATTAATGAGCGCGAAATACCCTAAACAATAACCTAAATTTTTAGGGTATTGTTTAGGGTATTGTTTTTTCTTTTATTAAATAATTATTTTTCTTTTCTTTGATTTTGGGGGATAAATTCTGCTACATCTAATAAAATCCTTTTTGTTTTTATTGGTTCTGCTTTTGGTTTACTTAATACTTGAGATATAGTATTAATTTTTAATTCCACAAATTCCTTTTGTTTGTTCTTTGCAGTAAAATGTTTAACTATCCAATTTGCTAATTCTTTAATGCTGGAAACTTGAATTTTTGAATTATATCTTAATCTTTTGAATAACTCCGCCAATTGATTCGATTTTCCATTGAAGTTCAATAATTCTGTTGACTCATTGTTAATTAAAAAATCAAATAATTCAGTTTCTTGTCCTTTAAAAAAGACTTTAAATTTTTCAAAAAATACATTTGCAAAATCAGTATC
>NZ_JBIISE010000010.1:0-54449 GCF_044341185.1 Flavobacterium sp.
GATGCAAAAAAACAATTTGTTTCTGTAACTAAATTATAGTTTTCAACGTAAAATATATGTGTGTCTTATAAAAGGCTAAATTCTAAAAACAAAATCTAAACCTTACCAAATGGAAATATTAACCAACCCAGACGCTTGGATTGCCTTATTAACCTTAACTTTTTTAGAAATTATTCTTGGAATTGATAATATTGTATTTTTATCAATTGTGTCTGGTAAACTTGAAGAAAAAGACCAGCCAAAAGCCAGAAGAATTGGATTGCTGTTAGCGATGGCGTTTCGAATTGTACTACTTTTTGGAATTTCTTGGGTAATGAGCTTAAAAAAATCATTTTTCGATTTCGATTTAGGGTTTTTCTCAGGTGGAATTTCGGGTCAAAGTTTAATTATTTTTGGTGGTGGATTATTTTTATTATACAAATCCGTATCCGAAATACATCACAAACTTGAAGGCGAAGAAGAAGGAACTAATGGAAAAGCAAGTAATTCATTAGGAGCTGCTATTTTACAAATTGCTTTGTTAAATATTGTTTTCTCATTTGATAGTATTTTAACGGCAATTGGTTTAGTAAGTGCTGCTGAGCCACCCGTTGGTTTTGGTGCAGCTGGTGCAATTGAAATTATGATTATGGCAATTATTATTTCAATTATAATTATGATGATTTTTGCAGGACCTGTAAGCAAATTCGTAAACAATCACCCAACCATACAAATTTTAGGATTATCGTTCTTAATTTTAATTGGAGTGATGCTTTTAGCAGAAGGTTCACATTTAGCTAATTTTAAATTCTTTGGTGGTGAAACCGTTCATAGTATTCCAAAAGGATATTTATACTTCTCTATTTTCTTCTCGTTATTTGTAGAGTTTTTAAATCTAAGAATGAAGAAAAACAGCAAAAAACCTGTGGTTTTATACAATAATAAAATTATGGATGAAAAATTAAAAGATACTGATGTAACGAATTAAATTATAAAAAAAACCTGACAGGTTTCGAAAACTTGTCAGGTTTGTATTTGAAATTTACTCTAAACTCAACGTTATTTGTCCGTCATCGTCTAATTCAATATTAAAATCTTGTGCTTCAGAATTAGACTCTTCAGAAACCATAGCTTCTGGTTCGTCTAAAATCTCTTCATAAGGTAATGATTCTAATATGTTTATCTGTTTTATTTTATCTGTAGTCAATTGATTACCAAGCGCTTTAATTCCTTTAACAGCAATAAACTCATCTAAATTTACAATCTGATTGTCTTTTTGTACGCCTTTCACTTTCGCATAAACTACCTCAGCCATTGGCAACCAATCTGTTGAAATAATTTCTAATTGAGACGACTCGTGTTCTGTTATAAAAATTTCTTCTTTATTTTCGTTTTCAATTAAGAAACGTTTTACAAAATAACGCTCTTTTTCACCATCGTAATAAATTGCAGAAATTGGTTTCTTAGGATTCCATTTTTCCATCACAATCATATCTTCATCAAAATGCGTGGTCAATTCTGGAATAATGGTTTTAATTTTTCCCGATTGATTCGCGATAAGCAATCTATCGTTAGGTTTAAATTCACCTAACAACTCACCTCTTCCATCTACATTTAAACGATGAACTGTGTCATCAAACCAAATTTTTCTTGGTCGAAGTGTTGAAATTCCTTTTTCTTTTAATTCAATTTTCTTGATTGGATATTTTGTAACCGTATTTCCTTTACTTGCACGACCTTTAATGGCAATATCAGAAAAATCTTGATCCCATTTCAGTTTCTTAATACTTCCCACTTGACGTAGTAAAATAGTTACCACCTCAGCTTCTCCATTTGGATTAGCAGAGAAATATAAGACTTGCGAACCTGGTTTTTCTTGCGTTAAATCGTAAAATTTATCACGAGTTACTCCAGAAACATTAAATCGTTTAATAAATGTGGAACCGTTTTTACCATCACGATAAATCATATTATAAATGGTACGTTTGTCGTTTTTATCGAAAACCGCAATATGAATGATATCTTTACCTACGAACTTTTTATCATCTACTTTGGCAATCATCATTCTTCCATCTCTTAGGAAAACAATTACATCATCAATATCGGAACAATCGGCCACATATTCGTCTTTCTTCAAACCTGTTCCAAAGAAACCTTCTTCTTTGTTCACATATAATTTGGTATTACGTAAAACTACTTTCGTAGCTTCAATCGTATCAAAACTTCTTAATTCCGTTTGACGCTCTCTTCCTTTTCCGTATTTTTCTTTTAATTTGGCGAAATAATCAATAGCAAAATCAATTAAATTATCTAAATGATGTTGCACTTCTTTCATTTCGTCTTCTAACTTCGCAATAAAATCGTCCGCTTTATCCGAATCAAATCGCGTAATACGAATCATTGGAATTTGCGTTAATTTCTGTAAATCTTCATCTACGATTTCACGAACAAACGACTTTTTAAACGGTTCAAATTGTTTGTATAAATACTCGTAAAGTGTTTCTCTGTCCGAATACAATTTGAAATCGATATACATTTCTTCACGAATGAAGATCTTTTCTAAAGTAGAAAAATGCCATTTTGTTTTTAATTCTTCTAATTGAATTTCTAATTCTTTTCGAAGTAATTCTACGGTTCGTTCTGTAGAAATTTTCAACATATGAGACACGCCAACAAAAAGCGGTTTGTTATCTTGAATTACACAACCTAAAGGCGCTACAGAAGTTTCACAAGCCGTGAAAGCATATAACGCGTCAATAGATTTATCTGGCGAAACGCCAGGGAAAAGATGAATTAATATTTCAACCTCAGCAGCCGTATTATCTTCAATCTTTTTAATTTTTATTTTTCCTTTTTCATTGGCTTTCAAAATACTATCAATTAAGGTTGACGTATTGGTTGAAAACGGAATTTGAGTAATGACTAAAGTTTGCTTGTCTAATTGCGAAATTTTAGCACGTACTCGAACTCTACCACCACGCATTCCATCATTATAATTCGAAACGTCTGCAATACCAGCTGTTTGGAAATCAGGATAAATGGTAAATGGTTTTCCTTTTAAAATTTTTATCGAAGCGTCAATTAATTCATTAAAATTGTGAGGCAACACTTTTGTTGACAATCCAACCGCGATTCCTTCGGCTCCTGAAGCTAATAATAATGGAAATTTAACGGGTAAATTGTTTGGTTCAGCTCTACGACCATCATAAGAAACACCCCAATCGGTAATTTTTGGAGAATACAATACTTCCAAAGCAAATTTTGACAAACGTGCCTCAATGTAACGAGAAGCTGCCGCACTATCGCCAGTTAAAATATTTCCCCAGTTTCCTTGACAATCGATTAGCAATTCACGCTGACCAATTTGCACCATAGCATCACCAATACTCGCATCTCCGTGAGGATGATACTGCATAGTATGCCCAACAACATTGGCCACTTTGTTATAACGACCATCATCTAACTCCTTTAACGAGTGCATAATACGACGTTGAACCGGTTTAAAACCGTCTTCAATAGCAGGAACCGCACGTTCTAAAATTACATACGAAGCATAGTCCAAAAACCAATCTTTGTACATTCCTGTAACTTTGGTAATGGTATCTTCTGGATTTTCGTCGTTTTCGTAAAAATGTTGTCCTTCGAAGTTTTTGGCATCTACTTCAATAATTTCTTCAGAAAGCTCATCCTCTTGATTGTCGTCAATTAAATTATCCTCTGAATTATTTTCAGTATGTTCCGTATTTTCTTCTTCTGGATGAATGTTTTCTTCTTCGTCTTTCATTTATGCTGAATTTATTTTCTCTGAATTAATTTCAGAGTTTCAGTATGTTTTTAATTATTCTAAACTTCCTCTTCCACCACATCTAATTCTACCTTCAAGTTGTTAATGATAAAGTCTTGACGGTCGGGCGTGTTTTTACCCATATAGAATTCTAATAATTTCTCAATAGACGTGGCTTTGTCCAACATTACTGGATCAAGACGTATGGTTTCTCCAATGAAATTTTTAAACTCATCTGGCGAAATTTCTCCTAATCCTTTAAAACGGGTAATTTCTGGTTTTGGTTTGAGTTTTTCCATCGCGGCTTTTCGTTCTTCTTCCGAATAGCAATAAATGGTTTCTTTCTTATTTCGAATTCTGAATAATGGTGTTTGTAAAATATACAAATGCCCTTCTTTTATCATTTCAGGAAAAAACTGCAAGAAGAAGGTAATTAACAACAAACGAATGTGCATTCCATCGACATCGGCATCGGTAGCAATTACTATATTGTTGTAACGTAAATCTTCCATACTTTCTTCAATATTCAATGCGGCTTGTAATAAATTGAATTCTTCGTTTTCGTACACAATTTTTTTGGTCATACCATACGAGTTTAATGGTTTACCACGTAAACTGAAAACGGCTTGTGTGTTTACATCACGACTTTTAGTAATGGAACCAGAAGCCGAATCTCCCTCAGTAATAAAAAGCGTACTCTCTAAACTTCTTGGGTTTTTAGCATCGGTTAAATGTACTCTACAATCGCGTAATTTTTTGTTGTGAAGATTGGCTTTTTTTGCTCGGTCTTTTGCTAATTTTCTAATTCCTGATAATTCTTTACGCTCGCGTTCAGCTTGTAAAATTTTACGAAGTAAAGCATCGGCAACTTCTGGATTTTTATGAAGGAAGTTATCTAACTTCGTTTTCATAAAATCGTTAACAAACGTACGGACTGATGGCAAGTCAGGTCCCATATCTGTAGAACCCAATTTGGTTTTCGTTTGACTTTCGAAAACAGGTTCTTCTACACGAACCACAATTGCCGAAACAATTGATTTACGAATGTCTGACGCTTCAAAAGGTTTGTTATAAAACTCTTTTATGGTTTTTACTAATGCTTCTCTGAATGCCCCTAAATGCGTTCCACCTTGTGTAGTGTTTTGTCCGTTTACAAAAGAATAATATTCTTCTGAATATTGGGTTTTACTATGCGTAATGGCTACTTCAATATCATCGCCTAAAAGGTGAATAATTGGATACACCATATCTTCTTCGGCAATGTTTTCTTCTAATAAATCTTTTAAACCATTGTCTGAATAATATTTTTCGCCATTAAAATATATTGTTAAACCTGTATTTAGGTAACAATAATTTTTAAGCATTTTTATGATATATTCGTTACGATACTTGTAATTTTTAAAAATAGCTTCGTCAGCAATAAAAGTGACTTTTGTACCTTTTCGTTTTGTTGATTCTGTAATATCTTCTTCAAGGGTTAAATTTCCTGCAGAAAATTCGGCGGCTTTTTGCTGGTTATCACGAACCGATTCTACACGGAAATAATTTGACAACGCATTAACTGCCTTGGTTCCTACCCCATTAAGTCCTACTGATTTTTTAAACGCTTTGGAATCGTATTTTCCTCCTGTGTTCATTTTAGAAACAACATCCACAACTTTTCCTAAGGGAATACCACGACCGTAATCTCTTACAGTCATCATTTTATCTTTTAAGGTAACTTCAATGGTTTTACCAGCACCCATTACAAATTCGTCGATACAGTTATCGAGCACTTCTTTTAATAAAATATAAATACCATCATCTGGTGATGAACCATCTCCTAACTTACCAATATACATCCCTGGACGCATACGAATATGCTCTTTCCAGTCGAGTGAACGTATATTATCTTCGTTATATTGATCTTGTTGCTCTTGCATAAATCGGAATTTGGATTTTTTGCAAGATAATGGATTTCATTAAAAAATAAAAATGGTTTTTAAAGAAGTTATTAAGAAGTTTTCAGTTTTAGAATATAAAGAATAGAATACAGAATATAGACTTAAAACTGCAATTAAATTTGATTTCTTAAATACAAGCCAATAAAAAAACCGTTTCATTTCTGCAACGGTTTTCTAAATATTCTATATTCAAAAATTACACGTTAAAACGGAAATGCATCACATCACCATCTTTTACAATGTATTCTTTTCCTTCTACTCTTAATTTTCCCGCTTCTTTACATTTGGCTTCAGTACCAAAATTAGAATAATCTTCAAAAGCAATTACTTCTGCACGAATAAATCCCTTTTCAAAATCAGAGTGAATTACTCCTGCTGCTTGCGGAGCTGTATCACCAACTTGAATGGTCCAAGCTCTAACTTCTTTTACACCCGCTGTAAAATACGTTTGTAAGTTCAATAATTTATAAGCTGCACGAATTAAAACTGCCGAACCTGGTTCAGATAATCCCATATCTTCTAAAAAAATCTGACGTTCTTCGTAACTTTCTAATTCTGTGATATCCGCTTCGGCTCCAACTGAAAGTATTATAACTTCTGCTTGTTCGTCTTTTACTAATTCTTTAACTTGGTCTACATATTTGTTTCCATTTACGGCAGACGCTTCATCTACATTACAAACATATAAAACAGGTTTAGCTGTAATTAATTGAAACGCCTCGTATAAAACTTCTTCTTCATTACCATTTGGCACAACCGTTCTTGCCGATTTTCCTTGTAATAAAGCTTCTTTAATTCTATCTAAAATTCCTTTTTCTATTTTAGCCTCAGCGTTACCGGTTTTAGCTCCTTTATTTGCTTTTTCTAAACGTTTTTCAACCGTTTCTAAGTCTTTTAATTGTAATTCGATGTCAATAGTTTCTTTATCACGAATTGGGTTTACATTTCCATCTACGTGAACAATATTGTCATTATCAAAACAACGTAACACGTGAATAATGGCGTTACATTCTCTAATATTTCCTAAAAACTGATTTCCCAATCCTTCTCCTTTACTCGCACCTTTAACTAAACCTGCAATATCAACAATATCAACAGTAGCCATTTGCACACGTTCTGGTTTTACCAATTCTTCTAAACGATTGATTCTTGGATCTGGTACGTTTACTACACCAATATTTGGCTCGATAGTACAAAACGGAAAATTAGCACTTTGTGCTTTTGCGTTTGATAAACAATTAAATAACGTTGATTTTCCAACATTTGGTAAGCCTACAATTCCTGCTTTCATATTTTAAAGCCCCTAAATCCCCGAAGGGGACTTCACATCGGTTCAATTTATTATTATTTTACTATCAAAAACGCCACTTTGGGGTTTAAGGTATTATTCGTTATGCAAAAATGCTTGTCTATTTAAAAGTGTTTCTTCACTTTCTACGTGATTATCATCTGGTACACAACAATCAACTGGGCAAACTGCCGCACATTGAGGTTCATCGTGAAACCCTTTACATTCAGTACACTTTCCTGGAACAATGTAATACAAATCATCAGAAACTGGCGTTTGTGCCGCATCTGCATCAATTTCTGTTCCGTCTGGTAAAATTATTTTTCCTGAAAGTTTGGTGCCGTCTTTCCAACGCCAATCATCCGCACCTTCATATATTGCAGTATTTGGACATTCTGGTTCACAAGCCCCACAATTAATACATTCGTCTGTTATTATAATTGCCATTATTCCTTTTGTTTAAAAGTTTAAAGTTTAGAAGTTTATAAAATCTGCTTTTTACTTCGTAACTTTGTGCAAAAATACAACGTAAACTAAATATAAACAAGTTACATATGTTACAAATTGAAATAAAAAATAATTTTGTTGAATTGGGAAAGTTTTTAAGTCAATTTTCTTTAGATAATAATCAACAAAATGAGCAAGTAAAATATAATGATTTGTTTTTTAACTCGTTTGTAGATTTAATTGCCTTATCGCAATCACACAATAATTGGTTTACACCTGAAAATGTACATTTTAGCATTTCAAGTTGGTCTGATGCTTTAACTGAAAACAACTTAAATCAGTGGCTTTCTGCTTACAATTTTATTGAAAAAGAACCCAAAAACGTAGGTTTAATTTTAGCAGGAAATATTCCGTTAGTAGGTTTTCACGATTTTTTATCCGTTTTAATTTCAGGAAATAATGTATTAGTTAAAACATCAAGTAAAGACGATTATTTAATTAAATTTTTAGCCAAATATTTAATTTCGTTGGATAATCGATTTAATGAAAAAATAACGTTTGTTGAAGATAAATTAGAAAATTACGATGCCGTTATTGCTACTGGAAGCAACAATACAGCAAGATACTTTGAATATTATTTTAAAAACAAACCTTCTATCATTAGAAAAAGTAGAAATTCTGTCGCAGTTTTGACTGGTAATGAAACTCCTGAAGAAATGACTTTGTTAAGTGAAGATGTTTTTAGATATTTTGGATTAGGTTGCCGAAATGTGTCTAAAATCTTTGTGCCTAAAAATTATAATTTCGATGCGTTTTTTAATGGTATGTATGCTCAAAAAGACGTGATTTATTACGAAAAATATGCTAATAATTACGATTATAATAAAGCGGTTTTTTTAATGAGTAATTTTCAATTATTAGACAATGAATTTTTAACAATAAAGGAAGACATCAGCCACGCCTCGCCTATTTCTTCTGTGTTTTATGAATATTACGAAGATGTAAACGAAGTAAAAGCACGTATACAACAAGATGCCGAAATGATTCAATGTGTAGTTTCTAATGGAATTATTGAAAATTCCGTCTATTTTGGAAACACTCAAAAACCAAATTTATGGGACTACGCCGACAATGTAGATACTTTAGATTTTCTAAATAATTTATAAAATGGCTATTTCAAAAATTAGTACAATAATTAAAACTCAAAAAGAAAAAGAGGTAAATAAACACCAACCCAAATTTAATTTGGAAGCAAAGGTAAATTCAAATAGAAAGGCCTCGAAAAAAGAAAAGTAATTGTTTTCGAAAACGATATTGTTAATAAGTCGTTTCTATATCATAAATTTAATTTTGGGCAGATTTTCTAAAAACCTGAAATTTGCACCAAACTACAACCACATTATGAAAAAACACAATTATAGCGCAGGACCTTGTATTTTGCCACAAGAAGTATTTGAAAAATCAGCTCAAGCCATTTTAAATTTTAATAATTCCGATTTATCTTTATTAGAAATATCGCACAGAAGTAAAGATTTTGTGGCTGTTATGGATGATGCAAGAGCTTTAGTTTTAGAACTTTTGGGTTTAGAAAATAAAGGATATCAAGCGTTATTTCTAGCTGGTGGTGCAAGCTTAGAATTCTTAATGGTGCCTTACAACTTAATGAAATCTGACGGAAAAGCAGCGTATTTAGATACAGGAACATGGGCAAACAACGCTATAAAAGAAGCTAAACATTTTGGAGAAACATTAGTTGTTGGTTCTTCAAAAGAAGCCAATTATAATTATATTCCAAAAAACATAGAAATTCCATCTGATGCAAGTTATTTTCACTGTACCAGTAACAATACAATCTTCGGAACTCAAATGAAATCATTTCCGAAAACAAATGTGCCTATGGTTTGCGATATGAGTTCGGATATTTTTTCAAGAACATTAGATTTTTCGCAATTTGATATCATTTATGCTGGTGCACAAAAAAATATGGGTCCAGCTGGAACTACACTGGTAGTAATAAAAGAAGAAATCTTAGGCAAAACAGGACGTTACATTCCAAGTATGTTGGATTATGAAAAACATATTAAGGCAGAAAGTATGTACAATACGCCGCCGGTATTTCCTGTTTATGCTTCCTTATTAACCTTACAATGGTTGAAAAATTTAGGTGGAATTGCAGCAATTGAAAAAATAAACGAACAAAAAGCAGCCTTGTTGTATTCAGAAATTGACAGAAACCCATTATTTAAAGGTACTGCCGAAGTTGAAGATAGAAGTAATATGAACGCTACATTTGTTTTAACAGACGAAAGCCTAACTGAAAAATTTGATGCGATGTGGAAAGCCGCAGGAATATCAGGATTGACTGGGCACCGTTCTGTTGGTGGTTATCGTGCTTCTATGTATAATGCATTACCATTGGAGAGTGTTCAAGTATTGGTAGATGTAATGAAAGAATTGGAGAAACAATAAAATAAAAAACAATTTATCCCTTGATTGAATCTTTTAATTTTTCAATCTTTTAATAAAAAAAATATGAAAGTATTAGCAAACGACGGAATTTCAAAAAGTGGTATCACTACATTAGAAAAAGCAGGATTTGAAGTCATCACTACAAAAGTGGCACAAGAACAAGTAGCAAATTACATCAATACAAATGATGTACAAGTTATTTTGGTAAGAAGTGCTACAAAAGTAAAACAAGACATTATTGATGCCTGTCCAGGATTAAAAATTATTGGTCGTGGCGGCGTTGGAATGGATAATATTGATGTAGAATATGCCCGTTCAAAAGGAATTCACGTTATTAATACACCAGCGTCTTCATCTGAAAGTGTGGCCGAATTGGTTTTTGCTCATTTATTTTCGGGCGTTCGATTTTTACATGATGCCAATAGAAATATGCCTTTAGAAGGTGATACCAACTTCAATGGATTAAAAAAAGCGTACGCTGACGGATTAGAACTTAGAGGAAAAACAATTGGTATTATTGGATTTGGTAGAATTGGTCAGGCAGTGGCGAAATTAGCTTTAGGAATTGGAATGAAAGTGATTGCTGCCGATAAATATATTAATGAAGCTGTAATTAGAGTTGACTTTTATAACGGTCAATTTATTAATGTTGATATTAGCACAGAACCATTAGAAGACGTTATAAAACAAGCTGATTTTATTACACTACACGTACCAGCACAAGACGGTTATGTTTTAGACAAAGCCGAATTTGAAATGATGAAAAATGAAGTGGGAATTGTAAACTGTGCTCGTGGTGGCGTAATTAACGAAGTAGCATTAATTGAGGCTATTGATAATGGAAAAGTATTATTTGCTGGTTTAGATGTTTTTGAAAACGAGCCTACTCCAGAAATTCAAATATTAATGCAACCAAAAATTTCGTTAACACCACATATTGGTGCGGCTACTTTAGAAGCGCAAGACAGAATTGGTACAGAATTAGCTGAGCAAATTATTAGTTTATTGAAAAACAAATAATTCAAATAACAAATACGTTTACCAAAAATAAAATTTAGTTCCGATTTTTCGGGACTTTTTTTTATCTTTATACCGATAATTTTTAAAAAATGAATAGGTTAAAAAAACGTTGGAATATTTCAAGCAACTGGCAATTAGCGAGCATTTTAATTGTTTTTGCTATTACCGGTTTTAGTTCATTGCAACTAGCTAAACCTTTCCTATCATTAATTGGAATTCCCGAAACCTTTCAACCGCATTGGCTATATCGTATTTTACGATTGGTATTAATTTTTCCTATTTATCAAATTTTACTTGTTTTTATAGGTTTTATTTTCGGACAATTTACTTTCTTCTGGAATTTTGAAAAGAAAATGCTGTTCAGAATGAAACTAGGTTTCATTGCGAATTTTGTTGATGAAAAAATTCTAAAAAAATAAAAACTTAATAAAAACAAAACCCTTTTCTGTCTTACAATTGAACTAAAAAATTGTAATTTTGCGTTTTGATAAAAATTGTATGCAACACACAGAAAATTCCATTGAAATTATTGGGGCTCGTACTCATAATTTAAAAAATATAGACGTTACCATTCCTCGTGAAAAATTAGTGGTTATCACAGGTTTATCAGGTTCTGGAAAGTCTTCACTTGCCTTTGATACTATTTATGCTGAAGGGCAACGTAGATACATCGAAACGTTTTCTGCCTATGCACGCCAATTTCTAGGCGGTTTAGAACGTCCTGATGTAGATAAAATTGATGGATTATCTCCAGTGATTGCCATTGAGCAAAAAACAACCAATAAAAGTCCACGTTCAACCGTTGGTACTATTACAGAAATTTACGATTTTCTTAGATTATTATTTGCTCGTGCTGCTGATGCATACAGTTACAATACGGGTGAAAAAATGGTTTCTTATTCAGATGATCAAATTAAAGAATTAATTTACAATGAATTTGATGGGAAAAAAATCAACATTTTAGCACCAGTAATTCGTTCCCGCAAAGGACATTATCGTGAGTTGTTTGAACAAATTGCCAAACAAGGTTTTTTAAAAGTTCGTGTAAACGGAGTGATAAAAGATTTGGAATATGGCATGAAAGTGGATCGCTATAAAACACACGATATTGAAATTGTAATTGATAGAGTGGCTGTGAAACAAGACGAAGACACTGACAAACGATTAACCGAAAGCATCAAAGTAGCGATGCATCACGGTGATGATGTTTTAATGGTTATTGAACAAGATGCTCAAGAAGTTCGTTTTTATAGTAGAAGTTTAATGTGTCCTACTTCTGGTATTTCGTATCCCAATCCAGAACCTAATAATTTCTCATTCAATTCACCAAAAGGAGCTTGCCCGAACTGTAATGGTTTAGGAATTGTAAATGAAATTAATCTGCAAAAAATTATTCCTAATCCAAAAGCATCAATAAAATCAGGTGGTTTTGCGCCTTTGGGCGAATATAAAAGCACTTGGATTTTTAAGCAATTAGAATTTATTGGTGAAAAATACGGATTTAAGATTACAGATAATATAGAAAATATTCCTGCTGAAGCAATGGATATGATTTTATATGGTGGGAACGAAAAATTTTCAGTAGTTTCTAAAGTGATGGGTATTACTAAAGATTATAAAATTGACTTCGAAGGGATATCCAATTTCATTAAAAATCAGTTTGAGCAATCCGAATCGGCAAGTATTAAACGTTGGGCAAAAGAATTTATGGACGAAAACGAATGTTCAGAATGCCACGGAACACGTTTACGAAAAGAAGTATTGTACTTTAAAATCAACGAAAAAAGTATTGGCGATTTAGTGCAAATGGATATTGTAGAATTACAACAGTGGTTTTCGGATTTACCGAATCACATGTCGGAAAAACAACAAAACATTTCTCACGAAATTTTAAAAGAAATCAACGCTCGAATTAATTTTTTACTGGATGTTGGCTTAGATTATTTATGTTTAAATAGAAGCTCCAAAACGCTTTCTGGTGGAGAAGCACAACGTATACGATTGGCGACACAAATTGGTTCGCAATTGGTTGGCGTTTTATACATTTTAGACGAACCTAGTATCGGATTGCACCAACGCGACAATGAGCGATTAATAAAATCATTAGAAAGCTTACGCGATATTGGCAACTCGGTTTTAGTTGTAGAACACGACAAAGATATGATAGTTCGTGCCGATCACGTTATTGATATTGGTCCGAAAGCAGGAAAATATGGAGGACAAATTATTAGCCAAGGCACACCTGCTGCATTATTAAAAGAAAATACTATTACTGCGCAATATTTAAATGGTAAAATGAAAATTGAAGTACCAAAAACGCGTAGAAAAGGAAATGGAAAATTTTTAAAATTATCAGGTGCTACAGGAAACAACCTAAAAAATGTTTCAATAGAAATTCCTTTAGGGCAATTAATTTGTGTTTCAGGGGTTTCTGGAAGTGGAAAATCAACCTTAATTAACGAAACGCTCTACCCTATTTTAAATACACACTTTTATAACGCTGTTAAAAAACCGCAACCCTATAAAAAAATTGAAGGATTAGAACATTTAGATAAGGTTATTGATATTGATCAAAGTCCGATTGGTAGAACACCCCGAAGCAATCCTGCTACATACACTGATGTTTTTTCGGAAATCAGAAGTTTGTTTACGATGACATCTGAAGCACAAATTCGTGGTTATAAACCAGGTCGTTTTAGCTTTAATGTAAAAGGTGGCCGTTGCGAAACTTGTGAGGGTTCTGGAGTAAGAACTATTGAAATGAGTTTTTTACCCGATGTGTATGTAGAATGCGAAACCTGCCAAGGAAAACGATTTAACAGAGAAACCTTAGAAATTCGTTTCAAAGGAAAATCCATTTCAGATGTGTTAAATATGACGGTTGATGAAGCTGTAGATTTCTTTGAAAATATTCCAAAAATATATCGAAAAGTAAAAACCATTCAAGATGTTGGTTTGGGATATATTACATTAGGACAACAAAGTACCACGCTTTCTGGTGGTGAAGCACAACGAATAAAATTAGCTGGAGAATTATCAAAAAAAGATACAGGAAATACTTTTTATATATTAGATGAACCGACTACCGGTTTGCATTTTGAAGACATTCGCATTTTAATGGATGTCATAAATAAATTAGTAGATAAAGGAAATACGGTTTTAATTATTGAACATAATTTAGACGTAATTAAATTGGCCGATTATATAATTGACATTGGTTTAGAAGGCGGAAAAGGTGGCGGAGAAGTGTTATGCAAAGGCACACCCGAAGAAATTATAAAAAATAAAAAGAGTTATACGGCACAGTTTTTGAAAAAAGAATTATCTTAGATTACTTAATTGAAAATAAAAAAACTGAAAATATGAGTGGAATATACCAAAATGAAGAGGAAAGAATTCAAGATAAATTAAAACAAAAAACTTGGAACGAAGTAAGAGCAAACGATTCTTGGGCTATTTTTAAAATTATGTCGGAATTTGTAAATGGATACGAAACTATGGGACGTATAGGTCCTTGCGTATCAATTTTTGGTTCAGCAAGAACAAAACCAGAAGACAAATATTATTTACTTGCCGAAAAAATAGCATACAAAATTTCAAAAGCTGGATACGGAGTCATTACAGGTGGAGGACCCGGAATTATGGAAGCTGGGAACAAAGGTGCACATCACGGCGGTGGAACGTCTGTAGGTTTAAATATTGAATTGCCTTTTGAACAACATTTTAATCCCTATATTGACCGAGATAAAAACTTAAATTTCGATTACTTTTTTGTACGAAAAGTAATGTTTGTAAAATATTCTCAAGGTTTTGTGGTAATGCCTGGTGGTTTCGGAACATTAGACGAAATGTTTGAAGCGATTACATTAATCCAAACTAAAAAAATTGCCAAATTCCCTATTATTTTAGTGGGAACTGAATTTTGGTCAGGTTTAATGGATTGGATTCAATCTGTAATGATAGACAAATTTAAAAATGCATCACCAGAAGATTTAAAATTATTTAAAATTGTAGATAACGAAGATGAGGTGGTGGAAGCTTTAGATAATTTCTATAAAAAATACGAATTATCACCAAACTTCTAGCTTCGAGAACCTCAGCTATAAATTGAAATAATATAAAAAGTCCCGTCTTTATTATAAGGCGGGACTTTTTTAATTTATTTTATAAGAAACACCTAAATTATAATTAAAAAACTTACCGAAAGCAAAAGCACTTAGAAAATTAAATTTATTCAAAGTATAATTTACAGCAATTTCACCAATATAATTGGTTTTTCTTTTTTCAATTGTATCAAGCAGTTGGTTTATTATTTTTTGAGCTGGAATTATATCTTCAATAGCGCCTTTTTCGCCACTAACTACATAATTAAACATACTGCTGTTGACAATAAAACTTCCTAAAATTTCAAATTTATTGATTTCTTTAGATACAGCTAATTGGTAATGAAATGTATCCACAATTCCGTTTAAATTATTAATACCTAAATTTCCATACGAAGTATTAACATCTAAAAAATCAAAACTAATGTCTTCATTAGAATAAAAAGACATCGCAGAAATATGAATTTTTTTAGGTTCTAAACTCGGAAAATATTGACTAATATTGTGTTTTAAACCAACACCATACACCTGATAATACCCACGTTTTAAATTGGTTTTAGTAGAAAAACGACCAATAAGTTCTGTACCACTTGGTAAAGCGAGAGATACATCTAAATACGGGTAGTTTATAGTTTCTTGGTTTACTCCTTTAGGCGTTTTTAAACGAACTTGTTGCCCGTCTAAATCACCTACTAAATAATAAGTATCATCATTTCCAATCGCAGTTGGAACAGAAGCTGTAGTTTGAGTGCCTTCTAACTGTAAAAATTGAAAATCAGAATTTGAAATTGTAAAACTTCTATCCGATTTTGGAACAAAAAACATATTTCCATGAATTCCTACATTAATTTCCCAATTTTCTTTCTTCTTAGCCGAATTCATCCATGCTGATGATGCTTGATAAACAGCAGCATCCGTTGCTGGAATTAAATATTGTTTTGAATACAATAGGGCATCTTCTAAAAGATACCCTATTTGTTCAAATTGTGCACTTGTTTGTGCAGATCCAAAATTTGAAAATCCAAAAACAAACAGACTTGTTAAAACACTTAACTTTTTCAATTACGCATCAATTTTAGCGTAAGCTGCATTTTTCTCAATAAATTCTCTACGAGGTGGTACTTCATCACCCATTAACATAGAGAACACACGATCTGCTTCACCTAAATTATCAATAGTTACTTGACGGAAAGTTCTGAAATCAGGATTCATTGTAGTTTCCCACAATTGTTCTGCATTCATCTCTCCTAAACCTTTATAACGTTGAATACTTGTACTTCCGCCCATTTCCATAGAAATTCTATCACGTTGGTCATCATTCCAAGCATATTGTTTTTTGTTTCCTTTTTTAACCTGATATAAAGGTGGCGCTGCAATATACACGTGTCCGCCTTCAATTAATTCTTTCATGTATCTAAAGAAGAACGTAAGAATTAACGTAGAAATGTGAGAACCATCAACATCGGCATCACACATAATAATTACTTTATGATAACGCAATTTCGATAAGTTCAATGCTTTACTATCTTCTTCTGTACCTACTGTTACTCCTAAAGCAGTGAAAATATTTCTAATCTCTTCGTTTTCAAAAACTTTGTGTTGCATCGCTTTTTCTACATTCAAAATCTTACCTCTTAAAGGTAAAATTGCTTGAAAATATCTATTACGACCTTGTTTTGCTGTACCACCTGCAGAATCTCCCTCTACTAAGTAAATTTCACATTTTTCAGGATCTTGTTCCGAACAATCTGATAATTTTCCTGGCAATCCACCGCCACCCATAACGGTTTTACGCTGTACCATTTCACGAGCTTTCTTAGCTGCATGACGGGCTTGAGCTGCTAAAATTACTTTCTGAACAATGGTTTTTGCATCATTAGGATTTTCTTCTAAATAGTTTTCTAACATTTCTGCAACGGCTTGCGAAACAGGTGAAACTACTTCTCTATTCCCTAATTTAGTTTTGGTTTGTCCTTCAAATTGTGGTTCTTGAATTTTCACAGAAATAATTGCTGTTAATCCTTCACGGAAATCATCACCAGCAATTTCAAATTTCAATTTTTCTAATAAACCAGAAGCATCAGCATATTTTTTTAACGTACGCGTTAATCCCATACGGAAACCTTGTAAATGCGTTCCTCCTTCGTGAGTATTAATGTTATTTACGTATGAAAAAATATTTTCTGTATAAGAAGTATTGTAAATTAAGGCTACTTCCACAGGAATTTCACCTTTTTCATTTTCCATACTAATTACGTGAGAAATAATTGGTTCTCTGTTGCCGTCTAAAAACTTAATAAATTCTTTTAAACCTTCTTTAGAATGAAAGGTTTCAACAGGCTGACTTCCATCTTCTGCTAAGTGTCTTTTATCTGTTAAAGTAATTGTAATTCCTTTATTTAAGAAAGACAACTCACGTAAACGAGCCGCTAATGTATCGTAAGAATATTCTAACGTTTGTGTAAAAATAGTAGCATCAGGTTTAAACGTTACAATTGTACCTCTTTTATCTGTTGTACCAATTTGTTTTACGGGATATAAACTTTTTCCTTTTTCGTATTCTTGTTCATATACTTTTCCTTCTCTATGAACTGTAGCGCGCAAGTGGTCTGAAAGTGCATTCACACAAGATACACCTACTCCGTGAAGTCCTCCAGAAACTTTATACGAATCTTTATCAAACTTACCTCCTGCTCCAATCTTAGTCATTACCACCTCTAAAGCAGAAATTCCTTCTTTTTTGTGAATATCTACAGGAATACCACGACCATTATCTTCAACAGTAATTGAATTATCTTCATTAATAGCTACATAAATTGTATCACAATGACCCGCTAATGCTTCATCAATAGAATTATCTACTACTTCATACACTAAATGATGCAATCCTCTAACTCCAGTATCTCCAATATACATAGATGGGCGCATTCTTACGTGCTCCATTCCTTCTAACGCCTGGATACTATCGGCTGAATAACTACCTTTTTTATTTTCTTCACTCATAATAATTGTGTTAAATAAACATTTTTATAACAAACAAATATAACGAATGGATTAAAAAAAGCCAAGATATAACAACAGCAAAACACCTTAAGTTATCAACATTTGTTAATTTCTAAAATCTTTTCTAAAAAGCGCTAAAAAGGGTCAAAAATGCTGTTTTGGGGATTTTTTGTACCAAACGAAAACAGTTAAAAATAAAAAAACGTCTTAAAACGCAAAATAATGGGCTTTTAAAAATCAATAAATTTATTTGTTCTGTAAAATTTGAATACAAAACCGTAATTTTTTACAGAATTTCTAAAATTTTATAATTTACTTGATTTACCAAAAATTCGGCTTGCACAGGTTTATGCATCAATTGAATGCCTAAAGGAGATTGCGGAGAAATGGCAAAAACAATTCGATTATCAATTGTGATTTTAGGTAAAGCGGTACTAATAAAAACGGTTAAATGATTGGTAACTACAACACTTCCTAAAATGACTTTATTAGAAATCTGTTCAATATCTAATTTTGATAGTATGATTTGTTGCTCAATTGCTTCTTTAAGTTTATTAGCGATTTTTTCTTGTTCGATATGTAATTTCGATAACGTAGTTTCGTGTTTATCACCTGCCGAAGATTTAGCATCATTTTGCGCATCTTCAGTTAATGAATGTATTAAATCTTGATAAATATCTATTTTATCTTGAAGTAATAGTTGATAATGAGATAGTATTTTTTGTTTGAAATTTGGCATTTTCGAATATTCTGAATTAAAAGTAGATTTAATTTTATTTATTTTTTTTCGACTTCTTTTTCAAGAATTTCTGGTTCAAAATCTAAAGGCAAAGTATTTCCTGCTTTTTGTTGTCCGATATCGCCACCAAAAACAATTTGATCTTTATGTGAGTTATTTCCAAAAGTATCTACAAAAAAGGTTTCTGTTTTAAATATTACGCGTGATTGTCTTTTTTTTCGATACAAAAGATTAAAATCGGCATAAAAATTAGTTTTTTTAACACCACCAATTGATAAGGAAACTTTATTTGTTGAAGTAACCGTAACTTCATATAAATCATCTTTTTTCAATACTTTAAAATAATCATTAGCAAGTACTGGAAACCTACCTTCATACAAAATGAATTTTTTTTCAGACCAGGAATTATCAATTATTCCCTTAAAAAAGTCAACCGCTGAACCAAAATATACATCGTTTCTGTTTTTAATTATTTTTTCATCAATCTTAGTTTCTGTATATTTTACAGTACCTAAAAATAAACTTTGAATGGCATTAATCGATTTAATAGTTTTAAAATTAAATTTTACATAAAAATCTTGCAAATCAAAATCGATTAGATAACCCAATAATGGATTTTCCACTTTTATGGGTTCTGAGCAAGACGCTGTGAATGTAAAGGTATCCAAATCATAATTAAAGTCTATAGCATCTTCGTTTAGAATTTTACACGCTTTTCCATACTTTGTAAGTCCTAAAAATTGTTCTCTAAAGAGTTGTAATTTTTGCTTTCTTGTAAAGCCATCTTTAACAACTAAGACCGTTTCAATTTCATTTTGCTTTGGAACTAAAACGAAGGTAAAAAATTCTTTTTCATATGGATTTGAAACATAAATATCTTCATAACCCATAAATTTGACAATTAATAAGGTGTTATATTTACTCTTTGAAGTAATTTCAAAGAAACCATCCGAATCAGAAACCGTTCCAATTGTTGTTCCGTCCAGATAAACAGAAGCGCCTGCAATTGGTTGTTGATTAGCATCTGTAATTTTCCCTTTGATGTTTTGCGAAAAAACAAATAGAGGAAACAAGACTAAGATTAAAATTTTATTCACTTAAATATTTTTTTTTCAATGATTTCTATTTCGTAAGATAATTTTATACTTTAAGAAAGATAAAATTAAGAATAAAAAATTAGCGAGCCTTGTGCAATAGTTTGCTACTTTGCGTTAAAGAAAAAATTAGAAATCAAATTTATAACTCGCACCTCCCAAAATTTGTATCCCTTGTACTGGGAAATTTGCCCATCTGTTATATTGTTGATTGGCTAAATTATTTCCTTTTAAAAAGAAATTTAATCTTTTACTGAATGTATATCCTAAGTGTGCATTTAAATCAAAGTAACTATCTAATGTTACTGTTTTTATACCTGAATTAAACGAAGAAAACATCGATTCATTATTAATGCTATCTATATCTTGTCTTTCTCCAACAAAAAATAATTTGGCACCGGCATACCATTTTTCATTTATTTCAAAATCAATAAAACTTGCCATTTGAAGTTTTGGTAAATTCCAAGCTTCATTTTGAGTAGTTGTAGTATAAGTATTAAATGTTCCGTTAATTCCGAACGCAATATTTTTTGAAAAATCTGCTTTTAATTCTCCAAATACACTCCAGGTTTTTAAATCGTCATAAACTACATTAAACGAATTGCCGAAAGCATATCCATTAGGATTAGTCGATAACACGTCAAAATAATTTGCTGCAAATAATGCTTTGTTATCTTGATTTAAATAAGAGGTTTTTACATTAAATGCTACTGCATTGGCTAATTTTCCTTTTAAACCAACATACAAGTCATACTTAGTATTTGTTGGAGCAATAAATAACGTTGGTGATACAAACGGGTTTTCATCAACCAAATCCGCATACGAATTTTGTTTTAAATTTCCCTCTGCGCCGGCATAAGCCAATAAAATATCACCTACTAATTTGTACGATGCTTTTACTTTAGGATAAAAGAATATTTTGTTGTTATTTTCTTGATCTATTTTTGACATCGCATAAAAAACTTTTGCACCAATTTCAACTGATAAATCCTCTTTTTGGTATAAAATGCTCGGGCTAAAACCTAAATTCAATGAAGAATAACTGTACGCTGAATTCATTGCCATTAACCTTCTATCAAAACTTCCACCTACATAATCAATTACAAAATCAGTTTTAACTTTTTGATCTACTACTTCAAAATCAAAATTAGGTTTCACAAAAAATCTATTTTCAGCCGAACCAAAAGCATCCGAAAATCGTTTATATTGTAAAGAAGCTTGTTTGAAAAAACCGTCTTTTGCAGTAATTTTTCCACCAATTGCAATTGTATTATATTGTTGTTTTTCATCAATATTATTCACCACCGAAGCATCAAACAATGTATATTTTTGCAAACCATACCAATTGATTCCTTGATTTTTAATTCCTAAGTCAGCATTCCAACTTATTTTTCTATTTCTGCTACCATAAGTTACGTCTAATGCATTTGTGTAAAAATTATCGTCTAAAAGTAAACCACCAATTCCACCTTGAGAAGATAGATGTTGTAGCAATCCGCCCACATAATCGGATTTACTTAATTGGTGTGTTAAAAATACTTCCGCATTTGCTGTACCATAATTTCCAGCACCTAAAGAAACATAATTAGAAAAACCTTTTTCTTGTGTTTCTTTATCCACGTCAGCGGCTTTTCCTTTAGATGGAATAAATGTTGAGGCCACTGGAAATGAAAAAATTTGAAATTTTATAGGAATTTTCGGCTCCACAACTTCTTGTTCCACTGCTGGTGATTGTTTTATTTTAAACGCATCCGAAATGGTTGGTGTATATGGTTTTACAATATTTACCACTTCACTTCCAATGTTTTCATCTTTCTTTTGAGAGAAACCAACTTGAAAGGCTGAAAGGACAATGATACTAAAAATTAACTTCTTCATATATGTTTTTTTTAACCGCAAAGACACTAAGGTTTTCGCAAGGATTTTATTTTTTTAATTTTATACTTCGTAAATCAAAATTCGTAAATCGTAATTTAATTTACTTCGTTACTGACGAATTTGTTTTGGCTTCTGCAACTTTTATGGTTTCTAATTCTGATTGACATTCTGAAACTACATCAGGAAATTCAGCAAAATTATCGATGATACTTTGTAAAATTTCAGTAGCTTGAAAACTATCATTTAACCCATAATAATTTTTTGCCATTAAAAACAAACTTTTTGCTCCAAAATATTTATAACCAGAATACGTACTCGAATATTTTTCAACCGATTTATTTGATGCTTCAAATTTTTGTTCTTTATTCTTAAAATAAGCGTCATAATATAAGGCTTCTGCTGCCAATTCGCCTTTTGCTATTTTTTGTAATTTAGCATAAGCATCTTTTGCTTTTACGTCGTTATTTGTTTTTATAGCTGAACGTGCTATAATAATCTGTGCATCACTTTTAATCTTATCATCTGTTTTTTGATTATTTAACACTTTGTCTGAATACAATTCCGAATTAGTGAAATCTTGTTTTTCATAATAACATTTCATTAAGTTAGCTTGTGCAAACGTAATGTTTTGCGGATATTCTGCAACTGTTTCTAATTGTTTTAAAACTACAATTGCGGCATCACAATTTTTATCTTTCAGATGAATCTCAGATAAGCGAACCAATGCTTGCTCTGTAAATTCGTTTCTGGCTTGTGCAATTACATACTCGTAATGAGGAATTGCATTTTTTTCTAATGCATCAGCAAAATACAATTGTGCCAAGTAAAAATGGACTTTCAAAGCGTGTAATCCGTTAGGAAACTGCACCAAATAACTTGTAAATCCAGATATGGCTTGTTTGGCATTATTTGTTAAGTATTTTTTTTCAGCCGATTCATACATATCATTATCTAATTCTGCATCGGAAACTTCTACAAAAGAAAGTGTTTTTACCCAAGCAGCATATTCAGGTATATTTCCATTTGCTTTGTAAATATTTTTTGCTGTTGAAACAGCTTCTAATGATTCTGGCGAATTTGGAAATTCTGCTACCACTTTTTTAAATTTTGTAATGGCAGCATCGTCTTTATCTGTGTTATAAAAAATTAAACCTTGCTTTAAAATTGATTTTGCTATATAGGCGCTATTTTTATGAGTATTAATTAAAACATCAAATGTAGCAATGGCTTTATCATTTTGTTCTTCAACTGTATAGGTATTGGCCAATTCATATAAAGCATCATCCATAAATTGCGATGTTTTATATGTGGTTACAAACTTGTTTAAATCCTCAATTTTCTTTTCATTTTTATTTACAAACCCATAACTCATACCTTTTTGAAATGCAGCATAATCAGCATCAACGCATTTCAGTTCAATAGCTTTGTTATAAGCATCCATAGCGGGCCAATATTTTGAAGAAATATAATTGCAATCTGCCATACGTAAATACGCATCCGTCAATCTAACTTTGTCTTCCTTTCCTTTTAAAATAAAAGCATTAAAGTACGGAATGGCATTTTCATATTCTTTAATTTTAAAATAAGTATAGGCTAAATTATATTCCGCAGTTTTACTTTCTGGAGTTTCTGAAGCTGCCGCATCATTTAAAAATTGTTTATAGGTTAAAACAGCTTCTGAAAATTGGTCTAAACTATACTCACATTCTGCTTTCCAAAAAGTAGCACGAGCTGTAATTTTTGCCTCTTTGTTTTCAGTTAATGATTTTTTAAATAACATGTAAGCCTCTTGATACTTACCATCTGTATAGACTTCTAGCCCTCTGTAAAAAGTAACTTTTTGGTATGCCAATTTATTTTCAGGTGTTTTATTTTTTTCTAATAAAATTAAAGCTTCTGTATAATTTTTAGAAGTGATGAATGAATTTATTAATAAACTTTTTAACTCTTGATTATTAGGATTAGCAGGATATTTTTCTAAAAAAGATTTTAAAACTTCGGGAGTTGAGACATATGGATTTCCAATTTCATAACTCAACTTGGTATAGTTTAATGCGGCATCTTCTTGAATTTTAGCATCAAAATTCATTTCCGAAGCCGTTTTAAATGCATTTAATGCTTGTTGTTTTTTATCGGTATTTAGATAACTTTCTGCTAAATGATAATAGGCATTTTGTGCTAAAAAATCATTTCCTTCAATAATTTTATTGAATTGTAAAATGGCACTTTCATAATTTTTTTGTTGGTAAAAAGCATACCCTAATTGGTAAAAATCAGTATGATTCCATTTGCCGTTTTTTCCTTTATAGGCTTGTAAATAAGGGATTGCTTTATCGTATTGTTTTAAATTAAAATAACTTTCTCCTATAATTTTCGATAATTCACTTTTTTCAATTGCCGATGATTTTTTCAATTGCGGCTCACCCAAATCAATTGCTTTCTGAAAATTCCCTAATTTAAAATTCATATCAGCTTGAAAGTACCCCATTTTTTCTTTGTACTTATCCTGATTTTCAACTTGTCCGAATAATTGGTTGGCTTCTTTATAATTATCACTTTCATAGGCTAAATATCCTAAATAATATTTGGCCTGATTTCCATATTCTGCCGACTGAATTACTTTATTTAAATAATTAGATGCGTCTTTATTTTTTTTAATTGAAAAATTGGCAAAACCTCTCTGAAAGTTTGCTTTATCTATATCGGAATCCGCTAATTCAGGTTCAAAAATATTTTCATACCATTTTAAAGATTGCGTATAATTTCCTTCCGCAAAATAATATTGTGCGACTTCAAAATAAGCCAAATTTCTTTTTGTACTTGTTGGATGATTTTCTATAAAAGATTCCATTAAAGCATCCGCATCTTGCTGATTGGTTTTTATAGCGCAATTGGCAATAAAATAATCACAATCAGAAATAATTTCTTCAGATTCAACGGCATTTTTAACTCTTTCAAATAAAATTTGTGCCGCTTGAAACTGCTTTTCTTTGTATAATTGAATAGCTTTATGATATTCTGGATTTTGATTTAAATATATGGCAGATTGCTGAGCTGTACTGCTTTGCGAAATAAAAAGTAATGCTAAAAAAAGCGTTTTGATATCGTTCATAATTGAATTCGTTTTAAGTCCCAAATATATCAAAAGGATATGATTATAAACGCAAAAATTATCTTAAATATTGTAATTGTAATTATTTAGTTGAATAATTTTGTTTAGCGATGAAATGTTTATATTTTTACAAAATAAATTATATTATTATGAGTCAAACGATTTTATCTCTAAAAGACGTTTCTATATACCAAGAAAACAATTTAATATTATCTGATATTAATTTAGAAGTTCAAAAAGGTGAATTTTTATATTTTATTGGAAAAACGGGTTCTGGAAAAAGTAGTTTTATGAAAGTGCTTTACGCCGATTTACCTTTAAAAGAAGGCGAAGGAACAATTGTTGATTATAATTTAAATACCTTAAAAGAAAAAGACATTCCGTTTTTAAGAAGAAAAATTGGAATTGTATTTCAGGATTTCAAATTATTATCTGACAGAAGTATAAAAGAAAATTTATTGTTTGTTTTAAAAGCTACTGGCTGGAAAGACAAATCTGAAATGGATGCACAAATTAATGAAGTTTTAGAAAAAGTTGGAATGGCTAATTTAGCTTCTAAAATGCCACATCAATTATCTGGTGGAGAACAACAACGTGTTGCCATAGCAAGAGCCTTATTAAACGACCCAGAATTAATTTTAGCCGACGAACCGTCTGGTAATTTAGATCCTCAAACGAGTATCGAAATTATGGAAGTTTTAAGAAATATTAATGCCAACGGAAAAACGGTAGTAATTGCTACGCACGACTATGCTTTATTATTGAAATATCCTGCAAAAACATTAAAGTTTGAAGACGGAAAAGTATATGAAGTCGTTCAAAAAGCTGTGTAACAAATTTTAAAATTTAGATACTAATCCATAAACTAACTAAAACAATATAAGCTATGAATGAAGTTTTAAAAAGTAACGGAATTAAATTTGGAGTGATTTCAGGAATCATTTCTATAGTTATGACAGTATTGATGTATGCTGTAGATATTAATTTATTTGCAAATTCTTATATTGGTATTGGAATGGTATTTTTCTACTTAATATTAGGTTTTTATGTCATTTCAATAACTAAAAAAGAAATGGGTGGTATTATAAATTTCAAAGAAGCTTTTACTTCATTTTTTATTTATAGTGTTATTGGGATTGTAATTGCTAATGTATTCAATTATATATTATTTAATTTTATTGATCCTGCAGCAAAAGAACAAATATTAGAAATTACAATAAATAAAACTGTCGAATTTATGCAGAAATTTGGTACTCCAAAAGATGTTATGAAAGAAACAATTATTTCTCTTAAAGAAAATGATCAGTATTCAATTACAAATATCATAAAAGGAAGTGCTTTTTCAATTGTATTTTCATCTATTATAGGATTAATTGCAGCAGCAATAATGAAAAGTAAAACAAACCCATTAAACGAATAAATGAATATATCATTAGTAATTCCCTTATTAAACGAACAAGAATCGTTACCCGAATTATCAAAATGGATTGAGAAAGTTATGACGAGTCATAACTTTTCTTATGAAGTATTGTTTATAGATGATGGTAGTACTGACACGTCTTGGCAAACTATTTTAGACTTGCAAAAATCAAATTCCAACATCAAAGGAATTAAGTTTTTACGTAATTATGGTAAAAGTCAAGCCCTACACGCTGGATTTGCGAAAGCATTAGGTGATGTAGTTATTACTATGGATGCCGATTTGCAAGATAGTCCAGATGAAATTCCAGAATTATACGATTTAGTTCAAAATCAAGGATTTGATTTAATTTCTGGTTGGAAGAAAAAACGCTATGATTCGGTAGTATTTAAAAATATTCCATCAAAATTATTCAATTGGGCAGCAAGAAGAATTTCGGGAGTAAAACTTAACGATTTCAATTGCGGTTTAAAAGCTTATAAAAATGTAGTAATTAAAAACATTGAAGTTTCCGGTGAAATGCACCGATACATTCCTGTTTTAGCTAAAAATGCTGGATTTTCAAAAATTGGTGAAAAAGTAGTGATTCATCAAGCTAGAAAATACGGAACTTCAAAATTTGGTATCGATAGATTTGTCAACGGATTTTTAGATTTAATTACCATTTGGTTTATCTCAAAATTTGGAAAACGTCCTATGCATTTCTTCGGATTGCTTGGATGTTTAATGTTTTTTATTGGATTTGTTTTAACTATATATTTAGGAATCGATAAGCTATTCATCCATAAAACAGCACGTTTAATTACAAACAGACCCGAATTTTATATCGCCTTAACTACTATGATTATTGGAACGCAATTATTTTTAGCAGGTTTTTTAGGTGAAATTATTTTACGCACCAAAAGCAACGAAGAACGATACAAAATAGCTGAGTTAATATAGTTTAAATTCTGAATAAAAAATTCAAAAAATAAACTGTAAATAATTAATGATAAAATAATGCACATAGAACAAAACATAATAAATCAAGTAAACGAATGGCTTACACCTACTTTCGACCAAAATACACAAACTGAAATTGAAGCCTTAATGACATCTGATCCAAAAGGTTTAGAAGATGCTTTTTATAAAAATTTAGAATTTGGTACAGGTGGAATGCGAGGCGTCATGGGTGTTGGAACCAATCGTATAAACAAATATACTTTGGGAAAAAACACGCAAGGCTTGTCTAATTATTTGCGCAACTGTTTTCCAAATGAAGATTTAAAAGTCGCAATTGCCTATGACTGTAGAAAAAACAGCGATACATTAGCGAAAATAGTAGCCGATATTTTTTCAGCAAATAATATAAAAGTGTATTTGTTTTCTGAATTACGCCCTACTCCAGAATTATCATTTGCCTTAAAAAACCTAAATTGTCACGCTGGAATTGTATTAACCGCATCCCACAATCCACCAGAATACAACGGATACAAAGTATATTGGCAAGATGGCGGACAAATTGTACCACCACAAGATGGCGAAATTATTGCTGAAATTGAAGCATTAAAATATAGTGATATTCTGTTTTCAGCAAATGAAAGTTTAATTGAATATATTGATGAAACAGTTGATGAAGCCTTTATTAATTCGACAATCGAAAACGCCAGTTTTAATACGCCAAAATCAGCTAAAGAAAATTTAAATATTGTTTTTACACCGTTACATGGAACTTCTGTAAAATCAATTCCTGCCGTATTAGCAAAAGCGGGTTATACGAATGTAAATATCGTAGCGGCACAAGAAATTCCAGATGGTAACTTTCCAACTGTAAAATCACCAAATCCTGAAGAACCTGAAGCGTTAGCTATGGCTTTAAAGTTAGCAGACCAAGTAAATGCTGATATCGTTATTGGTACAGATCCTGATTCGGATAGATTGGGCGTGGCTGTTAGAGATACGAATGGTAAAATGATGTTACTAAACGGAAATCAAACCATGGTAGTGATGACGGCATTTTTATTGGAACAATGGAAACGTGCTGACAAAATTACGGGAACTGAATTTATTGGTTCAACAATTGTTTCTACTCCAATGATGCTTGATTTAGCAAGTGCTTACGGAATTGAATGTAAAGTAGGATTAACAGGTTTTAAATGGATAGCAAAATTTATTAAAGACTTTCCAAATCAGAAATTTATTGGCGGTGGCGAAGAAAGTTTCGGATTTATGGTAGGTGATGCAGTTAGAGATAAAGATGCCGTTGCAGCAAGTTTATTAGTATGCGAAATTGCAGCACAAGCCAAAGCTTCAGGAAGTAGTTTATATAAAGAACTGATTAACTTATACTTAGATTTCGGTTTTTATAAAGAACATTTAATATCTTTAACCAAAAAAGGTAAAGAAGGTTTGGTAGAAATCAATCAAATGATGATAGATTTACGAGACAATCCAATGGAAACAATAAACGGACAACGCGTGGTTTGCATTGAAGATTACCAAAGTACAACGGCTCGTGATTTAATTAATAATGAAACGTTTGATTTAGATATTCCAAAATCGAATGTGTTAATTTATTATTTAGAAGATGGTACTAAAATTTGCGCCAGACCAAGTGGAACCGAACCTAAAATTAAATTTTATTTTAGCGTCAATGCCATTTTAGAAGGAGCAAATGATTTCGATGAAGCCAATACATTTTTAGATACCAAAATTCAGAATATAATCACTGAAATGAAATTAAACTAATGGATCAAAATTTAAAAAAAATAATTCCTTATATAAAAAAGTATAAAAATAATGTAATATTAAACATTATTTATAATGTATTTTATGCTCTTTTTTCTACACTTTTATTTGTAAGTTTAATTCCTACTTTAAAAGTTTTATTTGGTTTATCTAAAAAAGTATATACAGAACCAAATTACGAAGGAATTACAAAAATTGGAGTTTATTTAAGTGATTATTTTAATTATAAAGTAACAACTTTATCAGCAAATAACGGCATCCTTTATTCGTTGTACTTTGTAGTTAGTATCGTTATTATTTTAGCTTTTCTTAAAAATTTATTTAATTATTTAGCTTCAAACCAATCTACAATATTAAGGGTTAATGTATTAACAGATTTTAGAAAAGATTTATATAATAAGATAATACATTTACCTATCTCCTATTATTCAGACCAAAGAAAAGGAGATGTGATGACTAAAATGTTGGGTGATGTTGGAGAAGTACAAAACTCCTTTTTTCAAATTTTCGAATTAATAATTAGAGAACCTTTGAGTATACTTTTTGCGTTAATTTCTATGATGATTATTAGTATGAAATTAACACTTTTTGTATTTGTATTTATTCCAATTACAGGGTTTTTAATTTCAAAGGTTGGAAGAAATTTAAAAGGAAAATCAATAAAAGCGCAACAAGAACAAGGTATATTTATTTCTACACTTGATGAAACATTAACAGGATTGAAAGTAGTTAAAAGTTACAATGCCGAAAATTCTTTTATAGAAAAATTTAATAGTTCTTTACAAAGATTAGCAAATTTATCTTTAAGCATTGCTAGAAAAAACAATCTTGCTTCTCCTTTTAGTGAATTTCTTGGTATTATTTCAATTGGATCTTTATTGATTTATGGTGGTTATTTAGTATTGCATGACAAAAGTATTGATGGTACAGATTTTATAGGATACATAGCACTAGCATATGGAATTTTAACTCCTGCAAAAGCAATATCAAAGAGTACTTTTCAAGTAAAAAGTGGTTTAGCAGCTGCTGAACGAGTTTTCACATTATTGGAACAAGATAATATTGTTGTTAACAAGCCAAATGCGTTTGTAAAACATACTTTTGAAAATAAAATTTCTGTAAAAAATATCAACTTTGCCTACCAAGATGATAATGTATTGAAAAACTTTTCCTTTGAAGTGGAAAAAGGTAAAACAATTGCTTTAGTAGGACAATCGGGTTCAGGAAAAAGTACTATTGCTAATTTATTAACACGTTTTTACGACATAAATGAAGGTTCAATTGAAGTGGATGGTGTAGAAGTTAGAGATTGGGATATGCACGCTTTACGAGGTTTAATCGGATTGGTTACTCAAGATTCCATCTTATTTAACGAATCTATAAAAAATAATTTACTTATTGGAAAGCCAAATGCTACTGATGAAGAAATTATTGAAGCTTTAAAAATTGCTAATGCCTATGAGTTTGTAGCTTCTCTTCCTAATGGAATTGATACCAATATTGGTGATGCTGGTGGAAAATTATCGGGTGGACAAAAACAACGCTTGTCTATTGCGAGAGCAGTTTTGAAAAACCCACCTATTATGATTTTAGATGAAGCGACTTCTGCATTAGACACAGAAAGTGAAAAATTGGTTCAAGATGCGTTAGAAAAAATGATGCAAAACCGAACTTCTATTGTCATTGCACACCGATTATCAACCATTCAAAAAGCAGACAACATTATTGTAATGCAAAAAGGTGAAATTGTAGAACAAGGCAAACACGCGGAATTAATTTCGAAAAACGGAACGTACGCTAGGTTAGTAGCCTTACAAAGTTTAGAATAAATTTATAAAGGAAAATATTCTGATACTTTATTGTCTTTTAAATTAACTACGTGATAGTGGATTTTATCTTTTTTATCGAATTCACCGTTTTTGTTAGCGTCTTCAATAGTTCTAAAGTAAATTTTATTTGCAGATTCTATATACTTCCAATCAATCAATTCTTGTAATTCTGTAGAAATTTTAGAGAAATTTTTTCCTAATTCTGTACTAATATAAAGCGATTTAATATCATTAGAATCAATCAAACCATCTTGATTGGTATCGGCATCAGCCAAAACATACACTAAAATTTTATTACTCTTTACAAAAGAAACACGTTCAATTAGCATTATTTTATCAGTTAATAACTGTAACGAATCGGTACCAATTTCTTGAAATTTTAGATTCTGTAAATAACCCGTTATCTCGTTTTCCATAGAATTAGAAACGTGAAAACCAGAAACACCTTCATAAGAGGAAGCACTTTCATAACTTCCTTTTTTATTGATATCACCAACTGTTAAATTTCCAATAGCATATACCAATATATTGCTTCCTTCAAACTGAATAGGTAAATCTGATATTTCTAACTTGGTAGTATCTTTTAATAACGATTTGGCTTCCTTACCCGTATATTTTACTTTAGGTTTGGCTTTTTCTTCTTGACAAGAAAAAATCATCACACTGGACGCTAAAAGGACATATATATAATTTTTCATATGTAATATTTATTATTATTTAAAGGTCATATGGTATCGCTTTATTTTCATTTGGTGTTTGCAAGCAAACGAGTTTGTTTATGGCGATTTCATAGTTTCTGTTTTAATATCAAATATACTAATTTCTAAATCAATTAGTTTTAAAAATATGTCAATTCTGTTTTCTAAACATTAAATTCTCATACTTATTTTCAAATTAAACGTTCGTGTGGTTAAATAGTTTGGCACACCGTATTGTGTTTTAGTATATACATCTCGCACCCAAGTATTGGTTATGGAGTTTTGATTATTAAACATATTATAAATTTCAAAACCTACACTAAATTCAGAAAAATTAGCTAGCCATTTTCTATGTCCACCCAATTTTGCATCTTTAAAAACATAAGAAAATCCAGTATCGGCTCTTCTGTAATCGTTTAATCGTGTTTGATATAAATAGGGATCAGCATAAGCAGGCGAACCTCCAGGTAAACCAGTATTATATACTAAATTTAAATACATTTTTAAACTTGGAATTTTTGGCATATAATCTTGAAATAAAATAGCAAATTTCAATCGTTGGTCTGTAGGACGAGCAATAAAACCTTTCCCCCCCTGGTTTTCTTCTGTCTTTAAATACCCAAACGTAAACCAAGATTCTACACCAGGAACAAATTCGCCATTAAGTCTTCCATCAATTCCATACACATAAGCAGTGGCGTTGTTATTTGCTTCATATCTAATTCGTACATTATCTATGGTATACGCATTTACATCAGTCATCGTTTTGTAATAAGCTTCACTCACTAATTTAAAAGGTCTGTTCCACATTTGAAAACTATAATCGTGTCCAAAAACAAAATGAATGGATTTTTGATCTTTAACATTTGCATTTACAGAGCCATCGCTGGCTCGTAATTCTCTATAAAAAGGAGGCTGATTATAAACACCGACCGAAAAGCGAAAAACCATTTCTTTATCCCAATTTGGTTTTAAAATAAATTGCGCTCTCGGTGAAAATGTAAATTGATTATTTCCAGAAATTCCATTATTTGAAGCCATCCAACTTTGCCCACGAACTCCAGCATTTACAAAATAAGTATGCGAACCAATCATCCCTTCATAATTCCAATTTAAATAGGAATTGAATCGATTTATTGTGGTATTGTTTTTAGCACGAACATTTTGGTATGGTGCTAAAGGTCCAAAATATGGGTTATAGGGTTGGTCATTTATATATTCTAATTCTGGATTTGGTAATGAAAATCCAGCGGAATCAATAACTTCCCATTCTACTACCCTATCTCTAATGTTTTCGAAATTATGTTTAAAACTCCATTCTATCGCATTGTCATCATTTAATTTATGATTTCCCTTTATTTCATTCGTTACAATTAATGCATCTAAATTATTTCTTGCGTGATTTAGTTGCGAACCAATTCCGCGAGAAAACACTACGTTTCCAAAGGTTTCAGAGCCAATATTTGCATCTACTTCACCCAAACGATATTGTGCTAAAATGTCATAATATTCTTGTTCTACAGTGTGATACACCGATGAAATATGTTTGTATTTATTGTTTTTATTAGGTTCAAAAACAGATTTTACCGCTCCAAAAAACGTTGTATAAGTATCTCTTTCTTGTCCTTCATACTGAATTAATAAAGCAATTGGTTCGCTGATGGTTCCAAAATTCGTTTGACGAGAAGTCGGTTGATAGTTATAATTATTTTGTGCAATATTTCCTAAGAAACTAAAATTCCATTTGGTATTTAAGTTAAAGTTAAACAGCGATTGCACATCTAAAAAAGAAGGTGTATAATTGGTTTGTGTTTCCTGACTTTTTACTAAAAGTGAGTTGTTTCTATAGCGAACTCCAGTTATATTACTCCACTTTTGATTTTTGGAAACGCCTTCTGCAAAAATACTTCCACCCAGAAAACTGGCTTCAAAACCTGCGTGAAATGTTTTTGGATTTCGATACGCGATATCTAATACAGAAGACAATTTATCGCCATATTTCGCTTGAAATCCACCTGCATAAAAATCTATATTTTGTACCATATCGGTATTGGTAAAACTCAAACCCTCTTGTTGCCCAGAACGAACTAAAAACGGACGATAGACTTCAATTTCATTTACATACACTAAGTTTTCATCGTAATTACCACCACGTACGGCATAGGAAGTACTTAATTCATTATTTGAATACACACCTGGAAGGGTTTTAATCAAATTTTCAACACCCGCATTTCCTCCAGGGATTCGTCTTAATAAAACAGGAGAAAGCGCTGTGGCTCCATTAATTTTTCTGTTTTTACCTGATATTACAACGGTTTCAATTACTTCATTAATAGTTCCTAAAATCGGATTCCATTCAAAATCTTCATTCGGTTTTAAATTCACTTTATATGTGGATTTCTTGTAAGACGAATTGAAAAATGAAATAGTAACTTCTACATTAGCAGCTATTTCTAATTCGTAAAAACCATTTTTATTAGTAACTGTATTTGATTTAGGTGAACTAACCGAAACATTTTCAATAGGTAATTGATTTTCGTTTAAAACCACACCTTTAATTCTGGCTTTTTGCGCAAAAGAAAAGGTAGAAATTAAAACAAAAAATAAGATAATTCGAATTGACTTTATATTAAAATTCATACTTAATAAATAAAATTAGATAAAAAAGTGGCCGTATTGTTTAATTTATCTGATACCACAATTTTAATACTATTAGTTCCTGAAATTACTTTCCCATCTTCAAAATTATGAATCAATTTTTTAGTTTTATAATCGTATTCCATTAAAATCCATTCATCATTTAAAAAAGCAACATAACTGTCAATACCCGAAAGCGCATCGCTTATAGAAACACTTAACGTTTTTAATTTTGATATATTGCTTCCCTCAATAAAATTAGGATTATAAATGCGAGGTGCCACATTATCAATACCTAATTTATATTTTCCAAATGCTTTTACTTTAGCAGAAATTTTTGTTCCTTTTATGAAAGATGAATTGTACTCTAACTTATACCCCGAAACGGTACCAATAAAAGCTTTTTTTCTATCTTCTTCGGATAAATCTGACATATCCATAGTTACAGTAAAACCATTTTGAATGGCTTCAAAATTATTCTCTATATCTAAAACGCCATCTTTCTCAACAATATTTAAAGTAGCATTTTCATATAAAGCATTCGGTGGAAAGTATACTGCCGTTTTATCAAACTCAAAATTATATTCCGATTTGTGTTTTATAAAATAATTTTCTTTTGCTACTGGTTTTGAAGTTTCAGGAAATTGAACTGCTTTTTCATATGAAATAGGGACATTTACAATAGTTGTATTTCCATGAAAATCAGAAACTACAATTTTATAAGTATAATTTACATTTGGTTTAATATCGATAAACCCATTTTTAGTATTTCCGTTAACAATAGATAAAGGATAACTTTCCTTGACAAACAATTTTTGAAAGCGTTGCTTTAGTTTTTTAAACGTTTTAAAATCAATAAAATAATTTATATGTTTCGATTCATCAAAAGCAAACGTTTCGAATTCGTATTTAAAATTTGGAGAACCATTCAAATAACTTTCTACTTTATAAACTCCGTTTTTATTATAATTATTGGTGGATATATCATACGAATTATGCGCAAAACCAATTTTTCCACTGGCTACGACTTTTGTAGCTAAAAAAGTTCCGTCCACTTGTTTTTGTAACGACAAGCTAACTGGATTTCTGCTTTTATTTACTGATATTGAATCGTTTGCAGGATACACCATTAAACTGGAAATCACTGGATTTGTTTCGTCTTTAATCAGTTTATTCATTCCAAAAGCCATTGGATTGATAATCTTTTCTGATGCTGTATCTCTAAACTCAAAATGCAAATGGGGTCCGCCACTACCACCAGAATTACCTGACAAAGCAATAATTTCAGATTGTGTAACTTTTATATTGCTTGGATATAATTCCACTTCAAAACTTTTCTGACGATATTGTTGTTCTTTAACGTACGCTTCAATTTTATCGCTAAATTTCTGTAAATGCCCGTAAACCGTTGTATATCCATTAGAATGTGCAATATATAACGCTTTTCCATAACCAAATGGAGATACTTTAATTCTAACTACCATTCCGTCTGCAGCGGCGTAAACAGGTAGTCCTTCTATATTATTGGTGCGAATATCTAACCCTGAATGAAAATGATTGGAACGTAATTCACCAAAAGTCCCAGATAAATTTATTGGAATATCTAAAGGAGAACGAAAGTAATCCGTTGGATATTGCGCAAAAACTAAGTGGCTTATAAAAAATAATATATAGAATGACTTCCGCATACTGATTCTGATTTGTGCTAAAATAGTAAATTCAGAGGCAACAACAAAAACTAAATTCAATTTCAGTCTAATTTTTTACTTTTTTGAAATACAGATTTTTGAAATTTTAAAAATTAGTATAATCTGTGTTGTAAATAACAGAAGATAAATTGGTTGACTTCCTTTAAATATTCAATTTAAAACACTAAATATCAATTCATTAGAAATCATTAACAAGTTGTTATCATATCGTTATCATATAAATATTATGCTTTGGCACAACAATTGAAAATAGTTAAATAACAAATAATTTAATAAAATGTTTAACAATTAAAATTTAGAAATCATGAGAAAAATTACATTTTTAGTTGGCAGTTTTTTAATCCTGTTAAACGCAGTTTATGCTCAAGAAGTTAGCACTGAAAGACGTGGTATCAGAAATGGGCACCAAAATGGGCACCCTAATTATTATGCTATTGATTACAGAGATGCAGAACCAATTGTGTTTTTAGAAAGAGGCATTTTGTTTTATGTTTTTCCAACCGGCGATTTCGATTTCAATATTGGAAACAACAATTATATTGCAAGACGAGGTGGTACACCTACAAACTCAAATTGTAATGAAAGAGGTAACAGAGGCATTAAAATTGAGTTCGACTATTATGGTAGAATCAGAAGAATTGGTAGTGTTTTTGTAAATTACGATTATTATGGAAGAATTAGAAGAATTGGTAGTGTTTATATGACGTACAATAGTTTTGCTTTAACCAGAATTGGTGGTATGAGACTATTTTATAACTACCACGGACAATTAGTTGGCGTAACTGGTTTTGTAAATGGAATGAACTACGGATACCAATACAATCCTTGTCCAGCTGGTTATAACGGAGGAAGCTATCATAATGATGATGCTGGAAACGATGGAGATTTTTACTACTACAAAAAAGATGGTAGCAAAGAAAAAATGAAAAAAGAAGACATCGACGAAATTAAAAAAGATACCGAAGAACGAAAAAGAAGTTAAAAAATAACTGATGTAAAAGTCCCATTACGTATTTACGAAGCGGGATTTTTTTATTTTTTTACAAAAACCTTATTGAATACATTTCTAATTACAAAATTGATATCACTTGAAACTTTGAAATAATAGTGTAAAGCCAAATATAAAATTGAAATAAGTATCGATTTTAAGCCAATATTAATTATCGGATGAAATGGAAATTCCCAAAAATAAAATGCAAAAAACAACACTACAGTAATAACAAATGAAACTATTGTGTTTTTAGTAAACGGAAATAATTTCATTTTAAAAACCACGAATAATAGCTTTGCTAAACTGTACATTCCAATAGCTATTAAAGTTGCCAAAGCCGCACCATTTATTCCGTATTTTGGAATAAAAATCAAATTTAATCCTACGATTACAAAAACCAATAAAACCCCTAAAAGTAACACCGTTTTATAATATTTTGAATTAAAAATGATAGAATTATTGTTACCTAAAATAACATCAAAATATTTCGATAAACCAATTGTAAAAACTACAAATAAACCTTGACTATATCCTTCATTTGGAAGAATCTTATACACTTGATTTATGTTTACTAAAATTCCAATATAAATTAAACCACCAATTACTTGAAGTGTTACAGACGATTTTTTATACAACTCATTCAGTTCCTGCCATTTATTTTCGCTAATTAATTTTGCCGTAATTGGATAGGTGATTTGATGCATAGCACGTTGGGGTACGGAAATAACCATTGCCAAATAAACAGCTAAAGAATAAAATGCAATATTTTCGATTTTTAAAAACTGATTTATCATATATTTATCAATATCTAAAAGCATATTGGCTACACTTGCCGATAAAATAATGAAAACGGTAAACACAAAAATAGACTTTGTGTTTTTTGGAAACTTTTTATTAAGTTGAATGGGTTTCACTTTATTGGCATAATAAATAATTACTAACAAACTAATCCCATAAACCAAAACCAAAGAATGAATAAATTCTGATAACGTTATCCATTTAAAATAAACAGCAAAAAGCGAAAGTGTAATTAATATTCTAACAAAAACTTCCTTGACAAAAGAGCCAAAAACCGACTTCATATGGGCACGCAACCAGGCATAAAAAATCTCAAAATAACCAATAAATAAAGCAATTATTGGAATTTCCCACACATAATCATATACAATAGTATTCTTTGCAGATTCATACAATGCAATGTTATCATAAAAAAGATAAAACAAAGCAAAAAACGGTATAACAATTAGCAATGGCAACAAAAGCATATAACTAATATAGCTACTTAACTCGGCTTCCGTTTTATTATTTTCATTGAAAAATTTAATTAAAGTATTCTGAATGCCAAAAGACATTATTGGATATAAAATACTTGCTGCAGATAAAATATAATTAGTTAAACCTAAATATTCCTTACCTAAAAAAACAGGATACATATACAAAACATTAATTGCACCAATAGCAAAACCAATAAAAGTAATGATGGTGTTTTTAATAGATTGTTTAATTACGATACCCATTTTTAGATTGTTAGATGGTTAGATGGTTAGATTTTTAGATCTTTAGATTATTTAGATGTTTTAACTTTTTTAGATTTTTTAGATTTTAAATATTTCTCTAATCTGTGTTATTAATCTTACGTTTTACTATTAAATTTTGAAATTGTATTAGCCAACTTTTCAGTCAAGCTTTTTCTGCTATATTGTTGTAAACCTACTGCATTAACTTTTAAGTTTTTATCCAAATATTGATTAAAATAGTTTAAAATTTGACTTTTTAGCTCATTTTTCTCGTTATATTGATAAAAAACACCTGTATTTGTCTGTTTTATGATATTCTCAAAATCGGAGTTTATAGGTCCGATGGCTAGAATAGGTCTTTCTGAAACCATATATTCAAAAAGTTTTCCTGGTATGATACATTTTGTGTCATCCGAATCAATTTCTATTAACAATAAAACTTGTGAACTTCTTTGATGTACTATTGCTTCTTCGTGCGAAACATAACCTAAATTTTGTACGAAACTATCTAAATTAAAATCTGAAATTGATTGAATAACTTCTTTACTAACCGCACCAATTAATTTTAATTTAAAATGAGTTGCAAATGCTTCATTTTCTTGAATTAATTCCGATAAAGACTCCCATAAAATCTGTGGATTTCTTTCCGATAAAAACGAACCAATATGTGCTAAAGTAAACGCTTCATCTAAAGATTTTTTTTCAATTTTCTCTACATCATATCCATTTGTAATGACTTCAATAGGTTGATTTGTAATTCGTTCAAATTCAGATTTTGTTGTAGGAGAAGTTACTAAAATCGTATCGCAAGTTGTTAAAACTTCTTTTTCTAAAGATTTGTGCTTGGCACTCGCCCACTTTGATAATTTAAGTTCTTTATGATAACCAATAGTCGTCCACGGATCCCGAAAATCAGCAATCCAATTTATGTTTAGTTGCTTTTTCAAATCTAAGCCAATTAAATGCAAACTATGTGGCGGACCCGTAGTTATTATGGTTTCAATATTGTTTTCTTGAATGTATTTTTTAAGATATTTCACTGAATGTTTCACCCAAAAAACGCGAGCATCTGGGATAAAAACATTTCCTCGAATCCAAAGCATTGCTTTTTCTATAAACGATTGCTTTTTCTTTTGAGTAATGATACCAGCACCTAATTTCTTTGTTTTGTTTTTCGATAAAAATGAAGCCAAAGCATACGGTTCAAATATTTTGTTTTTCAGAATAACTGTTTTATCAGAAACATCAGAAAGTAATTTTTCATCAAGTAACGGATAACTTGGATTTTCTGGAATATATACAATGGGTTCTATGCCAAAATCCGGTAGGTATTTTACAAACTTTAACCAACGCTGTACACCAGGCCCACCAGCTGGCGGCCAATAATACGTGATGATTAAAACTTTATTTGCACTCAAAATATTATGTTTATATACCTGTCAGGTTTATATGAATTTATTTTATCTCAGCCAATTTATTATTTTGTTTTCTCCAATAAAAAATCCCTAATCCTATAGCGAAAATCATTAAAAGAGTGGATATCAAAGCAATTGTACTTCCTGTTTTTACTACTTCTGGTTCAAATTTAAATTCAATGGTATGTTTTCCTGCTGGAATTTGCAAACCACGTAACACATAATTTACATTTATAATTTCAGCATCTTTTCCGTCTATAGTAGCCTTCCATCCTTTTTCGTAATACATTTCAGAAAATACACCAAAACCATTTTTAGAGTTATTTGAAACGTATTTTAAATGATTTGGTTTGTATGACATCAGTTCAATAGTTGAAGTGGAATCTTTACCCGTTTCAAAATTAAAAACACCTTTAGTTAAAGCTGGTTTCTTAAAAGTAGCTTCATCATTCGTTTTCAACTTATCCAAAGCTTTCATTTCTTCATCTGCAGAATTTACCACTTTCACTTTTGACACAAACCAAGCACTTCCATTCGCATTCGGATTTTCTAACGATTGTTGATTGCCTTCTTCATTGGTTTTTAAAATATATTTCACATTTAACATATTCAAGACTTCAAAATTGTTTTTTGCAATTTGATAATCGAATAGTTCTTGCATTTTCTTTGGTTTGGCCGCGTGATATCCTCCAATAGATTGATGATAAAAAGACGTTCTTGCACTGTTCATATTTCCATCCACATCAAAAACTCTAAAATGAGTGGTGTCTTCTAATATAATTGCATCCGCTTCAGTAGGTTCGCCAAATGGTCGTTCTATTTGACTTTTCGAAACAAAATCATCGGCTTTAACGTAGTTTTTCGCAACTACAAATAAATCTAACACCATTACGAATCCAATCAATATAACTGTAGTTAAGTGTGAAAACGTTTTTTTCGTATAGAAAAATAATATTCCAAATGCTACTGCTAAAAATCCTAATGAACGATATATAGTAGACATATACATATTCGCTCTGTCTTCTTTTAAGACTTTCATAAATTCAGGACCGTATTGTTGGGCGTACATTTTATCGTTTTCGCAAGTAAAATCAAACATACCATTTCCTAAAAACAATACGATTAAAATACCACCAACAATCCCTACTGAATATAATAAAGGTTTTTTTCGTTCAGCTTCATCAGCATTTAAAAATGCCGACAAACCTAAAATAGCTAACACAGGCATACATAATTCTAAAATCACTTGAATAGAAGAAACGGCTCTAAATTTATTATACATTGGGATATAATTAATAAAGAAGTCTGTAACTACAGAAAGATTTTTACCATATGAAAGCAATAAGGATAGTACGACAGCACCAGCTAAAGCATATTTGATTTTTCGTTTTTCTAAAAACAGTGCCAAAATAGCTAAGAAAAATACCACAATTCCAATATATGCTGGTGCAGCAACAATTGGTTGATCGCCCCAATACGTTGGCATATGTTTTACCAAATCTCTAGCTTCCGTTTCAGGAACATTTTGTCCTACAATAAATTGATACATAGAAGAGGTATCGCCCAAATCTTCTGCGTTTGATCCCCCAAATAACTTAGGGGCAATTAAGTTTAAACTTTCGGCCACACCGTAACTATATTGCGTAATATAGTCGTAACTCATGGCATTCGTATCGGTTTTCTTTTTGCCGTTTTCATCAAACGTTAAATTACTATTACTTCTGGTTGAATACTTAGCGTATTCGGCAGTGGCTAATAAATTTGTTGCATTGGCACCAATAGCCAAAATAGCGCCTAAACCTAAAATTGCGAATGATTTATATAAATGTTTGAAATCTTTTTCTTTAACAAATTCGTAAATATAAAATCCAATTACAAAAGCAAATAAGAACAAGAAGTAATACGTCATTTGGAAGTGATTCGCCTGAATTTCTAATCCAGCAGCAAGCATCGTTACAATTCCACCAATCAAATATCGTCTACTAAAAACAAAGATAATTCCAGCTAAAACCATAGGAATATAAGCAATCGCATGCGCTTTTGCATTATGCCCTACTCCTAAAATAATAATCAAATACGTAGAAAAACCAAAAGCTAAAGCACCAAAAAAGGCTTGTAACGGTTTGATTTTTAAACTCATTAATAACAAATAAAAACCTAAGAAATATAAAAATAAATAATCGGCAGGGCGAGGTAAAAATCGTAATGCACTGTCTAAACTTTTAATGTAATTATGAGGATATTTTGCACCTAATTGATACGTTGGCATACCACCAAAAGCACTATTTGTCCAATACGGCTCTTCATGAAATTCATTTCTAAAGTCGTTTTGTTCCTTTGCCATTCCGGTATATTGTGCAATATCCGATTGCATTATTTGTTTTCCAGCCAACACCGGATAAAAATAAATAATAGCAATTACTATAAAACCAAAAATGGCATATATATGGGGTGCAAATTTTTCTAATTTCTTCATCTTACTTCTTAAAATTAATATCCTACAAAAATAAAAAAATCTCCGCCATGACGGAGAAAATTATTCAACTTCTTCATAATCGATATAATCACCAACTACTTTTTTTTCTTTTTTGGGAACTTCTTGTTTGTTTTCCGATGTGGATTGATAGTTTTGTTGCTGTTGTTCAAACTGCTTTTTAATATGTTCTTCTGCTTTTTTCGCCACTTTTTGCATCAAATAGGGTGCTAGCAATCGCATGGCGAACTTAAATAAATAATAAAACAAAATGATATAGAATATGGTTCTAATAAATCCCGGCACACTTGCTGTATCCATAATTGTATTTTTTTTGTCAAAAATAAGGAATATATCAAATCTAATACTTAAAATTATGATAAAATATTTACATTTGGGTTTTAAATATATCTTTATGAAATTTCCTACAAAAGTTGTTTGTATAGCAACCATATTGCTAACGTCAATTGCGAATGCACAATATACGGACGAAGTAAACTCTAACCGTCCTGGAAAATCTATGATGGCGTTTTCTGTTGGTAAAAGTGTCATTCAAACAGAAACAGGTGTAAATTACATTACTGAAAACCACGATAAATTAAACTATAGCGCTAAAGGATATTTTGCCGATTTAGCGTTACGTTGGGGATTATTTAAAGAAGAATTAGAACTTATAGCTGAACTTCAATATCAAAAAGATTCGTATGTTCAATACGATGTTACTTCAAGCAGAAGTGCGTTACGACAAACTACTTTTGGTGCAAAATATTTAATTTATGACCCTTTTAAAAATGGTCCTGAAAAACCAAGTATATACAGTTGGAAAGCCAATCATCGTTTCAAATGGAAACAATTTATTCCTGCGTTCTCTGCTTATGCAGGTGCCAATTTAAATTTTTCTGAAAATAATTTGTTTGCGAATACTTCAATAGTTGAAGCAAAATTTAGTCCTAAAGTTATGGCTATTGCTCAAAATCATTTTGGGGACAGAACGGTTTTAGTAACCAACTTAATTTACAACAAAATAGGTACAGATTTTGCCAGTATCGATTATATTTTAACCGTAACGCACGGAATCAATCAAAATTTGTCCGTTTTTCTTGAGAATCAAGGATACAATGGCAAATATTATAGTGATGGCATTTTCAGATTAGGCGCTGCTTATTTGCATAAAAAAGATATGCAATTTGATGCTTCCATTGGTACCAGCATAAAAAACACGCCAGGAATATTTTATGGTGGAGTTGGTTTCACTTGGCGTTTTACTAAAAATTACAAAGAAGTAAAAATGGACAAACCTGGCACAAGAAGTAAAATGGATAAGAAAATGGATAAAAAGGCAGCCAAAAACAAAAGAAAAGACGGTGTAGACTAATGATAGAAGTAAAAGAAATTTTCTCGAAAAAAGAATTGAAGGAATTTATTAAATTTCCTTTTGAGTTGTACAAAGACAACAAGTATTGGGTGCCACCAATAATTCAAGAAGAATTAGATAGCTTTGATAAAACCAAAAATCCCGTTTTTAAAACCGCCGATACTCATTTTTATTTGGCTTACAAAAACAATAAAATTGTTGGTCGTGTGGTTGCGATTATCAATTGGGATGAAGTGAACATTTTAGGCAAAAAGAAAGTGCGATTTGGTTGGTTTGATGTTATTGATGATATTGAAGTTACGAAAGCACTTTTAGATAAAGTAATTGCTTTTGGAAAGGAACATCATTTAGATAATATTGAAGGTCCTATGGGGTTTTCAAATTTGGACAAAGTAGGCTGTTTAATTGATGGTTTTGAAGAAAGAGGTTTAATGATTACGTGGTATAATTTTCCTTATTATGCGACCCATTTTGAGCAATTGGGCTTTGTGAAAGAAAAAGTATATTTAGAAAGTAAGTTTCCTTTTTCAAACATTGATGCTACAAATTTTCAACGCGTGGCGGATATGATTGAAAAAAGATACGATTTAACCCATCTGAATTTTACAAAAACCAAAGACATTATGCCGTATGTAGACAAAATGTTTACATTATTCAATGGTAGTTATGCCTCTTTGCAATCGTTTGTACCCATTAACGATATTCAAATTGCCTATTTTAAAAAGAAATACATTTCGTTTATTAATCCTGAATTTATAAAATTTGTGATGGACAAAGAAGGTAAAATGGTAGCATTTAGTATAGTAATGCCCGATTTTGCTGAAGCACTACAAAAATCAAAAGGAAAACTATTTCCAACAGGATTCTTACATTTATTAAAAGCAAAAAACAAATGTAAAACTGCTGTGTTTTATTTAATTGGTGTATTACCCGAATACCAAAGTAAAGGCGTTACCGCAATTTTGTTTAATGAAAACCACATCAGTTTTAAGAAAATAGGTGTAGAAAATTGTATGCGAACTCCAGAATTAGAAGACAACCACGCGATTCATAATTTATGGAAAAATTTTGATCCAAAATATCATAAGAAACGTTGTACGTTTATAAAGGAATTGTAATAAAAGAAGAAATTAAAATTAAAATTTAAACAAATACAAAATGGACTTAATGGGAATGATGGGTAAATTAAAAGAAACCCAACAAAAAATGGAAGAAACTAAAACCCGATTAAACAGCGTTTTAGTGGACGAACAAAGTAACGACGGTTTATTACAAGTAACTTTAACAGCCAACAGAGAAATTAAAAACTTCAAAATTTCCGATGAATTACTTCAAGATAAAGAAATGTTAGAAGATTATTTGATTACCGTTTTAAATAAAGCCATTACAAAAGCTACTAATGTAAACGAAGCCGAAATGGCAGCTGTAGCCCAGTCAGGGATGCCAAGTATTCCAGGAATGGATATGTTTAGATAAAATATTTTTAAAAAATTGAACTATCTCATTACTATTATCGGACCAACAGCTATAGGAAAGACTTCCTTGAGTATTGCTTTGGCACAACATTTTGGTTGCGAAATCATTTCGTGCGATAGTCGGCAATTTTTTAAAGAAATGTATATTGGAACTGCTGTTCCTTCAGAAGATGAATTGGCTTCAGCACCTCATCATTTTATTCAAAATAAATCGATTTTTGACAACTATTCCGTAGGAGATTTTGAAATAGAAGCGCTTGAAAAATTAGATGAACTTTTCGCAAAAAATAATATCCAAATTATGGTGGGCGGTTCTGGTTTGTATGTAGATGCCGTTTTAAAAGGTTTTGATGAATTTCCAGATATTGAGGATGGTGTTCGTACAGAAATAAATTCTAAATTTGATGCATTAGGTATTGAATTTTTACAGCATAAATTACAAGAATTAGATCCCAATTATTATAATAAACTGGGAAAAGAAAATCCACAAACCTTACAAAATCCGCAACGTATGAAACGTTTTGTAGAGGTTTGTATTGGAAGCGGTTTACCCTATTCTGGTTTTATTGGAAAAAGAAACAGCAAACGTAACTTCACTCCTATTATCATTGGTTTAGAATCGGATAGAGAAATTATGTACGACCGAATTAACCAACGTGTCGAACTAATGTTTGAAGCAGGTTTGGTGGAAGAAGTTAAGCAGTTACTTCCTCATAAGAATCGAAATGCCTTACAAACCGTTGGATACAGAGAATTATTTGATTATTTTGAAGGGAAATGCACACTTGAATTCGCTGCAGCACAAATCAAACAAAATACACGCCGATTTGCAAAACGTCAAATGACTTGGTTTAAGCGTACTGAAAATGCTGTTTGGTTTGATTACCTTACAAATAAAGACACTATTGCAAAGTATATTGAAAAATTAACAAAAGAATAATGTAACGAAATATGATTTTACTTAATTTTGAAATAAAAACTAAATGAAAAAAATAGTAATCTTATTGGTTTTTATGTTGTCTTCGTGCGGAATTCCTTATGATGGAGAAACCATAATAAATATTTCTTTTAAATTTGAAGATAAAAACGCGACACCCACACCAAATATAGAAACCAGTATTAGCTCTGATTTTAACTCATATGTAGTGTATAATGTCGATGATGATGTGTATAATAAAAAATCAGATGAAAATGGCAGGGTGCAATTAAAAATGTTTAAACCAGTTTCTACTTTTGCAATACACATAAATAGTTCTTCATATCTATCATATGACATTATTAATATAACCGCTGATACAATTCAAAATAATAATTTTGATTTTGGTACAATCACCATGTTTAAATTAGAAGATTTAGCTGACTTTAATATTACTCCAAATCAAGTAAATTCAAATAAAATTATTGATAAAATTGAAGTTGTCGCATTAAAATACAAGAGCGTTATTGACTTTTCAACACCTGAAGTATATTATCCAACTTTTAACTATTCTTTAAAGAAAAATCAAAATTTCACATTAAAGTATACAATTAAAGACTTAAATAATAATTCAAAACAAAATTTTATTGAAAATTTGAGTATTGCTAATAATACATTAAATCATATTATAACTTACTAATGAAAAAAATAATTGTACTTGTATTATTTTCAGTTTCATCCTTTTCACAAATTAAAAAAGAAACTAAAATTATTAATTTAGAACCTAGTTTAAGACTTGGTATCAACTCACCCATTTATTTTGGAAATAATTTTTTTGCCAAAGATTTTAGTGGTGGCGTAGGTTTTAGTTCTAATTTCACATTTATTAAAGTTTATCAAACCAATTTATCATTTGGATATGAATACAATCAATTCAACTTAAAAAATAAAGATGTAATTGGTAATTTTGAATACATGAAGAAACATTGCTATTTTGTAGAAGCTTCGCAAAATATAACATTAAACACTAAATTTTCAATAGTTCCATTTATACAATTTGCAGCAGCAAATATTAAATTTAAAAATGAAGAACGAAAAACTATTGCAAAACAAAACGGTAATGAAATTAAAATTGGATCCTATTTAGATTATAATTTTAATTCTACCTATACAGCCTATTTTGGTATTAACTTCATAAAATATTTTAATAGATTAAATGCAAATGATACTGACCAGAAATATTTTGGGAATTCAAATGCTATTCAACTAACTCTTGGATTTGAATTTAATTAATTATGCCGATTTCATCTAACTTTACTTCTATATACAAACAAAATTTTGAAATTGGTTTTCAACATTGCTACTCTAACGGATTTTTAAAACATACCGAAATTTGTAATTTATTTCAAATAGTTGCCGGTATTCATGCCGACTTGGGTGGAATAAGCTATTTAGACATGCAACAACATCAGCAAGCTTGGGTGTTAAGTAGAATGCGAATTGAAATATCAAAATTACCAAAATGGAAAGATGTTATTACCATAAAAACTTGGATTAAAACATTAGAAAATTCGCGCTCCATTCGTTGTTTAGAAATGTATTTGAATGAAGAAAAACTAATAGGTTGCGAAACTTTTTGGGTGGTAATAAATACTACTACCAGACGACCAGATAATTTAGCGTTACCCCATACGCATTTTGAAAAATATGATACCGATAGTATTGCACAACCCATTCAGAAAATAACTATTCCAGAAGTATTTACACAGAAAAACGGAAGAAAAATTCTTTTATCGGATATTGATATTGTAAATCACGCCAACAATGTCAAATATTTAGAATGGTGTTTAGATGTTGCAAACGTAGAAATGGTATTAAATAATACAATTAAAGCATTAAACTTAAATTACTTACAAGAATTAAATTATGATGATGCGATTGAAATTCATCATACTACACATTCGTTCTTGATAACAAAAAAGGGAAAAAATTGTTTTGCTTTGGAAATTGAGAAATAAAATAAACACATAGGAACATAGATGTTTTTTAGTGTTTTATTATTAAGAAAACATAGCTATGTAAACCTAAGTCAAATGATTTTAGAATAAAACTATGTTCCTATGTGTTTAATCAAAAACTAATTTTACTCAACGTTTCCATCACATAATCGTGCATTACTTGTTTGTAATCCAAATGAGTAACCATTCGTAATTTACCCTGTCCCATATTGCTGATATTGATGTTTTTCTCTTTAAGTTTATCAATAAATTGCGTTTCATTGACATCACTTTTTAGTTTAAAAATAACAATATTGGTTTCAATAGGTTCTACTTTATAAATAAAAGGCAGCGTTGCTAAAACACTTCCTAATTCTTTAGCTTTTTTATGGTCTTCTTCTAAGCGAGTAATGTTATTTTGTAACGCATACATCCCAGCTGCTGCTAAATAACCTGCTTGACGCATACCGCCTCCAAATATTTTACGAATTCGAAGCGCGCGTTTCATATCTTCTTTTGTGCCTAACAAAACCGAGCCAACAGGTGCGCCTAATCCTTTAGATAAACATACTGAGATGGTATCAAACAATTCGCCATACAGTTTTGGATGTTGCTTTTTAGCTACTAAAGCGTTCCAAAGTCGGGCGCCATCTAAATGAAATTTCAAATTATGTTTCGTGCAAACTTCTTTTATTTTCTTTAATTCTTCTATATCATAACAAGCGCCGCCGCCTTTATTTGTTGTGTTTTCTACACAAACTAACTTAGTCATTGGTGCGTGATAAAACTCAGGATCGTTTATTGCTTTTTCTACTTGCTCCGCCGTAATCATACCTCGATTTCCATCAATTAAATTACACGAAACACCACTATTAAAGGCTACTCCACCCGCTTCGTATAAAAATACGTGTCCCCATTTATCGCAAATTAATTCGTCACCCGGATTGGTGTGTAATTTTATAGCAGTTTGATTTGCCATCGTTCCGGAAGGGAAAAACAAAGCGGCTTCTTTACCAAATAAATCAGCTAAAGACGCTTCCAATTCATTAACTGTCGGATCTTGTTTAAAAACATCATCACCCACTTTTGCATTAAACATAAATTGCAACATTTCTGGAGTGGGTTTGGTAACCGTATCGCTGAATAAATTAATTTCCATAAATCGTATAAATAGTCTATTTTTGTTCTGTAAAATTACAAATAAAATGGTAAATACCGAACAAATTAAAGACATTATTAATCGCCTTGGTGCGTTAAGGAGGTATCTTTGACGTTGATGCCAAGCTTGTAGAAATATCTAACGAAGAAGAAAAAACCTTTGCTCCCGACTTTTGGAACAATGCCAAACAGGCAGAAATTATAGTACGAAATTTGCGTTCGAAGAAGAAATGGGTAGACGACTATACGCATTGTGAAGATTTAGCTGAAGAATTACAACTGACGTATGATTTTTATAAAGAAGACGCCGTTTCGGAAGAAGAATTAGATGCTATTTTTGAAAAAACAATTACCCATATTGAAGATTTAGAATTTAGAAATATGCTTTCGGAAGAAGGTGATAATTTAAGTGCTATACTTCAAATTACCGCAGGTGCTGGAGGAACAGAAAGTTGCGATTGGGCAAGCATGATGATGCGAATGTACTTAATGTGGGCTGAAAAACAAGGGTATAAAGTAAAAGAATTAAATTATCAAGAAGGCGATGCTGCCGGTATAAAAACCGTAACATTAGAAATTGAAGGTGATTTTGCTTTCGGGTATTTAAAAGGAGAAAATGGCGTGCATCGTTTGGTACGAATTTCACCTTTTGATAGTAATGCTAAGCGACATACATCATTTGCTTCGGTGTATGTATATCCTTTGGTTGATGATACCATTGAAATTGAAATCAATCCTGCAGATATTGAAATTACAACAGCCCGTTCTAGTGGTGCTGGTGGGCAAAATGTAAATAAAGTAGAGACCAAAGTTCAATTATATCATAAACCTTCTGGAATTCAGATTCAATGTTCCGAAACGCGTTCGCAACACGACAACAGGTCGCGTGCGCTACAAATGTTAAAATCGCAATTATACGAAATTGAGTTGAAGAAACAATTGGCACAACGTGATGATATTGAAGCCGGTAAGATGAAAATTGAATGGGGTTCGCAAATTAGAAATTACGTTTTACATCCGTATAAACTAATTAAAGATGTGCGTTCCGGATTTGAAACTTCCGATTCTGAAGCCGTCTTAAACGGTGAAATTGATGGGTTTTTAAAAGCCTATTTAATGATGATGGGACAAAAAGAAGACTAACAAATTAGATAAAAAAATTCGACCTGTCGAGTTGTAAAACTTAACAGGTCGAATTAAACAACTCGACAGGTCGAGTTTAAAAGTTTAACAGGTCGAAATTTATTGCTTTGGTTTCATAGCATTTTCAATACGCGCAACCAAATCATTTAAGTGAAATTTAGTTAAACGATCTGTTGAAACAGCACTTGCTTTTTTCAATTGTGCTTTCAATTCCACCAATTGTCCTTTAGCAATAGAAGGAATATCGGTATCTAAAACACTAATTCTTTTTCCATCAAAATTTCCATTAGCCGTTTTATCAGCTAAGGCAACATCAATAACTCTACTTACAAATACTTTTTGAAGATTTCTTCTGTACATATCAATAGCAGCATTCGATTTTAATTCTGAGAAAATACCTCTTCTTAAATCTGAAATTAATTCATCAACTGAATAATTAGCTTTGTTTAACGATGAAGTTTCAATTAATCGAACCAATCTATCATTTGATAATAAACTTGAAAGTGTTGCATCTTGCATACTTTTAATGGCATCCACACCAACATCGCCTTTTATTTTAGAAATAATATCTTGATTTAATAACCAAGTTGGTGTTTTAAACAATTGCTCGTTTAAGAATGCAACTGCTTCATTTTGAATAGCAGATGGTGTAACTTCGTATGCATTTCCTGCCATATCATAAGTTTTTGGATTTTCATACACCCCACCTACGTTTTTAGTTACGTGCCCCATATATCTTCTAAACTGTCCAACTAACGAATTATACAATCCTTCTAATTCTGAATAATCTTCGCCGTTTTCTTTGCTCCATTCTGTTAGATTAGGTAAAATTCTTTTCAAATTTTTAATTCCATAAGCAGACGCTTTCATAGAATTATCTCCTAAATCTTCTGTTTGATAACGTGGATCGTAAGGATTGGTTTCCGTACCAAACCATAGTCTTCTGTTTTTATAAGCGTCTTTAGTCATTTCATTTAACAATGCTTTTTCCACTTTTTCATCGGCAGCATCTTTAAAATAAGAATAACCCCATTTAATTGCCCATTTGTCATAATCTCCAATTCTTGGAAACAAATCTTTTACATTATCTTCTGGTTGTGCTACATAATTAAAACGTGCATAATCCATAATAGAAGAAGTATGTCCGTTTTTCTTTTGGAACTCTGGATTTCTTAACATTTCTACTGGAGTAGCATTACTTGCTCCCATATTATGACGTAATCCAAGTGTGTGACCTACTTCGTGAGCTGCCACAAAACGAATTAATTCGCCCATTAATTTGTCGTCTAATTTTTTATGTCTTGCATTTGGATCTACCGCAGCTGTTTGAATTAAATACCAATCACGTAATAAACTCATAATATTATGGTACCAACCAATATGACTTTCCATAATTTCACCTGTTCTTGGGTCATGTACATTAGGTCCGTATGCATTTTGAATTTCGGCTGCAAAATATCTCAATACAGAAAAACGGGCATCCTCTAAACTCATTGTTGGATCATTTTCTGGCCAATATTCTCCACGAATGGCATTTTTCCAACCTGCAAATTCAAATGCAGCTTGCCAATCATCTATTCCTTGCTTGATGAATGGTTTCCATTTATCTGGTGTTGCAGGATCTAAATAATAAACAATTGGTTTCTTTGGTTCAATTAATTCGCCATTTTTTTGTTTTTGAGCATCTTCTTCATTTTTTGGTTCTAAACGCCATCTTACAGCAAAAACATCTGTATCTGCTTTTTGAGAATCTTCTTCAAAAACATCGTATCCATTGGCAAAATACCCCACTCTTTTATCGAATGTTCTTTTACGCATTGGGTTTTCTGGTAATAGAATAAACGATGTATTTAATTCCATAGTAACTACACCCGCATCAAGAGCGGCTGGAAAATCAACACCAATTTTAGGCATTGGCGTTCTTGAAATTTGAGGCGCTACAGTTGTAAACGTTTTGGTAGTTCTAATTTCTGTATTGATTGGAAAACTTTTTACAAATTGAATAAACGATTTGTCTTTTTGAAACGCCTGAATGCTTAACATTTGCTTGTTAATTGAATTCAAAGAAAACGTTTGTAAATCAGAATCGAAAGCCGGAGTCATATCAATAACGCTAGCAACATTATTTTTCCCTGACTCGTCTTTTTTATACGCTAGAACATCATAAATACCGATGATTGGATCGGCACTTGAATTTTTTACTGACTTAGTAATTGGTTTGTCCTCATCTGGGGTCATAATTACATAAGTAATAGAGCGTAATAAAATGGTGTTGTTCATTCCTTTTTCAAAACGAACCACTTGTCTATTAATTTCTTCACCTCCAAAAATTCCACCACCAGCTGGTGTTTTAGAATATCGGGTTATCGTCATTATTTCTTTTCCGATTAATGATTCAGAAATTTCAAATAAATATTTGTCCGCTACTTTATGAACGTCAATTAAACCTTTTTGAGTAACCGCTGTAGAATCAATTACTTTTTTGTAAGGTTTTGGTTCTTTTTTTGCATCTGGTTTTTTTGCGTCTGCTGCTGGTGGAGCTGCAGGTGCATTTTTGCTTTTCTGGTCTTTCTTTTGAGCGACACTTTCAAAGGTGCTTAAAAGCAAAAAGCAAAATAAAATTTGTATTGATTTTTTCATCATAATACTATTTTTTTGGTTAGTTATTTTATAAGACTCTAAATATACATTTATGTTACTTTAATGCTAAAAATTTTATGTTAATTTTAACAAATGATGAAACAAAAAAAAAGCCGATTCTCTATTTTGAAAATCGGCGTTTTTTATTAAAAATTAAATTGTGCTTGCAATCGCAATAAACTTCCAGTTTGTTTGTTATCCGATAAAACAGCGTCTTCATACCTTCTAGAAGAGATTGTATAATCTGCAACTAATTCAAAACTTTTAAAAGGTTGCCATTCTATGCCAATCTCTAAATCATTTACTTTATAACTTCTTGCGTCTAATTCGTGCTTTTTACCTCCATTATAATAATGATATTTCAAAAATGGAAATACAATATTATTTTTAATTTTTGTTTTTGCATTTAACAATACATACCCTCCTTCAAGGTGGCTATTTTCAATAGTATTGGAAGCTGGGTTATATCTTGGACCACGACCAATGTTATACTCTGCTTGAAACCCAAAAGGTTGTGGGTAGAGAATAAAAGAAGCTGCTGCTCTTTGATCCAAAAATTCAGGATTGTTATTTTCTAATTTTGCTTTTGCAGTACCAGTAGTTAAAGTATTTACAACATATTTACCATTGTACGCTTGAATACCGGCTTCAAAAATTTGTCCGTTATCAAACTCAATTGGATAGGTAAATCTAGCTACAACATGTTGATTGTTGTTTCTCTCAATTGAATTAGCTGTTTGTCCATTATAAATACCTATTCCAAGTAAACCATAATCGCCACTACCTTTTAAACCATCATCAACTAATTTCTTAAACAGCTCTCTTTTTTGTTTGGTTGCCCAATAGAAAAACACACCCAAATCCCTTTCATTTGAAACAGCACTATTTAATCCATCATTTCTATCTAATGATAATCGATTTTGTGAAGATTGCATGTTTTCAAAACCGAATGGAACTTTACTTTGTCCAATTCTAAAACGATATTCTCTATCTTTATCTAATGATAAATCAAAATAAGCATCTCTTATTTGAAAAATATGGTTTGTAGTACTTGCAGATGATGCAAAATCTGGTTGAATATATATATAAACATTATCATGTATTTGTCCTGAAAAAATAATCCTTCCACGTCTTATAAAAAAACTATTATTTCCTCCCCAAGATTTATCACATTGCTCACAACCTAAATTAGAATTTGTTTCTAATAATTTATTATATCTAACTTGTGCATAACCTCTAATATTAATTAAATCAAACCATTTTTTCTTTGATGGTTCCTCTTTTTTTATTTCAACGAAATCTTTATTATTCAATTGCGTTTCAACTGAATTTTGAGAAAATGATGTAATAGAAATAAAAAAAACAAATAGATTAATGTAGAATAATTTTTTCATTTGTGTTTGCTTTACAATGTTAAGAATTAGTTGTTTAATTGTATTTAGATTGCAAATTTAATGTTAAGAACCTAAC
>NZ_JBIISE010000051.1:0-8138 GCF_044341185.1 Flavobacterium sp.
AATGACTTAGATTTTGAAGGAATGGTAAAAGAAGGTGAAGAATTAGCCGATTTACACGAACAAATTGTGGTAAAATTACCAATGACTAAAGAAGGAATTAAAGCATGTAAATATTTTTCAGATAGAGGAATTAAAACCAACGTTACTTTAATATTTTCAGCAGGTCAAGCTTTGTTAGCTGCAAAAGCAGGAGCAACTTATTGTTCTCCATTTTTAGGTCGTTTAGATGATATTTCAACTGATGGTTTAAATTTAATTGATGAAATTCGTCAAATTTATGACAACTATAGTTTTGAAACTCAAATTTTAGCGGCTTCTGTGCGTCACACAATGCATGTTGTTAATTGTGCTAAAATTGGTGCTGATGTAATGACAGGACCTTTATCTTCAATTACTGGATTATTGAAACATCCATTAACAGATATTGGTATTGCTCAGTTTGTAGCGGATTTCGAAAAAGGAAATAAATAATATTTTTATACTTAAAAAAGGCGTCCCGATAATTCGAGACGCCTTTTTTTTGTTTTTAAACTATTTCTATTGTAAATAACTTTCAAAATTAGCATCAAATAAGCTTACAAAGGCATTGTTTATCGTGCCATTTTTGTTAATTATCATGGTGCGATACACTTTGTTAATGACCCAATTATTTTGAAGTTCTTTAAAGTCAGTAGCTCTTAATTCTATTGAATTGCTAAAGTTTTTATCTTTTATTTCTTTTAACCAATCTTCTTGGCTATTATTGATGTTTATTGCAATAAATTGAATAGAAGAATATTTTGCTTTTAATTCATCGATTTTTTTATGAGAATAAAAAGAATGTGAATCGGATTGTTTGTTCCAAAAGTATATAATTGTTTTTTTAGTGATTAGTTTATTTAAATCGACTGGTTGATTGTTCATGTCTAACAAACTAACTTTTGGTAATACATTATTGTTTCTTAATTTCTGAATATTACTTGCCGTTTCCATGACTTTAGATTTCATTTTTTTATCGGAAACCATTTTTGAATATAAGGTAAAAAATTTACCATTATTAACAGAGCATTGATCTGAAAGCAAATACATATTAGCTATATTGTTTATAACCAAATTTTTAACGTGTTTGTTTTTAACCAGCGTGTCTACAATTTCAAGTTTTTTAATATTATTTTCTAAACTCATATCGTCTAAATTTCCTTTGTTTTTGGTTAGTACAATATTATTAAGCATGCTTGTCATGTAATTAATAAACGGAGAATAGTATAATAAATTGGCTTGATTCACATCAATTTTTTTTCTGTAATTGTAGTATGATTTTGGTAATTTTGTTTTGATGTTTTCACCTGTTTTAAATTCGTGTACTATAGGAAAAACTTCTTTTTTGTAGGCATAATTTAATAAAATATTAGCTTTTGCTACTTCATCAAATTCTTCAGACCATTTGATAAATGATTTTCTTTTGCGGTATAATTCTGTAATATTTTTATTTGAAGCTTCTAAATATTTAGAAAATACTTTTTCGGGTTGTTCGTAAACATCAAATAAATCATTTTTTAATTTCATGTCTTTTAAATACAATTCCATCATAAAATTGTTTTTCTCATCTCCTCGTCCGCAAAACATTAGGGTATTATCAAAATCATTGCTGTTTAAACGAATCATCAAACTATCATTTTTATCAAAAAAAACATATTGATACTCAGGATCGTGTTTAAAACTATACAATCCAGGTGTTAGTGAATCGAATTTATGAAAAAAGCGATTGTTTTCATCTAAATAAAAAGTATCCACCACTTTGTCATTTTTCATAAACACAACAAAATTATTCTTTGGATTTTCTATTTCACCGCCAAAGTACGCCACATGGTTTTCACCCATGAAGCTATCTTTACAAGATACTAAATAGATTGCAAGAAGTAAGAAAAAAAAGTATTTAATGAAATTGTAATTTTTTTGCATAGTTTTATTTAAATATAATAACAAATGTATTTGATTTAATACAGTTAAGATGTTAATGTAGCGTTAAAAATTACAAATAGAATATTAAAATAAAACTGTGAAAACTCGTTGCTTTTTGCTAATTTTGCGGTAAATTAAAATTAAAATACATGCTTACAATTTCAAATTTATCGGTACAATTTGGTAAAAGAATTTTATTCGATGAAGTAAATACCACATTTACCCAAGGAAACTGTTATGGGATTATTGGTGCCAACGGTGCAGGAAAATCAACCTTCTTAAAAATCATAGCTGGTGAATTGGATCCTACCTCAGGAAGAGTGATTTTAGAACCAGGGAAACGTATGTCGGTTTTAAACCAAAACCACAATATGTTTGATGAATTTACGGTTTTAGATACAGTATTAATTGGTAATAAAACCTTACACGCTGTTAAATCTGAAATGGATGCATTGTATGCTGATTATGATGATAAAAATGCAGATAGAATAGGCGAGTTGCAATTGCAATTTGACGAAATGAATGGTTGGAATGCAGAAAGTGACGCGGCTACATTATTATCGAATTTAGAAATTGAAGCGGAACATCATTATACTCTGATGGGTGAAATGGATGGTAAGTTAAAAGTACGTGTGTTATTGGCTCAAGCATTATTCGGAAATCCAGATGTTTTGATTATGGATGAACCTACAAATGATTTGGATTTTGAAACCATCGGTTGGTTAGAAAATTTCTTAGCCAATTATGAAAACACAGTTTTAGTAGTTTCGCATGACCGTCACTTTTTAGATGCGGTTTGTACACATATTTCCGATATCGATTTTGCGAAAATTACGCATTATTCAGGTAATTATACTTTTTGGTACGAAAGTAGCCAATTAGCGGCGCGTCAGAAAGCACAACAAAATAAAAAGGCAGAGGAGAAAAAAGCAGAATTAGAAGAATTTATTCGTCGTTTTAGTGCCAATGTGGCGAAATCTAAACAAGCTACTTCTCGTAAAAAAATGATTGAAAAATTAAACTTAGATGAAATTAAACCATCAAGTAGAAGATATCCAGCCATTATTTTTGAAACCGAGCGTGAAGCGGGAGACCAAATATTAAACGTACAAAATTTATCAGCTTCTCAAGATGGTGACGTTTTATTTAAAGACGTTCATTTAAATATGGCTAAAGGTGATAAAATTGTAGTTTTCTCTAAAGATTCTCGTGCAACAACCGCTTTTTATGATATTTTAAACGGATTAAAAAAACAAGATTCTGGAACGTTTGATTGGGGAATTACCACCACGCAATCATATTTACCAGTTGAAAATCATAGCTTTTTTGATGGAATAGATTTAAACTTAGTTGACTGGTTACGTCAATGGGTAAAAACAGAAGAAGAACGCGATGAAGTTTATGTTCGTGGTTTCTTAGGAAAAATGATTTTCTCAGGCGAAGAAGCGTTAAAAAAATGTAATGTCCTTTCCGGAGGTGAAAAAGTACGTTGTATGTTGTCTCGAATGATGATGATTCGTGCCAATGTGTTAATGTTGGATGAACCTACCAATCACTTAGACTTAGAGTCTATTACAGCTTTTAATAACTCGTTAAATAACTTTAAGGGTTCTATTTTATTAACCACGCACGACCATGAATTTGCTCAAACTGTTGGAAATAGAATTTTAGAAATTACGCCAAATGGTGTTATCGACCGTTACATGACATTTGATGAATATTTAGAAGACGATAAAATTAAAGAATTACGTACTAAAATGTATTCGTAATTTACGGTTTACGATTTTTAGATTAACGAATTGATATTTAAATAAAAATCCCGAGTTTTGCTCGGGATTTTTCTTAAATCGTATATCTAAAATCGTAAATAAGATTATTCTTCCAATAAATCTGGTCGTCTGGCTAATGTGTGTTCATACGCTTTTTGTTCACGCCATTTTTCAATTTCGGGAAAATTACCACTCAATAAAATATCTGGAATTTTCATGCCTTTATATTCTGCAGGTCGGGTATAAATTGGTGGTGATAATAAATTATCTTGAAAACTATCGGTTAGGGCAGAGGTTTCATCATTCAAAACGCCAGGAATCAAACGAAATAAGGCATCGCATAAAATTACAGCACCTAATTCGCCACCAGATAACACATAATCGCCAATTGAAATTTCTTTAGTAATATGCATATCGCGCACACGTTGGTCAACTCCTTTATAATGACCGCATAAAATAATTAAATTTCCTAACATCGACATAGAATTTGCCATTTTTTGGTTTAGCGTTTCTCCGTCTGGTGTCATGTAAATGATTTCATCGTAATCGCGTTCACTTTTTAGTTTGGAAATGCAATCATCAATAGGTTGAATATTCATTACCATTCCAGCACCACCACCAAACTGATAATCGTCCACACTTTTTTGTTTATTAGTGCTATAATCGCGTAAATTATGAAAATGGACTTCTACCAATCCTTTATCAATAGCTCTTTTCATCATCGAACCTTCAAATGGACTTCTAATTAATTCTGGTAAAACAGTTATTATATCTACGCGCATGATGATTTTGTTTTCTTTGTTTCAGGTTTCAAGTTGCAAAGATAAACAACAAAAACCTGAAACCTGAAACTTGAAACAATTAATTTAAACCCCAAATTGTCGTAAATGATGATCAATATGTTTCCAATGTAAATTATTCCATTCATCTGCAGTCATATAGCCCCAAAAAGGGTGTTTTTTACAACTTATAGCATCAAAACCAGCTTGAAAACGAGAAAAATTAGTAATTAATTCATTCTTAATGGTTTCAAAATCGAAATTAGTATCGTATTTAAATTCTTTGGCAGTTGGACTGTTCTTGTCAAATTGTGGCTTTTTTAGAATCATGTTTTTCATCATTGGTGCTAAAATTTTCCAAATAAATGGAATCCTAAGTTCTTTCTCATTAAAAGCTACTAAAACGGCATCATTACAATGTTTTAGCATTTGGTCTACACTCATTTTTCCCCATAATGCTTGAGAATCTGAAGATAATGAATTGATTCTTGAAATAATTTCTTGATTGTCTGTTGGGTTAAATATTGATTTCATGTTGATATAATTTTGCTTAAAAACCAATCAAATATACTCAAAAAAGTAGTAAATTTGCACTTTAATTTAAAATCAAAAGCAATGCAAGACGGAATTTACGCTAAATTTAATACAGCAAAAGGTTCAATTTTAGTAAAGTTAACTCACGATAAAACACCTGGAACGGTTGGAAACTTTGTAGGTTTGGCTGAAGGGCAATTAGAAAACAAAGCAAAACCAATGGGAACACCATATTATAATGGCTTGAAATTTCATAGAGTAATTCCAGACTTTATGATTCAAGGTGGTTGCCCACAAGGTCAAGGAACGGGTGGCCCAGGTTACCAATTTGATGATGAATTTCATCCAGAATTAAAACATGATAAGCCTGGAGTTTTATCTATGGCAAATGCTGGACCTGGAACTAATGGTTCACAATTTTTTATTACACATGTTCCAACCAATTGGTTAGATGGTAAGCATACTGTTTTTGGTCATGTTTTAGAAGGACAAGATGTTGTGGATGCAGTGGCTGGAAATGATGCTTTAGATTCAATAGAAATTATTAGAGTAGGTGCTGAAGCAGAAAAATGGAATGCTATTGAAGCATTTAGAACATTTGAAGGTTCTCGTGAAAAAAGAATTTTAGAACAAAAACAAGCTGCTGAAGCGGCTATGGAAAAATTAGCAGCAGGTTTTTCAAAAACAGAAAGCGGCTTACGTTATCAAATTATCCAAAAGGGTAGTGGTAAACAAGCAGAAAAAGGTAAAAAAGTTTCTGTTCACTATCAAGGTGCCCTAGAAAACGGTCAAGTTTTTGATTCATCTTATAAAAGAAAACAACCAATTGATTTTCAATTAGGAGTGGGTCAAGTAATTGAAGGATGGGATGAAGGTATTGCCTTATTACAAGTAGGTGATAAAGCTCGTTTTGTAATTCCATCGTATTTAGGTTATGGAAGTACTGGTGCTGGAGGGGTTATTCCACCAGATGCTACTTTAGTATTTGACGTTGAATTAATGGATGTGAAATAGCATATCGTTTAATATAATTAATATAAAAATCCGTTTCGATACCAAATCGTTACGGATTTTTTTTATATTTGAAAATCTAAAAATAAAATAATGAAATCAAGCGTATTTATTGGATTAGTGGTTGTATCAGTTGTAGTAGGCTGTGCACCAAAAAAAGTTATGGTAACAGAGGAAGTTCCGGTTGTAAAAGAAATTGCAGCTGAAAAGTTAGAAATAACAGCTGAAGTTATTACTGAAGGTAAAAATTTATACACCACAAGTTGTGCCGATTGTCATAGTTTATATGAAAAAGAAAGTTTTACTGCCGAACAATGGAAACCAATTGTTATTCGTATGCAAAAAAACACCAAACTTACCGATTTGCAACGAGAAAAAATTTATGCCTATTTAACGACTCCGCAATTTTAAAATATAGTAAACCCACTTTGGTTCGTTTTTTGCGAATGTTCAATTATGAAGAAATTTATTTTACTTGTTTTTATTTCAGCTTTTGGCTTTTCACAAGAGGGTTTGCCACATTGCGGGTATGATTTTACTACCTATTTGGTAGCCAATCCAATTGATAGTGCTACTAAAAAAATCATAAACGATTTACAGATTACTTTAATTGATAGCCAAGGAAATGAAGTGGTAAATACTAATAACGAGTTTAGTTTAATTCATAAAGATAAAACCTTAACTTTTGCTAAAAATTATAGAGTTACGCTGGCAAACGCTGAAGAAAGGTGGTTTTATAACATTTGTGATGACCAATATTTGTTACAATTAAAAGCTAATTTTATTCCAGAAGAAAAAGGGTATTCTATAAAAATAAGCGATACCTTAAACCGTTATGCAACAACAACTGTACCTGTTTTTAATAGTAATTTATACGTATTATGTACGACAAAAGTAAAAAGTTTTGGTCCGAAAATGACAAATAATATGATTACTATTGAAATGAGTAAATAGTTAATTTTCTGATTCAGTAGTTGAAATTACAGTACTATCTTTTACAATTATTTTTTTTGTAGCTGCTTCTTTCTTTATGATGGGAATATAAATTTCTGTCACCCATTTTGAAGGTTCGTTTACTTCAGGAACAGATTTTTTATAAATTCCAATATAAAATCCTTTTTTGTCTTCTTTGAATTTTTTAGTTGTAATGTAATTTCTTGTTTTTAACCACGCTTTTTTCATATGAGAATAATCACCTTTTAATGTGGTTTTTATAGCTAAAAATGAGCTGTAGTTTTTACCTTGAATTTGACTATCTGGCGTTGTGAATACTTTTTCTTTTACTGGAACGCACATCGCATAAACTATTTTGTTTTGGTTTTCATTATTCTGAAACATTACAAATGGCACTTCTAAAGTTTCAATATCATTAGATTTGATAAAATTCTTCATTGTTTTTAGCAATGCTTTTGATTTTTTCGGAAAATCTTTAACTAAACAAGAATCTTTTTGTTCCAAATAATTAATTGAAGGTCTGTTTACCAATCCATCAACTTTTATATCATATTCTCCTAATTCACTTACAAAATAGTTATTGATTTTATTTAAACTTTCTTGTATCTGAGGACCTACATAACCAGTAATTCCTCCATTCAATACAGAATAAATTTTTTCTGTAAATGATAAATCACCTTTGATTGTTACCGATGCTAACGTATTTCTCCCTAATTTTTTAAATTTCCAATGCAATGTTTGCTTGTTGTCGTCTTGAATAAAGAGTTGCGATATAGAATCATTTTGTGCAAAAGTGGTAACGATAGCACTTTCTGAATCCCATTTTACATATGATTTTTTTCCGGTGGTATTTTGAGAAGTAACATATGCAACGTTTTCATCAGTGTTAAATTGTTGCCAATCATTCCAATTTGAAAAATCGTTTACATATTCAAAAACAAAATTGCTGGGTGTATTTATTTCTTTTTGTTTTGTAATTTCATATGTAGCAGGTTGTGTGGCAACAAAAACCACAAAAGCTAAAAGGAATAGCAGAAATAAAAGCGATAAATATTTTAAAATTTTCATTTGTTTTTTGGGGATTAAAATCAAATATAATAAATTATTCTTTTATGTACCCTTTAATTAAAAATAAGAATAAAATAAAAAG
>NZ_JBIISE010000025.1:0-35403 GCF_044341185.1 Flavobacterium sp.
AAACAATCCATTTTACTCCTTTATATTGCTGTTTATGAATGTTTTTATCCTTTAAATACATAAAAACAATAATTGTGATAAAAGAAATTGCAAATAAAATTGCAAATACGGTTTGTCCTTTTGAAAACATGTTGATAATTTTTTTTTCAAATTTAAGGATTACAAGTTTTAAAATATAATTTTATACCATATAATATTAAAAAAGTTTGTTACGAATTATCAAATTTCAATTAATGCTAAAACATATACTATGCAAAAACAATTAGAAGCTGTAAAATTATTTCATACCACTTATGGTTTAGGAGTAAGTGAAAACATGAAAGCCGATTTAGGCACACAAAAAAACAATCTTCGTTTTGAATTAATGAAGGAAGAAAATGAAGAATACTTAGAAGCCGTACAAAATAATGATATTGTTGAAATTGCAGATGCACTTGGCGATATGTTATATATTTTATGTGGTACAATTTTAGAACACGGGTTGCAACATAAAATTGAAGCTGTTTTTGACGAAATTCAGCGAAGTAACATGAGTAAATTGGGAGAAGACGGAAAACCTATTTATAGAGAAGACGGCAAAGTAATGAAAGGTCCGAATTATTTTAAGCCAAATTTTGAAGCTATTTTGAAGTAATAACTTATGTTTTAAACAAAAAAAATCCTTAATTCACATTAAGGATTTTTTTATAACTATAAATAAATATTATTCGTTAACTAAAACATACTCTCCAGAAGCTAAAAGTGCTTCTGCTTTTTTGTATTTCATAGTTTCACTTTTTCCACTCATAACGTTTTTAATTGTTACGTTGTCGTTTCTGTTGATTTTTGGTTGATCACGAACGATAGTTTCTGTAACTGTTGGGCGTTGTTGTGCTTGATTTCCAGCTTCTCTATTCGCTTGCGCTAATTCATCAGAATCTACCGTGTCTTTTGATTCGGTATAATTTGATTTTTTTGTTACTTGTTTGGCTTCCTGAATGTTATTTGCATTTTGTGAAGGCAATTCTCCTTTAAATAAAAATGAAATTACATCTTTATTTACTTGCTCAATCATGGCTTTAAATAATTTAAAGGCCTCAAATTTATAAATTAACAAAGGATCTTTTTGTTCGTGTACCGCTAATTGAACCGATTGTTTCATTTCATCCATTTTACGTAAATGTTTTTTCCATGATTCATCTACAATAGCCAAAGTGATGTTCTTTTCAAAATCTGTAATTAACGATTTTCCTTCTGATTCGTAGGCTTTAGTTAAATTCGTAACTACATTTAAGGTTTTAATACCATCTGAAAAAGGAACTACAATTCTTTCAAATTGTCCGTTATTGTTTTCGTAAACATCTTTAATTATTGGATACGCTTCTTTTGCATCACGAACTACTTTTTCATCATAATAAGCATACGCTGCTTTATATGTTTTTGCAACAATTTGTTGTACATTTAATTTTGCAAATTCAGTTTCTGTTACTGGAGCCGTTATAGAAAACGTTCGTATTAATTGAAATTCGAAGTTTTTAAAATCATTTACAATTTTGTTATTTTCTACAATGACTTCACAAGTATCATAAATCATGTTTACGATATCTACTTTTAAACGCTCACCTTGTAAAGCATGACGACGACGTTTGTACACCACTTCACGTTGTGAGTTCATTACATCATCATATTCTAATAAACGTTTACGAGTTCCAAAGTTGTTTTCTTCTACTTTTTTCTGTGCACGTTCGATAGATTTTGTCATCATTGAATGTTGAATCACTTCACCTTCTTTTAATCCCATTCTATCCATAACTTTTGCGACTCTTTCAGATCCGAATAAACGCATTAAGTTATCTTCCAATGAAACATAAAATTGAGAACTTCCTACATCTCCTTGACGACCCGCTCTACCACGTAATTGACGGTCTACACGACGAGAATCATGTCGTTCTGTTCCTATAATTGCTAATCCACCAGCTGCTTTTACTTCTGGAGATAATTTAATATCAGTTCCACGACCTGCCATATTTGTTGCAATAGTTACCACGCCTGGTTTTCCTGCTTCTGCAACAATTTCAGCCTCGCTTTTATGCATTTTTGCATTCAATACATTATGATTGATACCACGCATTTTTAGCATTCTACTTAATAATTCTGAAATTTCTACAGAAGTTGTACCAATTAAAACGGGTCTTCCAGTATTAGAAAGTTCCACAACATCCTCAATAACTGCATTGAATTTTTCACGAACCGAACGATAAATTAAATCTTCTCTATCAATACGAGACATCGGTTTGTTTGTTGGGATTTCAACTACATCTAATTTGTAAATTTCATTAAATTCACCTTCTTCTGTAATAGCCGTTCCCGTCATACCTGCTAATTTGCTGTACATACGGAAGTAATTTTGTAAAGTAACTGTCGCAAAAGTTTGAGTGGCAGCTTCGATTTTTACGTTTTCTTTCGCTTCAATAGCCTGGTGTAACCCATCAGAATAACGACGGCCATCCATAATACGACCTGTAGATTCGTCAACAATCAATACTTTGTTGTCCATTATTACATATTCTGTATCTTTTTCAAAAACAGCATAGGCTTTTAATAATTGCGTAAGCGTATGAATTCTTTCTGATTTTACAGAAAACTCTCTGTATAAATCTTCTTTTAATTCTGCTTCAGCATCTTTATCTAAATTTTGTTTTTCGATAGCTGAAATTCCAGTAGAAATATCTGGTAATACAAAGAAATTCTCATCGGTATCTTGCGATAAAAATTTAATTCCATTATCTGTTAATTCTACTTGATTGTTTTTTTCTTCAATAACAAAGTAAAGCGCCTCATCTACTTTAGGCATTTCTCTATTATTGTCTTGCATATGAGCATTTTCTGTTTTTTGAAGAATTTGTTTGATTCCTTCTTCAGATAAAAACTTAATTAATGCTTTATTTTTAGGATAAGCACGGTAGGTTCTTAATAATTGAAAGCCACCATCTTTAACATTTCCTTCTTTAATTAAACGTTTTGCTTCAGTTAAACAATCTGTTGCAATACGTTTTTGTAAATTGAAAAGGTTTTCCACTTTTGGTTTTAATTCTAAAAACTCGTGTCTGTCTCCATCTTCAACAGGTCCAGAAATAATTAATGGTGTTCTTGCATCATCAACTAATACTGAATCGACCTCATCTACAATGGCGTAGTTGTGTTTTCTTTGTACTAAATCTTCTGGTGAATTCGCCATATTATCACGTAAATAATCGAAACCAAATTCGTTATTCGTACCATAGGTAATATCGGCATTATATGCTTTTCTTCTTGCTTCTGTATTTGGTTGGTGATTGTCAATACAATCCACAGTTAAACCGTGAAATTCAAATATAGGCGCTTTCCAAGTACTATCACGTTTCGCTAAATAGTCATTTACTGTAACTAAATGCACTCCATTTCCTGTAAGTGCGTTTAAGTAAAGTGCAAGAGTTGCAACTAACGTTTTACCTTCTCCGGTTTGCATTTCGGCAATTTTACCTTGGTGTAAAACAATACCACCCATTAATTGAACATCATAATGAATCATGTCCCAAGTGATTGGTTTTCCTGCAGCATCCCAAGAATTTGCCCAATTTACTTCTTCGCCTACAACGGTAATATAAGGTTTTGTTGCAGAAAGTTCTCTGTCTTTTGCAGTAGCAGTAACCGTAATTGAAGTGTTTTCTTTAAAACGACGAGCCGTTTCTCTTAAAACAGCAAACGCTTCTGGTAAGATTTCATTAAGTGTTTTTTCTGAAATTTCGTAGGCTTCATTTTCTAATTTATCAATCTCAGCATAAATAGTTTCTCTAGCATCAACATCTATTGTGTTTTCCGCTTCCGCTTTTAAAGCTTCAATTTTAGCATCTTTTTCAGCACGAGCTTGATTAATTTTATCTTTAAAAAAAGCCGTTTTTGCTCTTAATTCGTCGTGAGAAATTGATTTTAATGCTTCTTGATAAGAATTAATCTTATTCACAATTGGTTGAATGGCTTTGATGTCATTAGCAGATTTATCACCTACAAATATTTTTAATATCGAATTTACAATACTCATAATCTTTATTTTATATTTTTTACCTTACGGTTGTATTCATTTGTAAAGATAACCAAAAAAAAAGCCTCACCGAAGAGACTTTTTATAAGGCTATTTATTTTTTAATATTCATCCTCGTTCCAAAGATAATCTTCATCAGTAGGATAATCTGGCCAAATTTCTTCCATTGACTCATAAATTTCACCTTCATCCTCTATAGACTGTAAGTTTTCTACCACTTCTAATGGTGCTCCAGCTCTGATGGCGTAGTCAATTAATTCGTCTTTTGTAGCAGGCCAAGGCGCATCACTTAAATATGATGCCAATTCTAATGTCCAATACATCTTATTTAGATTTTATAGTTTAATGCAAAAATAAATTTATTAGTTAAAAAGACAAGTTTTTTTTGAATTATTTTTTAATAAATTTTAAGAACTTAATTTCAGTGGTCAGTTTTCAGTTTTTAGGGATCAGTTTTTTATATTGACTGAACACTTTTTACTGAATACTGGATACTATTTTCGGGGTATCCACTTTACTTCTTCAGCGTTTAAATCATAAGACAACTTTCGTGCCAATACAAATAAATAGTCAGAAAGTCGGTTTAAATATTTAATTGCAATCTCTGCAACGGGTTCATTATGGTCTAAATGCACGGCTAAACGCTCAGCTCTTCTGCATACACAACGCGCTATATGACAATATGACACGGTTGTATGTCCGCCTGGCAAAACAAAATGCGTCATTGGTGGCAATGCCTCTTCCATAGCATCAATTTCTTTTTCAAGTAATTCGATATCGCTTTCAATTATACCTAAGTTTTGTAACCGTTTTTCGCCGTTTTTTAATACTTCTTTTTCAGGTGGTGTGGCTAAAATAGCACCAACAGTAAATAATCTGTCCTGAATTTCGATTAAAATGTCTTTGTAATGCGTATTGAACTCTTGATCACGAATTAATCCAATATGCGAATTTAACTCGTCAACTGTTCCATAGCTTTCAATTCTTATATGGTCTTTTGGTACACGTGTGCCGCCGAAAAGTGCAGTAGTTCCAGTGTCACCTGTTTTAGTATATATTTTCATTTTTTAGATTCAAGTGTTTTTAAAAATTGTTGTATTTCGAATTACGAATTTTATTCTTTATTTTTTTGTAATGAAACAAGAACACCAACTGTTATGGATAATGCAATAAATGCTAATGATAACCATTCTGGGAAAAATTCTGGAAAATGATGAATTAATAACATTTTTACACCAACGAAAGTTAAAATTGCAATTAAACTGTATTCGATATAGCTAAATTTTTCAATCATATTTGCTAAGAAGAAATACATAGAACGCAATCCTAAAATCGCAAAAATATTAGAACTGAATACCAAAAAAGGGTCAGAAGTAATCGCTAAAATAGCAGGAACGCTGTCTAAAGCAAAAATCACATCCATTACTTCAATTACAATTAATGCAATAAATAAAGGTGTAACGTAATTAATATTGTCTTTTCTAATGAAAAATTTCTGTCCTTCAATTTCGGTATGCACTGGGAAAATTTTACCAATTAACTTATATATTTTAGAATCTTTAGGGTCAAATTCGTCTTCCTCTTTACTAAAAAGCATTTTCATAGCCGTGAAAATTAAAAAAGCACCGAAAACATATATAATCCATTCAAATCGATTGATAAGTGCCACGCCTAAAAAAATCATTAAACCTCTAAATATAATCGCTCCAATGATTCCCCAAAATAAAACTCTGTGTTGGTATTTTTGTGGAATTTTAAAGGATGAAAAAATTATGGCAATTACAAAAATATTGTCAGCACTTAAGGAAAGTTCTATTAAATATCCTGTAATATATTTTAAAGACGCTTGCATCGGTTTTAATCCCGTTGGGTTGGCAATAAAATCTCCTGAGTAAAGTAAATATACTATTCCAGAAAATATAAAAGAAAGCGTTACCCAAAGTATGGTCCATTTTGATGCTTCTTTACTGCTAATTATGTGAGGATTTTTATTAAAAACACCTAAATCAAGTGCTAAAAATATAGAAATTGCGATTAGAAAAATAATCCAAACTGTCATAATGATTGATTTTTAGCAAATATAAATTAAAATTCAGAAATTTTTAGCTTCATTCAGATTAAAAATATGATTTTAGGTTTTTGTTTGTCCTACCCCTTATTTTTTGTTTAAAAATAACTTAAATTTAAAATATTTTTAAAGTACCCCTAAAATTTTAGGGGGTAAGTTTTTTTATTTGTAAATATTTTATATTTTTGCAGAGTAAAATTTAGAAATTAATTTTAAACCCTAACTTTATGGCTACACTTCGTTTCCAAGCTTTAGATAAAGCTACAAGTAGAAAACCAGTTTCTTTTGAAGAAACAGCAAGAAAATCAGAAATTTTTGCTTCTAATGTGTTCAACGACAAATCAATGCGTCAATTTTTAACACCAGATGCTTATAAAGCAGTTAAAAGCGCTATTGAATTGGGAACAAAAATCGATCGTAAAATTGCGGATTATGTAGCAATGGGAATGAAAGAGTGGGCTTTATCAAAAGGTGTTACACATTATACACACTGGTTCCAACCATTAACAGGAACAACTGCTGAAAAACACGATGCTTTTTTTGAAACATCAATGGATGGTTCAGATCCAGTTGAAAAATTTGGAGGTTCTCAATTGGTTCAACAAGAGCCAGACGCATCTTCTTTTCCAAATGGTGGAATTAGAAATACATTTGAAGCTCGTGGTTATACAGCTTGGGATCCAACTTCTCCAGCATTTATTTTTGGTAGTACTTTATGTATTCCTACTGTTTTCGTATCCTATACAGGTGAAGCTTTAGATAACAAAACACCTTTATTAAGAGCGTTAAGTGCTATTGATACTGCTGCTACTGAGGTAGCTAAATATTTCGATAAAAATGTTAAAAAAATAACGCCAACTTTAGGCTGGGAACAAGAATATTTCTTAATTGATTCTGCTTTAGCGGCTACTAGACCAGATATTATTGCTACTGGTAGAACTTTATTAGGACACACGTCTTCAAAAGGACAACAATTAGACGACCATTATTTTGGTTCTATTCCAACTCGTGTTTTACAATATATGAGAGAGTTAGAATACGAATGTATGTTATTAGGTATTCCAGTTAAAACGCGTCATAACGAAGTAGCGCCAGGACAATTTGAATTGGCTCCAATTTTTGAAGAAACCAATTTAGCAGTTGACCATAACTCCTTATTAATGGATGTGATGGAAAAAGTGGCTGAAAGACACGATTTCAAAGTTTTATTCCACGAAAAACCTTTTAAAGGTGTAAACGGTTCAGGTAAACATAACAACTGGTCATTAGCAACAGATACTGGAATTAATTTATTATCTCCAGGAAAAACGCCTATGAGTAATTTAATGTTCTTAACGTTTTTTATCAACACAATTAAAGCGGTTCATGATTACGAAGAATTATTAAGAGCGTCAATTGCATCAGCAAGTAACGACCACCGATTAGGAGCTAACGAAGCACCACCAGCAATTATATCAGTATTTATTGGACAACAATTAACTAAAGTATTAGCTGAATTAGAAGGTGTTACGAAAGGAAAATTATCTCCAGAAGAAAAAACGGATCTAAAATTAAACGTGGTAGGTAAATTGCCAGATGTTTTATTAGATAATACAGATAGAAATAGAACTTCACCATTTGCATTCACAGGAAATAAATTCGAATTCAGAGCAGTGGGTTCAACAGCAAACTGTGCGGTTTCAATGACGACTTTAAATTCAATTGTTGCGAAACAATTAATTGACTTCAAAAAAGAAGTTGATGTATTGATTGAAACGAAAGATTTAAAGAAAGACGAAGCGATTTTCAATACGTTAAGAGAATACATCAAAGGAACAAAAGCCATTTTGTTTGAAGGCGACGGATATAGTGATGCTTGGGAAAAAGAAGCTAAAAAACGCGGATTAAGCAATCATAAAACAACGCCTGAGGCTTTAAAAGCTAAAGTTTCTAAAAAAGCATTTGACTTATTTGCCGAATTAGGTGTAATGAATCATATAGAAGTAGAATCACGTTACGAAATTGAATTAGAAGAATACACAAAGAAAATTCAAATTGAAGGAAGAGTTTTAGGTGATATTGCTCGTAATCATGTTATTCCAACAGCTATTAAATATCAAAATACGTTAATTGAAAACGTAAAAGGTTTAAAAGATATTTTTGAAAAAGATTTTACAAAAATTGCAAAGGAGCAAATTGAGTTAATCAAAGAAATTTCAGCACATATTGAAGGCATCAACCGTAATATTGACGAAATGATTGAAGAACGTAAAAAAGCAAATAATTTAGACAATACGGAAAAAATGGCAGCTGCTTATTGTAATAAAGTAAAACCATATTTTGAAGTAATTCGTGAACACTGCGATAAATTAGAGCTTTTAGTTGATAATGGAATTTGGCCATTAACAAAATACAGAGAATTGTTTTTTATTAAATAATATTTGTTTAGATTTGAAAATGCTTGTTAGAAATAACAAGCATTTTTTTTACAATAATTTTGGTAGTTTTAAGTTATATTAAAAAGTACGATTTTATGAAATCATTAATTATAAGTTTATTTTCTATTTTTTGCTTAACGTCTTTTTCACAAAAAAAGATGACACTTTATTTTGATACCAATTCGAGTGAGCTTAGCCAAAAAGAATTGGTTAAATTCAATGAATTTATGAAAACAAAAGATTTAAAAATTCAGAAAGTTATTGGTTTTTGCGATTTGCGTTCTTCTAATAAATATAACGATTCATTAGCATTAGCAAGAGCTAATTTTGTTTCAAGTTTAATTCGATTGTCTTCTTTTAATTCTGAATTTGAAGTAAAATCTAAAGGAGAAAACTTCAATCAATTAAAGGATTTAGATTTAAACAGAAAAGTAGAAATTCATTTTAAAATTGAAAAAATAGCGCCACCAAAAGTTGTTCAAAAAGAAAGTTTAGGGACACGTATTTCGAAATCTAAAATAGGCGATAAATTACTACTTAAAAATTTATTCTTTTACGACAGAACGGATATTTTATATCCAGAATCGTATAAGCCGCGGGAAGAATTACTAAAAGCATTGAAAGACAATCCGAAATTAAAGATTGAAATTCACGGTCATATTTGTTGCACACCTGGAAAAGATAAAGAAGAAATTGCTTTAAAACGATGTATTGGAACCATTGAATATTTAGTGATAAACGGAATAGATAAATCGAGATTAAGTTATAAAAGCTTCGATGCAGAGCAACCTATTTTTCCCATTCCAGAAAAAAATGAAGAAGAACGAAAAGCCAATCGTCGTATAGAAATTTTAATCATAGATAAATAGATGGCATAGTTTTTAGTCTATATTTGTGGCTATCAAAATCATAAAACATACAAAACAATGAAATTTCTATTTGCTTTTGCCTTATACTTTTTACCATTTACCTTTTTTGGGCAAGAAAGTATTTCGTTTTATTTCGAAAACAACAAATCAGCATTAAATCAAGTGGAATTGGCTAAATTAAATAAATGGATTGCTGTAAATAAAAATTCTAAAATTCTTTCTATTACAGGTTCAACTGATGAAGTTGGTTCTTCTGGTTATAACGATACTTTATCACAAAAACGTGTAGATTATATTTTTAATAAAGTAAAACTATCGGTTAAAATTAGGGAAGATTTTAAATCTGTTTCTTTAGGAGAAAAAGGAGCTAAATCTAATACTAAAGCTGAAAACAGAAAAGCCATTATAGTTTTTTTACAAGAAAAAGATTTGGCTAAAGAAGACCTTTTAATTCAACCAAAGGTAGAAGTGGAAGTCCCTAAAGATGTTCCTACAAATGGGTTAATTCCAATTGAGGAAAAGGATATGAATTTCCCAGAAGGTGCTACTTTAGAAGAAAAAATTCAATTGTCTCGACCAGGAACTTTAATTGTTTTGCCTGAAATTCAGTTTTATAAAAATTCCTTTGGCATTATGCCTTCCTCACAAAGAGAAATTTTTGAATTGATTCGTATTATGACAATGAATCCAAAATTATACATTGAAATTCAAGGGCATATTTGTTGTGTGGATAAAGACATTAGAAATTTATCTTTAGATAGAGCCAGACAAGTTAAACGTATTTTGCAATCGAATTACATTTTAGAACGTCGTATAAAAGTAAAAGGTTTTGGAGTTTCAAAACCAAAATTTCCAATACCTGAAGCCACAGAAGAACAAGCAGCTGCCAATAGGAGAGTAGAAATTATGATTTTAGAAAAGTAAGTTAATTAGTAAATTGTCTAATTATCTAAAAAATCTAACCATCTAATTATCTAATTTTTTAAACACACTTCCTCTAGGTTGATTACCTTCAAAAAGTGCTATTTCTGAGTGTAAAAATTTCGCTGCTTCTGCAGAATCTATCACTTTACTAGCACTACGTGATAGCATTTCGGATTCAAAATCGTTAAGAACACTTTTTCTAATTTCAATTTCTTTCCAGTTTGATGATTTCGTACATTTTTTTGTAATTTCTCGAGCGAATGACAATGCATCTAACAATGCCTGATTGGCACCTTGACCTTTAAACGGACTCATTGGGTGTGCGGCATCACCAATTAAAGTTATGTTTTTTTCTGTTTTCTCTAATAATGTAGTAGATAGTATTTCTCTATCGTAAACAGGATATCCTGAAATTTGCGATTCTAAAGTTGCTTTAATAATTTCTGGAATAGGCGAGTGCCAATTAGTTCTTTGTATCGCTTCCTCTTTAAGCGAATTTTTGCCTTTTGTACTTATTTCTTTTGCTGCTTCTTCTGAAATGGGGAAGCTAAGTTGCCACATTAAAGCCTCTTCCGAATAAGGCATCATATATATGCGTTCTTTTCCGTTGGCAGTTTGAAATACCGTGGCACCATCAAGTAAAGAACTTTCAATATTTTTTATTGATTTTAAAGAACAAATACCTAAAATAACCATACAATCTAAATAGCGTAATGGTAAAATTTCTTCACCTAACAACAATTTTCTTACAGAACTTCGTATGCCATCTGCTCCAACTAAAATGTCAGTTTGAACGTTTTTAATTTCCCCGTTCACTTGAAAACTCAAATCAATTTTAGTATCAGATTCCTTAAAATCTAATAATTGATGTCCCCATTGTACACTATTGTGTCCACCAAGTTGCTCAAGTAATGCTAATCGTAACGATTGTCTCGATATATGAATATTGGTTTGCTTTTGTGATTTTTTAGTATCAGATGGCATCCATTTTCTCATTCCCCATTCTCCAATAATGTTGCCTTCTGTAGTATGAACGATGTGTTTTGAAGAAACAATACCTTCTTTTAAAGACTTTATTCCAAAACTTTTCATTGCTTTGCTTGCTTGTTGCAACGTAAGTCCGTAACCTTGAGATCGGTCTGAAAAACTTTTATCACGTTCAAATAATGTAAACGGAATACCTCGGTGTAAACACGCTACTGCTAAAGCAACACCGCCAATTCCACTGCCAATAATTGCAATATTTGGATAATTTTCAGCGTCTATTTGTGGAAAATTAGTAGAAGCAATTAATCCAGAACCCAAACATTTTTTACAGGAAATCTGTTCGTTTTTAGATACGATGCTTTCTTGTTCAACAAACGGATTTTTAGGTTGCTTTCGATTTTTTTTACCTTGCCCTTTACAATTTTGACAAACTGTCCAACTTGTAACGGAATTTTCTAACTTTTCCAATTCTATTTTTGATTGTTTTGTAAACCACTTAACTGCAAAGGTTGTAAAATTTTCTGTGATTGTGTTTATTTCTAATTTGTTTTATTCTGAATTGGCAAATTGTCTCATTATCTTATTGGCACATTACCTAATTATTTATATCTTTGCTCCACACAACAAACAACACATAATAATGAGTTCTGAAACGAGCCAACGCTACAATTTAAGAGGAGTTTCTGCTTCTAAAGAAGATGTACATAATGCGATTAAAAATATTGATAAAGGATTATTTCCTCAAGCATTTTGTAAAATCATCCCCGATTATTTAACTAACGATGAGCAATATTGCATTATTATGCACGCTGATGGCGCTGGTACTAAATCAGCTTTAGCTTATATGTACTGGAAAGAAACAGGTGATGTTTCTGTTTGGAAAGGCATTGCGCAAGATGCCTTAATTATGAATATTGATGATTTATTGTGTGTAGGTGCAACCGATAATATTTTATTGTCTTCTACCATCGGAAGAAATAAAAATCTAATTCCAGCCGAAGTTATTTCAGCTATTATTAATGGAACAGAAGAATTAATTGCAGAATTAAAGAAACACGGTGTGACTATTTATTCTACGGGTGGTGAAACGGCTGATGTAGGCGATTTGGTTCGTACGATTATTGTAGATTCTACGGTAACAGCTCGAATGGAAAGAAGTAAAGTAATTAATAACGCAAATATTCAAGCAGGAGATGTAATTGTAGGTTTAGCTTCATTTGGTCAAGCTTCTTATGAAACGGAATACAATGGTGGAATGGGAAGTAATGGTTTAACATCTGCGCGTCACGATGTTTTTGCCAAGTATTTAGCTGAAAAATATCCTGAAAGTTTTGATGCAGCAGTTCCAAACGAATTGGTATATTCGGGTCAAACAAAGTTAACGGATGCAGTTGAGAACAGCCCTATTGATGCTGGAAAATTAGTACTTTCTCCAACAAGAACGTACGCACCAGTAATTAAAAAAATACTATCTAAATACAATTCAAATCAAATTCACGGAATGGTGCATTGCAGTGGAGGTGCCCAAACTAAGGTACTTCATTTTGTAGAAAACGTTCACGTAATTAAAGATAATTTGTTTCCAGTACCACCATTATTTCAACTGATTCAAGAAAATTCTAAAACCGATTGGAAAGAAATGTATCAGGTGTTCAATTGCGGACATAGAATGGAAATGTATGTTCCAGATGAAATTGCACAAGATATTATTGAAATTTCAAAATCATTTAACATTGATGCACAAGTTGTAGGAAGAGTAAAAGCATCAGATAATAAAAAGTTAACTATAGTTTCGGAGTACGGAACGTTTGAGTATTAATAAAATAGTTACAAGTTTCAAGTTGAGCAAAAATAACTTGAAAATTGAAACCTGAAAAAAAAAAAAAACAACAAAACACCAATGAACAACGTATTAATTTTAGATTTCGGATCACAATATACCCAATTAATAGCTCGAAGAGTTAGAGAATTAAATATTTTCTGTGAAATTTTTCCTTTCGATAAAATCCCTTCAGATTTATCATCATATAAAGCAGTAATTTTAGGTGGAAGCCCTTGTTCGGTACGCTCAGAAGAAGCTTTGCATCCTGATTTATCGCAAATAAGAGGTAAAAAACCGTTATTAGCGGTTTGTTATGGTGCACAATATTTAGCGCATTTTTCAGGTGGCGAAGTCGCTGCTTCGAACACTAGAGAATACGGAAGAGCAAATTTATCTTACATCAAAGAAAATGAAGTGTTTTTAGAAGGTGTTTCAGACAATAGCCAAGTTTGGATGAGTCATTCAGATTCAATCAAAAAATTACCAACAAACGGAATCAAAATAGCAAGTACAAAAGACGTTGAAAATGCGGCGTATAAAATTGAAGGTGAGACTACTTACGCCATTCAATTTCATCCAGAAGTTTATCATTCTACAGATGGAAAACAGATGTTAGAAAACTTCTTGGTTAAAATTGCAAAAGTGGAACAAACCTTCACGCCAAATGCTTTCGTTGAAGAAGTAATTGCAGATATGAAAGTCAAAATTGGTGACGATAAAGTAGTTTTAGGATTATCTGGTGGAGTTGATTCTACAGTTGCTGCGGTAATTTTAAATAAAGCGATAGGTAGTAATCTGTATTGCATTTTTGTAAACAACGGATTATTACGTAAAAATGAATTCCAAAGTGTTTTAGACCAATATAAAGGAATGGGATTAAATGTTAAAGGAGTTGATGCTTCTCAGCGTTTTTATGATGCTTTAGCTGGACTTGATGATCCGGAAGCGAAACGTAAAGCTATTGGAAATGCTTTTATTGAAGTTTTTGACGATGAAGCCAATCAGTTAAAAGATGTAAAATTTTTAGGTCAAGGTACTATTTATCCTGATGTAATTGAATCGGTTTCGGCTACTGGTGGACCTTCAGCTACTATAAAATCGCATCATAATGTAGGTGGTTTACCTGATTTTATGAAATTACAAATTGTGGAACCTTTACGAATGTTATTTAAAGATGAAGTGCGCAGAGTAGGTGCTACATTAGGAATTGATCCTGAATTATTAGGGCGTCATCCTTTCCCAGGACCAGGTTTAGCGATTCGTATTTTAGGTGATATTACACCTGAAAAAGTGGCGATTTTACAAGAAGTTGATGCTGTATTTATTAATGGGTTAAAAGAACACGGTTTATACGATAAAGTTTGGCAAGCAGGTGCTATATTATTACCAGTGAATAGTGTTGGCGTAATGGGCGATGAACGTACGTATGAAAAAGTTGTAGCATTAAGAGCTGTAGAATCTACAGACGGAATGACGGCAGATTGGGTACATTTGCCTTATGAGTTTTTAATGAAAATATCAAATGAAATTATCAACAATGTTCGTGGTGTTAATCGTGTTGTATACGATATTAGTTCGAAACCACCAGCAACTATTGAATGGGAATAAAAAAGATATAACAATATCAAATACAATGGCAATGTCAATATTTTACTAAAATTTGACATTGCTTTTTTTATTTTGAAATGTTGTAATTGAATTTATAATGCTTATTTTTGAAACGTAATATTGAAATTAATTTTATCATTATTCATCTTGGCACTGAAATTGCTTCGACATAAAAAAAAACCTACATGAAAAAAGCATATTATATATTGATTTTATTTTTGGTAAGTGTGCTAAATTATGCTCAAACCAAACACACCGTTATAAAAGGTGAAACTTTATATAGTATTTCAAAAAAATATAATGTTTCTACTGAAGACATTCTAAAAGCCAATCCAGAAGTACAAAACGGCGTTCAAGAAAATAGTATTCTTACCATTCCAAAAGCTGCAGTAATAGATTTATCTACGCCAAATAAGCATATTATTCAACCTAAAGATACAAAATATTCGGTATCCAAAAAATATGGAATTTCAATTGAAGAGTTGGAAAAACTAAATCCAGAAATGGTAACGGAATTTGAAATTGGTACGGAAATTAGATTGAAAAAAGGAGTCGTTTTAACTTTACCAAAATCAGTAAAAAATATTGTATCTTCAGAAAACGTAATTTCTCATGAAGTAGAAGCTAAAGAAACGTTGTATAGTATTTCGAAAAAATTTAATGTTTCTGTAGAAGAAATAATTGCTAAAAATCCATCAGCAAAAGAGGGTCTAATTGAAGGTACGTTATTGGTTCTGCCAAAAAAAAGTAATTTAATTGTAAAGAAAGATTCTATAATTTTAAAGAAAGAAAAAGTAAATTTATTAGAAACTGTAAATAAAACCAGAGAAAGAAATTTAGTTTTATTAATGCCTTTTAATATTAATAGAATTGAAAAAGATTCTTCTAAAACAAAAATCGAATATTTAAAAACAGATAAATTTTTAAACATAACGTTAGATTTTTATGCAGGTGCACTTAAAGCTATTGATTCAGCTAAAGTACTGGGATTACCTATTAATGCTAAAGTGTATGATGCGGAATCTTCAAAATATTCTTCAAACGTGGCTGCATTAATTAAAAATAATAATTTTTCTAATGTAGATGTTGTAATTGGCCCTTTTACCAATTCTTTCGTTGAACTTGCTGGACAATTAGTTGATAAAAAAACAGCAGTTATTTCTCCATTAACTAATGATGTTGGCGTTGGAGGTGCTAATACTTTTTATGCAATGCCTAATGAAACCATTCAAAAGGAGAAATTAATGGCGTATTTGAAATCAAAATCGGACGCTATTTTTGCTATTCATTCCTCATCAAAATCAAAACTAAGTACTTATTTTTCTTCTAATTATCCAGAAGTGAAATCATTTTATTTTAATGAAAAAGGTATTTTTGATTATGCGATTTTAAAATCTAATTTACAAAAAGGGAAAAAGAACTTTGTAATTTTAGATTCAGATAAAATTATTCAAGTACTTTCAGTAGTCAATAATTTATTAAAACTTAAAAAAGAATTTGATATTCAACTGGTGGTTATAGAAAGAAATGATGCTTTAGATTTTGAAGAAATTCCTTCTAAAAATTTAGCTGCATTGCAGATGTTGTATCCTTCCGCTATTCGTGAGAATGAATCATCAGAGGCGTTAATTTTTGCAAAAGCGTATAAAAAAGATAATAAAGTACAACCAAATCAATACGCAACTCGAGGTTTTGATGTGACTTTTGATGCTATTTTAAGAATGTGTCAGGAAGAAGGGTTTTTTAAATCTGCTGAAAGTCAAATCTCAGAGCAAATTGAAAGTCAGTTTAATTATATAAACAACACCAATAATGGCCTTTATATGATGTATTATAATTCAGATTTAACCATAAAACAAGCGCAATAATGGCAACGTCAAAAGTAACTTATTTAGGCGATTTAAGAACATCATCGATACATTTAGCTTCTGGTTCAGAACTTATTTCGGATGCACCAATTGATAACAACGGAAAAGGAGAAGCATTTTCACCAACCGATACAGTAGCTAATGCTTTGGCAAGTTGTATGTTTACGGTAATGGGCATAAAAGCACAAGATTTAAATGTGGATTTTTCAAATTCAACTGCTGAAGTCACCAAAATTATGGGAACAGAACCAAGACGTATTACTGAAGTTCATGTAACTTTTTCTATGAATGTTGAAGTAACGGACAAAGAAAGAATTATCTTTGAGAAAACCGCAATGACTTGCCCAGTTTTAAATAGCTTACATCCAGATATTAAAAAGGAAGTGGTTTTTAATTGGAAGTGATTTTATAGTCGGAAAATAAGCATACATTTATATTCTTTACTCTATTTTCTTTGTTCTATTTTCTATACTCTATATTCTCAAAAAAATGACCAACCAAGACCAGCTCATCAAACTCGCTTACACAATAATGCCTTATGGAAAATTTAAAGGGCGTTATCTTATTAATTTACCTGAACAGTATATTGTTTGGTACAAAAATAAGGGTTTTCCTGCTGGAACTTTAGGCGAGCAACTGAAATTGGTGTACGAATTGAAACTTAATGGATTAGAAGAATTAATTCATAATATTCAAAAAAAATATCCAAAACCCTAAATTTAATACATAATTGACAATTTGACTTATTGATAATTGGCTAATTAATATTATCTTTGCGTGTTTTTAAATTCAATTTCAGAGCGAACATTTTGTATGTCCCTCAAAACAACACAACAAACAACAACATGAATCAAACAAAATACATTTTCGTTACAGGTGGTGTTACTTCTTCATTAGGAAAAGGAATCATAGCAGCATCTTTAGCAAAATTATTACAAGCCAGAGGTTACAGAACTACTATTCAAAAATTTGACCCGTATATTAACGTAGATCCAGGAACTTTAAATCCATACGAACACGGCGAATGTTATGTAACAGATGATGGAGCAGAAACAGATTTAGATTTAGGACATTACGAACGTTTTTTAAATGTACCGACATCTCAAGCGAATAATGTAACTACAGGTAGAATTTACTTATCTGTTATTGAAAAAGAACGTCGTGGCGAATTTTTGGGAAAAACGGTTCAAGTCGTACCTCATATTACCAACGAGATTAAAGAACGTATGCAATTGCTTGGTAATTCAGGTGATTATGATATAGTAATTACTGAAATTGGTGGAACAGTTGGTGATATAGAATCGTTACCTTACATAGAATCGGTTCGTCAATTGGTTTGGGAATTAGGTGATACTAACGGAATTGTAATTCATTTAACGTTAGTGCCTTATTTAGCAGCTGCGGGTGAATTAAAAACAAAACCAACACAACACTCGGTGAAAACTTTGATGGAAAGCGGAATAAAAGCCGATATTTTAGTTTGTAGAACCGAACACGAAATATCTCAAGATTTACGTCAGAAATTAGCCTTATTTTGTAATGTTAAGAAAGATGCAGTTATTCAATCAATTGATGCTTCAACAATTTACAAAGTGCCAAATTTAATGCAAGATGAAGGTTTGGATAAAGTAGCTTTACAAAAATTAAATTTACCAGAAAAAGCTACGCCAGATTTAAAACAGTGGAATGAGTTTTTATACAAATTAGAGCATCCAAAACACGAAGTAAACATAGGTTTGGTTGGAAAATATGTTGAATTACAAGATTCATACAAATCCATTTTAGAAGCATTTATTCACGCTGGCGCTACACAAGAAACAAAAGTAAATGTAGTTAGTATACATTCTGAGTTTTTAGATAAATCAAATGTAGCTGATAAATTAAAAGGTTTAGATGGTGTTTTAGTAGCTCCTGGTTTCGGTGGAAGAGGAATTGAAGGTAAAATTGAAGCCATAAAATATGTACGTGAAAATAACATTCCATTTTTAGGAATTTGTTTAGGTATGCAAATGGCTTCTATTGAATTTGCAAGAAACATACTTGGTAAAAAAGATGCCAATTCAACCGAAATGAATGAAAATACAAGTTATCCGATTATCAGTTTAATGGAAGAACAGAAAACGGTAACTGAAAAAGGTGGAACTATGCGTTTAGGTGCTTGGAAATGTTCAATTAAAGAAAATACATTAGCACATAAAATATACGGAAAATCGAATATTTTAGAACGTCACCGTCATCGTTTTGAGTTTAATGGTGATTATTTATCAGAAATGGAAGCAGCAGGTTTAGTAGCTTCAGGTTTAAATCCAGATACGGGATTGGTGGAAATTATTGAATTACCAAACCACCCTTTCTTTATTGGCGTACAATACCACCCAGAATATAAAAGTACAGTATTAAATCCTCATCCTTTATTTATGGGATTAGTGGCTGCGGCTGTTAAAAACAAATAGAATTGTTATATTGTAACGATTTTATTTAAACGCATACAAATTATAAATTTAATTCAACTCCGTTTGAGTTGCACATTCATATTATGGAAGAAAAAAAGTTTGACATTAAGTCGTTTATTGGTTTCACATTAATCTTCGGGATTTTAATGTGGATGATGTATTCAAACCAACCTACAAAAGAAGAGTTAGCCGAAACAGCCAAAAAAGAACAAGCTGATAAAGAAGCAAAAACACCTAAAAGTGTAACAGCAACTACAACTCAATTCGTTCAAAAAACCGATTCTACAGGGAAAATTTCACAAGAAGCTTTATCTAAATTAGGTGCTTTCGCTTATGCAGCATCATTGCCATCAGCTAAAGATACTACCACATTATTATCAAATAACGTATTGCGTTTACAAATAGCAAATAAAGGTGGGTATATTTCTGAAGCTACTATATTAAATGAAGAGCAATTTAAGAAAGGTTCTGGTAAAGCGGTACAAATTATTAAAGATAATAATGCAAATTTTAATTTAACGTTTACCACAAAAGACGGTAAAGTTATCAATACTAAGGATTTATACTTCGAACCAAAATATACGAAAGAAGGAAAAAATCAGGTAGTAACAATGCAACTTAAAACAGGTGAAAATCAGTTTTTAGAGTACCGTTATGTAATGAAAGATAACGATCATATGTTGGAGTTTTCTATTCGTACACAAGGTTTGGAAAATGTTTTAAACACTTCAAAACCAACCGATTTAGAATGGAATTTAAAAACATATCGTAATGAAAAAAGTGTGTCTTACGAAAACAGATATACCGAATTAATTTACGAATTTGATGGTGGAAAAGACGATTATTTAAATGCGGCTTCAGATAAAGAAGATACTGCAGAAGCAGTTACTTATGTAGCATTTAAACAACACTTTTTTACTTCGGTGTTATTAACCAATACGCCGTTTAAAAAAGTAGATTTAAAATCTGACAATTTAGTAGATGATGAAAAAGTAGATACCGTTTTTACTAAAAACTTTACAGCCAAAATGCCTTTAGAGTTTAAAAATGGGGCTTTAAATTATGATATGAACATGTATTATGGTCCTACAGATTATAAAACTTTAAGTGCTTATGATAAAAACTTAGATGAATTGGTTTCTTTAGGTTGGGGTGTTTTTGGTTGGATTAATCAATTTGTATTTATTCCATTATTTGGATTATTATCAGGATTTATGCCTTACGGAATTGCAATTATTATCTTTACGATTTTGATAAAAATTGCGATGTCACCTATAACATACAAATCTTTCTTGTCGCAAGCCAAAATGAAAGTATTGAAACCAGAAATTGCAGAATTGGGTGAAAAATTTAAAAATAACCCAATGAAAAAACAACAAGAAACAATGGCATTGTATTCTAAAGCAGGCGTAAATCCAATGGCGGGTTGTATTCCAGCTTTAATTCAATTGCCGTTTATGTATGCCTCGTTTCAGTTTTTCCCTTCTGCTTTTGATTTAAGACAAAAAAGTTTCCTTTGGGCAGACGATTTATCTTCATATGATTCTATTTATAAATTACCATTTAATATACCTTTTTATGGTGATCACGTAAGTTTATTTCCAATATTAGCAGCTATTGCTATTTTCTTCTATATGAAAATGACTACTGGAGACCAAGCTATGCAAGCGCCTCAACAAGAAGGTATGCCAGATATGGGGAAAATTATGAAAATTATGATTTATCTTTCTCCAATTATGATGTTGGTTTTCTTCAATAATTATGGTTCAGGATTGAGTTTATACAACTTTATTTCAAACTTAATTACTATTGGAATTATGTTAGTAATTAAAAAGTATGTTGTTAACGAAGAAAAAATTCACGCACAAATTCAAGTGAATAAAACGAAACCTAAAACGGAATCGAAATTTCAAAAGAAAATGCGAGAAATAATGGAACAACAAGAAGCTCAAAAGGCATTAAACCAAAAGAAAAAATAAATTTTTTAAAAACCTGTTCTTGTTGCGAACAGGTTTTTTTATACTATTTTTGTAAAACAAACGTTGTATTATTTTAGTTAAAAAAAACACACACTTAATCAAACTATAGTAACCTATGAAAAAACTAATTTTTATTACTTTTTTAGTACTTGCAAATTTGGTTTCAGCACAAGATAAAATAAATCAATTTGACGAACAGGGCTTGCGTAACGGTTTTTGGAAAGGCGTTCACGAAGAAAGTAAACGTCCAAGATACGAAGGCACATTTGAACACGGAAAAGAAGTTGGTACTTTTAAATATTTTGATGATACAAAAGCAGGTACATTAATTGCAACTCGCGATTTTTCAAAAGCAGATGGTTCTTGTTATACTATTTTTTTCGATCAAAAAGGAAATAAAGTTAGTGAAGGTGTTGTAAAAAACAAACTTTTTGAAGGCCAATGGAAATATTACCATCAAGAATCTAAAGATATTATGACGCTTGAAAATTACAAAAACGGGAAGCTAAACGGAGTTAGAAAAGTGTTTTATAAAGCAAATAAATTAGCTGAAGAAATAAATTATACAGAAGGTAAGAAAAATGGTATTGCCAAAACGTTTGCCGAAAATGGAAAGCAAATAGACCAACATCAATACGTTAATGATATGATTGAAGGAATTGCCATTTATTTTGATGGGAATGGAAAAAAAATGTATGAAGGAACCTATAAAAATAATGTAAAGGTTGGAATGTGGAAATTTTACGAAAACGACAAAGTTGTAAAACAAGTTAAAGCAGAAAAATTTTCAAAGGAGTTATATAAAATGGAGCAAAAATTAGCCAAAAAGTTTGCTAAAAGTACTCCAAAAGAAAAACCAATTGAAGAATAATAATAAAAATAAATGAAACGAGTAGTAGTAGGACTATCTGGCGGTGTAGATTCAAGCGTAGCAGCCTATCTTTTGAAAGAACAAGGATATGATGTTATTGGACTTTTTATGAAAAATTGGCACGATGATTCCGTAACTATTTCAAATGAATGTCCGTGGTTAGAAGATAGTAATGACGCTTTATTGGTTGCTGAAAAATTAGGAATTCCATTTCAAACGGTTGATTTATCAGAACAATATCAAGAGAAAATAGTTGATTATATGTTTTCAGAATACGAAAACGGACGAACGCCAAATCCTGATGTATTATGCAACAGAGAAATTAAGTTTGATGTTTTTATGAAAATTGCTGTTTCTTTGGGTGCAGATTATGTAGCAACTGGTCATTATTGTCGTAAAAATACCATTGATGTTAATGGAAAACAAGTACATCAATTACTAACAGGAAAAGATGACAACAAAGATCAATCGTATTTTTTATGCCAATTATCGCAAGAGCAATTAGCAAAAGCACTATTTCCAATTGGCGAATTAACCAAACCAGAAGTTAGAGAAATCGCCACTAAAATGGAATTGGTCACGGCTGAGAAAAAAGATTCTCAAGGCTTATGTTTTATTGGAAAAGTGCGTTTACCAGAATTTTTACAGCAAAAGTTACAACCAAAAGAAGGTATAATTATTGAAATTCCTTCTACTGATGAAATTTATAATTCGATTCTTCCAAATTTTGTAAATACCGAAGAATCATTAGCTTTTTATGCTAAAAATAAAGACTATTCTAATGCAAATGGAATCGTCAAAGGAAAGCATCAAGGTGCTCATTATTTTACAAACGGACAACGTCGTGGTTTAAATGTTGGTGGTACTAAAGAAGGGTTATTTGTAATTCAAACCGATGTGGTAAATAATATTATTTATGTTGGAGAAGGCGCCAATCATCCTGGTTTATTCAAAAATACGTTATTCATAAAAGCAAACGAAGTACATTGGATTCGACAAGATTTAAAATTGAATGTAGGAGAAACTAAAAATGTAATGGCACGAATTAGATATCGTCAGCCGTTGCAAAAAGCAACATTACATCAATTTGAAAACGGAATGTATGTACAATTTGAAAATCCGCAATCTGCTATTACCGAAGGACAATTTGTTGCTTGGTATATGGATGATGAATTGCAAGGTAGTGGTGTGATTTCTTAAGTAGAATTTTATTATATTTGGTAAAACTTTGTGATTATGAAAAAACTGTACTTTTTACTAATTTTAGGAATAGCTAATTTCGGATATGCCCAAATTGAAGATGCTTGGGTGTATTTTAATAACAAGCCAAGTGCAGCAACTTATTTAGCTAATCCACTAACGATGTTGACACAACGTGCTTTGGATAGAAGAATCGCTCAAAATATTTCTTTAGATATTACGGATGTACCTGTGGAGCAAAGTTATATTACCCAAATTGCTGCCACTACAGGTATTACAGTTATGGCAAAATCAAGATGGATGAATGCGTTGCATATTCGAGGCACACAAACCAATATCCAAGCTTTAACTAGTTTAAGTTTTGTAAATCATGTCACTTTTGCCAACCATTCCTTAAATCCAGGTGGAAGAAGTTCACAAAATCAAAAAATTACTGCAGTAAATAAACAATTAGATGCTCAAGTAATATATAATTACGGCGATTCCCAGAATCAAATAGAAATGCTTAACGGACATTTATTACACCAACAAAATTATACGGGACAAGGAAAGGTCATTGCGGTTTTAGATTCTGGTTTTTTAGGAGTTAATACAGCTATTCCATTTCAAAATTTAATAACAAATAATAAAATTTTAGGTGGATATAATTTTCCAGATCAAAATACTAATTATTTTTCCAGACATAATCATGGTTCAAATGTGTTATCCACAATGGGTGGTTTTGCTGAAGGACAATTAGTAGGTACAGCTCCAAATGCCAATTATTATTTATTTATTACAGAAGATATTAATTCTGAAAACCCTGTAGAAGAATCATATTGGGTAGAGGGTGCAGAATTAGCAGATTATTATGGCGCAGATGTAATTAATTCATCTTTAGGGTATTTTGGATATGATAATCCTACTTATTCTCATCAATATGATGATATGATTGGAAATAAGACATTTGCTTCTAAAGGAGCCAATATGGCTTTTAGTAAAGGAATTGTAGTAGTAATTAGTGCTGGTAATTCAGGCGCGACTACAGAACCACATATTGGTACACCAGCAGATGCTATTGGCGCATTAACTATTGGTGCGGTAAATAGTTTAGAACAATACGCTGCATTTAGTTCAATAGGTCCTTCATATGATGGACGTGTTAAACCAGATGTTTGTGCAAAAGGTTTAGGAACAACTGTTTGTTCCCCAACGGGTACTATATATAATTCTAGTGGAACCTCTTTTTCAAGTCCTGTTATTGCTGGTATGGTAGCTACTTTTTGGTCGGCTGTACCTAATTTAACTGCACAACAAGTGGTTCAATTTATCAAACAATCATCAGATAATTATAGCAATCCAACCATACAAAAAGGATACGGAATTCCAGATTTTCAATCGGCTTTAACTGCGGCTTTAAATATGGAAATAATTGTAGATGAAGATTCAAAATATTTTACAGTCTATCCAAACCCAACAGAAAACCTAATGTTTTTACATCTAGAAAATTCTTCTGAAAAAGGAACAATTGAAATCAGTAATACATTGGGACAAAAAGTAGCTGAAAAAGAATTTGAAGGTTCTTATAACGCCTTTATTGATTTAGAAGATTTACCAAAAGGTATTTACTATTATAGATATTTATCTACTAAAGAACATGTTGGTAAAATAATTAAAAAATAGGAGTACAGATAAATGAATAAAATCACACAATTATTTGGAATAAAATACCCAATTATTCAAGGAGGAATGATTTGGAATAGTGGTTATAAATTAGCAAGTGCTGTAAGTAATGCTGGAGGATTAGGTCTTATTGGTGCGGGCTCTATGTATCCTGAAGTGCTAAGAGAGCACATTCAAAAATGTAAGAAAGCTACCTCAAATCCATTTGGTGTAAATGTTCCGATGTTATATCCAAACATCGAAGAAATTATGCAAATTATTGTAGAAGAAGGTGTGAAAATTGTTTTTACTTCTGCTGGAAATCCTAAAACTTGGACTACTTTTCTAAAGGAAAAAGGCATTACAGTAGTGCATGTAGTAAGTAGTTCAAAATTTGCTTTAAAAGCCCAAGAGGCAGGTGTAGATGCTGTTGTTGCCGAAGGTTTTGAAGCTGGAGGACATAACGGTAGAGAAGAAACGACAACACTTACTTTAATTCCAATGGTAAAAGAAAATATCACAATTCCATTAATTGCAGCTGGCGGAATTGCTACAGGAAAAGGCATGTTAGCCGCAATGGTATTAGGTGCAGATGGTGTTCAAATGGGAAGTCGATTTGCCGCTTCAATAGAATCAAGCGCGCATATTGACTTTAAAAAAACCATTTTAGAAACCCAAGAAGGTGAAACATTGGTTACTTTAAAAGAATTAGCGCCTGTTAGATTAATTAAAAATAAATTTTTTAATGATATTCAAACCGCTTATGCCAATTGTGCTTCCGTAGATGATTTAAAAACGTTATTAGGTAGAGCAAGAGCCAAACGAGGAATGTTTGAAGGCGATTTAGTTGAAGGTGAATTAGAAATCGGACAAATTGCAGGATTAATTCATGATATTCTTCCTGTTGAAACGATAATAAATGATGTGATTACCGAATTTAATTTTGCAAAAGGTAGTGTAAATGAAATTCAATTTTAATATATATAAAATGAAAAAAATAGTTATTGTATTGTTTTTAGGTTTATGTACACAGTTGGGATTTTCTCAAACGTATCAATTTAAAACAGTTAATTATTCTGTTTCTCAAAAAAATGCAAAAGGCGAATGGTCTAAATGGTCTAAAACACAACCCACTGAACTATTGATTAATTTGGATAGAGACAAACATCGCTTTGTAGTGTATTCTGAAATTATTCAACTGTATAGTATTTTAAAATATGAAGATAAAGTTGAAAATGAAACAGGAACGTCTAATAAATATTTTTGTGTTGATAATTTAGGTATAGATACTGTTATAACAATTGTCTCTCCTAAAAATGCAGGAAGTAGCAAACAAATTTATATTGCAAATGATGAAATGATTATTGAATATGATCTAATTTATTTAGGCGAAAAATAATATCTCTTGCGAACTACTAGTACAAAACACATAGCAAATCCAACTCTTTTTAAAGAGCAAATTTTATATTGGAGTCAGCAATTTAGTGAAACAATCATTTTAGATAGCAATGTTGAAAGCAATGAAAATCAATTATATAAGTCTTATGATTTAATAGTAGCTGTAGACGCTTTCACATCCATTCAAACCGATTATGAAAAGGCATTTGAAGATTTGTATCAATACCAATCTAAAGCAAATGATTGGTTATTTGGATATTTAGCTTACGATTTAAAAAATGATGTTGAACACTTGCAATCTCAAAATTTTGACGGATTAGGTTTCTCAGATTTGTACTTTTTTCAACCTAAAAAAATCTTTTTATTAAAAGATTCTACTTTAGAAATTCAATATCTAAATATGTGTGATGATGAAATTGATTCTGATTTTGATGAAATTATTCAAAGTCAAATGTCAAATGTCAAATGTCAAAAGTTATCAATTAATATACAACAAAGAATTTCTAAAGAAAATTACATAAAAAAAGTCGAAAAAACCTTATCACACATACATCGAGGAGATATTTATGAGGCTAATTTTTGTATGGAATTTTTTGCGAATAATGCTCTAATTGAACCATCGGAAATTTATCAAAAATTAAATAAAATATCTGATTCGCCATTTGCTGTTTATTTCAAGAAAAATAAGCAGTATTTACTATCGGCCTCACCAGAACGTTATTTGAAAAAAGATAATGAAAAAGTAATTTCTCAGCCGATAAAAGGAACAGCAAAGCGTAATACGGATTCAAATATAGACGAACAAAATAAAATAGCTCTTAATAGCAATCCAAAAGAACGTTCAGAAAATATTATGATTGTTGACTTGGTAAGAAATGATTTATCTCAAACCGCTACGAAAGGTAGTGTTAAAGTAGAAGAATTATGTGAAATTTATACTTTTAAACAAGTGCATCAAATGATTTCAACTGTAGTTTCATCTGTATCACATACCACTTCACCGATTGAAATTTTACGAACCACTTTTCCAATGGGAAGTATGACAGGTGCTCCAAAAATTTCAGCTATGAAAATCATTGAAGATTTGGAAGAAACAAAACGAGGATTGTATAGCGGAGCTGTAGGCTATTTTACACCTTCAGGAAATTTTGATTTTAATGTGGTGATTCGAAGTATTTTATATAATTCTGAAAATCAATATTTAAGTTTCTCTGTTGGAAGTGCCATTACTGCTGAAGCCATTCCAGAAAACGAATACGAAGAATGTTTATTGAAAGCAAAAGCCATGTTTGAGGTGCTTCAAGTTAATTAATTATATTTGAAAATGTTTCAAAAGTTTAAAATCCATATTGATATTAATTTTTCTTTCTTACAAGATAAAAAACTTCTTGTGGCTACAAGTGGCGGTGTGGATAGTATGGTTTTGGTACATTTATTTCAAAAATTGAATTTCAATTTTGCTTTGGCGCATTGCAATTTTCAATTAAGAAATTTGGAAAGTGATGCTGATGAAGAATTTGTAAATAACTACGCAGAACAGAATAAGATTCCTTGTTTTACTACAAAATTTGATACCCTAAACTATTCTGAAATCCATAAATTATCTACACAAGTTGCAGCCCGAAATCTAAGGTATGATTGGTTTAACGAGATTTTAATACAAGAAAATTTCGATTATATAATTACAGCGCATCACGTAGATGATGTGGTTGAAACGTTTATGATTAATCTTTCTAGAGGAACGGGTTTAGAAGGTTTAACAGGAATTCCATCAAAAAATGGAAATATTATCCGACCCATGTTGCCTTTTTCTCGCAAAGAAATTGAAATTTATGCCTCTGAAAACCAATTACAATGGCGAGAAGATAGCAGTAATGCTTCGGATAAATATGTAAGAAATAAAATTAGACATCATATTGTGCCTGTTTTTAAGGAAATTAATGATTCGTTTTTACTATCATTTCAAAATACGTTAGAACATCTTAATCAGCAACAATCTTTAGTAGATGATGCAGTTTTGTTGGTGTATGAAAAAGTAGTTTCAGAAGAAAAACAACAATTAAAAATTAATATTTCAGCTTTACTTCAATATAATAATTATAAAGCGTATTTGTACCAATGGCTTCATAAATATGGATTTACAGCTTGGAATGATGTGTATGATTTAATATATTCTCAATCAGGAAAGCAAATTTTTTCAGAAAACTATGTTCTATTGAAAGATAGAGAATATTTACTTCTTTCCCAAAAAACTACTGATTTTGAAACCGTTGTTATACATTCTGTAACTGAAAACACTAATTTTCCGTTAAATTTTAGTTTTTGTAACACAAGTAACATTTCAAATCAAAACAAGAACATTATATTTGTAGAAGAATCGAAGTTACAATTTCCGTTAACCATAAGAAAATGGAATTCGGGCGATTATTTTTATCCAGCTGGAATGCAAGGCAAAAAGAAAGTTAGTAAGTATTTTAAAGATGAAAAATTTACATTATTTCAAAAACAACAAGCTTTTATTTTAGAAAGCAACAATAAAATTGTTTGGATAATAGGGCATAGAGCCGACGAACGATTTAAGCCAGAAAACACCAATCAAAATATAATACAAATAACCTATAATAATGAAGAAAATAGTTAGTTTATTAGCGATATTAGTTACCTTTTTTGGAACAGCACAAATTGTAGAACCTGTAAAATGGAGTTCAAGTGTCGTTAAAGTTTCTGATACAGAAATTGATTTAATTATTACTGCTAATATTGAAAATAATTGGCATTTATATTCTCAATATACACCAGATGGTGGTGCGTTACCGTTGGTTTTTACATTTAAAAATCAAAAAGGAAACTACCAATTAATAGGAAAAACTAAAGAAGGAAAATATAAAAAATCATTTAACGAAATATTTGAAATAGAAGAATATTACTTTCAAACTTCGGCAAAATTTACACAACGAATTAAAATATTAAATTCCAATTTAAAAACAATATCTCTTTTGGCAGATGGTCAAGCGTGTATTGATGGAAAATGTGTGCAAACAGAAGCCAATTTAAAATTTAATTTACCAGAATTAAAAGTTTTGGAAAGTACTGAAATACTAATTGATTCAGCTGCAAAGACTACAGATTCAGTTGCAACATCAGAAGTTGATACCACAAAGCAAACTGTTGCGCCAGTAAAAAATTCAAATAATGCAACAGCAGAAAAAGAAGAAAAAAGTTTATGGACAATTTTCTTTTTAGCCTTTCTTGGTGGTTTTGCCGCACTTTTAATGCCTTGTATTTTCCCAATGATTCCAATGACAGTTAGTTTTTTTACCAAACAAAGTAAAACCAAAGCTGCAGGTATTAGAAATGCCATCATATACGGCTTAGCCATTATTGCTATTTACGTTTTATTAGGTTCATTAATTACGGGAATTTTTGGCGCAGAAGCACTAAACGAATTATCTACAAGTGTTACGTTTAATTTAATTTTCTTTGCCTTATTAGTAATTTTTGCACTTTCGTTTTTAGGCGCTTTCGAAATAGTTTTACCTAGTTCTTGGGCTACAAAAATTGATTCAAAAGCAGATAAAGGCGGTATTGTTGGCATCTTTTTTATGGCATTGGCTTTAGCCGTAGTTTCATTTTCTTGTACAGGTCCAATTGTAGGTACATTACTTGTAGAATCAGCTTCTAAAGGTGGTTTAGCACCAATTATTGGAATGTTAGGTTTCTCAATTGCCATTGCTTTACCATTTATGTTATTTGCTATGTTTCCAGGTTGGTTAAATTCTATGCCAAAATCGGGTGGTTGGCTAAATACGGTTAAAGTTTCTTTAGGATTTTTAGAATTGGCTTTTGCCTTCAAATTTTTATCTAATGCTGATTTGGTTTTACAAAAACATTGGTTAGAAAGAGAATTGTTTATTGCGATATGGATTGCTGTATTTGCTGCTTGGGCGTTATATTTATTTGGAAAATATATTTTACCGCACGATTATGAAAAAGCAGATAAAATAGGAGTAGGGCGTTTAGTAATGGCTATTATCGTTACCACTTTTACTTTCTATATGATTCCAGGATTATGGGGCGCTCCATTAAAAATATTAAGCGGATTAACACCTCCAATGAATTATGCAGAAAGCGCATCAGGATTTGGGAATGGGAATTCGAGTACAGCAGAATTACCAGAACACGCGCACAATGGACCACACGGAATTATCGCTTTTGAAGACTATGAATACGGATTAGCTTATGCGAAAAAAGTAGGTAAACCCGTCTTATTGGATTTTACGGGTGATGCTTGTGCAAATTGCAGAAAAATGGAAGACAATGTTTGGTCTGACAAAAACATTTTATCTATCTTAAAAAATGATGTAGTTTTAGTTTCTTTATATTGTGATAGAAAAATTGATTTGCCTAAAGAAAAACAATACGTTTCTAAAACAACGGGTAAACAAGTAATTACTATTGGAAACAAATGGACAGATTTACAAATTTCAAGATATAAAAGTAATTCACAACCCTTATATGTTATTATTGATAATGAAGGTAATGATTTAGAAGGTGTAACTCCAATGGCATTTAATACCAATATTGAAGAATATAAGAAATGGTTAGAAAACGGGATTGCCTTGGCTAAAAAGAAGTAAATTAGTTCTAAATATTTATAAAATCTGTATGAAATCATTTTATACAGATTTTTTTATTTCAAAAACTTTTCTACATTTGTACTTATATAAGCCAATTTTTAAAAGTACACGCCATGTTAGTAAAAGTCTTTGGAAGCGCCGTTTTCGGTGTAGATGCCACCACTATTACTGTAGAAGTAAATATCGATAAAGGAATCGGATACCATTTAGTAGGTTTACCAGATTCCGCAATTAAAGAAAGCAGTTATCGTATTGCTGCAGCTCTAAAAAATAATAATTATAATCTTCCTGGAAAAAAAATCACCATAAATATGGCGCCTGCCGATTTAAGGAAAGAAGGTTCTGCCTATGATTTAACCTTAGCTATTGGAATTTTAGCTGCTTCTGGTCAAATTAACGCCGACGATGTTGGAAAATACATCATTATGGGCGAAATGTCTTTAGATGGTGGTTTACAGCCAATTCGCGGTGCATTATCTATAGCTATAAAAGCAAAAGAAGAAGGTTTTAGAGGAATTATCCTTCCCAATCAAAATGTAAAAGAAGCTGCTATAGTGGATGGTTTGGAAGTGTATGGTGTAGATAATGTGTTGCAAGTCATTAATTTTTTTGAAGGTAAAGAAACTTTAATTCCGACCATAATTGATACGAAAGAAGAATTTTCTAAAAATCTTGAATTTCCAGAATTCGATTTTGCTGACGTCAAAGGTCAGGAGTCAATTAAAAGATGTATGGAAATTGCAGCAGCAGGAGGTCATAACATTATTTTAATCGGTCCTCCAGGCGCTGGTAAAACTATGTTAGCCAAACGTTTACCAAGTATTTTACCACCAATGAGTATGCAAGAAGCGTTGGAAACAACTAAAATTCACTCGGTTACAGGTAGAATAAAAGATGCAGGATTATTAACGCAACGACCTTTTCGAGCACCACATCACACGGCAAGTTCTGTTAGTTTAGTTGGCGGAGGAAGTTATCCCCAACCAGGAGAAATTTCTTTAGCGCATAATGGTGTTTTGTTTTTAGATGAATTACCTGAGTTTAAACGTGAAGTTTTAGAAGTGATGCGCCAACCATTAGAAGATAGAGAAGTAACAATCGCTCGAGCAAAATTTACGATTACTTATCCTTCTTCATTTATGTTAGTAGCTAGTATGAATCCAAGTCCGAGTGGTTTTTTTAACGATTCGAAAAATTCAAATGGTGCTTCACAAATGGAAATGCAACGCTATTTAAGTAAAATTTCAGGACCTCTTTTGGATAGAATCGACATTCATATTGAAGTAACGCCTGTACCTTTTGAAAAATTATCAGAAACTCGCAAAGCAGAAAGTAGTGTTGAGATTAGAAATCGTGTAACTGTTGCGAGAAATATCCAAACAAAACGTTTTGAAAGCTACAATCATATTCATTATAATGCACAAATGAGTAGTAAGTTAATTCGTGAATATTGTGCTTTAGATGATGTTTCTTTACAGTTATTGAAAACGGCTATGGAACGATTAAATTTGTCGGCACGAGCGTATGATAGAATTTTAAAGGTTTCTCGAACTATTGCCGACTTAGAAAATTCAGAAAATGTTTTTTCACATCATATTGCGGAAGCCATTCAATATAGAAGTTTAGATAGAGAAGGTTGGTTAGGATAAAAGAATTCTAAAATTTAATAATTCGCATTACTCTATTTTTTCTAATATGATTTTTTATGATGGATGTTGTATCTCTATTATTTTGCATCGGAATTATGATGTTTTTTAAGATGTCAATATTCGTAATTTGATAATTTAAATCGAAAAAACAATATCCTTTATAAACACCATTTTCAATTAAAACGGCACTACGTTCTTCAATTCCTCGACCTTTGTCGACTACCACCATATTGTTGTTTTCAAATTGTAATTTATCAATAGAATCTTGAGCACGAGTGTTATATGTTTCAGGACTTTCAAGCTGTATGCAAGCGCCATTACATTCTTTTATTTTGTATTGAAAACAAGCGGATTTTGTTTCGTAAAGGCCATTTATTTTCTGACATAATTGATTTTCAGATGTTAATTTAAAAAGAAAATTTTTACCTTCTTGTAAACTTACGAATGAGGTGATTTCTTTTTTTCGACCATCTGCTTTATCAATAGTTATTGCTAAGTAACCTTCGTTATTTATATGTGAATACATAGCGAAATTAAAAATACTTTTGCGTTGTGCTCTATTGTATATTGGTTTATTGATTTTGATTTCTTCCGATTCTTTCAATAAAGCAATTAATTCGCTGCCTGTTTCTTCAAATGTAACGGCATATACATCACGTTGAATTTTTTTACTTTTTGCATTTACACCTGTAAAATGCTGATTGACACGTTTTTTAATATTTTTGCTTTTTCCAATGTAAATTAAATCGCCTTTTTCATTATGAATATAATAGATACCTGTTTTTGATGGAAGTTTCTCAATAATATCTAATAGTTTAGGCGATAATCCTGCTTTTATTTCAGTTTTTATATAACTTTTTACAATTTCTTTAGTCAAATCTTTTGCTAAAAGCATCTTGAATAATTTAACAGTTGCCAAAGCATCACCACTTGCTCTATGTCTGTCTGCCATTGGAATTCCTAATGAACGCACTAATTTCCCTAAACTATAAGACGGCATTTCTGGAATAATTTTTTTAGCTAATTCTACAGTGCAAAGTGTAGGTTTTTTAAAATCAAAACCCAAACGTCTAAATTCCATTTGTAAAATTCGGTAATCGAAACTGGCGTTATGAGCTACAACAATAGTACCTTCAGTAATTTCAATAATTCGTTTTGCCACTTCGTAAAACTTTGGCGCACTTCGAAGCATAGCACTATTAATACCAGTCAATTTTACTACAAAAGGCTGAATTGGTTTTTCTGGATTCACCAAACTAATAAACTGGTCAACCACTTCGTGACCATCAAATTTATAAATGGCAATTTCCGTAATACCTTCTTCATTGTATTGTCCGCCCGTAGTTTCTATGTCGATTATTGTGTACATATTCAATCTCAATGTCAATTTCAAAAATCAATGTCAAATTCAAAAATCAATGTCAATATAATGAATATTAAAAATTGAAATTTGCTATTGTAATTGATATTGCTATTGAATTATTTTTTGTTTATTATCATTTTTGATGAAATTGCAATTAGCTCTTCAATTTCAGTTAAAAGTAAATTTCTTTTTCCTTCATCACCTTCTTTTATATAATCTAAAATTTTTAATGAGTTTCTGGATTCTTTTAACTCTTTAACTACTAATGAAACTTTAAAAACAAAATCTTTATCAGTAATTGTACCTTGAGCTTCTCCAAAATTTAAAGAAGCACTTCCAGATGAACGAATTAACTGATTTTTATAATATTCATTTTCAAATAATTTATCTAATTGTCTTGTAAAGAAAATACATTCACCCGCAAATCGAACTAATCTATCCTCAAAATTGAATATTTTTTCCATTTATTTTTTAATAATTATTGAATTTTGTAATTGCTATTGCTATTGATTTTTGTAATTGCTATTTATCTCGCTCCAAAGATACTACTTCCAATTCGAACCATTGTACTACCGCACGAAATGGCAAGTTGATAATCGCCAGACATACCCATTGATAGGATGTTGGGTTTTAGGTTTTGGGTAAAAGGAATAGTATTCAATTTATCAAAAATCGTTTTCAAATGGTTAAATTCTTTTTCAATTTGGTTTTGATTTTCAGTGAAGGTTGCCATGCCCATTAATCCTACAATTCTGATGTTTTCTAAACTATTATAATCTTCAGAGGTTAAAATATGATTCAGTTCTTCTTCATCTAAACCAAATTTAGTTTCTTCTTCCGCGATATGAATTTGTAATAAACAATCAATGACTCTATTGTGCTTTTTGGCTTGTTTGTTTATTTCTTGCAACAATTTTAAACTATCTACCCCGTGAATCAAACTCACGTATTCTGCCATAAATTTAACCTTATTGGTTTGTACGTGACCAATCATATGCCATTCGATATCTTTTGGCATTTGTTCCCATTTTTCAGTCATTTCTTGGATTTTGTTTTCCCCAAAAATACGCTGACCCGCATTGTAGGATTCCATCAAATCGGAAACAGGTTTGGTTTTTGAAACCGCAACCAAAGTCACGTGAGCTGGAAGTTGGGATTTTATTTGAGTTAGGTTTTTAGTTATTGACATTTGATTATTTTTTCATTTATTCTATTGATTACCAATTTTTCATCAATAATTATTTTTTCTTCTTTTATCATTTTGAATTCTTCAAAAATTTTAATTATTTCAATATCAGTGAAATTTTGATAATAGTTTAATTTAAAATTCTCTTTTTTATATTTAAAGTGCAAATAAAATTGAGCGCCACAAATTCCAATTTTGGAGCCATTTGAAATTATAGATATTTTTGTTTTTTTTATTTCTATAGATTTTATCCAACTTTTATTTAAAGTTTCACCTTCAATAATTAAATTTGAAAGATCATCAAATGATATTTTACTAATTACTGTTCTAACCTTAATGAAATATATGAGTAGAAAAGTTATACTTAATAAAAATATTAATAAATATTTAAAATCATTTAGGG
>NZ_JBIISE010000048.1:0-9188 GCF_044341185.1 Flavobacterium sp.
AAGAATAAAAAAGCATAGAAATTATATATACTAAATTATCTAAGAATAGTAATCTTCCAATGTAATTTACTTGTTTTCCTTCAAAAATTTTCATGTTTAATAAGTATTTTTCTTTAGTCAGACAGACAAGATTGATGTTAAAATTTCTAAAAACAAAATCGTAAATTACAATTCATAAACCACCAAACCACTTCTAAATTTTGGCTCAATGTAGGTTGATTTTGGAGGCATAATTAAATTATTGTCGGCAATGGTTTTAATTTCAGACATATTGGTAGGGTAGAGCATAAAGCCCACTTCGTATTCGCCTTCATCTATTAAATCTTTAATTACAGAAACGCTTTGTTTTCCTGGAATATAATCAATGCGTTCATCGTTACGCAAATCTTCAATACCTAATAAGGGATGTAAAACCGTATCGTATAAAATTTGTGCATCTAAGTTTTCTAAAACAGAAGTAACCTTTTGATTTTGCTTATAAAACAAAGCATAAAAACTTCCATCTAAATACATTCCAAATTCAAATTTATTTTGAGGTTTCCATAATTCTTGATCTTTTGGTTTAATTATAAAATTATCCGATAATTTAGTAATGAAATCATCTTTTGATAAACCATTTAAATCGCGAATGATTCTATTAAATTCATAAATTTTCACATTGCTTTCGGCAATTAAAAAACTCATAAAGTAATTTAAATTCTTGTTATTTAGCGATTTATTTTGTTCATATAACAACTCTGCTGAAGCCGAACGGTGATGCCCATCAGCAATGTATAAATTCGGAATGTTTTCAAAATGTTCTTGTAACCAATCTATTTCAGATTGTGTTTCAATCTTCCACAACGTATGTTTTTCCTTATTTGGAGTGGCAAATGCATAAATAGGTTCGCTCTTTTTTCGTAAAGAAATAAACGTATTAATTTCAACAGAATCAGGATACGTAATTAAAACGGGTTCTGTATTAAATCCGGTTTGATGTAAATAATCTTTAAACAATTCTACTCGATATTGTAAGGTGTCTTCGTGTTTTTTAATTTGATTTTTCTGATATTCTTCTACAGAAGTTCCTGCAATAATTCCAGTAAATGTTTGGTTTTTTGTTTGAATTTCGTACAAATAAAAAACAGGTTGTTCTTCGGAAATTAAAATAGTTTCGTTTTTAAAATCCTGATATTTATGCAAAACACCTTTAAAACGCTTGTCTAAAGTAATCTTTTGAGTATTCGCATACGCTGGATGAATCACGTGTAAAAACGAATACGGATTGAAACTAAGCCAAGCCGCAAGTTCTGCAGAACTATAATCTTCATAGGTTCTGCAAGTTACCAAAGAGACTTTATCTGCCGATGGACGAACTGCTTTAAAAGGGATTATTTTTGCCATTTTTAAGTGATTAGTAATTAGTGATTAGTAACTAGCTATTCACTAATTACTAATCACTTTTCACTTTATTTAGAAAATTGTTTTGAAACTTTCTCAGCTTTTTTACTTTCTGAATAATCATAAAAACCTTCACCGGATTTTACTCCTAATTTCCCAGCCATTACCATATTTACTAATAACGGACAAGGGGCATATTTAGGGTTTTTAAATCCGTCGTACATCACATTTAAGATGGATAAACATACGTCTAGACCAATAAAATCTGCTAATTGTAAAGGTCCCATTGGATGTGCCATCCCTAATTTCATCACGGTATCTATTTCAGATACGCCCGCTACGCCGTTATATAAGGTTTCAATAGATTCGTTAAGCATTGGCATTAAAATTCTATTGGCTACGAAACCTGGATAATCGTTTACTTCTGTTGGTGTTTTACCTAATTTTTCAGATAAATCCATAATAATTTTAGTCACTTCATCAGAAGTAGAATACCCACGGATGATTTCAACTAATTTCATAATTGGCACTGGATTCATAAAATGCATCCCAATAACTCGTTCTGGATGCACTACTTGAGCACCAATTTGAGTAATAGAAATAGAAGAGGTATTACTCGCTAAAATTACATTATGGTCGCAAATATCACTTAATTGCTTAAAGATATTCATTTTAAGTGCTACATTTTCAGTAGCGGCTTCCACAACCAAATCGCAACCCACCACGCCATCTTTGATATCAGTATAAGTAATGATGTTTGAAATGGTTTTATGTTTGTCAGTTTCCGTGATGCTTCCTTTGGTTACCATTCGGTCTAAGTTAGCGGCAATCGTTGCCATTCCTTTTTCTAATGATTTTTCAGAAATATCAATTAATTTTACGGTAAATCCTGCTTGTGCAAATGTATGAGCAATTCCGTTGCCCATCGTTCCTGATCCTATTACGGCTATTTGTTTCATTTTGTAATTATATATTTTTGTTAACTTGTCTAATTTACTTTCCAATTGAATCAATAATCTGATACGCTACTCGCAACGCTTCTGTTCCATCTTCTAAAGAAACAATAGGCGTAGTGTTATTGTTGATAGCATCTGCAAACGATTCCAATTCATCTAAAATAGCATTATTTGGATGTACGTTTGGATTGTCAAAATAAATTTGTTTTTTCACACCTTCCGCATTTTGTAAAATCATATCAAAATCGCCCGGAATTTCAGGTGCGTCCTGCATACGAACGACTTCGCAAATTTTATCTAAATAATCTACAGAAATGTAAGCGTCTTTTTGAAAGAAACGTGATTTACGCATATTTTTCATAGAAATCCTACTCGCTGTAATGTTGGCCACACAACCATTTTCAAATTCTAAACGCGCATTGGTAATGTCTGGAGAATCTGAAATTACTGCAACGCTACTGGCATTTACTGTTTTTACTTTCGATTTTACTACGCTTAAAATCGCATCAATATCGTGAATCATTAAATCTAAAACCACAGGAACATCAGTACCGCGCGGATTAAATTCTGCCAAACGATGCGTTTCAATAAACATAGGTTTGTCAATTTTATCTTTCACAGCTGTAAAAGCTGGATTGAAACGCTCTACGTGACCCACTTGACCTTTTACATTAAATTTAGTTGCTAAAGCCACAATTTCTTCGGCTTCTGCAACAGTTGTAGCGATTGGTTTTTCTATAAAAATATGTTTTCCAGCTTCGATTACCATTTTGGCACATTCGAAGTGTTGAATAGTAGGTGTTACAATATCGACAACATCAACAGCAGCAATTAGTTCTGCAATTGAAGTAAATTTTTTATAACCAAATTCAGCAGCAACTTTAGTTGCATTTTCCTCAAAAGGATCAAAAAAACCTACTAATTCGTATTTTTCTGACTGATTTAGCAAACGTAAATGTATTTTTCCTAGGTGACCAGCACCTAAAACTCCGACTTTTAACATAAAAATAAATTTCATCAAAAATAGTAATAAAATAAGAAATACCAATTAAGAAATCTCAATATAAAAATTTCAAAATCAAATGATGATACGAAAGCATAGGATTAAAGTTTTTAAAATAAATTGGAATTTTATTTTTGTTTTTGATAAAATTCCATCTAATTTTACAACACTAATTTACACCATAAATTGAAAGATACTAACAAACATCAAGGACTTAGAAATCAGCTAGCAAAGCAATTACAAGAAAAAGGAATTAGAGATAAAAACGTGTTAGAGGCTATTAAAAAAATACCTCGACATTTATTTTTGAATTCTAGTTTTGAAGATTTTGCTTATCAAGATAAAGCGTTTCCTATTGGAGCTGGTCAAACGATTTCTCAACCTTATACTGTAGCTTTTCAGAGTGAATTACTACAAATAGAAAAAGATCATAAAATTTTAGAAATCGGTACAGGTAGTGGTTATCAAACAGCTGTTTTAGTAACTTTAGGTGCAAAAGTTTATTCGATTGAAAGACAAAACGAATTATTTAAAAAAACATCAAGATTATTACCAACTTTAGGTTATAGACCAAAATTATTTGTTTTTGGCGATGGTTATATTGGTTTAGAAAAAGAAGCGCCTTTTGATAGTATTATTGTAACTGCTGGAGCGCCTGTAATTCCACAAGCATTAATGTCGCAATTGAAAATAGGTGGAAGAATAGTGATTCCTGTTGGAGAAACAGAACAAATTATGACCCTTTTGATACGAAAAAACGAAACACAATTTGAAAAAACCGAATTTGGAGATTTCAAATTTGTACCTTTATTAGAAAATAAAAATTAAATATTTAAATTTATATAAAATGAAAAAACTGATTTTAGGATTTTTAGTGTTAAGTACTTTTTTAAATGCACAAGAAAAACCAAAATTAGTGGTTGGAATTGTAGTAGATCAAATGAAAATGGAATACTTGTATCGATTTTCTAATGATTTTTCTAATAATGGTTTTAAAAAATTAATGGGAAAAGGATTTACTTTTCATAATATGCATTACAATTATATGCCAACTTATACAGCTCCAGGTCACGCCGCCATATTTACTGGTGCAGTACCAAATGTAAATGGAATTGTTGGTAACGATTGGTTTAATAAAGCTACTGGAAAAGAAATGTATTGTACTGATGATGCTTCAGTAACAACTTTAGTTGAAGGAACGGAATCAGAAGGTAAAATGTCGCCAAAAAACCTATTTAGCACAACCATTACAGATGAATTAAAATTAGCTACCAACTTTAAAAGTAAAGTAATTGGAATCAGTATTAAAGATAGAGGGGCTATTTTGCCAGCGGGGCATTTTGCAGATTGGGCTTTTTGGTATACTAAAACAGGAAACTTTATTTCAAGTTCTTTTTATGGAAATAAATTACCAGATTGGACGATTCAATTTAATGAAGAAAAAAACTATTTAAAATATATTGAAAAAGGTTGGGATTTATTAAAACCAAAAGAAATTTATAACGAAAGTTTAAACGATAATAATCCCTACGAAGGGAAATTATTTAAGAAAACGCCTTTCTTTCCATACAATACGAAAGAAATGTTTACAAATAATGATGCCGGAGTTTTACGAACCACACCTTACGGAAATAATTTAATTGCAGATTTTGCTAAGAAAGCCATTGAAAATGAGAAAATGGGCGCAGATGAAGTTACTGATTTTTTAACGCTTAGTTTTTCCTCTACAGATTATGTTGGTCATGTTTTAGGCCCACGTTCCATTGAATTACAAGATACGTATTTGCGTTTAGATGAAACAATTGCTGATTTTTTAACTTATTTAGATGAAAAAGTAGGCAAAGGCAACTATTTAGTTTTCTTAACGGCAGATCATGCTGGAGCTGAAAACGCAACGTATCTAAAAGATAATAAATACGAAGTTGAAAGTTTAAATAGTAAAAATGTACAACAAAGTATTATTGATTTTTCTCAAAAAACGTTTGGCGAAAATTTGTTGTTAGATTATTCAAATTTCAATGTTTTTATTAATAAAGAAAAAGTAAATCAAAAAGGGTTGGATGTAAACAATGTTAAACAAAAATTTAAAACGTTTTTACTTTCACAAAACTTTATTAGTAATGTTTTTACAGAAGAAGAAATTCAAAATTCGGGTTCAAATAATCAATTGCTACAAATTATTTCAAATGGTTACGATCCAAAACAAAACGGCGAATTAGTCTTGTTGTTTAAGCCTGGTTTCATGGAATATTCTTCTACTGGAACTACACATGGATCGCCATATTCTTATGACACACATGTTCCTTGTCTGTTTTATGGTTGGAAAATTAAAAAAGGAGAATCGTTCAACAAAAAAACAATTACACAAATAGCCCCAACTTTAGCTCAAAAATTAAAGATTACTATGCCAAACGGCACGCAATCTGAAGTTTTAGAAGAGATACTAAAATAGATAAAAAAAGCACTGAAATATAAGTGCTTTTTATATGTTTTCTATATTTCAATTTCAACTTGATTTCTTAAAATATCATCAAAAGTTTCTCGTTGTCTAATCAAATGGGCTGCACCGTTTTTCCACAAAACTTCAGCAGGTTTCACTCTTGAATTATAATTAGATGACATTGAAAAACAGTAGGCGCCAGCATTTTTAAAACTTAAAATATCACCTTCATGTATTTCTGATATTCTTCTGTTTGTTGCAAAAGTATCAGTTTCACAAATATATCCGACAACAGAATAATAACGTTCTTTTCCTTTTGCATTTGATATGTTTTCAATGTGATGTTCTGCTCCATAAAGCATCGGTCGAATTAAATGATTAAAACCAGTATCAACTCCAGCAAAAACTGTTGAAGTGGTTTGTTTTACGACATTTACTTTAGCTAAAAATACACCTGCTTCGCTAACTAAAAATTTACCAGGTTCAAATACTAAAGTTAAATTTTTCCCATATTCTTTTTCGAAGGCAAGGAAGCGTTTGCTTAATTTTCTACCAAATTCTTCAATATCCGTTTCAATATCGCCTTTTTTATATGGCACTTTAAAACCGCTTCCAAAATCAATAAAATCAAGATTTTTAAATTGTTTGGCAGTTTCAAATAAAATTTCGGCAGCATATAAAAATACTTCAACATCTAAAATATCAGACCCTGTATGCATATGAATACCATTAATATTCATTTTAGTATTTTCTACAATTCTTACTATATGTGGTAATTGATGAATCGAAATTCCAAATTTACTATCAATGTGTCCAACAGAAATATTCGCATTTCCTCCAGCCATCACATGCGGATTGACTCGAATACATACTGGAATGGTTGGGTGTTTAGCACCAAAATGTTCTAAAATGGAAAGATTATCAATATTTATTTGAACACCCATTTTTGCTACTTTTTCAATTTCTTCAAAAGAAACACCATTTGGGGTATACATAATTTCGTTAGGTTGAAAACCGGCATGTATTCCAAGTAATACTTCCTCAATAGAAACGGTATCCAAACCACAACCTTCTTTTTTTAATAATTTTAATATCGAAACATTTGAAAGTGCTTTTACGGCATAATGAATTTTAAAATTTTCTATCTTATGAAAAGCTTTCGTTAATCGATGATATTGTGATATAATTTTTTCGGCATCGTACACATATAATGGACATCCAAATTCTTTTGCTACTTGTACTAATTCTGAATTTTGCATTTTTATTTTTTTTGCAAAAGTAGTTTAGATAATTTCCAAACTAAAATTATTACACAAATAAAATAATTAAATAACAAAATGTTATAAATATAACAATAGCTATACTAAATTATCAAATTTAATTTTAAAAATAAGAATAAAATTAGTCAATTACCAATTACTTTATTATTTTTGTCCCACTTTAAACAAGATTAACTCATACATAATTATGAACGTACACGAATATCAAGGTAAAGAAATATTAGCAAGCTATGGCGTGCGCATACAACGTGGTCATGTGGCCAATAATGCAGAAGAAGCTGTTGAAAAAGCAAAACAATTAACTGCTGAAACCGGTACAGGTTGGCATGTAATAAAAGCTCAAATTCACGCAGGTGGTCGTGGAAAAGGTGGTGGAGTTAAATTAGCTAAAAATTTAGACCAAGTTAAAGAAATAGCGGGTCAAATTATTGGAATGGATTTAATTACGCCGCAAACACCTCCAACAGGAAAAAGAGTTCATAAAGTTTTAATTGCTGAAGATGTTTATTATCCAGGTGAATCTGAAACGAAAGAATTTTATATGTCTGTTTTATTAAATAGAGGTAAAGGTCGTAATATGATTATGTATTCTACAGAAGGTGGAATGGATATTGAAGAAGTGGCTGAACATACACCTCATTTAATTTTTACAGAAGAAATTGACCCTTCAGTTGGTTTACAAGGATTTCAAGCAAGACAAATTGCTTTTAATTTAGGTTTATCAGGTGAAGCGTTTAAAGAAATGGTAAAATTTGTAGATGCTTTATATAAAGCATATATTGGTTCAGACGCAACTATGTTTGAAATTAATCCAGTTTTAAAAACATCAGACAACAAAATTATTGCAGTTGATGCTAAAGTTGATTTAGATGATAATGCTTTATTCCGTCATAAAGATTTAGCTGAAATGCGTGATGTTCGTGAAGAAAATCCTATTGAAGTTGAAGCGAAAGAAGTTGGTTTAAATTATGTAGATTTAGATGGAACGGTTGGATGTATGGTAAACGGTGCTGGTTTAGCAATGGCTACTATGGATTTAATTAAATACGCTGGTTTTGAACCTGCAAACTTCTTAGATGTAGGAGGAACTGCAGATGCTAAACGTGTTGAAACCGCTTTCCGTATTATTTTAAAAGATGCGAATGTAAAAGCTATTTTAATTAATATTTTTGGTGGAATTGTACGTTGCGATAGAGTAGCACAAGGTGTGGTTGATGCCTATAAAAATATGGGTGATGCTATTAAAGTGCCAATTATTGTTCGTTTACAAGGTACAAATGCAGAAATTGCAAAAGAATTAATTGACAATTCTGGAATGCCAATTTTATCAGCTGTGCAGTTTCAAGAAGCGGCTGATCAAGTAAAAGCAGCATTATCTTAATAAAATTATTATTATTTTATATATTTATCCCGACTTAGGTCGGGATTTTTTATATTTGAAAAGTAAAGGGGGATTAGCTCATTTGGCTAGAGCGCTACGCTGGCAGCGTAGAGGCGACCGGTTCGAATCCGGTATTCTCCACAAAATTTAATACAATAAACATTTTTTTTAAACTTTTTGCAAACAAATTTAATCCATAGATGTATCTTGAATAATAATTTTGTTATTTGTTTATTAATTTATTACTTTTAAAAATTATCTTTAACTAAAAAATAAAAATATGAAAAAAATTATTTTATTTATTTTTACTATAGGTGGTTTGTTACTATCATCTTGTTCAAAAGACGAAAATAATGATGCTCCAGTTGAAACTAAAGTTTATAAAGTTTTTTCAATAGCATCGTGTATTAGTAATACTGTCACAAATGTTAGCAATGATGATATTTATATTGAATTTGATTCACCAACTTTTACACCTATAGTTAATAAATGGTATAAAGATGAAACTAACGTTTTTTACTTTAAATTTAACGATTTAACCCTTGTTCAAGGGGATCTTAGCCAGAGGGTTTTAATTTCACAACATTATGATACATATTGTCAATAGTGATAGTTGTTAAAAGCGATTTTGAACAAAGTATTTTAAATATTTATAAATAAAATATTAATAATAATTATTTTAAAACCCTTCAAAAACGCCTAACCCAAACAAGGCAAAATCATATTTTACTGGGTCATTTGCGTCTAG
>NZ_JBIISE010000011.1:0-50350 GCF_044341185.1 Flavobacterium sp.
TACGGCGTGTTCGCAAGCTCGGTTCGCCGCCTTCTTTTAATAAGAGGCTATCTGAAAAGATAGCCTCTTATTTTTGTTATATAAACGAGATTCATAACTTGTTTACAAGATTTATCTTATGAAAACCAATGCGTTAGTGGGTGTAGTGGCATCCTTTAAAAAAAAAAATAACACCAAAAAAAATATAACGGAACACACGACCTGAAGGGGAACGCACAAAATAAAAAGGTGGAATTTGTATTGAGAAAATTTTTTATTTCTAAATTTTGAGCAGAGAAATTTTAATGTCTATGATTAAATTATTTTTAAATAGTAATAAAATTTAATAACTTTCAAAATTAAACCGTAATTATAAAGTACAAAAAAAGTCCCATTATGGGACTTTTTAAATTATATTCTTTTTAATTGTTGTTTCATCATTACGATTTGATCTTTCAGCATATTGTGTTTGTCTAATTTTTTAGCTTCACTTAGCCATTTTTCTGCTTCAATTTTTCTTCTTTTTGAAGCTGCAATTCCTGCTAATTGTAGTTTGGCTAAAGCTAAGTCTTGATCCATACTTAAACCTAATTCAATTGCTTTTCTAAAGTATTTTTCTGCCTGATTTAAGTTAGTTTGCGAAACCATTAATCCATTTAAGTAGTTATAGTACCCTTGTTGCTTTTTTACTAGAGCTGTCTCTGGATTGCTAATTTTATCTAAATATTTTTTTGCACCGTCGAAATTTTGTTTTCTTAGCTGTAAAAATGATAAAATAATTAATTCATTTTTAAAATAAAATAAGATAAAAAGGGTTGATAATAGAATTAAAAATATTCCATTTCCGATATTACCACCAATAATGAATAAGTAAATTGCAAATGAAATTAATCCTGCTGCTGTAATTAGTTTTATGTTTTTATTGAACATGATATTTAATTTAGTTTACAAAGGTAATAAAATCTATTAAAAATAATTTTAAAAAAGTATTTGTATTTGAAAAAAGTCTTTGTATATTTGCACTCGGTTTAAAGAAAGCCATATTATTAAAGAATTATATAGAATTTAAAAATACTAACAATGAGTAAGAGAACATTTCAACCATCAAAGAGAAAAAGAAGAAATAAGCACGGTTTCATGGACAGAATGTCATCTCCTAACGGAAGAAAGGTGCTTGCTCGTAGAAGAGCTAAAGGAAGACATAAATTAACTGTATCTTGCGAACCAAGACATAAGAAATAATGGTATTAGTTAATCGAAATATCAGGGTGTTACTATTTTAATAGTAGCACCTTTTTTTTATATTTGCATTAAATTTCAATCTACAATAACACAACAACATGCCAAAAGACAATTCAATAAAATCGGTATTAATTATTGGTTCAGGACCAATAGTAATTGGACAAGCCTGTGAATTTGATTATGCTGGTTCGCAATCCGCTCGATCATTAAGGGAGGAGGGAATCGAAGTAATTCTTATTAATTCAAATCCTGCAACTATCATGACAGATCCAACTATGGCTGATCATGTATATTTAAAGCCATTGACTACTAAATCTATAATTGAAATTTTAAAAGCACATCCACAAATTGATGCTGTTTTACCAACCATGGGTGGTCAAACCGCATTAAATTTATGTATTGAAGCCGACGAAAAAGGAATCTGGAAAGATTTTGATGTACGATTGATAGGAGTAGATATAAACGCAATTAATATAACCGAAGATAGAGAGCAATTTAAGAATTTATTAAATAAAATTGGAATTCCTCAAGCACCAGCTAAAACAGCAAATTCTTTCTTAAAGGGAAAAGAAATTGAACAGGAATTTGGTTTTCCATTGGTAATTAGACCTTCATTTACTTTAGGAGGTACTGGTGCTGCAATTATTTATAAAAAAGAAGATTTTGATGCCGCTTTAACTTACGGATTAGAAGCATCACCCATACATGAAGTTTTAATTGATAAAGCTTTAATGGGGTGGAAAGAATATGAATTAGAATTATTACGTGATAGTAATGATAATGTAGTGATTATTTGTACGATTGAAAATATGGATCCTATGGGAATTCATACTGGAGATTCAATTACTGTTGCTCCAGCAATGACATTATCAGACACAACGTTCCAGAAAATGCGTGATATGGCCATTTTGATGATGCGTTCAATTGGTAATTTTGCTGGCGGATGTAATGTGCAATTTGCTGTTTCACCTGATGAAAAAGAAGATATTGTTGCGATTGAAATCAATCCTCGTGTTTCTCGTTCTTCTGCATTGGCATCAAAAGCTACTGGATATCCTATTGCGAAAATCGCATCGAAATTAGCTTTAGGTTATAATTTAGATGAATTGCAAAATCAAATTACAAAATCTACTTCCGCTTTATTTGAGCCTACTTTAGATTATGTGATTGTAAAAATACCTCGTTGGAATTTTGATAAGTTTGAAGGATCTGACAGAACGTTAGGTTTACAGATGAAATCGGTTGGAGAAGTTATGGGGATTGGACGTTCATTTCAAGAAGCGCTTCATAAAGCAACTCAATCACTTGAAATTAAGCGAAATGGCTTAGGGGCTGACGGAAAAGGGTATACCAATTACGAACAAGTTATTGAAAAACTTACCTATGCAAGTTGGGACAGAGTTTTTGTGATTTATGACGCTATTGCGATGGGAATTCCATTGAGTAGAATTCATGAAATCACTAAAATAGATATGTGGTTTTTGAAACAATATGAAGAATTATTTCATTTAGAAAAAGAAATTTCAAAATATAAAGTAGATACTTTACCCAAAGAATTATTATTAGAAGCCAAGCAAAAAGGATATGGTGACAGACAGATTGCTCATATGATGAAATGTTTGGAGAGTCAAGTTCATAAATTGCGTAGCGAAATGAATATTCAACGTGTTTATAAATTAGTGGATACTTGTGCCGCAGAATTTAAAGCACAAACGCCTTATTATTATTCTACTTTTGAGGCCGAAATTGAAAAAGCAGATGGTACGAGATACGTTCATAATGAAAGTATTGTAACAGATAAGAAAAAAGTAGTTGTGTTAGGTTCTGGACCAAATAGAATTGGACAAGGAATTGAGTTTGATTATTCTTGTGTTCATGGTGTTTTGGCCGCTAAAGAATGTGGTTACGAAACGATTATGATTAACTGTAATCCTGAAACCGTTTCTACAGATTTTGATACGGCTGATAAATTATATTTTGAACCTGTTTTTTGGGAACATATATACGATATTATTCAGCACGAAAAACCAGAAGGTGTGATTGTGCAATTAGGGGGACAAACTGCTTTAAAATTAGCTGAAAAATTATCGAAATACGGAATTAAAATTTTAGGAACTTCATTTGATGCGTTAGATTTAGCAGAAGATAGAGGAAGGTTCTCTGATTTATTGACGGAATTAAAAATACCATTTCCACAATTTGGAATTGCTGAAAGTGCTGAAGAAGCTTCGCAATTAGCAGATACCTTAGATTTTCCTTTATTAGTTCGTCCTTCTTATGTGTTAGGAGGTCAAGGAATGAAAATTGTAATTAATAAACAAGAATTGGAAGAACACGTGATTGATTTATTAAAATCGATACCAGGAAATAAACTGTTATTAGACCATTATTTAGATGGCGCTATTGAAGCTGAAGCTGATGCTATTTGTGATGCAGATGGCAACGTATATATAATTGGAATAATGGAGCATATCGAGCCATGTGGTGTTCATTCTGGTGATAGTAATGCCACTTTACCTCCTTTTAACTTGGGTGAGTTTGTAATGCAACAAATAAAAGATCATACTCAGAAAATTGCAGTAGCTTTAAAAACCGTTGGATTGATAAATATTCAATTTGCGATAAAAGACGATATTGTTTATATTATTGAAGCCAATCCTAGAGCTTCTCGTACCGTGCCTTTTATTGCAAAAGCGTATGGAGAACCGTATGTAAATTATGCTACTAAAGTAATGTTAGGAGAAAATAAAGTAACTGATTTTACTTTCAATCCGCAATTAAAAGGATACGCAATAAAACAACCGGTTTTCTCTTTTAGTAAATTTCCAAACGTTAACAAAGCCTTAGGGCCAGAAATGAAATCAACAGGTGAAAGCATTTTGTTTATTGATGATTTAAAAGATGATCAATTTTATGATTTATACGCAAGAAGAAAAATGTACTTAACGAAATAAATAAAAAAATCCCAATTGAAAAATTGGGATTTTTAGTTTTTACTATTTTCTAACTGGAATATTTTCTAAAATTTCTAATACAAATTTCCAATATTTTTGTGCGGATGCAATATTTGCTCTTTCATCTGGACTGTGAGCGCCTTTGATTGTTGGTCCAAAAGAAATCATATCCATTTCTGGATAGTTGGTTCCTAAAATTCCACATTCTAAACCGGCGTGACAAGCTACAACATGTGGTTTGGTTCCGTTTTGTTTTTCGTAAATAGAAGTTAAAATATCTAATATTTCTGAGTTGGCGTTTGGCGTCCAACCTGGATATGAACCACCAAAAGTGACTTCACAACCCATTAATTCAAAAGCGGAACGTAAAGCGTTTGCTAAATCAAATTTTGAGGTTTCTACCGAAGAACGCGTTAAACATTGTACGGTTAATTTTCCCTGAGCAACTGTAATTTTTGCGATATTATTTGAAGTTTCAACTAAATTATCAAAATCGGCACTCATTTTATACACACCATTATGAGCTGCATAAATAGATCGAACCATATAAAACTGTGCCATAGGTGGCATAACTTTATTAGGTGTGGTTGCTGATTTTTCAATTACAATTTCTAAATTGGGTTCTGTAGTTTTAAACTCAGCTTTTATTTCATTGATAATTTCTTGCATATCAAACGTAAATGCTTCATCGTAAATGGGAGCAATGGCTACTTCTGCAATGCTTTCTCTTGGAATGGCATTACGTAAACTTCCACCATTTATAGTTGAAATTTGTAAACCAAAATCTTCAAAACCATTAAATAATAAACGGTTCATAATTTTGTTTGCATTACCTAAGCCTTTGTCGATATCCATTCCGGAATGTCCGCCGTTTAAACCTTTTACGGTAATAGTATAGCCAACTGCATCGGCTGGAGTATCTTCTTCATCGTATTCAGCTACTGCAGTAACGTCTACACCGCCTGCACAACCAATATCAATTTCATCATCTTCCTCAGTATCTAAATTTAAAAGGATTTCACCTTCTAATAAGCCGCCTTTTAATCCCATTGCACCAGTCATACCGGTTTCTTCATCTATTGTAAATAAAGCTTCAATGGCAGGATGTGGAATTGTTGTACTTTCTAAAATAGCCATAATTGTAGCAACACCTAAACCATTGTCGGCACCTAAAGTAGTTCCTTTGGCACGAACCCATTCACCATCAACATACATTTCAATACCTTGTGTATCGAAATCGAAATCCGTATCATTGTTTTTTTGATGTACCATATCTAAATGCGATTGCATTACAATGGTTTTACGATTTTCCATTCCGGCTGTTGCAGGTTTTTTTATAATTACGTTTCCTACTTCGTCTTTAATGGTATTTAATCCTAATTCTTGACCAAATTTCATCATAAATGCAATAATACGTTCTTCTTTTTTAGATGGACGTGGTACGGCATTTAAATCGGCAAATTTGTTCCAAAGTATTTTTGGTTCTAAATTTCTTACTTCTTGACTCATTTATCAATTATTTTTTTATATTATTTATTCAGATTTTTTGAATTACAAAGTTACAAAGTTTAATTTCTTAATAAATGAAATTGTAGTTATATTTACAATTTAAATTCATTTTGTGAAGAAATTATATTTATTAATTATTCAAATTATTCTGATTAAAGTACTTTCGCTTTTTCCAGAATTTGTAGAGCGTTTTTACAGCAATGGCTTGTATTTGTATATTTCTAAAATTTGTCGATTGCTTTTAGGTTGGATTCCTTTTTCTGTAGGTGATATTGCCTATGTTGTTTTAATATTACTAATTTTCAGATGGTTATTTAACAATAGAATTGGATTTTTTAAAAAATGGAAATCAAACGGTTTAAGTATTTTGAATTTTATTTCGATTTTGTATTTCTTATTTCATTTTTTATGGGGATTGAATTATTATCGAATTCCATTGCATGAAAAAATAGGTATCGAAAAAGAATATACTAAAGAACAATTGCAAAATTTGACGTTAAAATTAATAGCCAAAACAAATCAGTTACAACTTAAAATAGAAAAAGAACATTATAAAAAAGTAATATTTAATTATTCAGAGCAACAGATGTATGGAATGGCACCAAACGGATATTATAATTTACCTAAACCGTTGTCGCAAATTCAATATCAAAATAAAAGCATTAAATCTACAATCTTTAGTTTGCCTTTGAGTTATATGGGATTTGGAGGGTATCTCAATCCGTTTACCAATGAAGCACAAGTGAATTATTTAAAACCTAAATATACTTCGCCATTAACTATTTGTCATGAAATGGCGCATCAAACTGGAATAGCATCTGAAAGTGATTGCAATTTTATCGGATTTATAGCAGCTTCGCAAAATAAAGATGTGTATTTTCAATATTCGGCGTATGCTTTCGCATTAAATTATTGTTTGTATAATTTAGAGCTAATTGAAGAAGGAAGTAGTAAAACATATAAAGTATTTATTAACAAAGGTGTTTTGGAAAATTTTAACGAAAACAAAACCTTTTGGAAACACTACCATTCATGGATTGACACTTTTTTTGAATACATTTACGATACATTTTTAAAGATGAATCAACAAAAAGACGGAATGGAAAGTTATAGTAAGTTTGTTGGATTATTAATTAATTACGATTTAAAACACGAGATAATTCATGCAAATTAACCCATCAATTAACGGTTGGATTGAAAAGTTCCTAAATCAGTATGCTGCTGATGTGTCAGATTACATAACTGATGAGTCATTTTTTTTGGCATGTCAGAAAAGTGGTCTAATTTATGGTTATGTAGTAAACTATCATCTGGATAATAATTTAGATGATACAAAATGGGATAATGAAGAAAAAATGAAAGTTGGTTTTTTAGCTACTTTATTTGCTTTACATAAAACAAAAAAAGAGACGGATTATCAATTATTTATTGAAGATTTATTTCAATTTTATACTATAATATCAAAAGGAAATTTTAGTTTTTTAAATATGGTTTTGCCGCATGCCAATTCCTATCAAAAATTAGAAAGTATTATCAACGAGCGTTTACAAACAAATGATAATATAGTTACCAAAAATTTCACACATATGGTAACCAATTCCATGTTGTATATTGATGTTTTGGCTTTTGAATATTATCTAAATCAAAACACAATTAATCTTGATTTTTTTAAGAATCTAGAACGCAAATGTTTGGCATTAATTATGTTTTCATTAAATGTAAAAAAGCAAAAATCGGAGTATGATATTATGTTATTAAAAATGTTTGAAAATTCGTTAAGATATTCCAAAGTTTCTAAAGTAAAAAGTAACGAAATTATAGATGTAGTTTTTGAAGGAAATAGGTCTGCATTAGAAGGTATGTATTTGTATGAAATTGCTCATATGACATTGATAAGTGATGGTGTTGTTAATGAAAACGAGCAAGTTTTTCTTTCAGAATTCGCTTTAAAATTAGGTTTAAATAAATTAAATCAAAACACTGGTTATGAATTAGTTGAATTTATAAATAAAAATAAAAATAATTTACCTTTTTATAATTTAAATCATCCAGTAAAACAATTTTATACGAATACCCAAGACAATATTGCAAAATTAGTAAGTAGAAATAAAACACGGTTACTTAAAGAGCTTTCAGAAAGTAAAGAATTGGTAAAATTATTAGGAAAATCAACTCAAAGTGAATTGAGTTTTGAAGAAAAAAAGAAAGTAAAAAAACAGTTGTTAGACATCTGCAAAAGCATTCCGTCGCTTACTATTTTTTTACTTCCTGGAGGTGGATTGTTATTACCAATTTTGATAAAATTTATTCCACAATTATTGCCTTCAGCGTTTAATGAAAATTTAAAGGATTAATAATTAGAAATCCATGAAAAATAAGTGTTTTTTATTTCTTCATGTGAGGCATTTATATATTTTAAATAAGCATTTGCCACTGGGCTGAATTTTTTTCCTTTTAACCAAATTAATCGCCAACTAGAAACTATCGGTAGTTTTTTTACAGGAATTATTTTAAGATCACCTTTGTCTAATTCATTTTTCAATCCTATTAGAGGCATTATCGAAAGTCCTAATCCTGCAATTACAGATTGTTTTACTGCTTCATTTGAAGTTAATTGGAGTTTCATATTTGGTTTAATTCCGTTTTGATCTAAATAATTTTCCATAGTAATTCTAGTTGCAGATCCAGCTTCCCTATATATAAGCGGGTAATTTGCAGCATATTCAGCTAAATCATTTTTAGGATTAATATCTACATATTTATTACCTATTAAAAACAATTTGTTTTCTAAAATAATTTTCGATTCAACTTCTATATCTTTTGGAAGTATTGAAACTAAAGCAAAATCAATTTCATTATTTTTTAACGATTTTAATGTTTTTGTTTTGTTAGTCACATCCATTTCTAACTCTACTTCTTTATTATTGTTAATAAAATCACTCAAAAAATAAGGCATTACATATTTTCCTGTTGAAACTACGGATATTTTTAATCTTCCAGATAATTGTCCTTTATAAGCTTGCGTTTTATAGTTTATTGCATATACTTCATTTAGTATAGCTTCTGCTGCTGCTGCAATTTCTTTACCAAAATCTGTAATATAAATTTGTCTACCCACAATTTCTGTTAATGGAATATCAAACTGATTTTGGAAATTTTTCAATTGAATTGAAACCGCAGGTTGAGATAAAAACAATTATTCTGCTGCTTTAGTAATACTTAATGTTTCGGTTATTTTATAAAAAACCTGAAGTTGATGTAAGGTATAGTTCATAAAAATATATTATGTTTTACATTACAAATATAAATAAAATTTTATGAATAAAAAGTTTCAATTTTGCAGCGTAATATAATTTAATACAAAATATAATGGAAAAAGAACAAGACTTTAAATTTATTGATGGTGTTTTTACTTTCGATGACGCTGACAAACTTTTAATCGCTTTGCTTAATTATAAAATAGATTATCATAATAGAGAAGATTTTAGTAATCATATCAGATTTAATCAAGAAATGGCACACTCAAAAGTTCGTATACAAGAATTAATAGCAACTAAAGATGACATTAAACAAGTTATTGCCAGTGCAAAAGAGAATAATAAAAGATTGATAATTAATAGTACACTAACTATTCGTTTAGAAGAATGATATGTTTGCAGGTCGAAATGTGCTAATTGCAACAAAACATAAAAAAGAGCTTGTTATATCTCCAATTCTCGAGAAAGAACTTGCGATTACTTGTTTTGTATCTGAACAATTTGACACGGATACTTTAGGAACATTTTCTGGTGAAATTGAACGTAAACACGATGCCTTAACCACACTAAGAAATAAATGTATCCACGCTGCTAATGCCTCAAAATCTGATTTAGTAATTGCTAGCGAAGGCTCTTTTGGAGCGCATCCATCTATTTTTTTTGCACATGCAAATCAAGAATTAGTAATGCTAAAAGATTTTAAAAATGATCTTGAAATTATAGCAAAAGAAATTAGTTTGGAAACCAATTTTAATGGTGAAAAAATTTCTAATGAAACAGATTTACTGACTTTTGCTGAAAAAGTAAATTTTCCGTCTCATGCACTAATTTTAAAATCAGATGAAGTAAATTTTTCAACTATTTTCAAAGGTATACAATCTGAAAACGAGTTGCTAGAAAAATTTTATGAATTAAACAATAAGAATGGTTTTGTATATGTAGAAACGGATATGAGAGCCATGTTCAATCCTACTCGAATGAAAGTAATTGAAAAAGCAACTTGGCAGTTAATTGAAAAAATAAAATCACTTTGTCCAACATGTCAAACACCAGGTTTTGATATTGTAGACGCTGTTTCAGGATTGCCGTGTGAGCTTTGTAAAAATCCTACACGCTCCACTTTATATTATTTGTACCAATGTAAAAAATGCAATCATAGTAGTAAAAAAATGTTTCCAAGAGGTATAACTTATGAAGAGCCAACCTATTGTGACACGTGTAACCCATAATTTATGATCCAAATATCAAAAGAATTAGATTTAGCGAAAAATCTGCTAGAAAACGATGAAGTAGTAGCTATTCCAACAGAAACGGTTTATGGTTTGGCAGGTAATATATTTAGCGAAAAGGCAATAAAAAAAATATTTGAAACCAAAAAAAGACCATTTTTTAATCCGTTAATCGTTCATGTGCATTCCTTAACTTGTTTAGAAACGATATGTTCGGAAATTCCTTTAAAAGCTAAATTATTAGCTAATAATTTTTGGCCGGGTCCGCTAACGCTTGTATTAAAAAAGCAAAATTCTATTTCTGATTTGGTTACTGGCGGAAAAGATACAGTTGCAGTCAGAATCCCTAATCATTTTTTAACTTTAGAATTGTTGTCTAAGTTAGATTTTCCATTAGCAGCTCCAAGTGCAAATCCTTTCGGTTCTATTAGTCCGACTACTGCAGAACATGTAGCAAATTATTTTTCAAATACACTTCCATTGGTTTTAGATGGTGGTAATTGTGAGAATGGTATTGAGTCTACAATAATCGGATTTGAGAATGAAGAGCCAATTTTGTATAGACTAGGAGCTATTTCAAGAGAAGAAATTGAAAGCGTTATTGGTCCAATTTTACTTAAAAATAAAAACGAGAATGCTCCAGAGGCACCAGGAATGCTTACCAGGCATTATGCGCCCTTAACAAAAACTATATTAGTTAATGATGTAAAAAAAGAGATTGAAAAATATCCAACAAAAAAGATTGGATTGCTTTTATTTAATAATGTTACGATTGACAAAGAAGATGTAGTTATTGAGATTCTATCAAAGAAAGGGAGTCTGAAGGAAGCTACTGCTAATTTATACGCGGCAATGCATCGTTTAGATACTCAAAATTTAGACCTAATTATTGCCCAAAAGTTTCCAGAAATCGATTTGGGAAACTCAATTAATGATCGTTTAGAACGAGCTACTAAAAACAAATAAAATGAATTTAGATTTACTATTCGAAAACCTTACAAACCCAGCGTTACTTTTTTTTATTTTAGGAATAGTTGCTGTTAAATTAAAAAGTGATTTAGAAATACCACCTAATTCTTCTAAGTTTATATCACTATATCTATTATTCTCTATCGGATTTAAAGGTGGCCAAGAATTAGCTCATAGCGAATTTACTTTGGAAATTGTATGGTCTGTTTTGTTCGGAATACTTATCGCATTAATTATTCCGATATATTCCTTCTTCATTTTAAGAAGAAAATTTAATGTTTTTGATGCTGGTGCAATTGCTGCCGCTTATGGGTCAGTAAGTGCGGTAACTTTTGTAACTGCTGCTTCTTTTTTAGAGATTCAACATATGGAGTTTAGCGGTCATATGGTTGCAGTTATGGCATTAATGGAAGCACCAGCTATTATTGTAGGTGTAATATTAATCCGAATGTTTGATAAGAAAAAAGAAACGAATACCTCACTTATATCTTTAATTAAGCATTCTTTTACCAATGGAAGCGTACTTTTAATTTTAGGGAGTTTAGTAATTGGACTGCTTGCTAGTGAAGAACAGGCGATGGGAATAAAACCATTTACAAATGATTTATTTAAAGGTTTTTTAGCCATATTTCTTTTAGATATGGGAATTGTAAGTGGTAAAAAGTTAGGAGATTTTGTAAAAAGCGGCTGGTTTGCAGTATTTTTTGCTCTGTTTATTCCATTGATTAATGGAAGCGTTGTAGCTTTATGCAGTCAAATAGTAACGGACGATATAGGCAATCGATTTATGTTAGCGGTTTTAGCAGCAAGCGCATCATATATTGCTGTACCTGCTGCTATGAAAATTGCCGTGCCAAAAGCAAATCCAGGGTTGTTTTTACCTATGACATTAGCAGTAACATTTCCTTTAAATATTACTATAGGAATGCCTATTTACTTAACACTAATTAAATGTTTGTAATTATTTTAGTTCGAAAACTTCAATTGATACACTTCATCTAATTCTTCATTAGAACTCATATTTACACCTAAATCGGTTACATATCCAGAATTTAAACCATAAGTCCAACCGTGAAGTGTAAGTTCTTGTCCATTTCTCCATGCATTTTGGACAATTGAAGTTTTTGCTAAATCAAAAACTTGTTCTTGTGCATTGATTTCAACAAACTTATTAAATCGTTCATCTTCATCTTCAATTGAATTTAAATATGCATCATGTAAACGATAGACATCTTTAATATGACGAATCCAATTATCAATTAATCCTATAGATTGATTACCCATAGCAGCTTTTACTCCACCACAACCATAATGTCCACAAACAATAACGTGTTTTACTTTTAAAACATTTACCGCATAATCTAGTACACTTAGCATATTCATATCACTATGTATAACCATATTAGCAATATTTCTGTGAACAAAAACTTCACCTGGTTTTGCACCAATAATTTCGTTAGCTGGTACACGACTGTCTGAACAGCCAATCCATAATAAAGGTGGTTGCTGTCCTTTAGCTAAATCTTTAAAATATTCTACATCAATTGCTAATTGATTTTCAACCCATTTTTTATTGTTGTCTAAAATCTTTTTATAAAAATCATTACTCATTTTTCTATATTTTTATTTATTACTTCTTACTATTTCTACTTTTCGTTTCAAAGCATTGTATTTTTTTTCAAAAGTTACAGTGCTTTTAAAATATTCATTATTTTCTAAATTATATGCTTTTTTAAAACCTTCTAATTTCACATCAATATTTAATTCTTTTGCATTAACTTCTGCAAATTCTGTAATCAAAGTTAAAATATCGTGTGCAATATAAACAGTATTTGATGCATTAATGGTTACAAAAGCATTTTCTGGTATTTCAGATAATGTTGTTTTTATTGCTGCTTTATTCAAAAACGAAACTTCCTGTGCTAAATCGATATGAATGATATCGCCATCATGATATTCTTCTTTTCTGAAAAGATAGGCACGTTTCATATTTCCCTTTAAAACAAATATAACACTAATAATCATTCCTAAAGCAACACCCTTTAATAAATCAGTAAAAACTACTGCACCAAAAGTAGCCATAAATGGAATAAATTGATATTTTCCTTTTTCCCAAAAATGCTTAATTGTTGCAGGATTAGCTAATTTATAACCTACTAATAACAAAACCGCTGCTAATGTAGCTAATGGTATTTTATTCAATATTGATGGGATTGCTAAAACACTCACCAATAAAAGCACACCGTGAATTATTGCTGACATTTTTGATTTTGCACCAGCGGTATTATTTGCAGATGTTCTTACTACAACTGAAGTCATTGGTAAACCGCCTAAAAGTGAACTTATAATATTACCAATTCCTTGTGCTTTTAATTCTATATTAGTATTTGTATATCTTTTTTGTGTATCCATTCTGTCGGAAGCCTCAATACATAATAATGTTTCAATTGAAGCAACTATTGCAATAGTTATAGCAACAATCCAAACCTTAGAATTTGAAATTGCAGTAAAATCAGGTGTTACAATAATATTTTTGAATTCTTCTAAAGTGGTTGGGACAGGTAAACTAACCAAATGCTCTTTTACGATCGCTAAATTACTTCGAGATTGTATAAAAAATTCGTTTAGTAAAACACTTACAATAACCGCTACTAAAGCTGGTGGAATTAGTTTTATTTTCTTTAAAACGTCAACTTTATTCCATAAAATCAAAATTGCTAACGAAATTGAAGCTATAACTATCGAACCTAATTGAATATGATTAAATATATTGAAAATTTCAGAAAAAGTATTTTGCCCATCAGGTTGAAAAAAAGATTCATCACCTTCAAAATCTGGATCATAACCAAATGCGTGAGGAATTTGTTTCAGTATTATTATTACTCCAATCCCAGCCAACATTCCTTCAATAACATTATTTGGGAAATAGTTTGAAATACTTCCAGCTTTAATGAAACCAAGTGCTAACTGAATTAATCCAGCAAGTAAAACAGCTAAAAGGAATATATTAAATGAACCTAAATCAGTTATTGCAGTTAAAACAATTGCAGTCAAACCTGCCGCAGGTCCAGAAACGCTTAAATGCGACTGACTTAAATATCCAACAATTACACCACCTACAATACCTGAAATAATACCTGAAAATAAAGGTGCTCCGCTTGCTAGTGCAATACCGAGACATAATGGCAAAGCCACTAGAAAAACCACTAAGCCTGAAGCAAAATCAGATTTAAGGTTTGAAAAAAGATTAATTTTTTTAGACATACCAAAATATAAATTTAATAAATTATTCTTTGATGTTGAATGCTAACATCGATAAACGAACATATATTAAACTATTTCTGGTGGTGGAGAAAAAATTTCTTTGAATTGGGAATTATGATTGTTTAGAAAATGAAATAAATTTACACTATCTTCATTAATTAATGATATAAAGTAAATTTTATCTGTAAATATTATTTTGTCAAAAAAATCAAATTCGTTTTTTTCTAATTCTTTTTCTTCAGAATTATCGGTATCTTTTTCTAAATCACAATAGGAATAACATTTTTCAGTATCCTTAACAAACCAAATAAAAGATGGTTTCATTACAGATGTTATGAAAATAAAAATTACTATTTGTGCTATGATTTTCAATGTATTAAATAAATTTATAGCAAATATAAGAAATTATTATGTACTTTGTTTCATTATTCTAATAAAACAAATTGCAGGTTTGTAACTTCTCAATTAAATTATTTATACTTTTGTAACCACAAAACAAATAAAATGACTACTTCACAACTTATTGAGCAAATTCGTCTAAAAAAATCATTTTTATGTATTGGTTTAGATGTGGATTTGACTAAAATTCCAGCTCATTTATTAACAACAGAAGATCCAATCTTCGAATTTAATAAAGCTATCATTGATGCTACGCACGATGTATGTGTTTCGTACAAACCAAATACAGCATTTTATGAAGCATATGGCATCAAAGGATGGCAGTCGTTACAGAAAACAATCGATTATATTAACAATAACTATCCCGATATTTTCACAATAGCCGATGCAAAACGAGGTGATATTGGCAATACATCAACAATGTATGCCAAAGCTTTTTTTGAAGATTTAAATTTTGATTCGGTTACTGTTGCACCCTATATGGGAAAAGATTCTGTAGAACCTTTTTTAGATTTTGAAAATAAACATACCATTATGTTGGCATTAACTTCAAACGAAGGCGCTTTCGATTTTCAAACTTTAAATACTAACAACGGCCAAGAATTGTATAAAACGGTTTTAGAAACTTCTAAAAATTGGAAAAATAGTGAAAATTTAATGTATGTTGTAGGTGCCACAAAAGCAGAGTATTTTACCGAAATTCGTAAAATTGTTCCTAATAGTTTTTTATTAGTTCCAGGTGTGGGTGCACAAGGCGGAAGTTTAGCCCAAGTTTGTAAATACGGAATGAGTGAAAACGTTGGTTTATTAATCAATTCTTCAAGGGGTATAATTTACGCTTCAAACGGAACTGATTTCGTTGAAAAGGCAAGGAAAGAAGCGTTGAAGTTGCAACAAGAAATGGATGTTATTTTAAGTAAAAGTAAAAAGTAGCAAAGTGACAAAGTAAAAGGGTAATCTGTCTGTTTTTCCTATCTAAAGCAAAGCTACTTAATTTATCAGAATCTTTTCTATGTTCCTATGTGTTTAATTATATTTGAAAGTTAAATTCCAAAACCCAAAACCCTTCACCAAATAAAATGAAAAAATTCACGGACCAACTTGGTACAACCCATACTTTCGAAAACACACCTAAAAGAATTATTTCTTTAGTGCCTTCACAAACGGAATTATTATACGATTTAGGTTTGGAAGATGAAATCGTTGGAATTACTAAGTTTTGTGTACATCCCTTTCATTTTAAATCAACTAAAGAAATTATTGGTGGTACGAAAAACATTAAATTCGATAAAATAAAAGCCCTACAACCAGATATAATTATTGCCAATAAAGAAGAAAATACTCAAGAAATTGTCGAGCAATTAAGAACTATTTGTCCTGTTTGGGTGACAGATATTGTTACGATAGCAGATAATAATAAAATGATTGAAGATTTTGGTAATTTATTTAATAAACGAACCAATGCACAAAAGTGGGTTGATAAAATCAACTTTGGATATCAAAAATTTCAAACTCTTGTAGCGTCCAAATTTGAAGAAAATGCTAAGCAAAAAGTAGCGTATTTTATTTGGGCAAATCCATATATGGTTGCTGCTGGCGATACATTTATAAATGAGATGCTAAAAATGAACGGATTAGAAAATATTTATGATAATAATCCAAAATATGAAGGAAGATATCCAGAAGTAGTCATAAATAAGATGCGAATTCAAGGGGATCCTGATTTTGTTTTTTTATCTTCCGAACCATTTCCTTTTACAGATGAGCATGCTTTCGAGTTAGGAAGACATACGCACCACGCAAAAACTATTTTTGTAGATGGTGAAATGTTTTCTTGGTATGGAACTCGATTAGTTAAAGCGTTCGATTATTTCACTTTGTTACAAGAAAAGCTATACATTTACAAATAAAAATGATAGCTTACACTACATACGAAAACAAAAATACAACCGAATGGGTAACATTTGTTCATGGTGCAGGTGGTAGCTCTTCTATTTGGTTTAAACAAATTAAAGAATTCAAAAGTCATTTTAATGTTTTGTTATTAGATTTACGTGGTCACGGCAATTCAAAAGAAAAAATAACAAAAAAATATACATTTAAAGCCATTGCTAATGATGTTTTAGAGGTATTAAATCATTTGAATATCGACAAATCTCACTTCATTGGTATTTCTTTAGGAACTATAGTAATCCGGCAATTTGCAGAAATGTACGAAAATAGAGTGGAAAGTATGATTATGGGAGGCGCTATTTTGAAAATGAATTTTCGCTCCCAAATTTTAATGCGTTTGGGAAATACATTTAAATATGTTTTACCTTATTTGGTTTTGTATCGATTTTTTGCATTTGTAATTATGCCAAACAAAAATCATAAACAATCACGTTTGTTATTCATCAATGAAGCAAAAAAACTGTATCAAAAAGAATTTATTAAATGGTTTAAGCTAACTGCTGAAATTAACCCAATTTTAAAATGGTTTCGTCAAGTGGAGTTGCATGTGCCAACTTTATATGTTATGGGAGAAGAAGATTATATGTTTTTACCTTCCGTAAGGAAAGTGGTGGAAAGTCATTATAAATTTTCCAAATTAATAGTTTTTGAAAACTGTGGCCACGTGGTAAACGTAGAAAAATGGGAAATATTTAATTCGGAAGTAATTCAATATATTAAAAACCAAAAAAAGGCATAAAAAAACAACTGAAACCTAAATTCCAGTTGTTCCTTAACTAAAAACTAACCTTAAAAAACTATTTATTCATTTACAAATATCTGAATTTAAGTTAGTTAATTGTGTTAAGATTTTGTTATACTTATTCTATAACATGTTAAATTTCAAAGCAATTATTTATCGGATAGATTTTTAAGATATTTTTAGTTTTAGATACGTTACATTTTATATTTTCTGGTAAGACATTATTTTAAATATTGTTGATTTTTTACTCCTATAAATTATAAATAAAAATTATTAAATTCGTAAATTGCACCCTTAAAATCGATTAATATTCAAAAATGGAACCACAAATACCTTATATTCCTATCAATAAAGTAAGAATTGTTACAGCAGCGTCACTTTTTGACGGACACGATGCAGCCATAAACATTATGCGTAGAATTATTCAAGCTACAGGTGTTGAGGTGATTCATCTTGGACATGATAGAAGTGTAGAAGAAGTTGTAAATACGGCTATTCAAGAAGATGCAAATGCGATTGCAATGACATCTTATCAAGGAGGTCACAATGAGTATTTTAAATACATGTACGATTTGTTGAAGGAAAAAGGAGCTGGGCATATTAAAATATTTGGTGGTGGAGGCGGAGTAATTTTACCTTCTGAAATTTCTGAGTTGCATGAATACGGTATCGAAAGAATTTATTCTCCAGACGATGGTCGTGCTATGGGATTACAAGGTATGATTAACGATTTGGTTAAACGTTCTGATTATCCAATTGGAGATAAATTAACTGGAGAATTATCGCATATAGAAGAAAAAAATCCAACAGCTATTGCAAGATTAATTTCGGCTGCTGAGAATTTTCCAGAAATTGCTAAATCGGTTTTTGACCAAATTCACCAAAAGAATGAAACGTCTAAAATTCCTGTTTTAGGAATTACCGGAACAGGTGGTGCTGGAAAGTCATCTTTAGTAGATGAATTGGTTCGTCGTTTTTTAATTGATTTTCCAGAAAAAACAATCGGATTAATTTCTGTTGATCCCTCAAAACGTAAAACAGGCGGAGCGTTATTAGGAGATAGAATCCGAATGAATGCAATTAATAATTCTCGAGTTTATATGCGTTCGTTGGCAACTCGTCAATCCAATTTAGCCTTGTCAAAATATGTGGCTGAAGCGATTGAAGTATTGAAAGCTGCTAAATATGATATCATTATTTTAGAAACGTCTGGAATTGGTCAATCGGATACTGAAATTATGGACCATTCAGATGTTTCGCTTTATGTAATGACTCCCGAATTTGGAGCGGCTACACAATTAGAGAAAATCGATATGTTAGATTTCGCGGATTTAGTGGCGCTAAATAAATTTGACAAACGTGGTGCTTTAGATGCGATTCGTGATGTGAAAAAACAATACCAACGCAATCATAATTTGTGGGATGTTGATACAGATAAGATGCCAATTTTTGGAACTATCGCTTCGCAATTCAACGATCCAGGAATGAATACACTCTACAAATCTATTATGGATAAGATTGTAGAAAAAACGGGAGCCGATTTGAAATCGACTTTTGAAATTACGCGTGAAATGAGCGAGAAAATTTTCGTAATTCCTCCACACAGAACGCGTTATTTATCTGAAATTGCAGAAAACAACAGAAAATACGATGAAACAGCTCTTTCTCAAGTAGAAGTAGCGCAAAAATTATATGGGATTTTTAAAACTGTGGAATCAGTTTTGGGAACCAAACCAATGCTAACAAAAGCTGGAATTGACCATAATTTTGTCATTCCGAAGGAATCTCAGGTTTTTATGGATTTACTTTTAGATCAATTTGATAAAGTAAAAATGAACTTAGATCCTTACAACTGGGAAATCATTTTAACTTGGGACGAAAAAGTAAACAAATACAAAAATCCAGTGTATAGTTTTAAAGTTCGTGATAAAGAAATCAAAATTGCTACACATACCGAATCGTTATCGCATTCGCAAATTCCAAAAGTAGCTTTACCAAAATACCAAGCTTGGGGCGATATTTTAAAATGGAATTTACAAGAAAACGTTCCAGGAGAATTTCCTTTTGCGTCTGGACTGTATCCATTTAAAAGAGAAGGCGAAGACCCAAGTAGAATGTTTGCAGGTGAAGGTGGTCCAGAACGAACAAACAAACGTTTTCACTATGTTTCTGCCGGATTGCCAGCAAAACGATTATCAACAGCTTTTGACTCGGTGACTTTATACGGAAACGATCCACACATTCGTCCTGATATTTATGGGAAAATTGGAAATGCCGGAGTTTCAATTTGTTGTTTAGACGATGCAAAAAAATTGTATTCGGGTTTCGATTTGAGTCATCCAATGACCTCTGTTTCCATGACAATTAATGGACCAGCGCCTATGTTGTTAGGGTTTTTCATGAATGCGGCAATTGATCAAAATTGTGAAAAATACATTATTGAAAATGGTTTGCAAGCAGAAGTTGAAGCTAAAATCAATGATATTTATAAGAAAAAAGGGGTTACACGACCAACGTATCAAGGAACTTTGCCAAAAGGAAATAATGGTTTAGGTTTAATGCTTTTAGGCGTAACAGGTGACCAAGTTTTGCCAACCGAGGTGTACCGAGACATAAAAATTAAAACATTAGCACAAGTTCGTGGAACCGTGCAAGCTGATATTTTAAAAGAAGATCAAGCACAAAATACGTGTATTTTCTCTACAGAATTCGCTTTACGTTTAATGGGCGATGTGCAAGAATATTTCATTAAAGAAAACGTTCGTAATTTCTATTCGGTTTCTATTTCAGGTTATCATATTGCTGAAGCAGGAGCAAACCCAATTACGCAATTAGCATTCACTTTAGCTAACGGATTTACTTATGTAGAATACTATTTAAGTCGCGGAATGAATATCAACGATTTTGGTCCGAATTTATCGTTCTTTTTCTCTAACGGAATTGACCCTGAATATGCGGTTATTGGTCGTGTAGCTCGTAAAATTTGGGCGAAAGCCATGAAAAATAAATACGGAGCCAACGAAAGAGCACAAATGTTGAAATACCATATTCAAACGTCTGGACGTTCGTTACACGCTCAAGAAATTGATTTTAATGATATTCGTACCACGCTTCAAGCTTTATATGCAATTTACGACAATTGTAACTCGTTACACACCAATGCGTACGATGAAGCGATTACTACACCAACAGAAGAATCAGTGCGTAGAGCTATGGCAATTCAGTTGATTATTAATAAAGAATTAGGTCTAGCAAAAAATGAAAATCCAATTCAAGGGTCTTTTATTATTGAAGAATTAACCGATTTGGTTGAAGATGCCGTTTTACAAGAATTTGACCGAATTACAGAACGTGGCGGTGTATTGGGTGCGATGGAAACCATGTACCAACGTTCTAAAATTCAAGAAGAAAGTTTGTATTATGAAACCTTGAAACACACCGGTGAATTTCCAATTATTGGTGTGAATACTTTTTTGAGTTCAAAAGGTTCTCCAACGGTTATTCCTGCGGAAGTCATTCGTGCAACGGAAGAAGAAAAAGCCTATCAAATTGATATGTTGAATAATCTTCAAAAAGCGAATTTAGATCATGTAAATCAGCATTTGAGTAATTTACAAGATGCTGCAATTCGTAACGAAAATATTTTTGAGAAATTAATGGAAGCTACAAAAGTGTGTTCATTAGGTCAAATAACCAGTGCATTGTTTGAAGTAGGTGGACAATACAGACGTAATATGTAATTTTGATTTACGATTTACTTTATAGAATTTATTTAATTTTTTGATGTATGAAATTCTTTTTTAAGGTTTATATTTTATTATTTTGTTTTCAAGTTTCAGCACAAGTTGACAAAAAATTTGATGAGGGATTAATGAAATTTTTGGATAAAGATTTCGTAAATGCAAAAGAAATATTTACTGAAGTTATTAAATTAGATCCTAAAAATTATGAATCGTATTATTATGTTGGTGTTTGTAATATAAAGTTGAGTTTATTTACTGAATCAATCATTAATTTTGATGATGTAATTAAATTAAACCCAAAATATGCTAAAGCTTATTATAATAGAGGTGTTGCTAAATTTTATTTAAGTATGAATGAAAGTGGTTGTTCTGATTTTAGAAAAGCTGTGGAAGTTCAACCAGGTTATGATGATGCTATAAAAGCGATAATGCAATTTTGTAAAGAATATAAATAAAATAAACAAAACCTTTCAGAAATTGGAAGGTTTTTTTTATTCTTTAAATTTTCTATGATGTAGCATTGATACTATTGAAACTACTATAAATGGAAGCGTTGAAAGTGCAATCTTGTAGTTTAAACTTATTAATCCAACGAAAAACAAAAAGTAAATTAACAAGCCTAATCCAAAAATACTAATATAGGTTATTTTTCTGTTGATAGTTTTTTGAAACAAGGTAAACAATAATAAAAATTGAGAAATTACAGGTAAAATTATAAATGGATGAATAACAGATTTTGGATTTATAAATAATTTAGATAAAATTTCAATTTCTGCTTCAAACAAAAACATATGATTCTTACCACTCCATTCCAAATAGCCAAATAGTGAGAAAAGGATAAGTAGAAAATTTAGTATTTTACTTTTCATTATATTTATTATTCATTCGGTTCAATATGAATCAAGACGTGACCTAATTCTAAAATCTTACTTCTCAAGGTGTCTTTTAGTTTATGTGCCAAATCGTGTCCTTCTTTCACAGAAATAGTTGCATCAACAATAGCGTGTAAGTCCACATGATATTTCATTCCTGCTTTTCTGATAAAACATTTCTCTGTACCTATTATTCCATCTACTTTTAATGATTCAATGCGAATGTTTTCTACCAAATCATCATACCGATGTTCGTCCATAATTTCACCTAAAGCAGGTCTGAAAATTAAATAACTATTATAAATAATGAAAAAAGAAGCGAATAAAGCTGCCCAATCATCAGCAGATTCGTAGCCCTTTCCTAGAACTAAAGCTATAGAAATTCCAATAAAAGCTGCTATTGAAGTAATTGCATCACTTCTATGATGCCAGGCATCTGCTTTTAAAGAAGAACTATTGGTAATAATACTTTTTTTCATTACCATTTGAAACGAATATTCTTTCCAGCAAATAATTATTGCCAATACGATTAATGTCCAAGATTTTGGTAAATCATGAGGCGTTCCAATATTTATTATACTTTCATAGGCAATAATTGTAGCGGAAGTAATTAAAAATCCAACTACAAGAAAAGTAATTAAAGGTTCAGCTCTTCCGTGACCATAAGGATGATTTTCATCTGCTGGTCGGTTTGAATATTTAATTCCAAATAAAACTAAAAACGAAGCAAAAATATCCGTTGTAGATTCTATTGCATCAGCTACTAATGCATAAGAATTCCCGAAAAAACCAGCCAACCCTTTAATTATCGCTAAACTGGTGTTGCCAATAATACTAAAATAAGTGGCTTTTATGGCTGTTTGCTCGTTTGTCATTTTATAGTTTCATTTAAAACGTTACATTGACCTTATTAGTTTTTCCGTCTCTAATAAAAACAACTTCTTTCGTTTCACCTGAATTAATTTTGGCTAAACATTCCATATAACTATACACTTCTTTGACTTCACAATCGCCAATTTTTGTTATGATATCACCTTCTTTAATTCCGGCTTTAATGGCTGGACGGTCTTCAGTTACGCCGTCTACGTGTAACCCATCGCCATGTTCAGCATAATCTGGCATAATTCCAAGAGTTACTTTGTATTTTGCCATTTTCTTTTCGCTGTTTATTTTGGTTTTGGTAAATTCAATGTTTTCTTTTTCGGCCAATTCATTTGCAATTCTAAAAACATAATTTACAATATTGGTTACGCCATAATAATTAATTTTTTCTTCATCATCACTTGGTTTGTGATAATCTTCATGCGTTCCTGTAAATAAAAACAGTACAGGAATATCTTTTAAGTAAAATGAAGTATGATCAGATGGTCCAATTCCGCCAGTTTCTTCTGTAACTCCAAATCCCGCAGGTTTGTTACGTTGAATTAATTCTGAGAAAATAGGAGAGGTACCCGTGCCACCAACTATAAGACTTTTCTTATCGTCTAATCTTCCAATCATATCCATATTAATCATTGTGATTACATTTGGATAAAGCGTTTTAATTGATTCAGCCATATGTTTTGAACCAATTAAGCCGTCTTCTTCGCCAGAAAATAAAGCAAAAATGAAATTTACTTTTTCTTTTGTATTGTTTTTTGCATAAATACGAGCCAAATCTAAAACACCAGCTACACCGGAAGCATTGTCGTCTGCACCATTATGAATTATACCTTTAGAGAACGGTTTGGTAGAATTATTATGTTCGTTTCTTCCCAAATGGTCGTAATGTGCCCCTATAACAATGGTTTTTTTTGCCCCATTATCTAAATAAGCAATTACATTATTTGAATTTAATAAATCGCCTACAACTGTTGAATCTGCATGTGGATTTGTTTTGTATCGATATGAAAAAGGCTGTAAAAAGGTTTTGTTATAAGGTTGTAAACCTAATTTTTTAAATTCACTTTCAATATATTTTGCGGCTGTTTTCTCGGCTTTACTTCCAGAAAGTCTTCCTTCTAAGGCATCAGAAGATAAATACGAAATGTGTTTTTTTAAATTTTTACTATCAGCATTTTCAACTTCATCTGTTTCTACCCAATCGGCAATAAATACATTTGTTTCACGCGCTTTATCTTGTTGACGATTACTTGAAAATACTAATTTTTTTCCGTCAGGTGAAAATTGTGGAAACGCATTAAATTCACTTTCATAGGTAATTTGTTTCAATCCAGTACCATCAATGTTAATCATATACAATTGAAAATCATATCCTTTAGTAGCGTGATGATTGGATGAAAAAATAATTTTTTTGTCTGATGGATGAAAAAAGGGCGCCCAATTGGCTTTACCTAATTTGGTGATTTGTTTTAAATCTGAGCCATCAATATTACAAGTATAAATTTCCATATTAGTTGGCATCACTAAATTTTCTGCCAATAAATCTTTGTATTCTTTAACGTCTTTTTCTGTGGTAGGGCGAGAGGAACGAAAGACTAATTTTTTACTATCGTGCGAAAAGAAACATCCGCCATCATATCCCAAACCAAACGTAATTTGTTTTAAATTGCTACCATCAATATCCATGGTGTAAATTTCTAAATCACCTGAACGAATACTTGTGAAGGCTATTTTTTTTCCGTCAGGAGAAACCACAGCTTCAGCATCGTAACCTGGAGAATTCGTTAATTTTTTTACAATTTCACCCGATTTAGTTGCCATATAAATTTCAAATTCAGGATAAATGGCCCATAGGTACTTTCCGTCTTTAGGTTTTGGTGGGGCAGGACAAGCTACATTGGCTTCATGAGTAGAAGCATAAATAATGTGTTTGCCATCTGGCATATAATATGAACAAGTAGTTCTTCCTTTTCCTGTAGATACTAATTTCAGATTGTTAAAATCAGTTATGGGTTGTGTTAAATCTAACGAGTAAATTTGATCGCATGGTACACCAAATTGTGTATTGGTAACTTGCATGGTCAAGTTTTTACTATCAGGACTAAAATATGCCTCAGCATTATCACCACCAAAAGTTAGTTTTTTTATATTTCTTAGATTTCTTTCTTGTCCTTGAACAGTTAATGAAAGAAATAGAAACGAAAGAAATGCGTATTTATTTATTGCCATTTTATTTTATATTTTATTTATTTTTTAAGATTCAATCTGCTTTCGACTTTTGACTTTTAGCCATGTACAGTAACACCTTCACCGTATTTAGCGATTACACTCGCTTCATATGTTAACCAAGCTTTCCAGCGTTTTTCTACATCGATATTTCCTGCATATTTTCTGGCTAAGTTTATAAAAGTAGTATAATGAGCGGCTTCGCTTTCCATTAAATCTCTATAAAACTGAGCTAATTCTTCATCTTTTAAATTCTCAGAAAGCACTTTAAATCGTTCGCAACTTCTGGCTTCAATCATAGCTGCAAAAAGTAAACGTTCTATTAATCCGCCTTCACGACTTCCATCTGAGGACTTTTTTAAAAACTTCATTAAATCGTTCACATAATCGTCTTTTCTTTCTCTTAAAAATTCATAACCACGTGCCTTAATAATATCATGAACCATTTGAAAATGTTGCATTTCTTCAATAGAAATCGCAGTCATTTCTGTTACCAAGTCTTCTTTCTCAGCATTATTAATAATTAGCATTATAGCATTTGTTGCGGCTTTTTGTTCGCACCAAGCATGGTCACTTAAAATATCTTCTAAGTTTTCTTCTACTATATTTGCCCAACGAGGATCTGTTGGTAATTGCAATCGTAAAATAGACATATTATTGAAGGTTATGAGGTTTATAATGTTTAAAAAAAGTGTTGTTGTTTAAAAAAGGCATTATGATTGTTACATAATACCTTTTTATTTTTTTTACTTTTTATTTATTTTAATTAAAAAACAAACATAGCTCTTTCGCCCATAAGTTCGTTAACTTCTTCAGCTACTTCTTCTATTACAGCTTCATTAGTGTAATTCATTAATACTTTGTCTATTAAAGCGACAACGGTTTCCATATCTTCTTCAACCAATCCACGAGTTGTAATTGCTGGTGTTCCAACACGAATCCCTGAAGTAACAAATGGCGATTTGTCATCAAACGGCACCATATTTTTATTTACAGTAATTTCAGCTTTAACCAATGCGTTTTCAGCATCTTTACCAGAAATGTTTTTGTTACGTAAATCAATCAACATCATGTGGTTATCAGTTCCTCCAGAAATTAATTTATAACCTCTTTTGTTGAACGCTTCTGCCATAGCTTTTGCATTTTTTTGCATTTGTAATGCATAACGGAAAAATTCATCTGTTAACGCTTCACCAAACGCAACTGCTTTAGCGGCAATAATATGCATTAACGGACCTCCTTGATTTCCAGGGAAAACAGACATATCTAAAACATGACTCATCATTCTAATATCGCCTTTTGGAGTCGTTAATCCCCAAGGGTTTTCAAAATCTTTTCCCATCATAATTAATCCACCACGAGGACCACGTAATGTTTTATGAGTTGTAGTAGTAACAATATGACAATGTGGAATAGGGTCGTTTAATAATCCTTTTGCAATTAATCCAGATGGATGAGAAATGTCAGCTAATAAAAGTGCACCAACTGAATCTGCAATTTCACGGAAACGTTTAAAATCCATATCACGAGAATAAGCTGATGCGCCTGCAATAATCATTTTAGGTTGCTCTTTTGTAGCAATTTCTTGAATTTTATCGTAATTTAATAATCCAGTTTCTTCTTCTACACCATAAAAACTTGGAGTATATAATTTGCCTGAAAAATTTACTGGTGATCCATGAGTTAAATGTCCACCGTGAGACAAATCAAATCCTAAAATTTTATCCCCTGGTTTTAAACAAGCTGCAAAAACAGCTGTGTTTGCTTGTGAACCTGAATGGGGTTGTACATTAGCATATTCAGCTCCAAACAACTCTTTTACGCGGTCAATAGCAACTTGCTCTACAATATCTACTACTTCACAACCGCCATAATATCTTTTTCCAGGATATCCTTCTGCGTATTTATTGGTTAAACATGAACCAGCAGCTTCCATTACCTGGTCGCTCACAAAGTTTTCTGAAGCAATTAATTCAATCCCATGAATTTGTCTGTCTTGCTCGTCTAAAATTAGGTCAAAAATAAGTTCGTCGCGTTGCATTTTTAAGTATAAATTTAAATTTTGTCAAAAATACAAAAAATGTTTGGTAAATTGATTCTATAGTTTAATTTTGATTGCTCAATTATCAACAAAATAATACACGAAATAGATATGCCAAATTTTGCAAATGATCCAAGTAGAAAGTCTTGGTTAGATGTTAAAAAAGATAGTGATTTTCCAATTCAAAACATTCCATTTGGAGTTTTTATCACTAAAGAAGATGTAATCACAATAGGTACAAGAATAGGTGATTATGCTATTGATATGGGAGCTCTACAACAATTAGGGTATTTTGAAGGTATTGAACTTACTGACGATATGTTTATGCAAGATACCCTTAACGACTTTATTTCTGATGGTAGAAAAACTTGGCGTTTAGTACGAAATAGATTATCGGATATTTTTTTAGATACCAATCCAAAATTAAGAGATAATGATTCGCATAAAAATATTGTTATTTTCAAGATAGATGATGTTGAAATGTTATTACCTGTTCAAATTGGTGATTATACTGATTTTTATTCAAGTAAAGAGCACGCTACTAATGTAGGAAAAATGTTCCGCGATCCAGAAAATGCATTATTACCAAACTGGTTGCATATTCCAGTTGGATATCACGGAAGAAGTTCTACGATTGTGCCAAGTGGTATACCAGTTCATAGACCATACGGGCAAACGTTACCAAATGGCGAAACCCAACCTGTTTTTGGACCATCAAGATTGGTAGATTTCGAATTAGAAACGGCTTTTATTACTACGGATGCAAATTTGATGGGAGAACCCGTTTCAGTTGCAGAAGCAGAAGAATGTATTTTCGGAATGGTTTTATTTAACGACTGGTCTGCAAGAGATATTCAAAAATGGGAATATGTTCCTTTAGGTCCCTTTTTAGCAAAGAACTTTGCGTCATCCATTTCGCCATGGATTGTTACTTTAGATGCTTTGGAACCTTTTAAATGTGCTTCTCCAGAACAACATCCAAAGCCATTACCTTATTTACAACAAACGGGAAATCATGCTTACGATATTAATTTGCAAGTAGCCATTCAGCCAGAAAATACTGTTGAAACGATAGTGTCAAACTCTAATTTTAAATACATGTATTGGACTATGAGTCAGCAATTGGCTCATCATACAATTAATGGTTGTAGAGTGAATTCTGGAGATATGATGGGAAGTGGTACGATTTCAGGACCCACACCAGATTCTTTCGGTTCGATGTTAGAACTTTCTTGGGGGGGACAAAATCCAATTAAAATGAATGATGGTTCAGAACGTAAATTTATTAATGATAACGACACGGTAATTATTAGAGGATATTGTCAAAATGACCAAATTAGAATTGGTTTTGGAGAAGTATCAAGTAAATTACTTCCTGCTATTGAATTGAAATTTTAAGGTAACACATTATTTTCCAAATATAAAAGTGTATATATGAAAAGGAATATTATATTATTACTAACCTTGTTTTTGTTTTCTTGTGGAGTAAAAAAAACGCAGTCTATGTTAAGTAATGGCGACTATGATGGCGCTATTGAAAGAGCTTTAGATGGTTTAAGAACAAATAAAAATGCCAAAGGAAATCAAGATTATGTATATCTTTTGGAAGAAGCTTTTGCCAAAGCGAAAGAACGTGATTTAAATAATTTATCATTATTGGTAAAAGAAAAAAATCCTGCCAATTTTGAGAAAATCTATAATTTGTATAACCAATTACACAACCGACAAGATAGAATAAGAGGTGTTTTACCTTTAAAGTTATTGAAAGAAAATAGAAATGCAATTTTTCCTTTTAACGATTATTCTAACGAATTAATTGCCAGTAAAGCTGATTTGTCTATATATTTATATGATAATACAAAAAAACTACTTGCTTCTAAAAATAAATTAGTTATCCGAGATGCATATGATGATTTGGCGTATTTAGATAAGTTAAATCCTAACTATAAAGATGTTCGAGATTTAATGGATCAAGCGAAATTTAAAGGAACTGATTTTGTATTAGTGTCTACTAAAAACGAAACAAATATGGTTATTCCATCTCGTTTACAAGATGATTTATTAGACTTTAGTACGCTTGGAATTAATGATAAATGGACTGAATATCATAATAAAAAACAAAGCGATATTTTTTATGATTTTTCATTGGTTGTAAATTTCAGAGAAATTAAAATTTCACCAGAACAAGTTCGAGAGAAACAATTTGTTAAAGAAAAACAAATTAAAGATGGAACTAAACCACTTTTAGATGACAAAGGTGTTCAAGTTAAAGATTCGGAAGGTAAACCTATGGTTGTAGATGTTATGAAAACAATCTCAGCAAGTATTTATGAATTTACTCAATTTAAATCGGTACAAACAACTGCTAAAGTTGAATTTCACGATTTAAATACGAAACAATTAATTGATGCCTACCCGTTATCAAGTGAATTTGTTTTCAATTATATTTATGCGAATTATAATGGAGATAAACGAGCTTGTGAACAAGATTATTTTCAATATTTTGACAGAAGAGCAGTACCGTTTCCAACAAACGAACAAATGGTTTATGATTCAGGTGAAGATTTAAAAGAAAAATTGAAATCCATAATTTCAGGCAACAGATTTAGAAGATAAATAATGAATAAAAAAATCTCTTTTTTAAAAGCGATTTTTTTATCTTAAATTAAGTAAACTGTTTCAAATCTTCTGCAGCAATACTATCGTGGGAAGCATTAAAAACCGCTTTTCCATTTTGTATGACCAAAATTTGAGGTGATTGATGCGTAACATTATATCTATGTGCTATCTCGTTTGATAAATCTCTGTGATGTAATAAATCTAATAAATACCAAACTATTTTTTCTTCAGGATAATTAAATTCAGCATCAAATTGTTTTAAAGCCATTCTACTGATGCTACATCTTGTACTGTGTTTAAAAATTACAATAGACTTTGTAGCTGAAATTTCATCAATCTCATCAAATTGTTCCATTTTATCTAATTGAAAATATTTCACATCTTCTTTTGAAGATTCTGATTCTTCTGATGAGGTTTCCTTAAAGAAATTTTTTAAAAAATTCATTTTTGTTAATTTTTTAAGACATTTTGTCTGTTTTTAATTGTTTTTAATTGTAAATCAATGACAATTTGTCAATTTTATGACTATGGAATGTAAATTGACCAATTTTAAACAAATATACTACAACTAAAGTATAATTAATAAGAGTTTAAAACATAAAAAATATGAGCTTAAATAATTTAACTATTAAATCGCAAGAAGCTTTGCAAACGGCTCAGCAAATTGCACAAAATTTTGGGCAACAACAGCTTGAAAACGAACATATTTTTAAAGCTATTTTAGAAATTGATGCTACAGTAACACCATTTATTTTAAAGAAAGTAAATGTAAATATGGACGTGTTTCAAAAAATGTTAGACCAAACTATACATGTTTTTCCAAAAGTTTCTGGTGGTGAAATTATGTTTTCACGAGAAGCGTCTTCTACATTAAATGAAGCGACAACTTTTGCAAAAAAAATGAATGATGATTTTGTTTCAATTGAACATATCATTTTAGCCATTTTTAAATCGAAAAGTAAAGTGGCTCAACTTTTAAAAGATCAAGGGGTTACAGAAAAAGACTTACTTGCAGCCATTACGGAACTTAGAAAAGGTGAACGAGTAACTTCTTCATCAGCAGAGGAAACGTATAATGCGTTAAATAAATACGGAAAAAATTTAAACGATTTAGCTAAAAACGGAAAATTAGATCCAGTAATCGGTAGAGATGAAGAAATTCGGAGAGTATTACAAATTTTAACTCGAAGAACCAAAAACAATCCGATGTTAGTTGGTGAGCCTGGTGTAGGTAAAACAGCCATTGCAGAAGGATTAGCACACAGAATAGTAGATGGTGATGTACCAGAAAATTTAAAAGATAAAATTGTGTATTCCTTAGATATGGGTGCATTAATTGCTGGTGCAAAATACAAAGGTGAATTTGAAGAAAGATTAAAAGCCGTTGTAAAAGAAGTGACTTCAGCGGAAGGCGATATCATTCTTTTTATTGATGAAATTCATACGCTTGTAGGAGCAGGAGGAGGAGAAGGTGCTATGGATGCGGCAAATATTTTGAAACCCGCTTTAGCAAGAGGTGAATTACGTGCGATTGGTGCTACAACTTTAGACGAATATCAAAAATATTTTGAAAAAGATAAAGCTTTAGAACGTCGTTTTCAAAGAGTTACTGTTGACGAACCCGACACAGAAAGCGCCATTTCAATTTTACGTGGAATCAAAGAAAAGTACGAAACACATCATAAAGTACGAATTAAAGATGATGCTATTATTGCCGCAGTTGAATTGTCGCAACGTTATATTACGAATCGATTTTTACCAGACAAAGCTATAGATTTAATGGATGAAGCGGCTTCAAAGTTACGTATGGAAATTAATTCAAAACCAGAAGAATTGGATGTTTTGGATAGAAAAATCATGCAATTAGAAATTGAAATTGAAGCCATTAAGCGAGAAAAAGACGAATCGAAATTAAAGATTTTAAATATTGATTTGTCAGAACTAAAAGAACAACGTAATGAAATTTATGCCAAATGGAAATCGGAGAAAGATGTTGTAGATGCTATTCAAAGCTATAAGCAACAAATTGAAGATTATAAATTAGAAGCAGAAAAGGCAGAAAGAGATGCAGAATATGGTAAAGTTGCCGAACTAAGATATGGTAAAATCGTTGAAGCACAAAAGAAATTAGACGCGTTACAAATTGAATTACTTGAAAATCAAAGTGAAAAATCGCTAATTAAAGAAGAAGTTACACAAGAAGATATTGCTGAGGTTGTTGCAAAGTGGACAGGAATTCCGGTTACAAAAATGCTACAAAGTGAGCGTGAAAAACTACTGAATTTAGAAGATGAATTGCATAAAAGAGTTGTGGGTCAAGAGGAAGCTATAGAGGCTATTTCTGACGCAGTAAGAAGAAGTCGTGCCGGTTTACAAGACATGAAAAAACCTTTAGGAACGTTCCTTTTCTTAGGTACAACTGGAGTTGGAAAAACAGAATTAGCGAAAGCTTTAGCCGATTATTTGTTTGATGACGAAAATGCGATGACGCGAATTGATATGAGCGAATACCAAGAACGTCATAGCGTAAGTCGTTTGGTTGGCGCACCTCCAGGATATGTAGGATATGATGAAGGGGGACAATTAACAGAAGCAGTACGACGCAAACCGTATTCGGTAATTTTGTTAGATGAAATTGAAAAAGCACATCCGGATACGTTTAATATATTATTACAAGTATTAGATGAAGGACGATTAACGGATAATAAAGGACGTTTGGCTGATTTTAAAAATACCATTATCATAATGACTTCAAATATGGGAAGCCATATTATTCAAGAAAAATTTGAGAATGTAAAAGGAAGTATTGACGCAGCTATGGAAACGGCAAAAGTTGAGGTTTTAGCCTTATTAAAACAAACCGTTCGTCCTGAGTTCATTAACAGAATCGACGATATTGTACTATTTACTCCATTGACAAATGATAATATCAAACAAATTGTAGGTTTACAATTAAAATCGGTGTTTAAAATGCTAGAACAACAGCATATTTCCATGTCGGCAACAAATGAAGCGATTGAATATTTAGCCGTAAAAGGATACGAACCAGAATTTGGAGCCCGACCAGTAAAAAGAGTGATTCAACGAGACGTATTAAATAAGCTATCGAAAGAAATTTTAGCAGGAACCATTAAAACTGATTCTATTGTTTTACTAGACTGTTTTGATAATCAATTGGTATTTAGAAACCAAAAGTAATTTATAAAAATAAAAAATTTTTAAGTCTAGTCGTCGAAAGATGGCTAGACTTTTTTATATTTACTTCATAAAGTAAGCAATATGCATCCAGATATTCAAAAATATAATAACAATCAAATTGGAGAAAATTATCTAATCTGTAGTCTTTTGTCTGAGATAATTATGGATAATTTACCAGAAGCCGAAAACAAAGTTTGGCACGCCCATCCGGTTTGGTTTTTAGAGGGTAATCCAATTTTGGGTTATAATAAATTGAAAGATTGTGTACGATTGCTATTTTGGAGTGGTGCGAGTTTTGAGGAAAAAGAACTTAAAATAGGTTCTGGAAAATTCAAGGATGCATCAAAAAGATATACGGAAGTCTCACAAATAAATAGAGAAGATGTAATCCGTTGGATTGAAAAAGCAAAAGTAATTCAATGGGATTATAAAAATATTGTGAAACGAAAAGGTGTTTTATTGCGTTTGAAATAAATGAAAAAATTCTTATTTTTGATAAAACAAAAATTTCCCAAAACCGACTTCGTTAATCAGTAGGTTTCTTTTTTTATAATTGTATGAATCTACTAGAACTTTTTGCCCAACACGACATTTCCATTTTAATAATTATAGCTTTTGCTTCGCTTTTAGCAGGATTTATTGATGCTATAGTTGGTGGTGGCGGATTAATACAATTTCCCGCTTTTATGATTTTATTTCCAAATTCAAGTATTCCAACTGCTTTTGGAACTAACAAAATAGCTGGGCTTTCAGGTACATCAATTGCAGCTGTTCAATATGCAAAACGAGTAACGTTCAATTGGAAATTATTATTAATTACTGCTTTTAGCTCCTTTATTTTTTCTTTTATTGGTGCGAAATTGGTTAGTCGAATTGACGTGAACATTCTGAAACCTTTTATCTTTTTTATGTTAATTGCTATTGCCATATATACATTTAAAAAGAAAGATTTTGGATCTTATTCTACAAAAGTGTTATCCGATAAAAAAAAGTATTTATTTGGATTTTTATTGGGTATTATTATTGGTTTTTATGATGGTTTTTTAGGTCCAGGAACAGGAAGTTTTTTAGTTTTAGGATTTGTAGCACTTTTGGGATTTGAATTTTTAGAAGCATCTGCGTATGCGAAAATAATAAATTGCATCACCAATATTTCCGCCCTTTACGTGTTCCTTTCGCAAGGAAATTATATTTTAGAAATTGCAATTATTATGGCGATTTCCAATATATCTGGAAGTATAATTGGAACCAGAATGGCTATTTTAAAAGGCAATCAGTTTATTCGAAAATTATTTTTATTCGTGGTAGGCATAATGATTTTTCGTTATGGATATGATGTTTTTTTTAGTTAGATTTGTTTTTCATTATAAAAACCCCAAATTTATGAAGAACATTGTAATCCTTTTCGGTACGCTATTTTTATTTTCTTGTCAATCTACCAAGAAATTTAATCAGCAATTAACACAACCTATTGCTGTAGCTCAGCTTCAAAAAGACGTAGATTATTCGTACAAAAAACTAAAACAATTACATCCAAAATTGTATTGGTATATTTCTAAAGAAAAATTAGATTTTAAGTTTGATAGCTTAAAAAAATCTATCCAAAAGTCAATGACGGGTTTGGCTTTTTATAAAGAATTGAGCCAAGTGGTTAAAAATGTTGGACAAGGACATTTAAGCGTTTCACCAAGTTTACCAAAATCTACAAAAAAAGAAGTAAAAGCACTAAATAAAAAAGGAAAATCACCTTTTTCACAATTTGATTTTGAATATATCGACAACAAATTAATAATTACTAAAAATCGCTCAAGGTATAATATAAAAGCGAATACCGAAGTTATTTCCATAAATTCTGAAAAACCATCCGATTTAATTTCATTGTTTTCTAAAAGAATAGCTTCGGACGGTTTTAATACAACCTTTATTAATAGATATTTAGGAAAATATTTCGGTGCGTTTTTTAATTTAGATAAAGGAAAAGTACAAGATAGTTTACATCTACTCCTAAAACTTGAAGGAAAGGATTCTCTTTTTGTTGTGAAACGAGATACATTCGGTTCAAATTCAAATCAAAAGATGCCTAAATTATCAAAAAAGGAAAGAAAAGAAAAAGCTAAATTTAATAGTAAATATGGCTTTAATAGCGATACTAAAACATTTACCAGAGAATTAAAATTTTTGGATAAAGATAGTATCACTGCAATGATATCGATTAAACAGTTTTCAAATGGAAATTATCACGATTTTTACGAAGAAGCTTTTAACATATTATCTTTAGCAAACACTAAAAATTTAATTATTGATTTGCGTAATAATGGTGGCGGAAGATTGAATGAAATTGCTAATTTATATAGTTATTTAACGCTGGAACCGTTTGTCTTTATTGATGATTACGAAGTAGTATCAAAAACCAGTTTTTTACATATGAATTATTTTAAAGGAAGTGGTTATGTTACTAAGTTTTTTAAGATTTTAGGCGCGCCTATTTTTTATCCTTTATTTTATTTTAAAACAAGAAAAGAAGCAAGTGGTACCTATTTAAGTAATCGACATTCTAAACAAAGTAAGCCAAAACCGAATAATTTTAAAGGTAAAATTTATGTATTAATTAATGGTGGTAGTTTTTCGGCATCAAGTATTATTTCTTCAAATTTAAAGTCAACCCAACGTGCTTTTTTTGTAGGCGAAGAAACCGGAGGTGCTTATAATGGAACGGTTGCTGCTCAAATGCCTTTGGTGCAATTGCCAAATAGTAAAGTGAATTTACGAATAGGTTTAGCTTTGGTAAGTGCCGCTGGTAAAACAAATATTGAAGGAAGAGGTGTTTTTCCAGATAAAGAAATTTTACCTACTTTAGAAGATAGAAATAACAATATTGATCCCGAGTTAAATTGGATTTTAGAGGATATAAGAAGAGAAAAAGAAGTAGAATTATTAATTAAACTAAAAAATAAATAGTTACAACACCGATTATAGAAATTTTTAAAATTTTAGAAATCAATAAATCTTTAGCATCCATTGCGAAAATCTTTGCGAACTTTGCGGTTATGAAATAAATTAATAGTTGAAACACAGATTGAAGAAATTATGATACATATAAATATACTTCCGTTTCCAAATTTACAATCTGAGCGTTTGTGTTTTAGAGAAATTAATGAAAAAGATATTCCTGAAGTAATGCTTCTTCGAGGCAATCCTGAAACGATGAAGTTTATACCAAGACCTTTAATTACTACTAAAGAAGAAGCTTTGGCTCATATTAATTCACTTTTGAGTCACAAAGAAGAAAACAATGCTATTAATTGGGTAATTACAGAAAAAGACAACGATTCTTTGATTGGAATAATTGGTTTTTTTAGAACACAACATGAAAATTTACGTTCGGAATTAGGTTATATGACCTTACCAGAATATCATAATAAAGGATATGTTACAGAAGCTATAAAAACAATTTTAACATTCGGATTTGATGTATTACATTTACATACTGTTACTGCAATTATCGATCCTGATAATTTTGCTTCAGCTCGTGTATTGGAAAAAAATGGTTTCAGAAAGGAAGGACACTTTATCGAAGATTTCTTTTGGAACGATACATTTATAGATTCGGTACATTATGGATTATTAAAAAAAGAATTTAAAAAATGATAGTTACAATTTCCAATTCACAACTTACAGCAACCATAAATACTTTAGGAGCTGAATTAATTTCATTAGTTAAAAAGACCAAAAACTACATTTGGCAAGTGGACGAAACGTATTGGAATAAAACCTCACCTGTTTTATTTCCCATTGTTGGTCGTTTGAAAAATGATAGTTATACCTTTAATGGAACAACTTATCAGCTTCCACGACACGGATTTGCCAGAAATGTGGAATTTACTTTCGATAAAAAAAGTGATTTTCAAGTTATTTTTGAACTTAATGAAACCGAAGAAACAAAAGCAATTTATCCTTTTACTTTTAAGTTATTAATGGCATACACATTAATGGAAAACGAATTAGTTATTGAATATTTTGTACGAAATCAATCGGATGAAGTACTTCCTTTTTCTATTGGAGCACATCCTGCCTTTGCTATTTCAGAAAATTTTGAAAATTATTCCTTACAATTTAATGCCGAAGATACTTTTGAAACGCACCATTTAGAAAATGAAAGTTTTATTGGAAAAACCACTTTGGTTGATGCAAAAAACAATACTATTAATTTAAATTATGCTTTATTCGAAAAAGATGCGTTGGTTTTTAAACAATTAAATTCAAATGAAGTTACTTTAAAATATAATGACAAAGCGATATTAAAAGTAAATTATGATCATTTTCCATATTTAGGAATTTGGACCAAACAAAATGCTCCGTTTTTATGTATTGAACCTTGGTGTGGTTTGGCAGATGCCATAAATCATAACGGAAATTTAGAAGAAAAAGAAGGAATGAATCATTTACCAGCTGGCGAAGATTTTTTACGAGCTATCCGAATTGAAATTTTAGAATAAGTATTAAATTCTGGGTTTACTTAGGCCTCTGTCATATAAAATAATACTACCAGCAACAGAAACATTTAAACTTTTTTCCGATTTAAATTTTACTAAATGATGGCATTTTTCCATAGCTTTTTTGGTCATGCCATGATCTTCTGCACCTAATAAGTACACACAACGTTGCGGATGATGAAAAGTTTCTAAATCTACTGCGGCATCATCAAGTTCAACGCCAACTAATCTTGCGCCTTTAGGTAAGTTTTCGTAAAATGCTTCAAAAGTATCATAATGAAAATAAGGAATCGCTTTTACTGCGTTGTGTGTGTCGCAAGCTTGTTTGGCATATCGTTTTCCAATGGTAAAAATAAAACTCGCACCAAAATTCTGCGCCGAACGCCAAAGCATTCCTAAGTTTTCGGGTGTTTTTCCGTTTTGTATACCTATTCCAAAAAATTCGTTTATAAAATTATCGTTCATGTTAAGTTTAATGTAAAATACTACTTTTTTTAACTACGAATTGTCAAGTCTATTTGATTTGTTTAATTCTTTAAATCTGTGTTCCCATTTTCCACAAAGTAATCACAAATTTGTCCTCCCGAAAGGTTTTTTTATTTTTAATACTGTTGTGAATTATTTTTCGTGAGACCCTTTCAGGGTGACAAACGTTGTGGTGTTTTTTTAAAACTAGGAATTAAATTAACCTTTGTAATTCTTTCTTATTGGTAATGGTAATTTTTTTGCCTTGTAAAGAAATCCAACCTTCTTTGTTAAATTCAGATAGTAATCGAATGCAACTTTCAGTAGCTGTGCCAATCATTCCAGCTATTTCTTCACGTGATAATTGAATTTTTAAACTTCCATCTTCGTGAATGCCAAAGTCGGTTTCTAATTTAAGTAAGGTTTCAGCTAAACGTTGTTTTACCGTTTTTTGTGCCAAATTCACCATATTATCATCGGCATCTTTTAAATCACCACAAACCGATTTCATCATATTTAATGAAAACTGATTATTTTCGTTAAAAAACTGTAAAATTTCTTGTTTTGGAATAAAACAAATTTGCATGTCTTCAACAGCAACAGCACTTAGATTAGTAGATTCTTCACTTATCAAAGAACGTTGTCCTAAAAGTTCTCCTTTTTTTACAAGTTTTACTATTTGATCTTTACCATTATCGCTAAGTTTTGATAATTTACAAACGCCATCTTTAATACAATAGATACCATTTAAGGCATCACCTTCATTAAAAACGGTTTCTCCTTTTTTTACGGTGTATGATGTTTTACAATCGGCAATCCTCAATAACTCATCTTTTTTTAATGCCTTAATAGCACTAAATTCTCTAACAATGCATTGTTCACATTTCCCCATAAAAACAAAATTAGTTGAAGTTGGTACAAATTTACAAATAGTATGACAAATATCATATTTTACTTATGAACAATATACAACCTTTGTATTAGGTAAAATGAGCATTATTATGGGCAATAAAAATTGTTTTCATTGTGGTAAGGAATATACTGCAAAGGAAGAAATACAATTTGACGAAAAATCATTCTGTTGTGTGGGATGCAAAACAGTATATGAAATATTTAGTCAAAATGATTTAACGTGTTATTACGATTTTCAATCGGCTCCAGGAGCCACACCACAAGAAATTAAAGGTAAATATGATTTTTTAGATGATGAAAAAATTCAATCCAAATTATTGGAATTTCAAGAAAATACAATTTATATTGTTTCCTTATACATACCACATATTCACTGTAGTTCATGTATTTGGATTTTGGAGAATTTACAAAAACTTCAAAAGGGAATAAGTACTTCTCAAGTTAATTTTACACAAAAAAAGGTTCGAATTACTTATGATTCAGAGCAAACTAATCTAAAAGACATCGTTTATTTACTGTCATCCATTGGTTATGAACCTTATATTAGTTTAGAAAACTACGAAACAGACACCAAACAAATTGATAGAAGTTTAATTTATAAATTAGGAATTGCTTTTTTCTGTTTTGGAAACATTATGCTTTTATCATTTCCAGAATATTTTGAAGTAGATGAATTTTGGATAAATAAATATCGAAATTTCTTTAGAACGTTGATTTTCTTTTTATCCTTACCTTCTTTTTTATATTCGGCAAGTGGTTATTATATTTCTGCTTATAAAAGTATCAAATCTAAGATGTTAAACATTGATATTCCTATAGCTTTAGGAATAATTGTCATGTTTATACGAAGTGTAATTGATATTACTTTTGATTACGGTCAAGGTTATTTTGATAGTTTAACAGGATTGGTTTTCTTTATGTTGTTAGGAAAATTATTTCAACAAAAAACATATGATTTTTTATCATTTGAACGCGATTTTAAATCTTATTTTCCAATTGCTGTTACGAAAATTAATCAAAATGGAGAAGAGGAACCTTGCCAAATTTATGATGTAGAAAAAGGTGATAGATTAATTATCAGAAATCAAGAATTAATTCCAGTTGATGGAATATTAATTTCACCAAAAACAGCTTTAGATTATAGTTTTGTTACTGGTGAAGCCATTCCAATTGAAAAAAAATCGGGCGATAAAGTTTTTGCAGGCGGCAAACAAATGGGCGGTATAATTGAAATGGAAGTGTTGTTTTCCGTTTCGCAAAGCTATTTAACGCAATTGTGGAGTAATGATGTCTTTCAAAAAAAAATAGAACAGAAACACAAATCGATTACAGACAAAGTAAGTCAGTATTTCACACCAGCTTTACTTTTGTTAGCTTTTGGATCCTTAATTTTTTGGCTGTTTATAAATGCGTATTTAGCGTTTAATGTTTTCACTGCAGTGCTAATTGTAGCGTGTCCGTGTGCTTTGGCTTTAACCGCACCTTTTACCTTAGGTAATGTGTTACGAATTATGGGAAACAAAAAAATGTATTTAAAAAATGCGCAAGTGATTGAACAAATGGCAAAAGTAGATACGATTGTTTTTGATAAAACAGGAACCATTACGTCGTCTTTAAAATCAACTATAGAATATACAGGTACAGATTTATCCGATAAGGAACTTGCAAATATTAAAAGCATTGTCAGAAATTCAAATCATCCTTTAAGTAGAAAACTGTATGCGTTTTTACCTCAATCTGAAATAATATCAATTAATACATACGAAGAAATTGTAGGAAAAGGAATGTTAGCTTCAGTTGAAAATAGTATATATAAAATAGGTTCTCTTCACTTAATGAATTTAAAATTAGAAATTGAAAAAGATAAAAATACTAAAGTACATATTGAAATTGGATCTCAATATAAAGGGTATTTTGCCTTCAACCATCAATATAGAGAAGGGTTAAATACATTGTTCAATCAGTTGGATAAAAACAACTTCAAAACTGTCATTTTATCTGGTGATAACGATGGTGAACAAGAGTATTTACAATCCGTTTTGCCACAAAATACTAAATTGGTATTCCATCAAAAACCAGAGCAAAAATTAGAATATATACAAAAACTTCAAAACGAAGGTAAAAATGTAATGATGGTAGGCGATGGATTAAATGATGCAGGCGCTTTAGCTCAAAGTAATATTGGAATTGCACTTTCAGAGAATGTAAATGTCTTTTCACCTGCTTGTGATGGTATTATGGACGCTTCGCAATTTCAAAAATTGTTTCATTATATACAGTATTCTAAAAACGCTATGAAAACCATTTATATGAGTTTTGGCTTATCATTATTATACAATTCAGTAGGATTAGCTTTTGCTTTAACAGGTAAATTATCACCATTGTTTGCAGCCATTATTATGCCTATGAGCGCTATTACGATTGTGAGCTTAGTAACCATATTGAGTAAATTTTACGGTAAAAAAATCAAATTTTAAATAAAATAAATTCAATACATGACAAATATCATATTTAATTGCGTCACACTAATCTAATTTTGTTTAAAACTTATAGAGGTATGAGTATCATATATTTTCTTATAACCATTAGCATCTTAATAGCCATTGTGTTTTTAATCACGTTTATTTTCGCTGTAAAAAGCGGACAATATGATGATGATTACACACCGTCTGTTCGTATGCTTTTTGACGATGAATTAAAAAAAACTAAAACTAAATAAACATTAATTATGGAAATGCAACAATTTCGTTATGATAATAAAATCGTTCGTAATTTTATTTATGCATCGCTACTTTTTGGAGTAGTCGGAATGTCAGTAGGACTGCTTGTGGCTTTATTTTATCTTTTTCCTAATTTAACAGACGGTATACCGTGGTTAAGTTATGGAAGATTAAGACCATTACATACCAACGCAGTTATTTTTGCGTTTGTTGGAAATGCCGTTTTTGCAGGAGTATATTACTCTTTACAACGTTTGCTTAAAGCAAGAATGTATAGCGATTTTTTAAGTCAGGTAAACTTTTGGGGTTGGCAACTTATTATTTTAGGTGCTGCCATAACATTACCAATGGGAATTACTACTTCAAAAGAATATGCCGAATTAGAATGGCCATTTGATATAGCAATTGCCTTAGTTTGGGTGGCGTTTGGTATTAATATGATTGGAACTATTGTTAAGCGAAGAGAACGTCATATTTATGTTGCTATTTGGTTTTACATCGCCACTTTTGTTGCAGTTGCCTTATTACACATTGTAAATAGTATTGCAATACCTGTTTCATTAACAAAAAGTTATTCTGTTTATGCAGGTGTTCAAGATGCTCTGGTGCAATGGTGGTACGGACATAATGCGGTAGCATTTTTCTTAACTACACCATTTTTAGGATTAATGTATTATTATTTACCTAAAGCGGCTAACAGACCAGTATATTCATATAGATTGTCAATTATCCACTTTTGGTCGTTAATTTTCTTATACATTTGGGCAGGCCCTCATCATTTATTATATTCAACATTACCAGATTGGGCGCAAAATTTAGGAGTAGTATTTTCAATTATGCTAATTGCTCCATCTTGGGGAGGTATGATTAATGGATTATTAACTTTAAGAGGTGCTTGGGATAAAGTTAGAACAGATGCAGTTTTAAAATTCTTCGTAGTTGGGGTAACCGGTTATGGAATGGCCACTTTTGAAGGTCCTATGTTATCACTTAAAAACGTAAATGCGATTGCTCACTTTACGGACTGGATTGTCGCACACGTTCACGTTGGCGCATTAGCTTGGAATGGTTTCATGACATTTGGTATGATTTATTGGATTATACCAAGAATTACTAAAACAAAATTATATTCAGAAAAATTAGCTAATTTTCATTTTTGGATTGGAACATTAGGTATCATTTTATATGCTTTACCTATGTATGTGGCAGGTTTTGTACAATCATTAATGTGGAAACAATTTAATGAAGACGGCACATTAGTATATGGCCAATTTATGGATACTGTAGTGGAAATTATGCCAATGTATGCTATGCGTGCAGTAGGTGGTGTGTTATACTTAACAGGTGTTTTAGTTGGAGTGTATAATGTAATTAAAACAGTAAAAGCAGGTTCTGCAGTTACAGATGAAGAAGCAGAAGCAGTTGCGCTACCAGTAATCGCATCAAGTCGATTGAGAAATGAAAAATTACACGCTTGGTTAGAACGTAAGCCAGTTCAATTTACCATTTTAACAGTTTTGGCAGTTTCTATTGGTGGATTAATTCAAATTGTACCTATGTTAATTGTGAAATCAAATATCGCAACGATAACAAGCGTTAAACCTTATACACCATTGGAATTAGAAGGACGAGACTTGTACATTCGCGAAGGTTGTAATAATTGTCACTCACAACTGGTTCGCCCATTTAGAAGTGAAGTAAAACGTTATGGTGAATATTCTAAATCTGGAGAATATGTATATGATCATCCATTTTTATGGGGTTCAAAAAGAACTGGTCCAGATTTAATGCGAGTAGGTGGAAAATATCCACACAGTTGGCACTTTAGCCATATGTGGAATCCACAAGCTACAACAACTGGTTCTATAATGCCAGCGTATAAATGGATGTTTGATAATAAGAAAATGAAACATGACGACATTCAGAAAAAAATGAGTGTGATGAAAACGTTAGGCGTACCTTATACAGATGCCGAAATTGCTAATGCATTTATAAGTATTGAAAAACAAGCTGTAGAAATTGAAAAAGGTTTAGAAACAGATCCAAATTTCTCTAAATCATATGCAGCAAGTAAAGAAAAAGCAAAACTTACAGGCGAACCTTTCGTACAAATGAAAGATAGAGAAATTGTAGCCTTAATTGCATACTTGCAACGTTTAGGAACGGATATTAAAGTAAAAAAATAAGGATATGTTAAAATTTGTAAAACACAACATGGAAGGTATTAATGGAGTAGAGATTTATCCTATAATATCATTAGTAATTTTCTTTACCATATTTATTTCTTACTTAATATATGCTTTGTCTTATAGTAAAGAACAAGTGAAAATTATGAGTGAATTACCTTTTAACGAGAAATAAAACAACAAGATTATGAGAAAATATATTCCAGTTTACATTAGGTTTCCGTTTTTTTACCTAATTGTTTTTGCCTTATCAGAATATTTTATTGATTCTGGAGACCGTCCAGCTTTTGTAAAATATCCAATAGTGCCATTAATGCATTTGTTATTGATATTCATTTTTATTGTCATTGAAGTAATATTAAATGCAGTAGACAATGTTTCTTACCAATTGCTTACAGATGAAGCAAAAGCGCAATATGATATTGATAAAGCTAAACCATTTACACAATCCGAGTTGTATAAAAAATGGATGTTTAAAATTTCGGCTTTAAAACCAATTGAAGACGAGAAAGACATTCAATTAGATCACGATTATGATGGAATTAAAGAACTAGATAATGGTTTACCGCCATGGTTTACGGGTTTATTTTATGCTACAATTGTGTTTGCGTTGGTATATTTAGTTCGTTTTCATATAGTTGGAGATTATACACAAGACCAAGAATATGTAATGGATAACACTTTAGCGGAGAAACAAGTAGAAGAATATAATAAAACCGCTCCAGACTTAATGAATGTAGATAAAGTAACATTACTTACAGAACCAGCTGCTCTTGCAGAAGGAAAAGCCATTTTCACAACCAATTGTGTGCTTTGTCATAAAGCTGATGGAGGTGGAGCAATTGGTCCTAACTTAACAGATACAAGTTGGATTTTAGGTGGTGGAATTAAAAATTTATTTAAAACTATTACCGAAGGTGGTCGACCAGGAAAAGGAATGGTAGCTTGGAAAGAAAGTTTAAAACCAACTGAAATACAAAAAGTGGCTAGTTATGTATTGTCTCTTCAAGGCACAAAACCTGCTGTAGGAAAAGCACCTGAAGGGGAAGTATGGAATGAAGAAGGTGCTGCAGCAACTGCAAAAGTTGAGGTGGCAGATACGATTGCAAAAAAATAAATACTAACAATTTGGGTATGCTTTATTGTATACCCATATTTGTTACAGCAGTAATGCAAATTATAACAAAAGATGTCAAATATTGAAGACGATAGTTTCCGTGATTCCATTGGAACTATAAACGAAAAAGGAAAAAGAAAATTTATTTTTCCAAAAAAACCTCAAGGAAAATATTACGATAGAAGAAAATTAGTAAGTTATGCATTATTGGCATTTTTACTTTCTAGCCCTTTTATTAAAATAAATGGCAATCAGTTCTTATTGTTTAATGTATTGGATCGTAGATTCAATATTTTTGGAATGCCATTTTGGCCACAAGATTTTTATTTGGTGGTGATTTTAATGATTACCGGAGTGGTTGGGTTAACATTATTTACTGTAGCTTTTGGTCGTATATTTTGTGGTTGGTTTTGTCCGCAAACTATTTTTATGGAAATGGTTTTCAGACGAATTGAATATTGGATTGATGGGGATAGAGGTGCTCAAATAAAATTAGAAAGCCAAGAATGGAATGCCGAAAAAATTATAAAACGCGTTCTTAAATGGTTCGTTTTTTTGATTATTTCTTTTGGTATTGCCAATGTATTTTTAGCTTATTTAGTTGGAAGTGATACGCTTGAAGCCATGATTGTTGAAGGGCCGTTAAGTAATATAAAAACCCTAATTGTACTATGTATTTTTACTGGTATCTTTTATTTTGTTTTTACTTGGTTTAGAGAACAAGTTTGTATTATTGCTTGTCCTTATGGAAGGTTACAGGGTGTTTTGTTAGATAATAAATCCCTTGTTGTAGCTTACGACTATGTTCGTGGAGAAAACGAAAACGGAAGAGCTAAATTCAAAAAAAATGAAGATAGAGTAGAGCAAAAAATTGGCGATTGTATTGATTGTCATCAATGTGTAAATGTTTGCCCTACTGGAATTGATATTCGTCACGGAACACAATTAGAATGTACCAACTGTACGGCTTGTATGGATGAGTGCGATTTGATGATGGAGAAAGTAAACTTACCAAAAGGATTAATACGTTACGCAAGTGAAGTAGAAATTTCTAAAAAGGAAACGTTTAAATTAACCACCAGAATGAAAGGGTATATTGCCGTTTTAGTAATTTTAACTACAGTTATGATTTCAATGATTTTATTGCGAACAGAAGTAGATACTAAAATATTAAGATTATCCGGTCAGTTGTACGAAGAAAAAGGGAAAAACATCAGTAATGTATACACCTATAGAATTATTAATAAAACAAATGAAAATTTGAAAAATATAACTTTTAAGTTAATTCAACCAAAACAAGGCACCCTTAAGTTAGTAGGAAATTCTATTTTACATGTCGAAAAAGCCGATGCTGCAACAGGAACATTATTTGTTGAAATTCCATTGGTAATATTAGAATCAGATAATACAAAGATTAATATAGAAGTACATCAAGGAAATAAATTAATTGAAACAATTACAACAAATTTTTTAGGTCCAAGAACATTTAATTAAAACAACAACAAATATGAAATTTAATTGGGGAACAGGCGTAATTATTGGTTTTGGAAGTTTTATGACTTTTATATTGTTTTTTGTGTTTTTGGTACAATCAAATTCAAAATACGATAATGAATTAGTTGCTGATGATTACTATAAACAAGAAAGTAAAGTACAAAGCGATATTGAAAGCCAAAATCTTTCAAATGCTTTAAAAACTAAATTAAAAGTAGCAAAAACATCTGAAGGGATACAAATTTATTTTCCTACAGATATAGATTACAAAAAAATAAAAGGAACTATTTCCCTATACAGACCGTCTAATCAAAAGTTGGATTTTGAGATGAAAATTTCTTTATCAAGTCCAATAATGCTCATACCTAATCATAAATTGATTGGCGGTCTTTGGGAAATATCTATAAATTGGCAAGTAGATGAATTGTCGTATTTAAACAAAGAAACAGTTTATTTTTAATTTCCAATTTTGGAATTATAATATAAAAAAATGCTTTATTCTGCACTAATATTTGGTTTTATAAGTAGTTTACATTGCGTAGGTATGTGTGGACCAATTGCCATGATGCTTCCAGTGGATAAGGATAATTCGTTAAAAAAATGGATACAAATTGCTACATATCAGTTGGGCAGGGTAGTAGCTTATGCCTCTTTAGGTTTACTTTTTGGGATTTTGGGTTCTGGGTTTTTCTTCGCAGGATTTCAACAACAGCTTTCTATAGTTGTTGGGATTTTTATGATTATTGTTGCCGTTGTTCCAGAGAAAAAATTTGCAACATATAATTTTTCTAAGCCTATTTATAGTATTATCAGTAAAGTAAAATCTAAATTGGGCTCACAATTTAAAAACAAAACGTTTAAATCGTTATTTTTGATTGGACTTTTTAATGGGTATTTACCTTGTGGAATGGTATATGTAGCATTATTTGGCGCAATGGCTATGAATCATGTTTTCTTAGGAAGTTTGTATATGATTTTATTTGGATTAGGTACCATTCCTTTAATGGCTGTTGTTGTAAATTTTTTAAAAAGTACTTCGTTTACTTTTTACGCTAAATTTCAAAAAGCAATTCCTGTTCTTATGATTTTCATGGGAATATTATTTATTGTAAGAGGTTTTGGATTAAATATTCCTTATTTTTCTCCAAGTACTATGAATTTACATATACAATCAGAGGTGAATTGCCATTAAATTTATATTAAACCGTCATTGAAAATAATTCTGTTTGAGGCGCTACCCTTTTTAGTCTTAAATCGAAAGCCATGCAAATATTTCTTACATACGCTTTTCCTAAATCGGTTACAGTTAATTTATTAGTTTCAATGTAAAGTAAGCCATCTAATTGCATTTCGTATAAAGAATCTAAAACATCATATATTTCTGGAAAAAAGGTGTCATTGTTATTCCAAGAAGTTTCAAAATGACACATTAAATTTAAAATATGTTTCCTAATTATCACATCTTCGGTAGTTAAATGATGTCCTCTAAATACAGGTAAATTATTGGCATTAATTTTTTGATAATAGCTTTCTAACGATTTTTCATTTTGTGCGAAACTATTCCAACTATCACTAATAGAAGACACACCTAAACCAATCATTAATTCTGTTTTCGAAGCGGTATATCCCATAAAATTCCGATGTAATGTTTTGTTTTTAAACGCCAAATACATTTCATCAGTAGGCAGAGCAAAATGATCCATACCGATTTCAATATAACCCATTTCAAGTAACATTTTCTTACCTAATTCATATAATTGTCTTTTTGTGTCACTTTGAGGAATGTCTTCATCATTAAAACCTCGCTGACCATTTCCTTTTAACCAAGGTACGTGCGCATAACTGTAAAACGAAATTCTATCTGGTAAAAGTGATTTTGTTTTTAAAATAGTATCTTCAATATTTTCTAACGTTTGAAAAGGCAATCCGTAAATTAAATCGTGTCCAATTGAGGTATAACCAATCTCTTTTGCTAATAAAGTTACTTTTGATACATTATGAAAAGATTGCATCCTATGAATAGCAATTTGTACTTTTTCACTATAATCTTGTACACCAAAACTTACTCTTCTGAAACCTAAATTATATAGTGTTTGCAAATGTTCTTTTGTTGTATTATTTGGATGTCCTTCAAAACTAAAAATGTAGTTTTCAGCTTTGTTTGCTGTTTCAAAAATACCTTCAAGTAATAAAGTTAAATTTTCTGTTGTGAAGAATGTTGGAGTGCCACCACCTAAGTGAATCTCTTTTATATTTGGCTTTCTTGAAAATAAATTGCAGTACAAACGCCATTCTTTTATTACAGCTTGTATATATGGTAATTCTACTTCATGTCGTTTCGTAATTCGTTTGTTACATCCACAAAAGGTGCATAGACTTTCACAAAAAGGCAAATGAATATATAAACTTATGCCATCTGTTTGGTTCGAAATTTTAAAAGTATCAATAAGATTTTCTGTCCATTGTTTTTCTGAAAACGCATCTTCTTCCCAAAAAGGAACTGTTGGATAACTTGTATATCTTGGACCAGGCACATTATATTTCTTTATCAATGATGGCATAACTAAATGAATTTACAACAAAATTATAGGTATTCACGCTATATTTTTATGATAAATGTCATGCAAAAAAAATAATGTTGATTTGAAATAAAAATAGTTTTAGTAATCTAATTATGTATAAGAACAAATTAACTCTTTAATTAATGTTCTAATTTGTGGTTCGGCTTTTTTGGCAGCTTTCAAAACTTCTTCATGTGATACACGTTCCATATTTTCTTCATTTCCCATATCGGTAATAACAGAAATCCCAAACGTTTCCATATCCATATGTCGTGCAACGATCACTTCAGGAACGGTACTCATACCTACACAATCGCCACCAATATTTTTTATCATTTTATATTCGGAAAGCGTTTCATATGTTGGGCCTTGTAGTGCAACGTATACACCTTCCTCTATTTGTATGTTTTTTGCATTAGCAATTTCCTTAACTTTTGCAATCATTTGATGACTATATGGTTCACTCATATTTACAAATCTTGGTCCTAATCGTTCATCGTTTATTCCTCGTAAGGGATGTTCCGGCATCATGTTAATATGATTTGTAATTAATACAATTGAGCCTACTTTATATTTTGAATTTACTCCACCAGAAGCATTAGAAACAATTAATTTAGAAACACCCAAATATTTCATCACCCTAACGGGAAAAGTTACTTCCTTCATACTATGTCCTTCATAATAATGAAAACGGCCTTGCATTGCGATAACTTTTTTTGTTCCAATAGTTCCAAAAAGTAAAGCACCTTTATGCCCAGCAACAGTTGAGGTAGGAAAGTTAGGTATCTCAGAATATGGAATGGTAAATTCAATAGAAATATCATCTGCAAAATCTCCTAAGCCTGAACCTAGAACTATTCCATACTCTGGAGTGAAATTTGTCTTTGCTTTTATGAATTCACAAGTTTCGTAAATTTGATTTAACATATTTTGAAGTATTTAGTTACTCAAAAGTACGAAATTAATGGTGTTTTTTGTTATAAAATCTACACTATTTTGTCGGAATCATTCTACAAATAAGTTTCATTTATTTTATTTAAGTTTGACAAATGTTTTTGCCCCCAAATTGCATATTATAAAATCTCCCCAATTTTATAATAAAAACAAAAACATTTGTGCTAGATTTTTCAGCATAGTTTTGTTAAAAGACTTCAAGGATACTTGAAGTCTTTTTTTTGTTTATATTTTTTTGTATTAGAGTCATTTTTTGGTGTTAATTAAAACCCAAATCATAACTAAATCCAAACAATATTTGTGAATCAGTGTTTTTAATTTCAATGTAAGGTGTTGAATGAAAGCGGTACCTAACTGTTGTATATATTTT